>NZ_CP110680.1:3790814-4486221 GCF_028583725.1 Cellulomonas fimi | reverse complement strand
CGTCCTACCTCAGCTGATCGATCGTGGAGTGGTCGAGTCTCGCACGGCCCCCGTTGTCCACATAGTTGTCCACACCTGTGCGCGGTCGCCCGGCGGACTTCGTGACGGCACGACGCCGGGCCGTGGTGCGCCGGCCGTGACGTGTCGAGGCGGACCTCTCCACATGGGACGGTCCACGACGTCCACAGGCACGGCGACGACGAACGATGCTAGCCCGCGGCGACGCGCCGGGGGAGGCGTCCTGCCGGGTGACCTCACCAGGCGTCCGGGTAGGGTTCCGACCGGCAGACGTGGCGCTCACGCCCATTTGACCGGCCGCGACGGGGCGGCGTACCGTTGTCCAGCCTTCCTGATGGCTCCTGCTGGCGCGCCCTGACGCCACACGCCGCGTGCGTGTCCTTGGAGCAGTCGAGCTCGGCAGACAGACCCAGGTCCTGCGCTCACGCGCGGGGCCCAACCCGGATGTAGTGGAGACTCTCGTGAGCAAGCGCACGTTCCAGCCGAACAACCGGCGCCGCGCCAAGACGCATGGCTTCCGTCTGCGCATGCGCACCCGCGCGGGTCGCGCGATCCTCGCGGCCCGTCGCCGCAAGGGTCGCGCGGAGCTCTCGGCCTGACGCCAGCGCCGGTGCTGCCCGCCGCGCACCGGATGCGCCGCGCTGCCGACTTCGAGCAGGCGGTGCGCCGTGGTGCGCGCAGCGGCCGGGACACCCTCGTGGTGCACCTGACGACCAAGACCGACCTCGGACCCTCCGGTCCCGTGGTCGGTCTTGTCGTGTCCAAGGCCGTGGGCACCGCGGTGCGCCGCAACCTCGTCAAGCGTCGGCTGCGCGAGCTCGTGCGCGCCCGGCTCGACACCTGGCCGGCAGACGCGGGCGTCGTGGTGCGGGCGCTGCCCCCGGCGGCCACCGCCGAGTACGCGCGCCTGGGTGTCGACCTCGACTCGGCGTTCGCGACCGCCCTGCGGCGGACGTCCCGCCGCTCGACGCAGGCGTAGTCGTCCCATGACCTGGCGATCAGTGGTCCGCGGTGCCGTGCGCCTCCCGGCTCAGCTCGTGCTGCTCCTCCTGCGGGGGTACCAGCGCTTCATCTCGCCGATGACGCCGCCCACCTGCCGCTTCTACCCGTCCTGCTCGCAGTACGCCGTCATCGCGGTGACCCGTCACGGGCTGCTGCGCGGCTCGTGGCTCGCCGTCCGGCGCCTGCTGCGGTGCCACCCCTGGAACCCCGGCGGCGTCGACGACGTTCCACCGGCGCGGCCCCCGCACCACCACCACCGTCTTCACCGTCACCCTGACGTGGCTCCGTCCACGCACTGATCCCCTCCGAGGAGCCCCCGGATGTCGTGGTTCGACGGACTGCTCAGTCCGATCATGACCGTCGTGGCCTGGATCATGGTCCAGTTCCACGCCCTGTTCACGACCCTCGGGCTGAACCCCGAGAGCGGCGCTGCCTGGGGACTGTCGATCGTCGGTCTCGTGATCGTGATCCGGATCCTGCTGATCCCGCTGTTCTTCAAGCAGATCAAGGCGTCACGCGGCATGCAGCTGCTCGCGCCCGAGATGCAGGCCATCCAGAAGAAGTACAAGGGGAAGACCGACCCCGCGTCCCGTGAGGCGATGAGCCGCGAGACCATGGAGCTCTACCGCAAGCACGGCACGAACCCGTTCGCGTCCTGCCTGCCGATCCTGCTCCAGTCGCCGATCTTCTTCGCCCTCTTCCGCGTGCTGATCGAGCTGCCGCGCATCGCCGCCGGCACCTACGACCCGATCGGGCCCATGACGCCGGAGCTCGCCGCCCAGGCCGAGGCGGCGACCATCTTCGGCGCGCCGCTGTCCGGCACGTTCATGACCGCCGGCGACAACTGGCACATCCGGGTCGTCACCGTCGTCCTCATCATCGCGATGTCCGCGACGACGTTCCTCACGCAGCGCCAGCTGACCATGAAGAACATGCCGCCGGCCGCCCTCCAGGGGCCCATGGCGCAGCAGCAGAAGGTCCTGCTGTACGTCCTGCCGCTCATCTTCGCGTTCTCCGGTGTGAACTTCCCGATCGGTGTCCTCATCTACTGGACCACCACCAACCTGTGGTCGATGGGCCAGCAGTTCTACACGATCCGCCGGATGCCCGCCCCCGGCTCCGAGGCGGAGCGCCTCATGAAGGAGCGCAAGGCCCGCCGGGCTGCGTCGCGAGGCATCACGCTGGAGGAGCCGACCACCGCCACAGCCGTGATCGAGGAGAAGCCGCGCGGGCAGCGCCAGCAGCCGAAGCGCAAGGACCGGGCCAAGGGTGTCGCCGGTGCGTCCCCGCGCGTCGAAGGCCCGGACGCCACCACGGCCGACGACGACGCGCCGCCCGCAGGTACCGCCAGCACCTCGCGAGCGGCGACGACGGGTGCGGGCAGCAAGCCCAAGGGCACGGCGCCGAAGGGGGGCGCGCCGAAGGGTGGCCCGGCCAAGTCCGGCGGTTCGAAGCCGGGTGCCGGCAAGACCGGCCCGGCCGCGTCCGGTGGCACGAAGGCCGCAGGCGGCGGCACGCCCCGACAGCAGTCCTCTCGCGACGCGAAGGGCGGTGCGGGTGGCGACGGAGCCGGTCCCGACGGCCCTGCGCGGTCGTAGAGCCCGTCCCCACCACCAGCCGACATCCCAGTCGACGATCGGAGAGACCTCATGAGCCCGAGCTCGCCCGACGAAGCGGTCGAGTCCACCAGCACCAAGCGCCTCGAGGAAGAGGGCGAGATCGCCGCGGACTACCTCGAGGAGCTGCTCGACATCGCCGACCTCGACGGCGATATCGACATCGACATCGACCACGGCCGGGCGGCCGTCGAGATCGTCTCCGAAGACCCCGAGGACCGTTCGCTGCGTCGTCTCGCCGGCCGCGACGGTGAGGTGCTCGACGCGCTGCAGGAGCTCACGCGCCTCGCCGTGCAGACGCGGACCGGTGAGCGCAGCCGGCTCATGCTCGACGTGGCGGGGTATCGCGCGGCGCGTCGTGCCGAGCTCGTGAGCGTCGCGGAGGAGGCCATCGCGCGCGTCCAGAAGTCCGGGGCGCCGGTGTCCCTCACCGCGATGAATCCGTTCGAGCGGAAGGTCGTGCACGACGCTGTCGCCGCCGCGGGCCTGTCCAGCGACTCCGAGGGCGTCGAGCCCGATCGCCACGTGGTGATCCGCCCGGCCTGACCCGGGGGAGTGTTCGACGAGGGCGGGACGACGATCGGTCGTCCCGCCCTCGTCGTCTTTGTCGGCTCTGCCGTCTCAGCGCTTCTGCGCGCGAGCGTCGTCTGGCCGTCGGCCGGCGGACAATCCCTCCCCGGCTTCGACGCCGGACGCCTGCAGGCGACTCGTCGATGCGCGGCGAAGTGGTAGTTGACAGCGCGTGATCGAGTGGCCCGTCGGTGCGTGTTTCACGTGAAACAGTGGTCCGCCGTCCCCGTCCCCGTCCGCCGTCCGCCTCCGCCGTCCGCGGTCCGCCGTTGCGCTGGCGGTCGACCGGGAGTCGGCCGCGCGGTCGGAGCGCACTGTCGCACATGCGGGGCGCGGCCGTCGCGAGCCCACGAGCCGCCCTCACGCGGCGTCCATCTCCACCTGGTCGGAGATGGGTACCGGTCCCGTGAGACGACGTCGGCGTCCCCGCCATTCATTCGGCGAGAGAACGCTGAGTGAATCGTGCCCACCGCCGAGATTCGAGATCCGAGCATCAAGCGCCAAGAGGCCAAGAGGCCAAGAGGCCAAGAGGCCAAGAGGCCAAGAGGCAAGCGCCGAGCACGAGCACGAGCACCGGCACGAGCACCGACCGCGGAGCATGCTGCGTCGCGAACTCGCGGGAGTCAGATGGGAACGCTGCACGGAATCGCTGTGCAGGCGAGCCGAACCGACCGTCGAGCCAGAAGTCAGGGCGGTCCTGTCGGCGTGCACGCTTCTGTTTCACGTGGAACACCGGACCGGATCCGTCGAGGGCCTTTCCCGATCAGGAACGCCAGGCGATGACGAGGTGGCTCTGAGTCGGGCGCCGGATGGCAGCAGTTCGCGCCCCGTTAGCCGTCTGATGAGCGGTTCGCGCTACAAGCCAGAGGCCTGGTCTCAGTTCTCTGGAAGCCGTTGTACAACGTGCCCGAGCGTGAGCGCGATACGCGTACGCGCGTGCCAATCTCGGCACATTGTCGCGTTTCGGCGGATGGGCCGACGGCGCACGTCTATCGCGGCCAAGCATGCCTAGCCGTCGTCGGCGTGCAGCCCTCGTGGTTTCAGACCCCAGCATCACGCCTCAGGACCTCGAAGCTACAGACTCGCCCTTCCGGAGCGAGCAACTCGCACTCGCGATTCCGGACCTCAGCATCACGCGTCGGCTGCGGATCTCGGCCCTAGAGACTCGCGGTTCCGGACCGAGAGATGCGGCCTCGCGGTTGCGGACTTCAGTGCGACGGCTCGGCTGCGCACCTCGGCACCACCGACATGGTCCGGACCTAGGCAATGTGGGCTCGGCGTCGTCGAACTCAGGGCGCCTGGCACACGGTTCCGGACCTCGGTGAGGGCCGGCGTTTGCGGATCTCAGCACCGCGCGCACAACTGTGCCCAGCTCGCAATGCTCGCAGGTCCCCCGAGACGCGCACAGGTGTGGGCTACGCGCCAGCCGCCCTCGCAAGCAGAACCTTGCCGGACCGGTCCCCGGATCCCTGTGCGCGACGTCCCGTCGCGCGACCGGCGCACCCACGGGTGCGCGGTCGCGTCGGGCAACGTGATTCGGCCTCCGCCGACGGTGAGGTGGTCGCGCTGACCGAGCAGGTCGGGCGACCACTCGCCGGGCGTCGGCCTGGTTGCGCAGAACCCACGGACTGCCCACCTGCGGGGGACGGCGTGCTGGCCTGGGAGGCCCCCGACCTCACCCACGCGCGAGCAGACGTGGACGGCCGCGCCCCATGAGCGGGTTGCGGTGTGGTCGATGGCTGGCTCGCGCGGCCGGCGTGGACGCTGACGAGGCTGACTCGTCAACGCTCGACGCGTTGATCGGCCGCGGCCCTGGGCGAACACCTCGACATTGCCGCCGGCACCGCATGCCGCCAGGCCTGCGGTGCGCCTCGGTTTCACGTGAAACACCCGCTCTCGCACGGTCGGCCAGATGCGCGTCCCGTCTTCGACCCAACGTGCCGCGGTCGCGGATTCCCAGACGCCTTCGTGGGCTGTGCCGCCGAGCACCATGCCGTGTCGTGGAACTGGGCGGGCCGCACGTCCAAGTCAGGGTGTATGACGCCGAGAGGAGGAGGCGAACCTCCTGAGTAGTCGGGGCGCCCTGATCGAAAGCAGTGGGAGCCGCGCCCGCCTCTTGCGCATCGACCCGATGGGAGCCCATCGGCTCGGGGGAGGCGAACATCAGCGACCGCGCTCGGCGCGTTTCACGTGAAACGCCAGTGGGCCCTGGCGGGGCCGTGCGTGTCCAGGCGCGGGACCAGTCGGGTGCGGCGTGGTGGTCGACGCGCCTTTCGCTACTCCGTAGCGAATGCCGCGCTCATCACCACCGGTGGTCCGGTTCGAGGCGACCATCGCCTCGCGGGGCTTGATCGAGTCGCTCACGCCCGAGCGCCTTGTCTCGGTCGCTCCGCGTCGAGCTCTCGGCCCGGGATGCGGGTGCCAGCACCTGTCGAGCCGTCGACGGGTCCGCACCCTGGAGGGAGGCGGTGCCGCAGCCCCGTCTCCTGTGTGCGGGTACGCGCGCGTCGGTTGGAGTGGGGGCCGCCGTTCCGTCTAGCCCGTCGAGGGCTGTTGCCCCCCGCTTGCTAATCCCGCAGGGCGGCCCAGATGTCGGGGATCGGGAACGTGCTGCGGGCGGCTAGTGGGGACGTGCGCGAGCTGGCCGGCCGTCGTTGGCAGGGCGAGGCGGGTCGCTCCGTGGACTAGCGCGAGGTCCGAGGCGTGCTAAGGGATCGCTGACGGCGGAGCACCCCGGGACCTCGTGCCGGCAGCGCGGTGCCGACCGCACCCAGACGCACGCCGAGCGCTCGACGCGCGTTCACGTGCTCGGCGGCGCTACCTTCGTCCGCTGTTTCACGTGAAACGGGCGGTCTCCATTGAGTGCGCCGGGAGCGGACGACCATGTCTGCACCGCGTCCAGCGGCCCGATGCCTGGACGCACGGTGTCCCTCAGGTCACTCGGGCGACGTTCCGAGCTCTGATGCCAACTCGTGTGGGTCGTACGAGCACGCGCGTGCGGTATGCAATCGGCATGACGAGGTCGGTGGCGCGCCGGCTCGGGGCAACGGCATGAGCAGGCGCGGCCGTGAGAGTGCCCGAGTTGATGAACGATGGCTCCTGGCTCCTGGCTCCTGGCTCGTGGCTCGTGGCTCGTGGCTCGTGGCTCGTGGCTCGTGGCTCGTGGCTCGTGGCTCGTGGCTCCTGGCTCGTGGCTCCTGGCTTCCGGCTTCCGGCTTCCGGCTCCTGTTCCTGGCATCCGGCTTCCGGCTCCTGGCTTCCGGCTCCTGGCTTCCGGCTGCCGGCTTGCGCCTCACAGCTTCCTGCATCCGGCCTCCGAAGAGGCGCCGACATGAGAGGCCTCGAATGTGCCGCGACAAGCGCCGCACCCCGGCGCGCGGGCGTGGTTGACGGACAGGAGGTCGATCCGCGCAGAGCGTCGGCCGGAGTGCCGGTCAGTGCGAGGGTGTCCGGACACGAGCCGACGTAGCAGCGAGACAGCGCGGGGGTGGCATGGACGTAGCGCGAGTCCGGGGTGCGCGGCTGCGTGACTCACGCTGGCATGGGCATGCTCGCTCTCTCATGGAGCGGTCGCAGCGGAAGGGTTGCGCGCGAGGTGTCGGGCAAGCCCCGAGCGGCCGCGGGGCGGAGGGGATGACCGCAACCCCGATTGACGGGGTTTCACGTGGAACAGCGGCCCGCATTCGGGTGGGGCGCGACGTTGTTGGCGGCGCGACGATTGCCGCGGCGTTGTTGGCGAGCGCGAGGATCAGGTCGCACCCGCCACCTTTGCTGGTGCGAGCGGCGTCCACGTCGGGCGAGGGCTCCTCACGGTCTCTACCGAGGAGCAGCGCCTGCCGACGGTAGGTCGGCGGGCGCAAAGGGAGGCGGCCGGGCGGTACAACGTCGAACAAGACAGCCCAGCCAGCGCGGGCACGGCGTAACAGCGTCGGATGCCTGGCCGCGGTGGTGTCGACGAGCACTCGGATGGACCAGTCGTTGCCGGGAGCGGTCGACGTGTGGAGGGCGCACTCACGTCCCGGCAGAGGGCCTCACGGAGCCTGCTGTTTCGAGCCGTCGGCGTGTCGCGCGGGATGTCGCAGACCGGTTGGCGACCCGCCTGTGTATGGCGCGGAGGCGTGTCGGGGCTCACGGTACGGTGGGGCGTCGCCGACGGCAGAGGGGCTTTTCCCGGTTGCCTGGAGGTGGCCCTCACGGCTAGCACTGGCCGCGGTCCGACCGCTTTGTTTCACGTGAAACGGGGGATGCAGTGACGGGAGATGCCCCCGACGTGGCAGCCGACAAGGACCCGCTCACGGGGGATCCCGTTGTCCAGCAGTTCTTCGGCGACGCGTGGCCGGCCGTCAACGGGTTCCACTCGATGCTCCTGGATGAAGGCGTCCTCCGTGGACTCGTGGGGCCCCGTGAGGTGTCGCGCCTGTGGGGGCGGCACCTGCTGAACTCCGCCGCGGTGGTGCCGTTCCTCCCTGAGCGCGGACGGATCGTCGATCTTGGAAGTGGCGCAGGCCTGCCGGGCGTCGTCGTCGCAGCCATGCGTCCCCAGTGTGAAGTCGTCCTGCTGGAGCCCATGGAGCGTCGCACCGACTGGCTGACCGAGGTGGCCGAGCGGCTTGGGCTCGACAACGTCGTGGTCGAGCGGAACCGGGCGCAGGACGTCCATGGCCGCTTGATCGCCGACGCGGTCACTGCACGTGCCGTGGCGTCCCTCGACAAGCTCTACAGGATGGCCCTCCCCATGCTGCGTGCCGGCGGGGTGCTCGTCGCGCTCAAGGGCGAGAAGGCCGAGCAGGAAGTGCAAGACGCCAAGAGCATCGGGAAGAAGTGGGGGGCCGGCGTTGCCCAGGTTGTGGTGGCGCCGACGATCGCCGGAGTCGAACCCACGCGAGTCGTCCGGGTCGTACGGGAGGTGGCGGGTGTTCGGTAGGAAGAAGCGCAAGGCGGAGCCGGTCTCGGCGGAGCCAGGGCTGATGCCTCCGTCGAGCCCGTTCAGCGTCAATGGGGCCGCATCGCCCGGATGGACCCCTGACAACGGGTCGCCCGACGACGCGGAGCCCCAGGTCGCCGCGGCGGAACCCGCGGGTGAGCACCGCGTCGGGGGAATGGGCAACGGTTCGCAGGACTGGTCGACCCCGCCTACGTCTCCGCCTGGCGACGGTGGAGAGAGTGCCGCTTCGCCCGCAAGCGCCGCCGAATCGTCCCCGATCTCTGCTGGGAGTACCCCGGGGGAAGGATCATCGGAACTGCCTGGCGAGCCAGCGTCGTTCCTGGAGGGGGCGCGCAGTGCATCAAGCGGCATGACGCCGTCGGAACAGCCGGCGCAGCCCGTTTCACGTGAAACAGCTGCGGAGAGGGTGAGTGACACCGACGGCCCAGTCTTCGGTACCGCTCGCACTGACGGAGGAGCCGCTCACCCCGACGCCATCAGTCCTCAGGCTGACGGCGGTACTGCCTACGCCGACGGCGGGGCTGCTCACGGAGACGAGACGACCGCGCACACCGACGGCGAGGCGACTCACGCCGATGGTGAGTCCGCGCACGCAGCCGGAGGTGCTGTTGATGCGGGCGGACGAAGTGCTCGCGGCTCCGAGGTTGGCGACGACGCGGAGGTGGCGGGCGCGGTTTCACGTGAAACGGCTGGTCTGGCCGGCGGCGACGCCGTGCGGATCTTCCAGGACGTGACGCCGACGAGCGAGACCTCGCACCCGGGGTCGGGCGAGCAAGAGGACGCGGCCCTGCAGACCACCCCGACGGTGGTCACGGAGACCACCCCCGATGGGGGAGAATCGGTGGGCAGCCTCGCTGCGACGGGCGTCGCCCATGACGCCGGACCGGCGACCGCCGGACCTGACGCGGTGGAGCCCATGCACACCCCGGTCGGACCAGACGACGGCGGTCGCGCGGACGAGGGTGCAGAGGCCGGTGATTCCCGCGGTCTCGACGACCGCGCCCCGGCGCTCGATGAGGACGACGACCTGCACGTGAACTCAGACCACGCGTCGCTGCGCGACAGCGGTGACCCCATCCACCACGCCGACACCGACGAGCACCGACGCGCCGCGCTCGTGAACAGCCTTCCGCAGGCGGACGCCGAGACACCGCTGATGGCCGAGCTGCAGCTGGACGCACGCCGTCGTATCGAGCTGCGTGGTCGACGCTTCCCGCGACCTGCCGCGACGCGGGTCATCACGGTGGCGAACCAGAAGGGCGGCGTCGGCAAGACGACCACCACCGTCAACCTCGCGGCCGCGCTGGCGCAGGCCGGTCTCAACGTCCTGGTCCTCGACAACGACCCGCAGGGGAACGCGTCGACGGCGCTCGGGATCGAGCACCGGGCGGGGACGCCGTCGATCTACGAGGTCCTGGTCGACGGTGCCCCGATCGAGGAGGCGGTGCAGGAGAGTCCCGACGTCCCCCACCTGTGGTGCCTGCCGGCGACGATCGATCTTTCGGGCGCGGAGATCGAGCTCGTCTCGATGGTGGCGCGCGAGACGCGCCTCCGGAACGCCCTCGACCGCTACCTCGAGTGGCGGTCAACGCAGGGGCTCGAGCCGATCGACTACGTGTTCGTCGACTGCCCGCCGAGCCTCGGCCTGCTCACGGTCAACGCGTTCGTCGTGGCGCGCGAGGTGCTCATCCCGATCCAGTGCGAGTACTACGCACTCGAGGGATTGAGCCAGCTCCTCAAGTCGATCCAGCTGATCCAGGCCCACCTCAACCCCGACCTCCACGTCTCCACGATCCTGCTGACGATGTACGACGCGCGCACGAATCTCGCGCAGCAGGTGGCGGAGGAGGTTCGGACGCACTTCCCCGACCGGACCCTGCGGACCACCGTCCCGCGGTCCGTCCGGATCTCGGAGGCACCGAGCTACGGGCAGACCGTGATGACGTACGACGCCGGCTCCTCGGGCGCGCTGGCGTACCTCGAGGCGGCGCGTGAGATCGCCGAGCGTGGCGCTGGGACGACGGTGGGGTCCACCGACGGGACGGAGGGCGTGGCGTCGGCGAGCGTGGCAGTCGACGCGGTCACGCACGGGCACGGTGACCGGACGACGTCCGCGGTGGACGGCGGGTCGTACTCGGCGGACGACGGCGCCGCGACGCACGAGCAGAACCACGGCGAGCCGGTCATGGCCGCACACCAGGAGGAGCAGTGAGCGAGAAGCGACGCGGTCTCGGCCGGGGTCTCGGGGCCCTCATCCCGACCGGACTCGACGGGCAGCGGCCCACGGGTGAGCGTCCCGTCGACGTGTTCTTCCCTGACGCGAAGCGCGAGAACGGGAACGCGACGGGGACCGCCGTGGCTGACCAGGCCGCGGACACGACTGCTCCGGACACGACTGCTCCGGACGCCGCAGAGACGGCCGGCGGCGCCGGCGCGGCCAACGGGACCGGTACGTCGACCGGCGCGGCGCCCAACGGTGCGGCGTCCGACGGTGCGGTGAACGCCGCAGCGCTGGTGCGCGACGGCGTCGCCGGGGTCGACGGCACGGGGGCGCCCACAGGTCAGAGGGCGGGGTCGGACGGACCGACGAACGGCCAGGCGGCGGCGAACGGCCAGGCGACCGACGGTAGCGGTCCGCCGTCGGCGTCGGGCGGCGGTGAGCCGGCGACCGGTGCCGCATCGTCGAACGGCGTCCCCGCTGCCGGTACCGCAGGTGCCGACGTCGACGGCTTGGTTCCTGTGCCGGGTGCGCGCTTCGCCGAGCTGCCCGTCGCGTCCATCCGCCCGAACCCCCGCCAGCCGCGGACCGTCTTCGACGAGGACGCGCTCGAGGAGCTGGTCGGGTCGATCCGTGAGATCGGCGTGCTGCAGCCGGTCGTCGTCCGTGCGGTCGACGAGGGCTACGAGCTGATCATGGGCGAGCGCCGCTGGCGCGCCACCCAGGCGGCCGGGCTGGACTCGATCCCGGCGATCGTGCGGGACACCGAGGACTCGGACCTGCTGCGTGACGCGCTGCTGGAGAACCTGCACCGTGCGCAGCTCAACCCGCTCGAGGAGGCGGCCGCATACCAGCAGCTGCTGGACGACTTCGGCTGCACGCACGAGGAGCTCGCGACGCGCATCCACCGGTCGCGTCCGCAGATCTCGAACACCCTCCGCCTGCTGAAGCTGCCGCCGCTCGTCCAGCGGCGGGTCGCGGCGGGCGTGCTGTCGGCGGGTCACGCACGTGCGCTTCTCGGTCTGAGCGACGGCGCGGCGATCGAGCGGCTGGCTCAGCGGATCGTGGCCGAGGGACTCTCCGTGCGGGCCGTGGAGGAGATCGTCGCGCTGGGCGTCGATGGTGCGACGCCGGCGCGGCGGGCCGCGCCCCGGGCGGGCGACCGCAACGCGGCCCTCGACGACCTCGCGGCCCGGCTGTCCGACAGGTTCGAGACGCGCGTGAAGGTGGCGCTGGGCAAGACCCGCGGTCGTCTCACGGTCGAGTTCGCGTCGGTGCAGGATCTCAACCGCATCCTGGAGAGCCTGGCCCCTGAGGACCCGGGCCTGCTCAAGAACTGACCCGGCCACCCGGGCGAGAGCGACGAAAAGGGCCGCGGATCGGTTGATCCGCGGCCCTTCTCGTCACGCGAGGGAAGCAAGCACCAACGACCGGTACAAGTCCCCAAGATTGTGCCCAGCACCCTCCGCGGCCTGCGGCAGGAGCGACGTCTCGGTCATCCCCGGGGCCACGTTGACCTCGAGGAACCACGGTCGGCCGGCGTCGTCGACGATGAGGTCCGTGCGCGACAGGCGCGTGAGGCCGAGTGCCCGGTGCGCGGTCACCGCGGTGTCGCACACGGCCGCGACGACGTCGTCGTCGAGCCGCGCCGGCGTGAAGTACTCGACACGTCCGGGGTTGTAGCGCGCGTCGTAGTCGTAGGCACCGTCGGTCACGATCTCGACCGGGGGGAGCGCGACGGGTCCGTCGCCCGTGTCGACGACGCTCACCGCGACCTCGGTCCCGGAGATCGCCTGCTCGATGAGCGCCGTGTCGCTGTACGCGAAGCAGTCGACCATCGCGCGGGGCAGGTCGTCGGCCGACGTGACGAGGTTGACGCCGAGGGCGGACCCTCCACGGGACGGCTTCACGACGAGCGGGAGCCCGAGTCGAGCGACCACGGCGTCCAGCACACGACCGGCGCCGAGCTCACGGAACAGCGACTGCGGCAGGGTCACGAACTCGGGGGTCGCAAGACCGGCGCGCGCGACGATGGTCTTCGCGATGGGCTTGCTCCAGGCGACCCGGCTCGCGCGCGGGCCGGTGCCGAGGAGGCGCAGCCCGAGCAGCTGCACCACGTCGCGCACGGAGCCGTCCTCGCCGGAGGCGCCGTGCAGCAGCGGCCAGACCAGGTCGGGCCGGAGGTCGGTGAGCGCCGGTACGAGGTCGGCGTCGACGTCGTGGATCGAGACCTCGATGCCCGCGGACCGCAGCGCCTCGGCGACCCGCCGTCCCGAGCGCAGCGAGACGTCACGCTCGTGGGACAGGCCACCCGCGAGCACGGCGACGCGCGGAGAAGACGGGATGGTCACGGCGTGGGTCCTCCGAGGGCGTGGAACTGAGAGAGAGCCATCACGACGCGGCCGACGGCGCGTGGGCGGTCGACGCTGTGGCCACGGTGACGGTGCGGGGGAGCGCGGTCAGGCGACGTCCGGGCCGGGGAACTGCACGCTGTCCGGCACGCCGCGGGCGCGGGTGCCGAACAGCTCGACGAGCTCGCGCTCGTCCGCGACGACGCCGGCGAGTCGTCGGACACCCTCACGGATCCGTTCCGGCGTCGGGTAGCAGAACGACAGCCGCATGTGGTCGGCGCCGGATCCGTCGAAGTAGAAGGCGGTGCCGGGCACGTAGGCGACGCGGGCGGTGACGGCGCGGGGCAGCATGTCCTTCGCGTCGAGCCCCGCGGGCAGCCGGACCCAGGTGTAGAAGCCGCCGTCGGGGACGTTCCACGACGCCTCGGGCAGGTGCTCGGCCAGTGCGGACACCATGGCGTCACGTCGCTCGCGGTACTGCTCGCGGTAGACCTTGATCTGGCCCCGCCAGTCGGACGTCGCCAGGTAGGTGGAGATCGCGAGCTGTGACGCGTTCGAGGGGCAGAGGATGGCGGACTCGGAGGCGAGCACGAGCTTCTCGCGGACGGCGTGCGGGGCGACCACCCAGCCGACGCGGTAGCCGGGGGCGAAGGTCTTCGAGAACGACCCGAGGTAGACGACGCCGTCGGCGTCGAGCGAGCGGATCGCGGCCCGCGGCTCGCTGTCGAAGCCGAGGAGGCCGTACGGGTTGTCCTCGACGACGAGCACGCCGTAGCGCTGCGCGATCTCGAGCACGCGCGGGCGACGCTCGACGGACAGCGAGACGCCCGCCGGGTTGTGGAAGTTCGGCACGGTGTACAGCAGCTTGACGGTGCGACCGGCGGCGGCAAGCGTGGAGAGCGTCTGCTCGAGCGCCTCGGGCACGAGGCCGTGGGCGTCGATGGGAACGTGCACGACGTCGGCCTGATAGGCGCGGAAGACGCCGAGGGCGCCGACGTAGGACGGGGCCTCGGCGACGACGACGTCGCCCGGGTCGACGAAGATCCGGGTCACGAGGTCGAGCGCCTGCTGCGACCCCGTGGTGACAACGACGTCGTCGGGGTGTGCGTCGATGCCCTCGAGCCGCATGACGTCGAGGATCTGCTCGCGCAGCGTCTCGTCGCCCTGCCCGGATCCGTACTGGAGCGCCTGGAGGCCGCGGGTGGCGACGACGCGGGCAGCCAGCTCGGCGAGGTCGTCGAGCGGAAGGCCCTCGAGGAACGGCATGCCGCCGGCGAGGGACACGACCTCCGGCCGGTTCGCGACGGCGAACAGGGCACGGATCTCCGAGGCGCGCATGCCGTGCGTGCGCGCGGCGTACGCGGAGAGCCAGGGGTCGAGCCGCGTGCCGGTTCCCGCCGCGGCGGAGGACGTGGGGTGGCCGCCCGACGTCTCGCGCGGGGGCCCAGGCTGCGTGGTCATCCCGGCAGTGTCGCACGTCACGGTGCGGCACCCGCGCAGGGTGCGGCCGCCGAGACGTGCGGATCCGGTGCAGATCGCCGGGCGCGCCCCCGTCAGCAGGCAGGGTGTGCACGGAGCGCGGACGCCCAGGACGGCCCGACGCGCGGCCGCCGAGGGGAGGACGACGAACGGGCCGCCGCCCCGGGTGGGGTCGGCGGCCCGTCCGGACGCGACGGTGATCAGGCTGCGGCGAGCACGCCCTCGATCTCGCCCGCGTAGAACGACTTGGGGCGTGCACCGATGACGGACTTCACGAGCTCACCGCCGACGTACACGTTGAGCGTCGGGATGGACACGATGCCGTAGTCGGCCGTGACCTGCGGGTTCGCCTCGGTGTCGACCTTGACGATCTTCACGCGGCCCTCGTACTGCGCGGCGAGCTCGTCGAGGACGGGCGCGACCATGCGGCACGGCCCGCACCACTCGGCCCAGAAGTCGACGATCACGGGGATCTCGGAGTCGAGCACCTCGGACTGGAAGGTGTCGTCGGTGACGGCGGTGACGTTGCTCATCAGGCCTCCTGGACGAGGACGGGTGCGACGGTCGGCGGGACCGGGTCGACGACGTGGTGCGCGGTGTCGCCGAGTGCGGCCAGGTAGTGCTGGGCGTCGAGGGCGGCGGCGCAGCCGGACCCGGCCGCGGTGATCGCCTGCCGGTAGGTGTGGTCGACGACGTCGCCCGCGGCGAAGACGCCCGGCAGGTTGGTGAGCGTCGAGCGGCCCTGCACCGAGACGTAGCCGTTGTCGTCGAGCTCGATCTGCCCGACGAGCAGGTCGGTGCGCGGGACGTGGCCGATCGCGACGAACACGCCGGTCGCGGGGTGCTCGCGCGTCTCGCCCGTGACGGTGTCGCGCAGGGTCACGCCGGTGACCTTGTCCTCGCCGTGGATCGCGACGACCTCGGAGTTCCACGCGAACTCGATCTTCGGGTCGGCGGCGGCGCGGTCGGCCATGATCTTCGACGCACGCAGCTGGTCGCGGCGGTGCACGAGCGTGACGCGCTTGCCGAACCGGGTCAGGAAGGTGGCCTCCTCGACGGCGGAGTCGCCACCGCCGACGACGATGATCTCCTGGTCGCGGAAGAAGAACCCGTCGCAGGTCGCGCACCACGACACGCCACGGCCGGACAGGCGCTTCTCGTCGTCCAGGCCGAGCTCGCGGTAGGCGGAGCCGGTCGACAGGATGACGGCGCGCGCGGCGAACGTCTCACCGCCGGAGACGGTGACCGTCTTGACGTCGCCTTCGAGCGACAGGGCGACGGCGTCGTCCCACAGGACCTCGGCGCCGAACTTCTCGGCCTGCTTCTGCAGGGCGTCCATGAGCTCGGGGCCCTGGATGCCGTCGGGGAAGCCGGGGAAGTTCTCCACCTCGGTGGTGTTCATCAGCGCGCCACCGGCGGTGACGGAGCCGGCGACGACGAGCGGCGCGAGGCCGGCACGGGCCGCGTAGATCGCGGCGGTGTAGCCGGCGGGGCCCGATCCGACGATGACGAGGTCGCGCACGGTGCTGGGCTGGTCGCTCACGTGAGTCCTTGGGGTACGGCGGGCCGGCGGGTGCCGGCAGCGGGCTGTTCGCTCAACCGATCGTAGGCCGGTTCTGTTCCGCGTCCCGACGGGCGAGACGCGTGGCGTCGAAGGTCAGCCGAGCGACATCTCGTTGAGCTCGAGGCGGAAGCCGCCGTCGGCCGCGGTGGGGAGCTGCGTGATCCACACGACGACGGTCGACGCCTCGACGGGGTCGAACTGGAACACGGTGTCGGGGCCGACCGGACCGGACGCGAGGACCGTGCCGCCGCCGGGGTCGGCCGCGGTCGTGTTGCGGATCTCGACGTTCCCGCCAGTGCCGTTGACGTGCAGCGTCACGCTCGACAGCGTCGCCGGGCCCTGCAGGTTGACGATGTAGCCGACGGCGTTCTTGAAGCCGGCGAAGTCGTCCCGCTTGTACGTCTGGGTGTACCAGTACGTCGACGGGTCGCCGTCGTAGGCGCGGGCGACGGCCTCCTCGTGCTCGCCGTCGGTGTCCGAGGGGTCGAACGAGGTGGACGACGCGATGACCGGGGCCGCGCCGGCGGGTGCCTCATTGGCGGGCGTCTCGCCGGGCTGCTCGGACGGCTGCTCGGGCGCCGGCGACTCGGCGGGCTGCTCCTGCTGCGTCTCCTCGCCGCCCGGCTGCGCGCCGGTGTCGCCCCCGAAGGACGAGAACAGCGACCTGAACGCGATGACCACGCCGATGACGACGGCGATCGCGACGATCGCGAGGACGAGCTTGGTGGGGTCGAAGCGCCGGCGCTCGGGCGCGACGGGCTCGTCCCAGCCGAGCTCGTCGAACGACTCGATCCCGTCGTCGGGCGGGAGCACCGGGGGCTGACCGTACGGACCGTCGGCGCGGTACGCCGACGTGGGCCGGCGGACGGGTGCCGACCCGTAGGCGCCGCCGGGGCCGCTCTGCGGCGGGGGTGGCACGCTGCCGACGGGTGCGCGCGGAACGGACGCGGCGGCGGGTGACACGGGCGCACCGTGGGAGGCGAACGCGCCGGGGGTCGCGGCGGGCGGAGCGACCGCCGTCGGCGGCCCGCCGGCAGGCAGGACGCTCGTCGCCTCGACCCCGTCGGCATGCCCGGCGCGATCGTGACCGCCGAAGGCGTCGCCGTACGGCCCGCGAGGCCCGGGCGGGGGCGCGGTCACGAGACCGGGCGGGAGCGGCATGGTCGGGTCCACGTGCTCCGGCGGACCGGCGGGTGCCCCGGAGGCGACACCGGCACCGGCGGCCGCACCGGCACCGGCGGCGGCACCGGCGGCGGCACCGGCACCAGCGGCGACGGCTCCGGGCCCGGCGGCGGAGAACGCGCTCGACCGGGACGGCGCGGCGGGCGGGGGCGTCCCGGGCCGGTTCGACCCGGGCGGCGGCGAGTCGAACGCGCTGCGGACGGACTGCCGCTGGACCCGGACGGGCTCGGTGTCCTGCGAGACGACGTCGGCGATCGACGGCGCGGCGGTGGCCGCGACGGCACCCCCGAGGACGGAGGTCGTGTCGGGCACGGACGCGACGGCGCGGATCTCGCCCCACGGCTCGAGCTCGCGCACGAGCTCGCCGGGGCTGTGCGGGCCGTCGTCGTGCGGGCCGAGCGTCACGCCGCAGAGGGTGTCGAGGTCGGCGGGGATGCCCGCGACCAGGTCGGACGGCGGGACGGGCCGGCCGCCCAGCAGCGGGGAATCGGGCAGCGGGTCGCCGCCGCCGGCGCGGTCGTCGGCGGGCCAGCAGCCCGTCAGGGCGGCGTAGAGCAGCCGGACGAGCCCGACGGTGTCGGACCGCGTGGTCGCACGCGCGTCGCCGCCGGCGGTGCCGAGGAGCGCGGCGTCGAGCGCGAGCCCTCCGAGCAGCACGCGCCCGTCGGAGTTCACGTGCAGGACGGACG
Source organism: Cellulomonas fimi (assembly GCF_028583725.1). Lineage (NCBI taxonomy): Bacteria > Bacillati > Actinomycetota > Actinomycetes > Micrococcales > Cellulomonadaceae > Cellulomonas > Cellulomonas fimi. Next base: position 4,468,587 of record NZ_CP110680.1, on the reverse strand, counting down.
GGCGCAGCGCGAGGTGGTGCACACCGCGACGTCGGGCGACCTCGAGCGCGGAGGCGGCCTCGCCGATGACGGCGCGCGCCTGGTCCGGGGTGAGGGGTGCGCGGGCGACGAGCTGGGCGAGCGACGGGCCGGTGACCTGCTCGGACACGACGTAGCCGACGCCCTCGTGCGTGCCGACGTCGAGCACGCGGACCAGGCGGGCGTCGGTGACGAGCGCGGCGCGGCGGGCGGCGTCGAGCGCGGGTGCGACCGCGCCGGCCTCGAGCACGCGGACCCGGACGGGACGGTCGAGGATCTGGTCGGTGGCCTGCCACGCGCTGGCGCCGTCGAGGTCGGAGGGTGCGGGCGCGACGATGCGGTAGCGGCCCGCGAGCACGGTGCCTCGTCCGACCTCGCTCACCAGCACCTCCTCCGGGTGGTCATGTCCGTCCGTCTCCGCCGACCCTACGGGGCGGGCCGCGGGGAGGTCACCTGCATGGTAGACGGCGGCCCTGGACGGCACGGCAGACCGGCATGATATCCGGACGAACGGGACCACCGGGGATGAGCCGGGCGACCTGGGGACGGCCGGCGAACCGTCGCCGACGGGCCGGACCGCCGGGCCGACCGCCCGGGCGGACCTCAGCCGCGACCGGGTCGCAGCCGCGCGAGCACGGGCCGCAGCAGCCCGTCGAGCTCGGTGACGCGCAGGAGCCGCAGCACCCCGAGGTAGGTGGCACCGCCGAGGCCCCCGGCGACGACGCACACGACGACGGACTGCCCGAGGCCGTCGGACAGCCCCGCCGCGACCGCCCGCGTCGCGAGCCACGCGACGGCCATGGCGGGCACGACGGCGACGAGCGCCCGCACGTGCAGACGCACGATGCGCCCGCCGTCGACCCGACCGAGCCGGCGGCGCAGGTACCAGGTCGCGGCGACGGCGCCCACCAGGTACGAGACGCTCATCGCGAGACCGGCGCCCGCGGTCCACCACGAGGGCGGGGCGAGGAGGCTCACGAGCAGCGCGCCGCCCGCGACGACCACGGCCATCGCGACCTGGATGGGGACCATGCCGCGCGCGTCCTCGTACGCGTAGTAGACGCGCTGCGCCATCGACCACGCGCCGAACGCGGGCAGGCCGACGACCATCGCCTGCACGACGCGCGCGGTCGCGTCGACCGCGTCGGCGGGGGAGTTGAACGCGATGATGTCGGTGACGGGCCGTGCCAGGACCAGCAGGAGGCCGGCGGCCGCGACGGTGAACAGCCCGACGACGCGGACCCCGTGGGAGAACGTCGACCGGACCCCGTCGAGGTCCTGGTCGTGCGCCTGCCCCGACAGCCGCGTGAACAGCGCGGTCGCGAGCGACACCGTGACGAGCGAGTGCGGCAGCATGAAGATGCTGAACGCGACGTCGTAGGCGTTGTTCGACGCGACCGTCGTCGCCTCCGACGCGCTCGGCGCGCGCGACGCGATGCGCGACACCACGACGTTCCCGAGCAGCCCGATCGCGAGGCCGACGAGGGTCCACGTCGCCACCTGCCCGGCGCGACCCAGGCCGGAGCCACGCAGCCCCCACCGGAAGCGGTAGCGGACCCCGGCGCGGCGCAGCGACGGCACCAGCACGAGAGCCTGCATGACGACGCCGAGCGTGGAGACACCCGCGAGCAGCGCGACCTGCCCGCTCGTCCACGACGACGCGACCCCGACGCCGCTCGTGGCGGGGTCGCCGAACACGACGAGGAACGCGACGAAGCCGCCGATCGCGACGAGGTTGTTGACGACGGGAGCCCACATGAACGGGCCGAACGAGCCGCGGGCGTTGAGCACCTGCCCGAGCAGCGCGTACACCCCGTAGAAGAACAGCTGCGGGATGCACCAGTACGCGAACGTGGTGGCGAGCGCCATCTGGTCGGGGGCGGCGTCGGCGTACAGGTTCACCAGGAGCGGCGCCGCGAACGTGAGGACGACGGTCGCGACGGCGAGGACGACGAAGCCGAGGGTGAGCAGCCGGTCCACGTACTCCTGCCCGGCGTCGCGCTTGTACGCACGGACGACCTGCGGCACGAGGACGGCGTTGAGCACGCCGCCCGCGAGCAGCATGAACAGGATGTTCGGCAGCTTGTTCGCGACGGAGAACGCATCGGCGGCCTCGCCGGTGACGCCGATCGCGGCGACCAGCACCATCATCCGCAGCAGCCCGGTGACCCGGGAGACGGCGGTGCCGGACGCCATGAGCGCCGCGCCGCGTCCGATGCTGCCGGGGCCGTTCATGAGGGGTCCTCTCGTCGGGGCGGCGCGGGCGGGGTCCCGACGGGCGGGGTGTGCCGTGCGGACGCGTCGCCGTCGCCCGCGTCCGCGACCCCGCCGAGCACGCCGAGCGACGTCGGCGCGTCGGATTCCGCCTCCAGCCGGGCGCCGCGGCGGGCGCTCTGGCCGCGACGGACGGTGCGCACGATGCCGAGGACCAGCCCGACGAGCAGCAGGACCCCGACGACGACCGTGCCGACGTCCTCGATCGTCGGCTGCACGCGTGCGCTGAACTCGACGGGCGAGGAGACGGGTGCACCGTCGACGGTCTCCAGGTGCGCGAACACCCGGACCTCGCAGTTCGCGTGCGCGACGAACCGGACGACCACGCTCGCCTCGTCGCGCGCGGCCACGTCGACCGGTGCGACGGGCCGGGCCTCGAGGCACGTCTTGCCCGGTGTGACGACGAGCTGGACCGTCACGGGCACGTCGAGGTCGTTGCGCACGGTCATCCGCGCGTCGGTCGACGAGCCGAAGATGTTCGCGGTCCGCGGCTGGACGATCGCCAGGCCGCTGGTGCGGGCGTCGAGGTCGGCGACGACCGCCGCGACCAGGGCGCTGCGGCCGGTGCGGTCGGCCCGCCACGCGACCGCGAGCGGGGCCAGCACCTCCTGGTCGACGCCGGCGAGCAGCGTCTCGGGCTCGGAGGTGACGTCGGCGAAGGCGAGGGTGCGCTCGCGCGCGGCGGCGAGGACCTGCACCTGGCCGGGCGGCAGCTCGGCGTCGTCCACGGCGGAGTCGGACGCGGGCGTGCGGGTCTGCGCGGCGCCGTCGAGGAGGGTCGACGCGGGTCGCAGGCGGACCCACGGGGCGGCGTCGAGCGCGTCGAGCAGGGCCGTCGTGTAGGCGACGTCGGGCACCCACTCGCGGTCGGGTGCGAGGAGCACGTCGGGCGGGCCGGACTCCTGGCGGGTCGCGACCGCGAGCTCGGCGAGCGTGCGCTGCACGGCGGTCGCGGGCGACGCACCGGGCTCGACGCTGCGCGGGTCGGTGAGGAGGTGCGTGAGGACGGCGTCCGGAGCGAGCGCGGCGACGTTCGTGCCGCCGGCGCGGACCTGCGTGCGTGCGGTGACGGCGGCCTCGGCGTCGTCGACGTCGGCGACGGGCAGGACGAACGCGGCGGCCCCGGCGTTCGTGGCCAGGCTGACGGTCGCCTCGTCGGGAGTGCGCGCTCCCGTGCCCCACAGGACGACGGGCACGTCACCGGCACCGGTCTGCTCGGTCCACGTGCGCGCGGCCGCACCGGCCGCGGCGGCGAGGTCGGGGCGTGCGCCGTGGGCGATCGCCGCGACGTCGGGGTCGGCCCACGGCAGCGACAGCACGTCGCGCTCGGCGAGGACCTGCGTGACCTGGTGCGACCACTGCCGCGCGCGCGGTCCGGCGAGCGCGGACTGCGCGAGGAGCGCGGGGTCGACGACGGCGCTCACGTGGGGCGTCTCCGCGAGCAGCCGGGCGGTCTGCGCGAGGCGCTCGCCGGTCGCGGTCGCGTCCTCGAGCCGGTCGACGGACGACGGGTCGGGCGGCAGCACGGTCGTCGCGGGCGTGCTCGTCGGGCTCGGCCCGGCGGCGGTCGCACCGTCCTCGGCCGCGTCGTCGCCGGCCGCGGTGTCGTCGGCCGCGGTGTCGCCCGTCCCGCCCTCGTCGCCCGTCCCGCCCTCGCCGTCCGCCCCGGTGGCGTCGTCGGCGGAGGGGGTGACCGGAGCGGTCGGCGGCCCGACGACGGGCACGGCGACGGAGACGTCGGTCGCGGGGACGTCGTCGGACGGCAGCCACAGCAGGAACGTGCGCTGCTGGCCGACCAGGCGGCTGCCGGTCCGCGCGTCGACGGTGAGCCCGCGCGGGCCCCACACGTCGGCGCCGCCGGCGAGCCGGATGTCCTGGGGCGGGACGGTGAGCTCGACCTGGACGCTCGCGCCGGCCGGGAGCGGACCCTCGATCGCGGCGGTGGCGACGACGCTGCCCGACGCGAGGCCGCCCGACACCCACGTCTGCAGGTCGGCGCGGGTGTGGGGGCGGACGCGGCTCAGCCGCAGCACGGCAGACGGTGACGCGACGTCCTCGGACCCGTCGTTGCGGATCGTCGCGGTGACGGTCAGCTCGTCGCCGGGCCGCAGCACCTCGGGCGTCACGCGCGTGACCTGCACGGACACGGGCCAGGTGGCGGTGGGGCTGGGGGAGGGCGTGGACGTGGCGCCCGCGGGCGGCACGGCGACCACCGTCCCGAGGCACAGCACGGCGAGGGTGACGGCGAGCAGGACGAGGGCCGCGCGGTGGACCTGGCCGCGGCGCAGGGCCGCGGTCATGCCTCGCCGACGAGGACCACGAGCGCGGCTTCCGCGAGGCGCCGCTCGTTCGGGTACGCGAGGCGGTCGTGTAGGTCGACGACGGGGACCCACGCCGCGTCCTCGGCCTCGCCGTCGGGGTCGCCCTCGACGGTGAGGGTGCCGCCGACGGCGCCGAGCAGGAAGTGGTGGACGACCTTGTGCACGCGGCGGTCGTCGCCGGAGAACCAGTAGTCGATCACGCCGAGGCGCCGCAGGACCTGACCGGTGATGCCGGTCTCCTCGGCGATCTCCCGGACCGCGGCCTGCTCGGGGGTCTCGGTGCCCTCGAGGTGGCCCTTCGGCAGGCACCACTCGAGGCGGCCCGCCCGGTTGCGGCGGGCGATGACGGCGGCCTGGTACACGCCGTCGCGCTGCTGGACGACGATCCCGCCCGCGGACGTCTCGTCGACGACCGGCAACGGTGCAGGTGCGGGGCGCACGACGGCGTGCCGGGGGTCGATCCGCAGCGCGTGCCCACCGGGTGGCGCAGGCACACCCCCGGGCACGGAGGGCTGCGCCGGGCTCGACATGCGGCCACTGTAACGACTCGTCGGGAGCGTCCGGTTCCGTGTCGGCCGTGCGGGTGCGCGCCGCGCGAGGGCGACCGCGTCTGGCAGGCTTGGACGAGTGCCCTCCCTCGACCCGACCGGCGCCCCCACGGGCGTGAGCACCACCGACCCGTCCGCGGCCCTCGCGGCGCTGCGCCGCCGTGCGCTCGGCGTCCTCGCGGGCCTGTCGGCCGACGCGATCGAGCTCGGTGAGCTGTTCCGGGCGGCGGGGCACGAGCTCGCGCTGGTGGGCGGACCGGTGCGCGACGCGTTCCTCGGTCGCCTGAGCGCGGACCTGGACTTCACGACGTCCGCGTCGCCGGACGAGTCGGAGGCGATCCTCGCGCGGTGGGGCGACGCGCACTGGGACATCGGTCGCGAGTTCGGCACGATCGGCGCGCGACGGATGCCGGGCGGCCGGCGGGGGAGCACCCGCGACGTGCTCGTCGAGGTCACGACGTACCGCACCGACGCGTACGACCCGTCCTCGCGCAAGCCCGAGGTCGTGTTCGGCGACTCGCTCGAGGGCGACCTGTCCCGCCGCGACTTCACGGTCAACGCGATGGCGGTGCGGCTGCCGGACCTGACGTTCGTCGACCCGTTCGACGGTCTCGCGGACCTGGCGCGAGGCGTGCTGCGCACCCCGGTGGACCCGCGGCAGTCGTTCGACGACGACCCGCTGCGCATGATGCGCGCCGCGCGGTTCGCGGCGCAGCTCGGGTTCGACGTCGACCCGGCGGCGCGCGCGGCGATCACCGACATGGCGGACCGCATCGCGATCGTGTCGGCAGAGCGGGTCCGTGACGAGCTGTCGAAGCTGCTGGTCTCGGCGCAGCCCCGCGCGGGCCTGGAGGTGCTGGTCGAGACGGGTCTCGCGGACCACGTGCTGCCGGAGCTGCCGGCGCTGCGGCTGGAGATCGACGAGCACCACCGGCACAAGGACGTCTACGAGCACTCGCTCACGGTGCTGGACAAGGCGATCGCGCTGGAGACGGGCCCCGACGGCGCCGTGCCCGGCCCCGACCTCGTGCTGCGCCTCGCGGCGCTGCTGCACGACATCGGCAAGCCGCGCACGCGCCGCTTCGAGCCGGGCGGCGGCGTGAGCTTCCACCACCACGAGGTGGTCGGCGCGAAGATGGTCGCGAAGCGGCTCAAGGAGCTGCGGTTCGACAAGGCGACCGTGCAGGCCGTCGCGCGCCTCACCGAGCTGCACCTGCGTTTCCACGGGTACGGCGAGGGCGGCTGGACCGACTCGGCGGTGCGCCGCTACGTCACCGACGCCGGCCCGCTGCTGGAGCGCCTGCACCGGCTGACCCGGTCGGACTGCACGACGCGCAACCAGCGCAAGGCGGCCCGGCTGTCCGCGGCCTACGACGACCTGGAGTCCCGCATCGCGGCGCTCCGCGAGCAGGAGGAGCTCGCGTCGATCCGCCCCGACCTCGACGGGACGCAGATCATGGAGATCCTCGGCATCGGTCCGGGGCGCGAGGTCGGCGCCGCGTACAAGCACCTGCTGGAGCTGCGGATGGAGCGCGGCCCGCTCGGCGAGGACGCGGCGCGCGCGGAGCTGCTCGCGTGGTGGGAGTCCCGCTCCGCGGGGTGACGACGTGCCGTCAGCCGCGGCGTACGACCAGGAGGCACACGTCGTCCTCCTGCTGCACCGCGACGAGCGCGTCGACGAGCGCGTCGCGCACGCCTGCCGCGTCCGTCCCGTCCGGCACCGCGGCGAGCGTCGCCTCCAGCACGGCCAGGCCGTCGGCCAGCGCGCGGTCGCGCCGCTCGACGAGGCCGTCGGTGTAGAGCACGAGCGTCGCCCCCTCGGGCACCGTCACCGTCGCGTCGGGCACGGAGGGCAGCCCCGGCAGCCCGACGGGCGTGCGCAGCGAGCCGTCGAGCCGCAGCACGCGCCCGCCCGGCAGCCGCAGCATGGGCGGCGGGTGACCCGCGCGCGCGTAGTCGAGCCGCACGCCACCGTCGCCGTCGGGCGACCACCGGGCGTACACGCACGTCGCGATGTCCGCGAGGTCGAGGCCGCGCACGACGCCGTCGATGCGGTCGAGCACGGCACCCGGTGCGGAGCCCTCCCACGCGTACGAGCGCAGCAGGGAGCGCAGCTGGCCCATCGCGGCGGCCGCCCGCAGGTCGTGCCCGACGACGTCGCCGACCGCGAGCCCGACGGTGCCACCCGCGAGCGGGAGGACGTCGAACCAGTCCCCACCGACCTCGGCGAGCCGGCTCGACGGCAGGTAGGACGCCGCGACGTCGAGCCCGGGGACCCGCGGGATCTCGGGCAGGAGGCTGTGCTGGAGCGTCAGGGCCGCGCTGCGCTGCGCGAGGAACAGCCGCACGTTCTCGAGCGCGAGCCCCGCGCGCCGGCCCAGGTGGGCGGCGGTGACCACGGTGTCGGGCGTGAAGCCGTCGACCTTCTCGTGCACGAGGCACAGCACGCCGAGGACGCGCTCGCGGGCGCGCAGCGGCACGACCATCGCGCTGCCGAGCCCGAGGCGCTGCAGGAGCGCGAGCTGCGCGGGGGTCGTCCGGCCGGGGAGCGAGCCGACGTCGACGGGGAACGGCTCCGCGACGTAGCCGGGCGGGCTGGACAGCGCCTGCAGGGTGCGCGGCGAGCGCTGCAACCAGCTGACGTCCTGCGCGCCCAGGCTGTCGGCGAGCGCCACGTCGGCCGCGCTGCCCGCGACGACGTGCACGTGCTCGAACCGGCCGCGCTCGTCGGTCACGGCGACGAACCCCCAGGTGGCGAGCGGCGGGATGGCGACGTCGGCGAGCGCGTCGACCGCGTCGTTGTAGTCGAGGTGCAGCGCGAGCTCGTCGCTCACACGCGCGAGCAGGTCGAGGCGCGCGGCGGACCGGTCGTCACCCAGACCGGCGTGCTCCGCCTGGACGCGGGCCGTGACGTCGGTCTGGACCGCCACGCGACGGACCACGGCGCCGTCGGCGTCGTGCACGGGCATGATGACGAGCTGGTTCCAGAACGGCGTGCCGTCGCGCCGGTAGTTGAGCAGGAGCGCACCCGCCGTCCGGCCCTCGTCGAGCGCCGTGCGCAGCTCGCCCAGCGAGCCGGGGTCGGTGCCGGGGCCCTGCAGGAACCGGCAGTTGCGGCCGAGGACCTCCGACGCGGGGTGCCCCGTGAGACGCTCGAACGCAGCGTTTACCCAGATCAGCGGGTCGTCGGGCTGCGTCGGGTCGCTGATGCAGGCGGCGACCTCACCGTCGACGAGCGCGAGGCGCAGCGCCTCCTCGGGAGTCAGGTCGATCACGAGCCCGTCACCTCCCGGGACGTCGAGGCGGCCGGACGGTCGTGGTCCGCCACGTCCGCCGGGCCGGACCGGCCAGCGACCCGCGTCGTCGCGGCGCCGTAGAGCAGGGCGCCCGCAACGTACCCGACGGCGAGGACGACGAACAGCCCGCGGGACCAGCCGGTGTCCGGCAGCGTCACCGCGCCGAGCGCGGCGGCCCCGACGAACGCCGCGTTGTAGAGGACGTCGTAGAGCGCGAACGCGCGGCCGCGGAACGCGTCGTCGGTGTCCCGCTGGACGATCGTGTCGACGGCGATCTTCGCGCCCTGCGCGGCCAGCCCCAGCGCGGCCGCCCCGACGAGCACCGCGGTGCGGTCGACGGTCACCGCCAGGAGGCCCTGGCTGAGCGCCGCCAGCCCGAGGCACAGCACGATCCAGGTGTGCGCGCCGGTGCGCGGCGACAGCACCGGTGTGAGCACGACCGCCAGGGCGAACCCCAGCGCGGACGCGGCCAGCACCGACGCGAACGTGGCCAGGCCTGCGCTCGCGTCCGCCGGGTCCGACAGCAGGTTGCGCGAGATGAGGATGCTCGCGATGAACGTGACGCCGTACAGGAACCGGTGCGTCGCCATGATGCCCAGCGCGTACGCGGGCGTCCGGCGCTCGACGAGGTGCCGAGCACCGGCGACGAGACCCCGCGCGAGCGTGCCCAGCGCGTGCCGCAGCTCGGTGGCGTCGGCCCGCTCGACCGGTCCGAGCTGGTCGCGACCCAGCCGCGTCGCGAGCGCGGCGGCGGCGCCCATGACGGCGGCGGCCAGCGCCAGCGCGGCGGCGTCCTCGACGCGACCCGACGGCAGGACCAGCCCGAGCGCGAGCCCGACGCCCCCGCCGACGCCGGCGGCGGCCGCACCGAGCGTCGGCGTGAGCGAGTTCGCCGTCATCAGCAGCGGCCCGTCGACGACGCGCGGCAGCGACGCGGACAGCGCCGACAGCAGGAACCGGTTGATCGACAGGTTGACCAGGGCCAGGACGTACACCGCCACCGAGACGCCGTCGGTCGCCATGAGCACCGCGATCGTCACCGTGAGCACGACGCGCACGAGGTTCCCGTAGAGCAGCACCTGCCGCCGCCGCCACCGGTCGAGCAGCACGCCCGCCCACGGGCCGACGATCGTGAACGGCAGGAGGAGCACGGCGAAGGCCGCCGCGACGCCCGTCGCCGTGCTCGCGTTCTCGGGGGAGAAGAAGAACAGCGTCGCCAGGCCGACCTGGAACATGCCGTCGGCGGTCTGGCTGACGAGGCGCACGGCGAACAGCCTGCGGAAGCCCTGCAGCGGCCACAGAGCCCGGAGGTCGTCGATCACCTGCACGCGGCCCATCCTCGCACCCGGTCCGCGCGGCACGGTGACGGCCGCGACGTCGAGGTGACATCCACCACAGCCGCCACCGGAACGCGTGAACATCAGGCCGCAGAAGATGAACGCTCGGTGAACTAGGACCATTTTCGTCCCGAGCACCCCCCGCGACCCTGCACCCTCTAGAGCGTGGACGGGACCCTCATCCTCGCGCTCGTCGTCGCGGCAGCCCTCGCGTTCGACTTCACCAACGGCTTCCACGACACCGGCAACGCGATGGCGGCGTCCATCGCGACCGGGGCGCTCAAGCCTCGCGTCGCCGTGCTCCTGTCGGCCGCGCTCAACATGGTCGGTGCGTTCCTCTCGCTCGCGGTCGCCGCGACCATCGCCAAGGGCATCGTCGACCAGGGCGTCGTGACGCTCCCGCTGGTCGTGGGCGCGCTCGCGGGCGCGATCCTGTGGAACGTCGTCACCTGGTACCTCGGGCTGCCGTCGTCGTCGTCGCACGCGCTCGTCGGTGCGCTCGTCGGCGCCACGCTCGCCGCAGTGGGCACCGGGGGCGTCGTGTGGTCGGGCCTCGTCCAGAAGGTCGTCGTCCCGGCGCTGCTCGCGCCCGTCATCGCCGGGACCGTCGCGGCGCTGTCCACCGCGCTCGTCTACCGGATCACGCGACGCGTCCCCGCCGACGCGCGCGACAAGCAGCTCCGCTGGGGCCAGATGGCGTCGGCGTCGATGGTCTCGCTCGCGCACGGCACCAACGACGCGCAGAAGAGCATGGGCATCATCCTGCTCGCGCTCGTCGCCGGGGGAGCGGTGCCCGCCGGGTCCGGCGTCCCGATGTGGGTCGTCGTGTCCTGCGCGGTCGCCATGGCCGCCGGGACCGCGCTCGGCGGGTGGCGCGTCATCCGCACGCTCGGCAAGGGCCTCACCGACATCCAGGTCCCGCAGGGCATGGCGTCCGACACGTCGTCCGCGTCGGTCATCCTCGTGTCGAGCGCCTTCGGGTTCCCGCTGTCGACCACGCAGGTCGCGACCGGCTCGATCCTCGGCTCCGGCGTCGGGCGGCGCGAGAAGGTCCGCTGGGCCGTCGCCGGCCGGATGGGCGTCGCGTGGCTCGTCACGCTGCCTGCCGCCGCCGCGTTCGGTGCGCTCGCCGTCGGGCTCGAGCACGTCGTCGGCGGCGACGCGGGCATCCCCGCCGTCCTCGGCGTCGTCGCCGCGGTCTGCGCCGTCATCTGGTGGATCTCGCGCCGCGCCGCCGTCGACGCCCACAACGTCACCGCCGACTGGGACGGCGACGCCCCCGCCCCGGCGCCCGTCGCGGGAGCCGTCGCCGTCGCGTCGACCGCCGACGTCAGCACCCCCGCCGTCCCGCCCGCCGCCCCGGCGCCCCTCGCCGTCTGAGCGCCCAGGAGCACCCCGTGATCGTCACCGTCCTGACCGTCCTCGGCCTCAGCCTCGTCTTCGGCGTCGGCGTCCCGGCCCTCGTGTCCGTCGCGGCGCGCGTCGCCGCACCCGAGGTCGTCGGCGCCGACGGCGCGACCGTCCCCGTCGGCGGCAACCGCACCGCGCGCCTCGGCGTCGCCGTCGCCGTGCTCGTCGCGGTCGTCGCGGTCGTCGCGTTCGCCGTGTGGCTGGTCGCCACGGGCGGCACCAAGTAGCACGTCCCGTCCGCCGTTCGTGCGGACGCGTCCCACCGCCCGGCGCGGTCACTGGGCCCGTCGCGTTGACCCCGTCGGATGAACCCCCAACCTCCCCGCGGGGTGCGTCGTTCTCGTCGTGAGAAGGTGCACGCCCCAGAGGAGGACGAGGGTGACCAGAGCGTGGGAGGTGCTCCTCACGCAGCTCCGACTCCGCACGGTCGTGCCCGACCCAACCTCGTGACCCCCCTCCGTCGTTATGGTCGCGACGACGACGAGGACGAGGAGGAGCGGTGACGCGACACGAGGCCGCGACGTGAGCCGCCGGTGGGAGGCGATGCTCGACGTGCTGCTCTCGGAGCGGTACGGCTCCCTCGTCGCGTACGCCACGCTCCTCACGGGCTCACGGGAGGAGGCGCAGGACGTGGTGCACGACGCGCTCGTGTCGGTGTTCCGCTCCCGCGCACGGTTCGGGTCCCTGCCGCAGGCCGAGTCGTACGTCCGGCGGGCTGTCGCCTCGCGGTGGGTCGACCAGACCCGGAGGCGCGCGAGCGAGCGGTCCGCGGTGCGACGCCTGTCCGGTCACGCGCCTGATGCCGGGGCGACCCTCGAGCACGGGCTCTTCGGTGCGGACGTCGTCCGGGCGCTCGGTGCGCTTCCCCCGCGGACGCGCGCGTGCGTCGTGCTGCGCCATGTCGAAGACCTCTCCGTGCGGGAGACCGCGAACGTGCTCGGCATCAGTGAAGGCGCGGTCAAGCGCTACGTCGCCGACGGCGTTGGCGCCCTCAGCGCGGCACTGGGCCCTGTCGTGCAGGACGAGGGCGAGCCAGGTCGTGTCGACGTCCTACGCAGCGGACGGGAGGGCCGGCGCGATGGCTGAGGACCTGACGGCCCGGCTGACCCGAGAGCTGGACGTCGCCGAGGGGCGGCTTGGCGGTCTCGTTCCCGATCCGGCGACGCGGGCTGCCGTCGTCCGACGTGTCCGGCGTGGTCGCGCGGCACGGACGTTCGCCGCCGCCACGGGCGTCGCGGCCGTCGGCGCGGTGGTGGCAGCTGCCACCTGGATCGGCGTCCGCGCCGCTCCGCCCCTGCCGGCGACGACACCGACCCCCGCGCCGTCGGTCACGCCCTCGAGCACGCCCGCGCACACCCCCACGCCGACCGCCGCCCGCGTCGCGGTCGAGCGGCCAGGGATGCCGCCGATGGTCGCCGTCGACGACGCCGTCCTCGAGTCCGTCGGGTCCGGGTGGGCCCTGACGCTCTACGTCGCGACGGGCGGGGACGCGAGCGCCCTGGGCCCGGGGGCGGTCGGCAACGTGCTGGTCCTGGCATCGCCCGACGGGCAGCTCTACTGGGTCGGGGACGATGTCGACGCGGTGATCGGGCCGTGGGATGGTTCGCCCCAGGTGCCCGTCGTGACCGGCGGGGGCACGGCGCGCGGTCGGCTCGACCTGCGCACCGGCGACGTGACCGAGCTCCCGCGACCTGCCGGTCTCCCCGCCGACGCGAGGCCGCTCCGCAGCTCGGCGACGTTGTGGACGGCGGACCACGACAACGGGAAGGGGTCGATCTGGACGAGCGACGGCGGGGGACCCGCACGGCTCGTCGCCGACGACCTTCCTCCGTACACGGCCTCGACCGCCGTGGTGAACCCGGGCGAGACGGCGGCCCTCGTCACGACGTGGTCGGTCGACGGCGCTCCCTCTCGCGTCGTCGACCTCGTGGCGGGCGGGTCGCGCGACCTCGCACTCGGCCTCGCCGGGACCATGTGCGAGCTCGTCGCGTGGGAGTCGGCGACGACCGTCCTGTCGGTGTGCGGGGACAGCTCCTTCGAGGCGCGGCCGTTCTCCGACACCACCGGTCGTCCCCGCCTCGTGCGTGGCGACGTGACGGGGTCCTCCGCACCCGTCGTCCTGCGTGATTTCGCGGTCGGCGACCTCGTCCCCGTGCAGGGCGTGACCCTCCCCGGCGGACGGGTCGCGGCGACGGCGTACGCGATCGGTCCCGACGTCCTGCCCGAGTCCTGCATGGACCGGGTCGGCGTGTGGCGGGACGGCGCCATGGCGGCCCTGGACGCCGACCTCCCCGAGGGGTACGTGTCGCTCGGCGTCTCAGGGGGCCGGCTCGTGATCACCGGCCGGGATCAGTGCCTCGGGGACGAGACGCGGTCGACGTCGGTCGTCCTCGACCTCATGAGTGGTCGGACGACGACCCTCCCGCCCGGGCCCGGCGACGGTGCCGTGATGTCCGCCTCGGCCCCCGTCGTCGCTCCGTGAGCGACCGACGCCTCCGTCGGCCGTGACCTGACCTCCGCGAGCACGGACCGATCACAACCTTTCGGGGTCGGTCTGCGTTCTACGGGCGCGGGAAGGAGGTCGGGTGGTCCGACGATGGGAGCCGATGCTCGAGCAGGTGGCGCGTGAGCGCTACCCGGTGCTCGTCGCGCGGGCGATGCTGATGGTGCCGCCGGCGGACGCCGAGGACCTCGTCCAGGAGGCGCTGGTCGCCACGTTCAGCGCGCGGGCGCGCTTCGACTCCGTCGGACAGGCGGAGCAGTACGTCCGGCGGGCGATCGTCTCCCGGTTCGTCGACCGCACGCGCCGACGCGGGACGGAACGGTCCGCGTGGGCGGCCGCCGGACCGCACCCGGAACTGGTGCAGCCCGGTCCCGAGGAGCGGGGGATCTCCACCGAGCTCGAGCTCGCGCTCGCCCGGCTCAGCCCGCGGCAGCGTGCCTGCGTGGTGCTGCGGCACCTGGACGACCTCTCGATCCGTGAGACCGCGTCGGTGCTCGGTCTGAGCGAGGGCGCCGTGAAGAGGTACGTGTCCGACGGGGTGGCCGCGCTGCACGCCCTGCTCGGGACGACGGTCGCGACCGATCGCGACGCCGTCCTGCTCGTCCCGACCGAGGAGGTGCGCCGTGACGCGTGACCTGACCGACCTCATGCACGAGAACGTCGCCGCCCGGGAGAGCTCGATGGCCGGGCTGGAGCCGACCGCGTCGGTGCTGGCGGGGACGGCGCGTCGCGTCCGTCGTCGGCGCGCCCTGCGCCGCACGCTCCAGGTCGGAGGTGCGGGGACGGCCGTCGTGGTCCTGGGGGCCGCGTCGTGGCTCGGCTGGCAGCAGCGCGAGGCCCCCGTCCCGGCGGACACGCCGACGCCGAGCGCGAGCGCGACCCCCCGCTCGTCCGCCACGCCGGCGCCGTCGCCGACGGCGAGCGCCACGCTCGACGAGATCCCCGGACTCCCGCCGACGACGGCCCTGCCGCCAGGGCTGCTCGCGGCGACGACGCCCGGTTGGGTCCTCACGGTCTACCGGTCCGAGCCCTCGCAACACGACCTGCAGGTGCCCGTCGCGCTCGTGAACACCGTGGTCCTGGTGTCCCCGACGGGCGAGCGGTACCGGGTCGTCGACCTGCCGCTCGACACCGCCGTGTCGCTCCTGCGGTGGGACGCCGGCTCGACGACCGCGGTGGTCAGCATCGACTCCGTCGGCGGCGCCTCGAGCGCGCGCGAACCCCGGGCGGAGCTCGACCTCGAGACCGGCACGCTGACGCCGACCCCCCTCGACTTGAACCGCTACGCGGACGGCCCCTGGTACCACGGGCTCACGGCCGACGGCGACGAACTGTGGAGCAACGCGACCAGTACGGACGCCGCCACCTCGGACGTGTTCCGCCGGACCGACGACGGCGCGCTCGAGCTCGTCGGCGGCCTTGGCCTGCATGCGCCGCTCCTCGACCCGACGAAGACGAGGATCGCCACCAGCGTCTGGGGGTACGACACCCTGCTCGCGGTGATCGACGTCCGGGACGGTCACCGCACCGAGCTGGAGTACGGCGTGCCGGGGAAGCGGTGCGACGCGGTGAGCTGGCTCGACGAGGGCTCCTTGCTCGTCGTCTGCGCCGACCGGACGATCGTCGGCAGCGAGGAGGTCGCGGCGGACGCGGCGTTGTACCGCTTCGACATCGCCGGCGCGTCGACCCAGGTCACGCTGCTCCAGCAGCTCGCGGACGGTGAACCGATCCCGGAACGGTGGGGCGGTGCCACCCTTACCGGTGGCAGGACCGTCGTGCGGATGGTCGAACGTGGCGCCGACGCGTGCGACGCAGGCGCGGCCGTCTGGGACGGGCGGCGGCTCGTGCCGCTGCTCGACGCGCCCGCCGGCAGCGTCGACGTCACCGCTGCCGGTGGGGTCGCCTACGTCAGGTCGCGCAGCTCGTGCCAGGAGGCGACGCCCGCTGTCCTGACGGCGTACGACGTCGACGCGGGTACGTCGGTGGTCGTCGCACCGCAGCCCGAGCCCACGGCGGACGTGCCGCAGTGGGCCGTAGGGATGTCGAGCTGGGCCGTGCGGGGAGTGGGCCTGCCGACGCGGTGACGCGTTGAGGGCCTGTCGCGCTGATCTTGCGCTCCGCTACGGCCGAGAGGGCCGGTGCTGGCGCACCGACCCTCTCGACCTCCGCTGCGCTCCGGATCAGCGCTCGACCTCACCGCGGATGAAGGACTCCAGCTGGGCGCGGCCCTTCTGGTCCTCCATCTGGACGGGCGGCGACTTCATGAAGTACGTCGACGCGGACAGGATCGGGCCGCCGATGCCGCGGTCCTTGGCGATCTTCGCGGCGCGCAGGGCGTCGATGATGATGCCGGCCGAGTTCGGGGAGTCCCAGACCTCGAGCTTGTACTCGAGGTTCAGCGGGACCTCACCGAAGGCGCGACCCTCGAGGCGGACGTACGCCCACTTGCGGTCGTCGAGCCACGCGACGTAGTCCGACGGGCCGATGTGGACGTTGCGGTCCTCCTTCTTGCCGGCCAGCGGGCCGGAGAGGTTGGAGGTGACGGCCTGCGTCTTCGAGACCTTCTTGGACTCCAGGCGCTCGCGCTCGAGCATGTTCTTGAAGTCCATGTTGCCGCCGACGTTCAGCTGGTACGTGCGGTCCAGGATGACGCCGCGGTCCTCGAACAGGCGGGCGAGCACGCGGTGCGTGATGGTCGCGCCGACCTGCGACTTGATGTCGTCGCCGACGATCGGGACACCGGCGGCCTCGAACTTCGCGGCCCACTCGGGGTCGGACGCGATGAAGACGGGCAGGGCGTTGACGAACGCGACGCCCGCGTCGATGGCGGCCTGCGCGTAGAACTTCGCGGCGGCCTCCGACCCGACGGGCAGGTAGCAGATGAGGACGTCGGCCTGGACCTCGCGGAGCGTGGCGACGATGTCGACGGGCTCGGCGTCGGACTCCTCGATGGTCTGCGAGTAGTACTTGCCGAGGCCGTCGAGCGTGTGGCCGCGCTGCACGGTCACGCCGAGCGGCGGGACGTCGCAGATCTTGATGGTGTTGTTCTCGGAGGCGACGATCGCCTCGGACAGGTCGAAGCCGACCTTCTTCGCGTCGACGTCGAAGGCCGCGACGAACTCGATGTCACGCACGTGGTAGTCACCGAACTGCACGTGCATGAGACCCGGCACGGTGCCGTTCGGGTCGGCGTCGGCGTAGTAGTGCACGCCCTGGACCAGCGACGCGGCGCAGTTGCCGACGCCGACGATGGCGACGCGGATGGAGGTCATCCTCGCTCCTTCTCGGTGGTGTTCGCCGTGTCGACGGAGTCGGACGGCACAGCGGTGGTGTCGGCTCCGGCCGGGCGGCCGGTGCCTGCGGTACGCGCGCGACGGTGGCCGCGCTCGTTGTCGATGAGCCCGTCGAGCCAGCGGACCTCTCGCTCGACCTGTTCGAGGCCGTGCCGCTGGAGCTCGAGCGTGTACTCGTCCATGCGCTCGCGGGTGCGGGCGAAGGACACACGGATCGTCTCGAGGCGTTCCGTCAGGCGGGTGCGCCTGCCCTCGAGGATCCGGAGCCTGGTCTCGGCGTCGGTCTGCGCGAAGAACGCGAACCGGACGTCGAAGTTCTCGTCCTCCCAGGCGGACGGCCCGGACGACGCGAGCACCTGCTGGAGGTGTTCCTTGCCGTCGGCCGTGAGCTGGTAGACGATCCGCGCGCGCTTGCTGCCGACGCCGTGCGCGGCGCCGGGGGCGGACTCGGTGCCGACGATCCAGCCGCGGTCGACGAGCGACTTGAGGCAGGGGTACAGCGACCCGTAGGACAGCGCGCGGAACGACCCGAGCACGAGGTTGAGCCGCTTGCGCAGCTCGTACCCGTGCATGGGGGACTCGTGCAGCAGCCCGAGGATGGCGGGCTCGAGCACGTCGGAACGACCACGCACGGCGCTACCTCCTCCAGGCTTGGTACGGTCCGGGCGCGGGAGGCGCACCGGGACGAACAGGACGACGTCCGGACCGCTTCGTCGAGGCGGATGGCCGTCGATGTATCAACTCGATACATCCGGAGAGTATGTCGAGCCGATGCCTCCGGACAAGTCACGCGTGCGCGGACGGCCTCCGACCTGTGCGATCGGTGACCCACGCCACACAGGAACGGCCGCTCGCGGGGGAGGGCTGGGTGCTCCGTGCCGATCGTGTGAAGGGTCCGGCCGGACGGGCCTCCCATCCCTGGGCGGACACAGCGCGTGCCCCCATACTGGGCTCCGCGGTAGACGTGCGCCCGGATCCGGCCGACCCCCGATGGCCACCGGCGCGACGTCCCGCGGACTTGTCGTCGTCAGGAAGGCACCGCCTTGGCAGGCACGAACCGGCGCGCCGCGCCCGCACGGTCGCGTCGCAGCACGCGCACCCGTCCGGCGTCGAGCGCCACCACCGCCTCCACCACGGGCGCCGCCGGCGTCGCGCCGCGCAAGCGCCGGTTCTTCGACTACCCGCGCTCGGGCTACACCGGCCTGCACCGCTGGCTGCCGTCGTGGCGCTTCGTGCTCGGCTCGTTCGTGACGCTCGTCTTCCTCATGCTGGGCGGCGCGGTCGCGGCGTACAACAGCGTGACGATCCCGGACCCCAACGCCGACACCGCAGCCCAGACGACGACCGTCTACTTCGCCCCCGAGACCCCCGACCAGCCGCACGGCGAGGTCATGGGCACGTTCGCGGTGCAGAAGCGCACGATCGTCGAGCTCGCGTCGCTGCCCGAGTACGTCGGCAAGGCGGTCATCGCCGCCGAGGACAAGACGTTCGAGACCAACTCGGGCGTCGACCCCGTCGGCATGGCGCGCGCCTTCCTCAACAACGTGCGCGGCGGCAAGACGCAGGGTGGTTCGACGCTGACGCAGCAGTACGTCGAGCGCTACTACTTCTCGACGACCACCGACTACGTCGGCAAGGCGCGCGAGGCGCTGCTCGCGATCAAGCTCGCGCGCACCGAGGACAAGGGCAAGATCCTCGAGCGCTACCTCAACACCATCTACTTCGGCCGTGACTCGTACGGCATCGAGGCCGCCGCCCAGTCGTACTTCGGCAAGGGTGCGAAGGACCTCAGCGTGTCCGAGGCGGCCGTGCTCGCGGGCATCATCCCGTCGCCCAACAACTGGGACCCGGCGGTCAGCCCCGAGAAGGCCGAGGCCCGCTGGAACTACGTGCTCGACAACATGGTCGACATCGGCGCGCTCCCGGCGGCCGAGCGCGCGACGCTCGTGTTCCCCTCCGCCACGCTCATCCCGGAGCAGCCGTCGCAGTCGAAGATGGGCCCGAACGGCCTGCTGCTGCAGATGGTGAAGAAGGAGCTCGCCGGCTCGCCGCTGACGATGTCCGAGGACGACATCAACCGCGCCGGCATGTCCGTCGTGACGACGATCCGCAAGCCGCTGCAGGACATGGCGATCGCGACCGCCGACGGGTTCCGGGCGGGCGCGCTCGAGCGCCAGGACGGCGCGGTGCCGGGCGAGCGGACGAAGTACTCCATCACGTCGATCGACCCGCAGACCGGCGGGATCGTCGCGCTCTACGGCGGCCCGAACAACGAGACCGACCAGCGCAACCACGCGACGTTCGAGAACGTCCAGGGCGGTTCGACGTTCAAGCCGTTCGCCCTCGTCGCCGGGCTCGAGAACGGCATCCCGCTGAAGAAGACGTACAACGGGCGCTCGGGGCAGAAGTTCCCCGAGTGGGACGGCGGCAACACGCCGGTCCGGAACTTCGACGGCGACAACTTCGGCACCATCGACCTCGTGAAGGCGACGGAGCTGTCGGTCAACACCGTCTACGCGCAGCTCAACATCGAGGTCGGCCCCGACAAGACGGCGGACGTGGCCGCCCGGGCGGGTGTGCCCGGGGTCAGCCCGCAGAACGTGTCGAACGTGCTCGGGACCGACGCGATCCACCCGATCGACCTGGCGCACGCGTACGCGACGTTCGCGAACCAGGGCGTGAAGTTCCCCGTCCACGTGGTCGCGATCGTGACGAACCCGGACGGCAGCACCGCGTACCAGGCGCCCAGCGAGGGTGAGCGCGTCTTCCAGGCCGACGTCATGGCGGACACCAGCTTCGCGATGCAGCAGGTCGTGCAGAACGGCTCGGGCAAGACGTGGATCAAGCCGCTCGGACGTCCGATCGCCGGCAAGACCGGGACGACGAACGACAACAAGGCGGCGTGGTTCGCCGGCTTCACGCCGAACATGGCGACGGTCGTGGCGATGTCGCAGAAGGCGCCGGACGGGACGTCGGACGAGTCGATCTCGCCCATCGGCAGCGTCAAGTACGTCACCGGCTCCACCTGGCCGGCGTTCATCTGGCAGTCGTACATGAAGCAGGCCTTCACGCTGCCGCAGTACGCCGACGTCCAGCAGTTCCCGCCGCGTGCGAACGTCGGCGGCAAGCCCAGCGCGACGCCCCTCCCGACGGAGACGGCGACCGAGGCGCCCGCGACCGAGGCCCCGCCGGAGCCGACCGTGGTCGACGTGCCGAACGTCGAGGGCAAGCTCGAGGCCGACGCCACGGCGACGCTCGACGCGCTGGGACTCGTGGTGGTGGTCCAGAAGGAGTCGTCCGACACGGTCACGACCGGTCGCGTGATCCGCGCCGACCCGCGCGGCGGGCAGGCGGCGCCCGGCAGCACGGTGACCATCGTCGTCTCGACGGGTCCGAAGCCGCAGCCGACCCAGCCGCCGCCGACCCAGCAGCCGACGCCGCAGCCGACGCAGCCCGCCAACGCGGGTGGCAACAACGGCGGCGGCGGGGGCAACGGCGGCTGACGCCGCCCCCGCACGTCCGGGCCTGCCGGCCCGTCGTCGACCCGCGATTTCGGCGGGTGGCGGCGGGCCGGTAGGCTTGGCCCTTGCTGTGCCTGTGCCCGGCGGCCGCCGATCGGCCCGACGAGCACGCGCAGCGACGCACAGAACCCTCCTGTCACGGAACGACCGTGACCGCCGAGACCAGAGGAGGTGGGTATGAGCCTGCGTCAGTACGAGATCATGATCATCCTCGACCCCGAGATCGAGGAGCGCACCGTCGCCCCGTCGCTCGACAAGTACCTGTCGGTCGTCAAGACCGACGGTGGCACCGTCGACAAGGTGGACATCTGGGGCCGTCGTCGCCTCGCGTACGACATCAAGAAGAAGTCCGAGGGCATCTACGCCGTCGTCGACTTCACCGCGGAGCCCGCGACCGCCAAGGAGCTCGACCGTCAGCTCGGCCTCAACGAGGTCGTCCTGCGGACCAAGGTGCTGCGCGCCGACGCGTGAGTGTCGGTCTCCGCGCGTACCGTGCGGAACCGACGTGCGGTCCCCAGGACCGTTTCCGACTGATCGAACGAGCGAGGAGCTGGCATGGCTGGTGAGACCACCATCACGGTGATCGGGAACCTCACGGGGGACCCCGAGCTCCGCTTCACCCCGTCGGGTGCGGCGGTGGCGAACTTCACCGTCGCGTCGACGCCGCGCACGTTCGACCGCCAGAGCAACGAGTGGAAGGACGGCGACACGCTGTTCCTGCGCTGCTCGATCTGGCGGGAGGCGGCCGAGTCGGTCGCCGAGTCGCTCACCAAGGGCACCCGCGTCATCGTCACCGGCCGGCTCGTGCAGCGCTCCTACGAGACCCGTGAGGGCGAGAAGCGCACCGTGTACGAGCTGCAGGTCGACGAGGTCGGCCCCTCGCTCCGCTACGCCACGGCCAAGGTCACCCGGACCCAGCGTTCGGGTGGCGGCGGCTTCAGCGGTGGCGGTGGCGGCGGCGGCGGCTACTCCGGTGGCGGCGGTGGCTACGGCGGCGGTGGCGGCGGCGGCCAGCAGGACGACCCGTGGGCGACTCCCGCGGGTGGTTCCGGTGGCGGCGGCTACTCCGACGAGCCCCCGTTCTGACCGGCGGGTCCCCAACCCCCAGACATCCCATCCCCGGGTCCGGCAAAGCCCGGGGCTCCGAACGAAGGAGCACCACGATGGCCAAGGCCGTTGTTCGCAAGCCCAAGAAGAAGCAGAACCCCCTCAAGGCCGCCAAGATCGAGACGGTCGACTACAAGGACACCGCCCTGCTGCGGAAGTTCATCTCCGACCGCGGGAAGATCCGCGCGCGTCGCGTGACGGGCGTGTCCGTGCAGGAGCAGCGCGCGATCGCGCGTGCCGTCAAGAACGCCCGCGAGATGGCCCTGCTGCCGTACTCGTCGTCGGCCCGCTGAGAAAGGAGACCTGACATGGCGAAGATCATCCTGACCCACGAGGTCACCGGTCTCGGTGCCCCCGGCGACGTCGTCGAGGTGAAGGACGGGTACGCCCGCAACTACCTCATCCCGCGCAACCTGGCCACGCCGTGGACCAAGGGTGCCGAGAAGGACGTCACCGCGATCCGCAAGGCCCGCAAGGCCCGTGAGATCGCGACGCTCGACGACGCCAAGGCCGTCCGCGACTCGCTCGAGTCGAAGGCCGTCGTCATCACCGCCAAGGCGGGCGACTCGGGTCGCCTGTTCGGTGCCGTCACGACCGCCGAGATCGCGGACGCGGTCAAGGCGTCGGGCGCCCCGGCGATCGACAAGCGCAAGGTCGAGATCGGCCAGCCGATCAAGGCGACCGGCGAGTACAAGGTGTCCGTCCGCCTGCACGCGGACGTCGCCGCGAAGGTGACCGTCAAGGTCGTCGCCGGCTGACACCCGCCTGACGTACGCGAGGCCCCTGGGACCGTCCGGTCCCGGGGGCCTCTGCCGTCCGCCGTGGCGGCACACCTCTCCGGCACGCGTCTCGTCACTGCGCCGCTCTCGCGGCGATCGTCGGCCGCGTCCGACCCGGTGATGGTGACCGCTGAGACGCCGTCTCCGGTCGCCGGCGCCGGGTCGTCGCGTGGACGGGTCGTCGGTGGGCCAGCGGGTGTCTGCCCGGGGCGGATCTGCTCAGGGCAGAGCGGGCGGCCGGGGCAGCCGGTGCGGTGCGAACGTCGAGGGACCGACGAACCGAGGAGGACCCCGATGACCGTCACCGCCCGCACCGCCGCACCACCGACCGCACGGCCGTTCGACGACGACCTCGCGACCCGGCTGCTGCACCAGCGCATCGTCGTGCTGGGGCAGGAGGTCGACGACGCCGTCGCGAACCGCGTCTGCGCGCAGCTCCTGCTGCTGTCCGCGGAGGACCCGCGGCGCGACATCGCGCTCTACATCAACTCGCCCGGCGGCTCCGTCAGCGCGGCGCTCGCCATGTACGACACCATGCGGCTCATCCCGAACGACGTGGCCACCCTCGCGATGGGGCTCGCCGCGTCGGCCGCGCAGTTCCTGCTCAGCGCGGGGACGCCCGGCAAGCGGTTCGCGCTGCGGCACGCGCGCGTGCTCATGCACCAGCCGTCGGGCGGGATCGGTGGGACGGCCGTCGACATCGCGATCCAGGCGCAGAACATGGCGCACGTGAAGCGCACGATGCAGGGCCTCATCGCCGAGCACACCGGGCAGGGCGTCGAGACCATCGAGCGCGACTCCGACCGCGACCGCTGGTTCACCGCCGCGGAGGCGCTCGAGTACGGGTTCGTCGACAAGGTCGTCGAGCACCTCGACGACGTCCGCCCCGACGGCGCCCTGCGGAAGGCGGGGCTCTGATGGCCGGCCAGTACACGATCCCGTACGTCGTCGAGCAGCGGCCGACGGGCGAGCGGACGTCCGACGTGTTCTCGCGGCTGCTCTCCGACCGGATCGTCTTCCTCGGCACCGAGATCGACGACGGCGTCGCGAACGTCGTCATCGCGCAGCTGCTGCACCTGCAGTCGGAGAGCGCCGAGCTGCCCATCCACGTCTACGTGAACTCCCCGGGCGGCTCACTCACGGCCCTGCTCGCGGTGTACGACACGATGCAGTACGTCCGGCCCCCCGTCGCGACGTTCTGCCTCGGTCAGGCCGCGTCCGCCGCCGCCGTGCTGCTCGCCGCGGGCACACCGGGGCAGCGGCACGTCCTGGAGCACGCGCGCGTGCTGCTGCACCAGCCGTCCGGTGGAGCCGAGGGGACCGCCGCCGACCTGGAGATCCAGGCCGCCGAGATCCAGCGGCTGCGCGGGCAGGTCGAGCAGATCCTGTCCCGGCACACCGGGCAGAGCGTCGAGCGGCTGCGGCGCGACACCGACCGCGACCTCATCCTCACCGCCGAGCAGGCCGTCGAGTACGGGCTCGCCGACCGCGTCGTCGCGACGCTCAAGGACGTGCCGACCGCGCTGCCCGCGGCGTGACGTCGCGTGCGGTCGGGCCGGTCGCGTGCCCGACCGCACGCCGGGCGCCGGGCGCGTGCCCGACTGCACGGCGGGCGCTCGGCACGTGTCCGACCGCATGCCGGGCGCTCGGCACGTGCCCGACCGCACGCCGGGCGCTCGGCGCGTGTCCGACCGCATGCCCGGCGCTGTCGCGTCGGGGCCGTCCTGACGGCACGCCGGGCGGCACCCGTGCCCGACGGCCCCCGGGGGCCGAGAGCGGGCTCCGCGGCTCAGGCGGCGAGCAGGACCGCGTCCGTCGTCGTGACGACGCGGTCCGGGCCCGGCACACGGGCGTGGAGGTCGACGACGACGGCCCGCGTCGGGTCCGCCGCCGCGGGGTCGCGCGGCGCGCGGCGCGGGTCGGCCAGGTCGACGACGACGCGACCCTCGGCGCGCGCGAGCTCCGAGTGCGCGGCGCCGACCAGGTCGACGAGCCGCATCCCGAGCGCCCGGCACACGGCGACGAGCACCTCGGACGACGCCTCCTTGCGGCCACGCTCGATCTCCGAGAGGTACGCGACCGACACCCGGGCGTCGACGGCGACGTCGCGCAGCGTGCGGCCCTGGTCCTCGCGGCGCTCGCGGAGGATCGCGCCGACGAGCCGGCGGAGCAGCGGCTCGACGCGGTCCCCGACCCGGTGGCCCGCCGGGCCGGCGGCGTCGGAGGGGTGCGCGACCCGGTGCGGCCGGGCCGTCAGCTCGTGCGTCATGGGTGCTCCCGTCGTCGTCGCGCCTGCCCGCCACGCTAGACCCGCGTCGCCGTCGTCGGGCCCGGTGTCGTGTCTGCCCTCAGCGGACAGGCGCTCCGGGTGAGCGCGTCAGACGCCGACCGTCGCCGGTCGGCCGAGGGCGGCGAGGGCCCGCGTCTGGCGGTCGGCGTCGGGGGCGACGTCGAGGGCCGGCGCGCAGACGCCGCTCGTGTAGAGGGTGTCGCCCATCGCCGCGACCATCCCCTCGATGACGTCGAGGTCGGCGTCGTCGAACGTGTACGCGCGACCGTCGGCGGCGGTGACGTCCCAGCGGTGGGCGATCATGTCGAAGCCGTAGAACATGTCGAGCGTCGCCCCGACGGTCGTCGTCGACCCGAAGCTCTCGTACTCGCGCTCGACGAAGCCGGGCTCGGCGAGCAGCCCCCGGACCTCGGCGGTGTGCGCGCGCCAGGCCGCGGCGGGATCGGCGAGGTCGGGGCGCGGGCCGAGCGCGGCACCGTGCGTCGTGAGGAAGTCACGCTGGCTGTCGACGAGGTGGGCGACGACGTCGCGCCCCGTCCAGCCCGCGCAGGCCGAAGGGGAGTCCCAGGACGGCGCGGCGATCGCGTCGAGCGTCGCCTGCATGCCGTCGGCGTGGCGGGCGTAGGTCTGCAGGGTCGGGTTGTCGGTCATGACTGCGACGCTAGGCGGCGGGACGGAGGGCGGCTTGATGAAACCCGACACGGGCGACCACGCAGCGGCCGGACGCACGACGCCGGCGGCTCGCGGGGCCGCGCACGCGCGGGGCGGGTCCGGTGCGGCGGTCGACGAGGTCGAGCGCGCGCACCTCGTCGACCCCGCCGACCGGTCGTTCCGCATCGGCCGGTGGGCGCCCGAGGCCGACCTCACGGACCTCGTCCGCCGGTACTGGGTGCCGACGTGGGACGTGCCGGGCAACGGGTCGGCCGCGCAGCAGGTGTTGCAGTACCCCGTCTGCCTCGTCGTCGTCGCCGACTCCTACGCGCGGTTCTACGGCGTCGCGCCGGGCCTGTCGACGACGACGCTCACCGGCCGCGGCTGGGCGGTCGGCGTGCTGCTCCAGCCCGCGGCGGGGGCGCTCCTCACGGGCGGGTCGGTCGCGGCGTGGACGGGTCGGCACGCCGACGTCGCGGCGGCGCTCGCGGGGACCACGCCGGCGGCGGACGTCGGACGGCTGGTCGCGGACGTGCGCGCGGAGATGGGACCGGACCCGACCGACGAGTCCCGGCAGCACGCGGCGACCGACCTGGTCGGCGAGCTCCTGCGGCGGTGGCTGCCGGTGGACGACGAGGGCCGTCAGGTGAACGCGATCGTCGACGCCGTCGAGCACGACCCCGAGCTGCTGCGCGTCGCCCAGCTGTGCGAGCGGTTCGGCATGACGGAGCGGTCGTTGCAGCGACTGACGCGACGCAGGCTCGGGCTGTCGCCGAAGTGGCTGGTGCAGCGTCGTCGGCTGCACGAGGCCGCCGGGCTGCTGCGCGCGGGGGGCACGACCGTCGCCGACGTCGCCGCCCGCCTCGGGTACGCCGACGAGCCGCACCTGTCGCGCGACTTCCGGCGCGTCACGGGGATGACGCCGGGCGCGTTCGCGGCGCGCTACGCCACGCCGTCGGGGTCCGCGGACGCGTGAGGGTCGCACGCCGACGCGCGTCGCAGACGGGCCCCTTCGGCTAGGCGCCCGTCACCATCCACGCGGTGCCGCGCGCCCGCCAGCCGGTGGTGAGCGCCCTGGCCAGCATGAACACGCCCGCGAAGGCCGCCCACAGCCAGGCGAGGCCGACGAGCCCGTCGGGCGCGTAGACACGCACGGCCAGCGCGAACGGCACGTACGCGACGAGCGTGACGACGCCCGCCCAGGCGAGGAACCGGCCGTCGCCCGCGCCGATGAGCACGCCGTCGAGCACGAACACCCACCCGGCCATCGGCATCGTGACGGCCGCGACGACGAGCGCGACGACGGCGGCCCGCTGCACGTCGGGGTCGGTCGTGAACGCCCGGACGTACAGCCACGACGCACCACCCAGCACCAGGCCGAGCACCGCGCCCGCACCGACACCCCACTGGAGCGTGCGACGCAGCAGCGCACGGGTGCGCGGGACGTCGGCGGCGCCGAGCGCGTGCCCGACGAGGGCCTGCGCGGCGATCGCCAGGGCGTCGAGGGCGAACGCGGCGAGACCCCAGACGGCGTTGACGACCTGGTGCGCGGCCAGCGCCGTCGCGCCGAGGGCCGTCGCGACCCAGACCGTGAGCAGGATCGCGGCGCGGAGGGTGAGGGTCCGGACGAGCAGCGGGGCTCCCGCGCGGGCGTTCGCCCACAGACCGGCGGCGTGCGGGGTGAGGCGGGTTCCCGCGGCCCGCGCCCCGCGGACGACCACGCCGCCCAGCACCGCACCCATGGCGAGCTGCGTGAGCGCGGTGCCGAGCCCGGAACCGGCGATGCCGAGGTGGGCGCCGTAGACGAGGACGACGTTGAGGACGCCGTTGACGATCGCGCCCGCGGTGGCGACGACGAGCGGTGTCCGCGTGTCCTGGAGCCCGCGCAGGGCACCGGTCGACGCCAGGACCAGCAGCATCCCGGGCAGCCCCGGCGACGACGCCCGCAGGTAGACGACCGCCTCGCGCGCGGTCTCGCCCGTCGCGCCCAGCGCGCCGATCAGCCACGGCGCCGTCAGCCACGTGAGGGCCCCGAGCGCGACGCCGAGCCCGAGCGCGAGCCACATGCCGTCGACGCCGACCTGCAGCGCACCACCGCGGTCGCCCGCACCGAGTCGTCGTGCGACGGCCGCCGTCGTGGCGTACGCGAGGAAGACGCACAGGCCGACGACGGTGACGAGCACGGTCGACGCGAGCGCGAGACCGGCGAGCGACGCCGTCCCCAGGTGGCCGACGACCGCGGAGTCGACGAGGACGAAGAGCGGCTCCGCGACGAGTGCACCGAGCGCCGGGACGGCAAGGGACAGAATCTGCCGGTCGACGGCGGACGTGCGGTGTCCGTCAGATGAAATCTCGTCCAACCTTTCTCGCATCCACATGCCGTGCACAGCGTCCGGGCCGGTCAGGGGTTCGTACGGAGTCTTTCGTCCACCGTATCCACAGGACTGTCCACGGACTGTGCACAAGCGCTCCGGCGCCGTCCACAGCGGACCTCACAACGTTGTCCACAGGCCCGTTTGGAACCCCGGCCGGAGCGTCCTAACCTCGCGGGCGAGGCAGGACCGGACGCGAGTGCGGTGTGCGCGGACGGGGTTGTCGGTGGCCCCTGCTAGAACAGATGTTCGACGGTAACGGATGACGGGGATGGGCGGCCAGTGACGATCGAGGAGCTCGAGTACGGCGCGCCCGCGGACTCCGGTCGCGGCAACGGCGGCTTCGACCGCACGCCGCCGCAGGACCTCGACGCCGAGCGCTCCGTCCTCGGCGGCATGATGATCTCGAAGGACGCCATCGCCGACGTCATCGAGCAGATCAAGGGCACCGACTTCTACCGCCCCGCGCACGAGGCGATCTACGACGCGATCCTCGACCTCTACGGACGCGGCGAGCCCGCCGACGCCATCACGGTCTCCGACGAGCTCACCAAGCGCGGCGACATCGGCCGCATCGGCGGCGCGCCCTACCTGCACACGCTCATCGCGTCCGTCCCCACCGCCGCGAACGCCGGCTACTACGCGCGGATCGTGCGCGAGCGCGCGATCCTCCGCAAGCTCGTCGAGGCCGGCACCCGCATCGTCCAGCTCGGCTACGGCACCGACGGCGGCGACGTCGACGAGATCGTCAACAACGCGCAGGCCGAGGTCTACGCCGTCACGGAGCGGCGCGCGTCGGAGGACTACCTCCCGCTCGGCGAGATCATCGGCGGCACTGTCGACGAGATCGAGGCAGCGGGCCACCGTGGCGAGGGCATGATCGGCGTCCCCACGGGATTCTCGGACCTCGACCGCCTGACGAACGGCCTGCACCCCGGGCAGATGATCGTCGTCGCCGCCCGTCCGGCCATCGGCAAGGCGCTTGCCCTCGACACGCCGCTGCCCACGCCGACCGGCTGGACGACGATGGGTGAGGTCGCCGTCGGCGACTGGCTGATCGCCGCCGACGGCACGCCGACCCAGGTGGTCGCCGCGACCCCCGCGATGACCGGCCGCCCTTGCTACCGCGTCACGTTCGACGACGGCACGACGATCGTCGCCGACGCCCAGCACGAGTGGGAGACGCGCACCGACGGCACCACGGGCATCCAGACCACCGAGGCGATCCACCGCGCGCTCGACAGCGAGGTCGCGGCCGTGGTCCGCGTGGAGCACGCGCGCCCGCTCGTGCTCCCGGACGCCGACCTTCCCGCAGACCCGTACGTCGTCGGCGTCACGGCGGCCGTCGGCACTGCGGAGGTCGACGACGAGGTCGCGATGCGGGTCGCGGGCCGTGGCGGTCGAGGCGGCGACACCGACGCGGACCGCATCCCGACGTCGTACCTGCGCGCAGCGGAGCGACAGCGTCGCGACCTGCTCGCCGGAGTGCTGGACGCGATCGGGGCCGTCGAGTCCGACGGAACGATCCGCGTCGACGGTCACGAGGCGCTGCTCCGTGACGTCGCTGAACTGGTCCACTCGCTCGGCTACCAGGTCGACGCCGGGCCGGACGGTCTTCGGTTCGCAGCCGACGACGACGTCTTCCTGCACGCCGACAAGCACCTCGACCACAAGGCGGCGCGGCAGGTCGTCCGCCGGAGTCGCCGAGTCGTGTCGGTCGAGCCGATCGAGTCCGTGCCTGTGCGGTGCGTGCAGATCGATCACGACTCGCACCTGTACCTCGCGAGCCGGTCGATGATCCCGACGCACAACTCGACGCTCGGCATCGACATCGTTCGGTCGGCGTCGATCAAGCACGGGATGACGTCCGTCGTGTTCTCGCTCGAGATGAGCCGCAACGAGATCACGATGCGTCTGCTGTCCGCCGAGGCGCGCGTGCACCTGCAGAAGATGCGCACCGGCCAGATGGGCGAGGACGACTGGGCCAAGGTTGCCGCGACCATGGGCAAGATCTCCGAGGCGCCGCTGTTCATCGACGACTCGCCGAACATGTCGCTCATGGAGATCCGCGCGAAGTCGCGGCGGCTCAAGCAGCGGCACGACCTCAAGCTCGTCATCATCGACTACCTCCAGCTGATGACATCGGGCAAGCGCGTCGAGTCGCGTCAGCAGGAGGTCTCGGAGTTCTCCCGCGCGCTCAAGCTCCTGGCGAAGGAGCTCGAGGTCCCGGTCATCGCGATCTCGCAGCTGAACCGTGGCCCTGAGCAGCGCACGGACAAGAAGCCGCAGATGAGCGACCTGCGCGAGTCCGGCTGCCTCACCGAGGACACGCGGATCCTCCGTGCGGACACCGGGGCGGAGACGACGCTCGGCGAGCTCTACGCGCTGGGCGCCACGGACGTGCCCGTCTGGGCGCTCGACGAGCGGCTGCAGTACGTCCGCCGCCACATGACCCACGTCTTCCCGACCGGCGTGAAGCCGGTGTACCGGTTGCGGCTGGCCTCCGGCAAGGAGGTCACGGCGACGGCTAACCACCCGTTCCTCACCTACGAGGGGTGGACTCCGCTCGGCGAGCTCGAGGTCGGATCCCGGCTCGGTGTGCCGCGGCACGTGCCCGGGCCCGAGCAGCGCGCGGCGTGGGACGACCGCAAGGTCGTGATGCTCGCGCACCTGCTGGGCGACGGGTCGTTCGTGAAGCGGCAGCCGGTGCGGTACGCCTCGATCGACGAGGCGAACCTGTCGGCCGTCTCGGACGCCGCGACGGCGTTCGGCATCACGCCGATCCGCGACGAGTACGCCACAGCGCGCGTCACGACGTTGCGCCTGCCCGCGCCGTACCGACTGGCGCGCGGCAAGCGGAACCCGATCGCCGAGTGGCTCGACGACTTCGGCCTCTTCGGTGCGCGCAGCCACGAGAAGTTCGTCCCCACGGACGTCTTCCACCTGCCGAAGGAGCAGATCGCGCTCTTCCTCCGGCACATCTGGGCGACCGACGGCTCGGTGACGGTCAACGCGAACGGTCAGGGTGGTCGCATCTACTACGCGTCGACGTCCCGCCGGCTCGTCGACGACCTGTCCCGGCTCCTGCTGCGTTTCGGCATCTCGACGCGCGTCCGGAGAGCGACTCCGAAGGCCGGCTATCGCGACGGGTACACGCTCGACGTCTCCGGCGTCGACGACCAGCGACGGTTCCTCCAGGAGATCGGCGTGCACGGCGCGCGCGGCCTCCAGGCGGAGCGTCTGCTCGAGATCGTGCGGGCGAAGACGGGGAACCCGAATGTCGACACCGTGCCGCGCCAGGTGTGGGACGACGTGCGTGAGCTGCTCGTCGAGAACGGCATGACGCACCGCGAGCTCGCCGCTGCGATGGGCACGCAGTTCTGCGGGTCGACGATGTGGAAGCACGCGCCGTCACGGCAGCGACTGGGCCGCATCGCCGAGGTCCTGGGCAGCGAGGACCTGGAGATCATGGCGGTCAACGACCTGCTGTGGGACGAGGTCGTCGCGATCGAGCCGATGGGGGAGCAGCCCGTCTTCGACGCGACCGTCCTCGGCACCCACAACTTCGTCGCCAACGGCATCGCCGTCCACAACAGCATCGAGCAGGACGCGGACATGGTGATCCTGCTGCACCGCGAGGACGCCTACGAGAAGGAGTCCCCGCGCGCGGGCGAGGCCGACCTGATCGTCGCCAAGCACCGAAACGGCCCGACCGACACCATCACCGTCGCATTCCAGGGGCACTACTCGCGCTTCGTCGACATGCAGGCGTGACGCGCTGGCGAGCGTCGAGATGCTGTCGAGATGCAATTTAGTTTGAGAATCGCGCTTCGATACTTTAAGTACGCCGCCGTGTGTGTCCGCAGTGACCCCTACAACAGCGTCACCAGCCGCTCACCTCAGGGCGACGACGGTGGGGGCTCAGCGCACGTCGGCCAGCAGGACGCCGAGTAGCGCCTCCTCGTGCACGGCCACCTCGAGATGTCTCATCAGCACCGCCAGCTGCGGGTCCCACGGCGTGGCGACGGGTGACTCGGTGAGCAACTGCCCGCCGGCACGCGGCAGCGCAGTCGCGTAGTCGTTCCCGTTCATTCGCCACGGGCGCGCACCGGCGGCGATGACCCGGCCCGCGATCGCGACGCCCGCCCAGTCGAGTCGCCGTGGTAGGCGATCTGCCCACCGTCGGCCATGACCTGTCGCAGGAGCATCCAGCCCGCTGACGCGGGGTTCCCGGCGGTGCACACCACGACGTGGCCCACACGCTCGGGGGCTATGACCTGCAACACCTGCGGGTTCTCGCACACCCACACCTGCGTCCCGGGCTCGACGATGGCGCCCGCGCCCTTGAGCTCGCGCCGTCGTGAGTTCGGCCAAGCCCGGAGAACTGTGGCCGCGGCACAGGGCTCGCACGTCGAGGAGGCGGGAGACGAGCCGATCCGCGTCGTGATCGTCGTCGAGTCGACGTGGCGGTCCGCCTGAGCGCCGATCGTCGTGGGTAGGGTCTTGTCGGCTAGAACCACGCGTGCTACGGGGAGACGAGAACAGTGCAGCTCGATGCGGACCGGCGCGTGCCATGGACTCAGCCCGAGGCGGCCGCGGGGATCACGCCGCAGGCCGTATTCCTCGGCCCCGACGCGGATGGGCTCGGCAGTCTCCAGGTTGCTACAGCGGAGGCCGCCGCTGCCCCGTCTCGGTCCGCGCTTCGCGAGCTCTACACGGCGCGAAGGGGTCGTCGTCAGATCACCCTCGTCGTCGCGGTCACACACGGCGACACCGCTTACCTGTTCGGTCCAGACCCGCAGGCTGCGACCGTCGAACTGCCGGTCGAGGCGGCGCAGCGGCAGCTTCAGTCTGCGCTGGCGGAGCCGGACGTCGAACGCGCTTCAGAACGGCTCGCCAACTTTCGGAAGGCACAGGAGTCGACGGCGGCGGGCTTCACCAACTCCGGCCTCTTTGCGACCCACCACCTCACGGCGAACCTGCCCAGGCGTCCGGACTGGGCGTCACTTGGGGAGGCCGGCCGCGCGATCCTGACCAAGCGGGATACCAACCTCATTCAGTCGCTCGGGTTCCACGCGACTCGCCACACGTCGAGCGCGCTTCTCCTCGCGAGCGACGATCACCGCCCACGTGCCGTGGCGGTCCTGATCGACGCGACTGAGCAGTTCGACCAGAAGTCGGCTCGGCTCAGCGGATCGCCGGTCGCCTACGGTCTCGCGATCGCCCAGCAGCAGGAGATCCCGTGGCTGGTGGTGATCCGCAAGGACCAGATCCGGCTCTACCCGGGCCGCGACGGCGTCGGTGTGGGCGCCAAGGGCCAGACGGAAACGTACTTCGAGATCGATCTTGCGACCATCGACGCCGACCACGCGGCCCTGCTCCCGCTCGTGTTCTCCGCCGCGGCGCTCGCGACCGACGGCAGTACGGACCAGATTCTCGCCGACTCCGCTCGCTACGCAACAGAGCTGGGCAAGCGGCTCCGCGAACGCGTCTATGGCGAGGTGGTGCCGCCGGTCGCTGTCGAGGTCGCCCACCAGCTCGCAAAGCAAGGTCGAGCGCTCGATGCCGATGGCCTGGCGACGGCGTACCAGGTGACGCTTCGCATCCTCTTTCGGCTCCTGTTCCAGGCATACGCCGAAGATCGGGGCCTGCTGCCTGCGGGCCGTAACGAAGGCTTCGACGCCAACTCGCTCAAGAGCCAAGGGCGCCGTCTGCTCGACGCCGGTGAGCTCGTGTTTGGTGATGCGCCCATCCTCTGGCGCGACCTGGAGCAGGTCTGGCTCGCGATCGACAAAGGTCAACCGCTCTGGCAGGTCCCGGCATACAACGGCGGACTGTTCGCCTCCGACGCTGACCGCTCGCCTGACGGTGCGCTCATCGCGAGCATCGAACTACCCGACCGGGTTCTCGCGCCGGTGCTTCGCTCACTTCTCGTCGATCGCACCGAGGACGGCACGGACGGCCTCGTCGACTTCCGCTCCCTGTCGGTGCGCGAGTTCGGCACCATCTACGAAGGCCTCCTCGAGTCGTCGCTCTCGCGAGCAGACCAGGATCTCACCGAGGACGCCAAGGGCGCCTGGGTTCCCG
The DNA here is from genome assembly GCF_028583725.1 of Cellulomonas fimi. Taxonomy (NCBI): domain Bacteria; kingdom Bacillati; phylum Actinomycetota; class Actinomycetes; order Micrococcales; family Cellulomonadaceae; genus Cellulomonas; species Cellulomonas fimi. Next base: position 4,434,780 of record NZ_CP110680.1, on the reverse strand, counting down.
CGCAGGACGGCGACCGCGTGCTCGTAGGTGCGGGCGGCGTGTACTTCCATTCGGCATCGGGCGAGCGGAAGGCGACCGGCTCGTACTTCACCCCGAAGGTCGTCGTCGACCACCTCGTCGAGCGTTCGATCGTCCCGGCGCTCACGAAGCACCTCGACCGCATCGCCGCACACCTCAGTGCGGGCGACGCCGCGGCCGCGGCTCGCGACTTCTTCGACTTCCGCGTCGCCGACCTCGCCATGGGGTCCGGCCACTTCCTCGTCGCAGCGATCGACAAGATCGAGGCGCTCATGCGCACGTTCCTCACCCAGCACTCCGTCCCCGGGGTCACCGAGGAACTGCGTCGCCTCGCGGAGGTAGCTAAGGAGGCACTCGGCAGCGACGACGTCGCCAAGCTCGACGTCGACGAGGTAGGTCTGCTTCGTCGCCAGATCGCGCGCCGCTGCATCTACGGTCTCGACATCAACCTCATGGCCGTAGAGCTTGCCCGTCTCGCCCTGTGGATTCACACTTTCGTGCCCGGCCTGCCGATGTCGAACCTCGACCACGGGCTCGTCTGTTCCAACTCGCTCACGGGAATCGGCACAGTGGACGAGGCCGTCGATGCGCTCGCCAAGGTTGCGGAGACCACCCTGGCGGTTGAGCCCGGCGAAGCCGCCGACTCCTTGGACTTCGAGCAGGAAGCTCTGTTCGGCGACGTTCAGCACGAGTCCGCGCTGGCGCCGAAGCGCCCGAGGGCGAAGGCGAGCGTCGGCTACAAGGCCGCGATCCGGGCACTGCTGCGCGAGCACCTCGACCGAGTCACCCCACTGCTCCTCGACGTCGCGAATGCGTCCGAGGCGACGAAGGCGGAGGTCGAGGCCGCGGCGACGCAACTTGCTGCCGCGCGCGAGGCGTCCACTCCCATCGCGCGACTCTTTGATGCCGCAATCGCGATCCGCATGGGTGCCTGGACCACGCACATCACGACCCAGGCAACGCTGCGACGCCTTACCGAAGACCGCACGCCCTCGGAGATCGTCGCACCGCTTCGGCCCGCGAACCTGCCGGTTCTGTTTCCTGAGGTATTCCTTCGGGAGGATCCTGGTTTTGACGTCGTTCTTGGAAACCCTCCGTGGGACAAAGTGCGACATGAGTCGACGTCCTTCTGGGCCGTCCGTGATCCTGGCTTGCACGCACTCTCGGCTGGCCGGCGAACCGCTCGAATCGAAGATCTCAGGTTGCTGCGCCCGGTGGATGCAGCGGTCGAGGACGCCGAACGCTTGGAGCGAGAGGCGCTCCAGGAGTTCTTCAAGACCGCGTTCCAATGGCGAGGTGGTACGCACCTTGAGCTGGCTCAACTCTTCTTGGAGCGAGCGCTCAAGGTTGCCAGAAACCGCGACGGCGAAGTCGCGCTCGTCCTACCTCGTCAGTTCACAGTGCTGGCTGGCTGGAAGACCTTGAGAGCGGAGCTCTTTGACCTCCGCGACGCGCTCCTTGTTCAGGGACGGAACAAAGGCGAGTGGCTCTTCGAAGGGGTCGACAGCAGATATGCAGTGGTCCTGCTCAACGCGTCACCGCTCAAAGGGCTGCCGATCCGGGTTGGTGTCGTCGGGTCGGGCGCCGATCTTCTTGCTTTCGAGGAGGCTCAGGCAATCGAGTTTTCGCGGGACCAACTCGCCGAACTGTCCGAGACGATGATGGTCCCGTGGTTTGACGATGCCGGAGGTCGAGTCGTCTTCGACAAGATCCGCAACAGGCCGACTCTATCCAGCGGCAGCGCATGGGTTGAAGGCAAGAGCAACTCAGGCCAGTGGGATTTTTCCGGATCCGGGCGGCACAAGGCGTTCGCTACGACCTCAAAGTCGGCCCCCGCGGCCTGGGGCGTCTTGATGACACGCCATGTTGATCCCTTCGCGATTGCGGACGATCCGATCCAGAAGTGGGTGAACGACCCGCCGGCTCTCGCGGCGGCCAACCCCGGCCGTGGATTGATCGTGGCGAACGGCGTGGCAGCGCTCGATGAGTCGCATCCACTGATCACCTACAGGTTCCCTTCGCGAAGCGACGATTCGCGGACAATAATCGCTGCGGCGTTGCCAGAGCGCGGCTACCTGTATTCGACTGGCTACTCGCATGGAGTCGCGCATCCGGACGCCACGGAGACGAGGGAGAAGCTCGCTCTGCTCGGGTACATGAACTCAATCGTTGCGGACTGGTGGGCCCGTCGATTGGTCGATCGCCACGTTGGCGCGAGGATTGTCAACGGGCTCAGGCTCCCGGCGTGGGATGCCGAAACGGTAGGTCGGGTCGCCGCACTGACAGCTGAGCTGACGTTTCGCTTTGGGTGCACTCAACTTCCCGGGCGGATCGCCCTGACCCCGAACAGTGAACTTGGCGCTATGTCGGCGACCGACATGCGAGTCCTCATCGATGCGACGGCGGCGCTCGGGTTCGGCATCACGCCAGACGAACTCGCCGTCGTCTTCGAAGACTTCAAGGACTCGCGCGACTCCGTGTCCCTCGAATACCGCGGCCTCCTTGAGTCCGCCCTGACGTCCGGATCGGCGCGGCGGCAGCTCTCGGCGATGAGCCCGTTTGTGCCCCTAATCGATGGAGGCAAGGCGTGACTGGTCTGCCCGACTTCGCGACAAATCCACTGGATGGTGTCTTTCACGAGACGGTTGCTGACAAGGTCAATGAGCTGCTCTGCTCGGCGCGAGACAATAAGGTCGTTCCGCCGCCAGTCGCGATCGCTACGGCATACGTCAACCCCGCAGGGTTTGTGCTCATTGCCGACGAACTAGAGAAGGCGCCGCGAGTGCGGTTGCTACTCGGCGCCGAGCCGGATGCCGAGTCTGTCCGCTCGGTCAACGCTGGCGACTCTGACGCCGTCGAGCGCCGTGACGCCGCCCTCGACCGTCACCAGGCGTGGCTCGAGGCCGAGCGCGACACGATGGGGTTCGACTACACGCCGACTCAGGAGGCGCGGCGGATGGTCCAGTGGCTCGAGTCAGTGGACCCCAGCGGCATTGCGAAGGTCGAGGTACGTCGGTATGTGCGTGGGTTCCTCCACGGCAAGACGTATCTCGTCGAAGACGGCGCCGCTCAGGCGGCGCTCGCCGGGTCCTCGAACCTCACGTACGCGGGTCTCGCCTACAACGCGGAGCTCAACCTCGGCACGATGGGCGGCACCCACGCTGCGGCCAAGGTGTCCGAGTGGTTTGACCACTACTGGGCGCGCTCTGAGCCCTACGACCTTGCCGGCCTCTACGGACGTCTGTGGGACCCGCACGCCCCGTGGACGATCTACCTGCGCATGCTCTGGGAACTCTATGGCTCGGCGATCGCTGAGGAGGAACCGAACTCGCGCACTCTTCTCGGGCTGACAGAGTTCCAGGCGGACGGCGTAGCGCGAATGGAGCGCCTTCTCGATGAGAACGGCGGAGTGCTTGTCGCCGACGAGGTCGGCCTCGGCAAGACCTACCTCGCGGGTGAGGTCATCGCCCGGGCGTCGGCGAACCGGCAGCGCGTCCTCATCGTTGCCCCCGCGGCGCTCGTCACGTCCATGTGGACCCCGTTCCTCGACGACCCCCGGTTCTCCAGGTGGGTCGACGTCTACTCCTACGAGAAGGTGCGCAACCAGGTCGACCCGACGCTGTCGACGTTCGACGCCTCGTTCGCAGCAAAGATGGACGACTACTCGCTCGTCGTCGTCGACGAGGCGCACAACCTCCGGAACGCGGGCGCCCAGCGCTCGGGCGCGATCGATTCCGTGATTGCCGCGGGGGCGAGCCCGAAGAAGGTCGTCCTTCTCACCGCGACGCCGGTCAACAACTCGCTCGCGGACCTTGAGACCCTCGTCAAGTACTTCATCCGGGACGACGCGCGCTTCGCCGGCATCGGCATCCCGTCCATCAAGAAGTACATCCGCGCCGCGCAGGACGTCGACCCGGCAAACCTGACGCCGGAGCACCTGTTCGACCTCATGGACCAGGTGGCAGTGCGCCGCACCCGGAAGTTCGTCAAGGAGCACTACCCGAACCAGACGATCACCGGGCCGGACGGCAAGCCGACCACCCTCCGATTCCCCCAGGCGAAGCCGCGGCGGATCGACTACCCGATCGATGACGAGGGCGTGGCCCTCATCGACGCGATGGTCTACGCGCTCGACGACCCAACCGACCCGCATCGGCCCAACGCGTGGTCGCAGCGCGTCGTCGACCCAGATCGCCTCATGCTCGCGCGCTACCTGTCGAGTTGGTACACGCTCGCGCATGATCTCGAGACATACCAGATCACGAACGTCGGCCTCCTCCGTTCCGGCCTGCTCAAGCGTCTCGAGTCGAGCCCCGAGGCGCTCGCGGCGTCGCTGGAACGCATGATCGGCTCGCACGAGGCGTTCCTCGCGGCCCTGGCTGGTGGGTGGGTCCTCACAGGCGATTCCCTCGCGGACTGGACATCGTCCGACAGCGACGACCTCGACGCGTTCGTCGAGACACTCGACGCGGACAAGCGTCCGGATGCTGCTGCGGACTACCACCTCGCCGAGCTCACCGCCGACGTCACCTCCGACATCGAGCTGCTTCGGCGCCTGCACGCGCTGACGCAGGGTGTCGTCACGACGAGCGAGCGCAAGTCAATGGAGCTCACCGTGGCGATCTCGGCGGGTGTTGACGCCGTGGATCCCACGGACTCCCGCCTGATGTCAAAGGTGGGCGCGCTCGTCGTGGAACTCGCGCGCATCGCGGAGGCCGCGCGCAGGATCGACGCCCGAGGCGTCTCCGGACGCGATCGGCGCAAGGTGGTGATCTTCTCGGCCTTCGCCGACACCGTGATCCCCGTTCACGACGCCGTCGTCGCCGCGATCAACGCAGCCCCGGCAGGTTCGCCGTTGTCGGACTATCGAGAGCGCGTCGCCGAGCCGATCATGGGTGCCTACGCCAAGACGCTCGCGCGGGGTGCCACCGGTGGCGTCGACCAGGGTGGACGCGCCGCCGTGATCGGTAGCTTTGCTCCCGAGACCGCTAGCGAGCGAGTCGGTGGCAAGCCCGTTCACGAGGACCGCTTCGACATCCTCTTCACCACCGATGTGCTCGCCGAAGGCGTCAACCTCCAGCAGGCCGGTCAGATGATCAACTACGACCTTCCGTGGAACCCGATGCGGATCGTTCAGCGACACGGCCGCGTCGATCGCATCGGGTCGAGACATGACTACGTGCACCTCGGGCTCTTCTTCCCGTCGCGCCGACTCGACGAGATGCTCCGCCTCGAAGAGACGATCGACCGGAAGCTCGCCCTCGCGGACGCGGCGGTCGGCGTCGGCGACGTCCTTCCCGGCCGCGTGTCAGGGCGCGAGATCAACTTCCATGACGCCGCCGCAATGGACGAGTTCGCGCGACTTCTGGACAACGGCGGCTCCTCGGCGTCGCTGTCCGGAGAGGAGTATCGGCGACGGCTGTTCGACGCGGTGCAGGTGGATGCCACGATGAAGTCCGACGTGCTGGCGCTGCCGTACGGGTCCGGCGCGGGCTTCGTGAGTGAGAACGTCCGGGGTAATGGATTTGTCTTCTGCGTTCGCATCGGTGCCGAGGCGAAGCCGTGGTTCCGCTACGTCGCAGCCGACGATGTCTGGAACGTGCGCCGAAGCGCCGCTGGCGTTCCGCTGGTCTCCTCCGACACGCTCATCTCGCTCCGGGTCGCTGATCCAGTCGCGACTAATCGTGACCGCTGGCTTCCCGAGGACGTGTACGCCCGGGCCTTCGCCGCGTGGTCGGTCGCACGAGACGACGTCTACGACACCTGGACGGGGATGACCGATCCCAACGCGTTCGAGCCGGACGTACCTGCCGCATTCCGCGATGCGACCGAGCTGATCCGCGCACATGGCCGCTACCTCGACCGCGAGGCGAAGACCGCTTTGCTGCGCCGACTTCGCAGCGTGCCCCCGGTCAAGGTCGCGAGGGCGGTGCGGCGCGCGCTTACTGAGGGACGGACCGCCGAGGAGCAGATCGCCAAGGTGACCGAGGTGCTCGACGCCGCGGGCGTTGTCGCGGCGCCGCTGCGCGAGCCGCTACCTGCGGTCGAGAAGCACGAGGTCCGGCTCGTCGCGTGGATGGCAGTCAAGGGCGAGTTGGCGCCGAGTGACTGACAGCGCCGTGAGTCAGCGAGGTCCTGCCGGACCGATATGCCCGGCTCATCTGTCGCGAGCCCACAACGCGTAACCACCAGAGCCTCCACCAGACCCAGGGCGCTTCAGCGCGTACCTTGACCCACAATCGCGGCCAAGCGCGTGCGTTCGAACCGCGACGCCCGGCGTTGGTCAATTTGTTCCGCATCTCGACAATAGTTTCAGAATCACTCCCGGATACTTTGAGCACGCCCGACAGCCGCTTCGTCGTACCAGCCAGCTTCGGCTCGGCTGACTGCACCGATTGGCTAGACCACCGTCGCCGTTCCACAGGAACTCGTCGGCCCCTCTAGTCGGCCAGCTGGATCTCCAGCAGCACGTGACTGGCATCAAGCGGCCAGGTGTACCCGGTCTGGTTGATGGCGTCGTTGGCGACGTCGAACCACGTCCGAAGGGCTCCCTCCAGCCCTTCGGACGCGACGATCGGCCCGGACACCGGGCCGTACCCGTAGACCCGGCCCGCCTCGTTGAAGGCTTCGTAAGCCCCTGCCAGCTGTTGGCTAGGGACGCGGAACACTTGAGTGGTCGGAGTCACGGTTATGCGGGCGATGTAGTCGCTCGTGACCCGCAGGCGCACCCGCGCCTCCCACAGCAACGCGAACAGGTCGCGTGCCACCGCCTCGAAGTCGTCGAGGGCGACCTGCCCTCGCGCCCGCCCTTCGGCCGGGATGTAGCCGTCGCGTGTGAATGCAACCGCAACGCTGCCGTCGCCGTGCAGCTCGACCCGCGCACGGGGGGCCGCGTCCAGGCCGCCCGCGGTCAGGGCGCGCTGCGCCTGTCGAACGAACCGCTGAAGACCTCGTCGCGTGGCGGCGGCGGCCGTGAGTTCTAGTGGTCCGAACGAGCTGACAAGCGGGCGGGTGTCCGAGGCACGGCTGATGATCCTGTGGGCGGTCGAGAAACCAAGGTCTCGCGGTCGGGGAAGTGGAACGTCTGGCACCGCGAAGGCGACGACCCAGGTCGAGTCGCCGCCGGGCAACGAGTCGACGAACCCGTTGAAGCGCTCGTCGAAGGCCTGTTGCCCCTGGCGCCGGCGCGCCTCGCGCGCGACATACGCGGTGGCGATCTGACGCTCCACCATCCACGCCGTCTCCGGCCCGTCGCGGTAGGGGGCGACGAACCAGTCTCGCTGACCAGCCTTCGGATGCACGAGGTGTGGCGTCTCAGGGCTGTCCGGGACCAGCAGGGCGAGCACTCCCATGTCGTCGTCTGGTGCGGCGGTCACCGGTATCAGTTCGAGCCCGGTGACCGGTGGATAGACCAGGATGCCCGCCACTCGCCGAATGTCCCTCAGAGTGCCCTCGTCCAGGGGGCCGACGGGCGCGATGCGTTCGGCGGCAGAGGGGTATCCCTCCTTGCCGCCCTTCTGGACCACCCCGTACGCGATCATCCCGCCGCCGCTGTTGGCCAGCGCCGCGATGTCCTTGGCGAGCTCGAGTTCCTGTGCCTGCTTGCCGGCCTCCGGTGCCGGTGAGAGTGGCAGCGCACGCTTCCAGTCGAGATTGGTTGACTCGAGCGTTCGAGCCTGGCACGCACGCTCGAACAAGGCGTAATCGAGGACTGGCTCGGCCTCACCCAAGGCGGCGTGTAGCGGTGTCCAAGGCATGACCGGAGGCTAGACCTAGCGAGCTGCGCGGCGTCGGGGTTCAAGTCCCCATCCGGGCACAGAGCGCCTAACCTCCGACATCTCCGCACGGGCTGACCACCGCTCGAGATCCGCTGAACGGGGGACCAAGACGAGGGCGGACCCAGCAAATTGGGGCAGGGCTCGTCAAGGCGTGTCAGAGGCGATCAGTACGTTCCAGCTCAACCGCCAGCCCGGCACCCCAAGGAGCATCGTGAAGGCCACGCTGTTCGACGCGGAGGACCCCTCCGACGCGTACCGCACCCGCCTCGAAGCGTTCCTCGCGCCGGTCGCGGCCAACGCTGCCGCCGTGCACGACGACACCGACACCGCCCTGGCGATCGCCGAAGAGGTGTACGAGGCGTACGGCGACATCGACTCCGCCCGTGGCCTGACCCGCGCCCAGCTCGTCGAACGGTGCAAGCGGGTGTGCCCCGACACCGCGCTCATCGACGAGCGCATCGGGGTGTTCATCCGCATGGGGATGCTGCACCTGCCCAAGACCTCCCAGCAGCGGTACCTGTTCAACCCCGAAGCCGCCGCTGCGCTGGCCGTGTTCGGGCGGCTCGCCGAGGACGGCGGCGTCCAAGAGCTCCTGACGTTGCTGGATCGGACCGCGGACGCCGTCACTGCCGGGACCGCGACCCACGCGACCGTCAGCGCCGCGCTGCGCAAGATCCGCCGGATGTTCTCAATCCACACCGCGCACCTGCGTCGCCTCGTCGCTGACGAACCGCACGCCGAGCTCATCGCGCAGCGTCGTCACCACCGTGCCGCCGACCGGTTGCTGCGCGATGCGAAGCACCTCATCGATCAGGTCACCACGCGCCACCCCGATCTCGCGTCGGCCGGGGACCGGGTCATCTTCGAGGCGACCCAGTACACCCAGGCCGTGCAGAACCTGATGGAACGGCTCCTGGACGAAAGCGGCCGGCGTCGGGACTTCTCCATGCTCGACCCCGAGCAGTACCGCACCGCCGCGCAGACGTGCACCGTCACCGAGCTCGCGGTGCCGTTCGAGCGGGTGCTGTTCGACCCGCCGCACCCGGCCGTGGACGTCGCCGCCGTGCTCGACCTGCTCGACACCGTGCGGCCACGGCCCGTGCGTAAACGGCCCGTGCGGACAGAGGCCATCGACACCGGTCCCGACCCTGTGGACGCGGCCCGGGAACGTAAGGAACGGATCCTCGCGCAACGAGTCGCACGCGCTGAAGCGGCGTTGCAGGGCCAGCAGGACGTCGACCTGACCAGCCGCCTGCAAGGTGCCGGGTGGCCCGCGGCCGGGCAGATGGTTGTGGACCTCATAGCGTTGGACGCCCACCCTGACCAGCCGTACACGATCACGATGTCCGACGCGCTGCTCGTCGATGCTGACGGCTCCGTCACCTACCTCAGCCCCGTCACCGTGCACCGCGCCGCACCTGCCCTGGCCGCCGACACCCCAGCACCGCAGGACCGCACCGACGAGACGGTGGTGACCTCATGAGCGACCTGAGCGGGCTGACCGCCGCGCAACGTGTCGCCGCCGCCCGGGTGCTGCTGACGGTCCCCGCCGGTGACGAGGTGCACCACGACACCGCGCACAGCGCTCGGACCGTCGTGGATGTCACCGGTGGCCGAGTGACCCTCGGGTGGAACCCGTTGACCGACGGTGTGTGGTTCGGCGACGGCATGGACCAGGTGCGCACAACGCACAAGCTGTCCAAGCCGCTGCTGGGTGTCCTGGCCGCGTGCGTGCGCTGCTGCTGGCCCGACCCTGACAAGCCGCTGTACCCCGGGGCGGCGACCACCCGCGCCAAGGTGCTGGAGGCGTACGGGACGCTCGGGTCCGCGACCGACGATGCCGGCAGCACCGAGATGGCCTCCCGGCACGCCAAGGGTGCGCTCAAGACGCTGGAAGCGGCCGGGCTCATCGAACCGGGCGACGGTGAGGACACGTTGCGGCTCGGACCGTTGGTCGCGACGTGGCCCGCGCGCGACGAAGACCTGTTGCGCGCCCACTGGCACCGGCTGCCGGCCGTCCCCACCGTGGGGAGGCACACCGCATGAGCACCCACCTGGACGACCTGACCGAAGCGCAACGCCAGGACGTGTACGCCGCCGTGCGCATCTTGGACGAAGCCGAGCAGCCCGTACCCCGGCACCTCGTTCGTGCCGTGACCGACCAGACCCTTCGCGGCGCCCTGGAACGAACCTTGGCCGCCTCGGGGCGGGTGCTGCTGGAAACACCCGCAGGGTTCACCAGCGGGTACGACGACACCACCCGCCACGCACTCACGCGCCGAGGGATCGGGGTGCTGCCCGACACCGACCGGGCCGTTCTGACCCTGGTGCTGCTGTGGTCGGTTGCCATCCCGCGCGCTCTAGGGACCATCCCTGCCGAAGCACACTGGACCGTGGGGGAGCCCGTCGACCCGAAGATGTTGATCGCGCGCAGCAAGCTACCCGACACGACCGCCAGGGCCGCGATCACGCGCCTGCGGGCGGCCGGGATCCTCGGGTGGGGGACCAACCGGTGGCTGGTGCCCGGGCCGGCGTTCCACCGATTGACCGCCCGCGTCCAAGAAGACCTGTTCCAAGACCTCGTCCTGCTCGCAGAACCGAACGGGCCGTTGGCTGAGTCCATCAAGCGTCGCCGCGCGACCCGCTCCGGAGGTGCCCTGACATGAGCACGATGACCGCCACATCAGCGGTGTCCGTCACCGACCGGGGAGTTATCGGCGGCCGCGAGCTCGTCGCCATCCAGACGATCGACATCGCCCGGCTCACCCCGCACGTCACACCGATCGTGCCCGGGGCGTTCATCGCGATCTCCGGTCGTGGCCCCAAGGGTGACTCCAACGGGTCCGGCAAGACCAGCTTCCAGGCGGCGGTCACGGTGCTGCTGGCCGACCCGCAGTGGCGGTTCGACATCAACGGCGGAGCCCTCGCGGCCGGGCTGCTGTTCCAGGCGGCCTCGGCCGGGTTGGACGTGTCGTACTCCGCCGACCACGGCTACATCATCGGGGTGTTCGCCGACCCGGACTTCCCGATGCCAGACACGTCGGTGACGGTGTGGGTGCGGTTGCAGACCACCAGCCCGCACCTGACGGTGCGCTCCACCCGGGGCATCGTTGTCGTGGACGCCGACAACGACGACGCCCGGTACAAGCAGGCGAACGACCTGTGGGCGTCGCTGCCGAAGTCGTCGCAGTGCTCGGCACGCAAGATGTCCGAGACGCTGTACGGCGATGCGCCCCGGTGCCTGGCGTTCCTGGACACCCCGTTGCGCAAGGCCGCGCCGTCGCTGCTGTCGCAGGCGATGACGGACATGAGCCCGACCGACATCGGGCAGGCCCTCATCGACCTGGCCGGGATGCGGCACTCGTTTGACGCCGAGCAGGACCAGCGCAACAACCTCGCCGGCATGGAGCGTGCCCTCATCGAGGCGCGCCTCAAGCACCAGGAACAGCGGCGGATCGAGGACGCCGAGCTGGCTGCCATCCGGAACCGGACCAAGGCCCGGGAACGGTTGACGTACGGGGCGCACATGTGGCGGTTGCACTTCGCCAAGCGGCTCGTCGACGCCGTCCCTGAGCACGCCCGCCTCACCGGCGAGCTCGCCGACGCCAACGACACGATCCGGCTCGCGAAGGAGGACGTTGACCGGGCGCGGGCCGCGTTGACGGCGGTGAAGAACGACCAGGACGCCCAACGCCGTGAACGCGAGGCGAAGGATGTCATGGACCAGGCACGCGGTGCCGTCGAACGGATCGACGCGGCCGTCAACGAGTGGCGAGGACGCATCAACGGCGCCGAGGAGAAGCGTCCTGCGTTGCAGCACGCCGCGCACGGGTGGGATGGCGCCTCGGTCGAGGACGCCACCGCCGCGCAGGCCGCCGCTGTGGACGCGCGCGCGACCGCAAGGGTGCACGCCACCCAAGCCGCGGAACGGGCCGCCGCCGCCGAGAGCACGCTCGAGCAAGCCAAGACCGGTCGCAGCCCGCACACCACGAACGTCATCGACGCGCTGCAAGCCGCCGGTGTCGGGTGCGTCGGCCTGGCTGACACCGTCACGCTCGACGAGACCGCACGCGCGTACTGGGAGCCGCTGCTCTGGCCGTGGCGCGACGCGATCGTCGTTTCCGGTGACCAGCTCAGCGCGGCAGTCCGTGCGGTCGCGCACCTGCCCGGCACCACCCTCGTGGCTGCTGACGACGCGACCCGCACCGCGGCTGCACCTGCCGGTGTGCAGTCCGCTGCACCGTTGGGTGCGTTCCTGAGCACGCTCGCGGCCCGGTCCCGGCACGAGCACGACCCGCACCGCACGCACGATCTCGACGCAGGCATCGTCACCGTCGGCGGGTTCGACGCACCCGTCACCGGCAGGAACGCCCGTGTCGCCCAGGCGCAAGCCGCCCTGGACGCCGCCGTGAGCGAAGCAGACGCCAAGGCTGGCGAGCTCGCCGCCGCGGAGCGGAACCTGACCGAGGCGGAGCGGCGGTTGGAGGTCGCGACGGCGGCGCACGACCTCGCGGCACTCGAGGCCGCCATCACCGTGATGCACGAGCGGTTCGAGGAGGCGGCCAAGCCGCGCCCGGCCACGTTCGCGGAGTACGAGGCCGCCGAAGCGCAATGGAAGGTCGCCGTCGCGGCCGTCAGCGGGCACCAGAGCCGTGTCCTGGCTGCCGAGATGGCGCTCAACGGCCGCGAGAAGGAGCACGCCGACGCCGTCGACGACCGCGCCCGGGTGCAGACGCGGCTCGACAAGCTGAACATCACGTACTGGACGCTCGGGTGGGGCGGCACTGTAGAGGACGCGCAGGTCGCTCTCGACGCCGAACCTGAGGACGTGCGCAACCTCAAGCACGAGACGATCCGTCACCGTGCGACCGACGCGCTCGCCGAAGCGATCGACGCGTACGGGCACGACACCGACCTGTCCGACGACATCGCCGCCATCAAAGGCCGACGCTCGGAGCTAGAACCCGAAGAAGGCCGCGAGGAAGGGGCCGGTAAGCCGTTCCCGCCGTCGTTCGCCGAGCTGGCGTTGCCCTTGCAGACCCGGTTGGACGGGTCGGCCGAACGTGACCTGGTCATCGGCGCCGGGATCGAACGTGACCGAGCGCACCGCGAGCAGACCTTGGCGGAGCTCACCACCGAGATGCACGGTGCGTCGCGTTCGCTCACGGAGGTACAGGACATGATCGAGCGGTCCGTCGAGTCACGGTTCGCGCGGATGAGCACGGCGTTCAACACGTTGACGATCCAGCACGGCGGATTCGGTGGTGAGCTTCTCGTCGTCTCCGAACGACCCGAGACCGCGACCGGGGCGTGGAAGTGGCGGGTCACCCCGCAGTGGCGTCGGGCACGCGGGGCGAAGATGGTCAGCTACCAGCAGGCCGCCAACGGTGCGCAGATCAAGGTCGCCGCGTTCCACGTCACGTTGTCCGCGTTGATCGCCGGTGACCCGGACGCGCGCGCCGGGCAGGTCCTGGTCATCGACGAGCTCGGCAACTCCCTGGGGGACGTGAACCGGCGCGACGTGCTCAAGTCGTTGCAGTCCGTCGCGGAAAGCAACCGGGTCACGATCCTCGGGGTGTGCCAGGACTCCGTGCTCGACGACGCGGTGACCGCCTCTCGTGAGCTGTTGTGGTTCACCCACGCGTCCGTCGACCACCCGTACAACCAGCCGGTCAAGGCGTGGGGGTACGACGACGAGCGGCGACGGGTCGACCTGCTCGGTGAGCAGGTGCGCGCCGGACGACCGTGGCTGTGAGCGAGGACGCCGTCGAGCGTCTACCCGACGGGCGCCGACGCGTGTCGTGGGCGGACCCGAGCGACCAGGTGCGTGCGGTGCTGCCGCGTGTGGTCAGGAACGGGGAATGTCGCGACCCCCTGGACCGGTACGGGCGCGTCAAGACGGAGCGGCTATGGCTCGTGGCGAACGACCCACCGGCGCGGGACGCCATCGACCTCACTCTGGGCGACTCGGACTGGAAATGGGTCCTCGGAGCGGACCGGCGCGGCTGGGACGCGGTCCGCAAGCGGTGGGGAACCGGTGCGCTGGACGAAGCGATGGCGTTGGTCAGCGCCGGTGTGGTCGAGCTCGACGTGCACACCGCACCGGCAGGACGTCGTGACCACCGGCCCGCCGGCTGGGTGCTCTCCTCGCAGTGGTCGCAGCACCGGAAGCAACGCGTCCAGCAACGCGAGAACGAGCGGCTCACGGTGGCACGTGAAGCATCCGACCTGGCCGACGAGGTGGAGGGCCTCGACCGTTCCCTCGCGCAGGCGCTGCGGGCCACCGCTGGGCACACCGTCACCACGCGGGTGCTGCTCGCGGCGGGCCGGGATCTGCTCGACGGGGTGGCGCACGACGGGCCCCGCGCCTTCTCCCAGGTCCACTTCGAGAACACGAAAGCTCGTGAGGACGCGCATAAGCTGCTGCGGGACGCCGGTGTCAGTGACGAGACGATTACGCGGCTTGGGCTGGCGCGTTCACCGCACGTCGGCCTCGGTGGGGCGCTTGTCGTCCCGGGGTTGGACTTGACGATGTTCGCCGGTCCGGTTCGCCTTCGCGCGACCGGGAAGGATTGGGGGACCCGGCTGGGTGCGGACGCGACGGCGTTGGTGCTGGTGGAGAACCTTCAAGCGGCCGAGACCGTGTGCGACCGGTTCGGCGATGTCGCGGTCATCTGGTTCGCCGGGCAGCCAGCCGACACCGTGCTGGACGTGTGCCGGCCGTTGACCCACGAGGCCGCCGACCGGGGCATACCGGTCCTGCTCGCACCGGACGCCGACCTGGGAGGGGTGTACATCGCCCGGCGGCTCGCGCCGGCCTTGCGAGCCGGGCACAGCCCCACCGTCATCGATGTAGGGCAGTGGGCTCCGGCACCGACCCGGGCGTTCTCCGCGACCTCACAGGCGGCTTTGGTCAACCTCGCCCAGGACCCGAACCCGTGGGTGGCACGGTTCGCGGGGGACGTGCTCGAGCGTGGGTTCCCGGTGGAGCAGGAAGCCGCCATCCGGCGAGGGCTGGCGGCGACGCTGACCGCTCTCAGGGCAGACCGCTCGCCGAGGGGCTCGCAGACTGCACACATTGACTGGTGACCGATCGCGACCGGTAGCCGGTCAAAGTACGACGCTCAGCCCCGGTCAATATGTCCTACATCTCGACAGTGCGACTTGAGTCGCGGCGTCACAGAGCAGCTCCGCCCGCGGACGACGAGCGCCGTGCTGACCGCGCTCGGCGCGTGTGTCGCTGAGCCGCGGGTCGCACGTTTGCTGCCCGACATCGTCCGCGGGGGCGCGGCAAGCCGCGCTCCCGTGGCATCGACGGTTGTCACTTCGACTGTCCCACGATGCGTCCGTTTGCGTGTGCCGGCGCACGTCCGGGCGTCGATGCGTCCGCGCCGCGGGCCTGGACGGCATACTGGCGCCTCGGCCCGGGCGGGCCGAAGGTCATCGGTTATCTGGTTCCGCGGGTCGAGGGTTCGAGTCCCTCCGGCGTCTCGACGTCGTAGCTCAGTCGGCAGAGCAGCGGGCTGCGCACCGTCCCGTCAGGGGCGGTGGCTCTCCGGCGGCCACCCCACGCCCGCCCGGGCCCCCGCGCGTGCGGCTCGCTTGTCCGACCGGGTGACACACTCTCGAAAAGCGCTACTGGCAGCCCTGTGTAGACCCCTACAGTCCTCGACGACAACAGCACACGGGGAGACTCGGGTGGGCCGGAGACTGTCGGTTACCACTCCTAATGGCCAGGTCGCGGGTTCGAGTCCCGCCGTCACTCGGTGACGTAGCTCAGATGGCAGAGCAGGATCCCGGCGTCATCACACGCCCACCCGAGCCTCCCCGGAGCGGGCCGGAGTGTCTTCGGTTACCTGGTGATGGCAGTGCGGGTTCGACCCCCGACCCCTCGGGGTACTGCCCGGCGGCGCGAGCTGTCGTACCGGAGACCCGACCACACGCCCGCTCCACCCACGTCGGAGCGGTGGCGGGCCGGAGCGGATCGGTTCTCCTCACCTCTCTGGACGCCCTCGGAGGAGGGCAGCCCGGTTCGCCGGGTCCACCCGGTGCGCGCACCACGCCCGCCACCGCCCCGACGACCGACCGAGAGGAACGACCGATGGACGTGCTGCGCACGCTCGGACTGCGGCGCACGCCGCAGAGCGAGCGCGCCGACACCCGCCAGGAGCTGAACGCCGCCGGTGGCTACGCGTTCGTGCTCGACGACGTCGCGCGGCTGCGGCGTTTCCTGACCCTCGGCGTGGACGGCGGCACGTACTACGCCGCGCCGCGCGCGCGGGCCCGGGAGCACGCCGAGGTCGTCGGGCGGATGGCCCACGAGGACCCCGAGACGCTGGTCAGCACCATCGTCGACGTGTCCGTCCGTGGCGTCGCCCCGCGCCAGAACCCCGCGCTGTTCGCCCTGGCGTACGCCGCGTCGGTGCCGGAGTCGGCACAGCTCGCGCTCGCGGCGCTGCCGGCCGTGGCCCGGACCGGGACGCACCTGTTCCTGTTCGCGGGCTACGTCGAGCAGTTCCGCGGCTGGGGCCGAGGTCTGCGGCGCGCGGTCGGCGGCTGGTACACGTCCAAGGACGCCGACGCCCTCGCGTACCAGGCGGTCAAGTACCGCCAGCGTGAGGGCTGGTCGCACCGCGACCTGCTGCGCCTGGCTCACCCGACGACGGCCTCGCCGGAGCTGCGGGCGACGTTCGACTGGATCGTCCGGGGCTCGGTCGGCGACGCGACACCGTCGCTCGTCGAGGGCTTCGTGGCGGCGCAGGCGGCCACGGAGACCGCGGTGTGGGTCGACCTCGTCGAGCGGCACCGGCTGTCGTGGGAGATGCTGCCCGACGCGGCGCTGGCCGAGGTCGCGGTGTGGGACGCGCTGCTCGACGTCGGTGTGCCGCAGACGGCGCTGATGCGCCAGCTGCCCCGGCTCACGCGGCTCGGCATGCTCCCGGACCTCGGGGGCCGGACCGACGAGGTCGTCGCGCAGCTGGTCGACCCCGACCGGCTGCGGTCGGCGCGCGTCCACCCGGTCAACGTGCTCGTGGCGCAGCGGACGTACGCCTCCGGGCGTTCGGCCAGCGGCGCGGGGGAGTGGTCGCCGAGCCGGAAGGTCGCCGATGCCCTCGATGCCGCGTTCTACGCGGCGTTCGGGGCCGTCGAGCCCTCGGGGAAGCGCACGCTGCTCGCGCTCGACGTCTCGGGGTCGATGGCGGCGCCGATCTCGGGCATGCCGATCACGGCCCGCGAGGCGTCTGCCGCGCTGGCCCTGGTGCAGCTCGCGACGGAGCCGGCGGTCTCCGCCGTCGGGTTCACCACGCGGCTGGGCGGCGGCTGGAACGACAGCGCGCTGCGGCCGCTCGCGATCTCGCCGCGGCAGCGGCTCGATGACGCCCTGCGCGTGGTCGACGCGATGCCGATGTCCGGGACCGACTGCTCGCTGCCGATGGTGTGGGCGAGCGAGCAGGGCGCCGAGGTCGACACGTTCGTCATCTACACGGACAACGAGACCTGGGCGGGCAACGTGCACCCGCACCAGGCGCTCGCCGAGTACCGGCGACGGTCGGGGATCGACGCGCGGCTCGTGGTCGTCGGCATGACGGCGACGCGCTTCTCGATCGCCGACCCGTCGGACGCGGGGATGCTCGACGTCGTCGGCTTCGACGGCGCGGTGCCGTCGCTCATCACGGAGTTCGCGCGTGGCCTCTAGGGCCCCGCGCCGGTCCGACGCGCCGGCCGGGGGCGGCACCGATCACGGGGCCGCCCCACGGCCGGCGTCCGCACGATCGGCGCCCGCACGGCCGGCGTCCGCACCTTCGGACGCACCCCCGAGACCGTCCCGCCGGGGTACCTCGGATCCCCGGGCCGCCCGCGCACGCGAGCTCCATCGCAAGGCTGCCGAGGCGGACGAGGTGGCCGCGCGGTACCGCCTGGAGCGCGACCGCCTCGTTCTCCAGCTCCGCGCCGAGGACCCCGCGCGGTGGAGCTACTCCGCGATCGCCGCGGCGCTGGGCTGCAGCCGGGAGCTGGTCGCCGTCGTCGCGCGCCGGTCCCGCTGACGGCAGTCCGTCCCGCGCGACGCGTTCCGCGCGACGCGCCCCGCGACGACGCCGAGCGGTGGTGCGGCGTCGTCGTTCGCCGCCATCGGGCGCCGCAGACGACCGGGGCGTCCCGCCCCAGGACCTCGACGCTGGACGCATTCATCGACCGGTACCGAACTCACCTCTTCGCCGCGTAGGGCGAGGCGTGGGACAGTCAGCGAGTCGCCCTGACGCGACGCCGTGGTGGGGACGACCGGGTCACGACGCAGGCGCCGGCCAAGCGCCGGCCAAGCGCCGGGCGCGGATGGTTCCCGTACGGTGGCGAGCAGGCGAACCAGTTCCGGCTTCCCACGGAGAGCTCTCGGATGGACGAGACGACCGGGCAGGCCGCACGCGACACGCACGAGTCGCGAGCGGCGCGGATCGATGCTGCGTACGCGCGCAACCCACCACGAGTGGTGAGCGCCACCGAGCGGGCAGCCATCGTCGCCGAGCTCGCGCGGTTCCACGTCGTCGGACGGACCGATCACCCCGACCCGTCGGTAGCGGCATGGGTGCTGCGGGACGGGGACGACAGGCCGAATCCGTGGGCCGAGCTGATCGTGATCGAGCAGCTCGACGTGTCCCTGTGGGCCGTGACCCTGTACCAAGGGCGTCACGGTGACGTCGCCGTGCCCGCACCGGTGCAGACGTACTACACGACGACGCTGGAACGGATGGCGATCGTCGCGAAGACGCTCGGCACCGGGTCGGCGTTCACGTACCGCGTCCCGCTGGGCAACTGGTGGTGACCGGATCCCGGAGCGGCGCCGATAGCCTGGCCGCGCTCGAGATGGACCGTCGACCGAGAATCGATCGGAGCGCCATGCCCCTCGACGTCGAGGCCCAGCCGGTCTCCGACACGCTCTTCCGCCTCGAGATCACCCTCGACGGGACCGTCATCGGTGAGTACGAGCGCTCGCGCCACGCGGACATCGCGCGCAAGACCGAGGAGGTCGCGTGCGCCGGGGAGTACCTCGCGGACCTCTACCGCCGCCACGGTGCATTCCTCGTCCGGTGGGACTCGGCCACGGGCACGAAGGTCGTCCGCGACGGGCTCGGGAACCGTATCGGCGAGATCCCGCGGGACTGCTGGCGGAAGCCCGCTCGCCTCACGGCCTCGTCGCCGTCCTGACCTGCGCGTCACGTCGGGAGTCGCCCCGGGCGGGCGGGCACCTGTCTGCGTGGTTTCCGTCGTGCCGTCGTCGACGGCTCGTCCGGGCCCTGTGAGAGGGCACCCCAGCCGTCCGCGAGCGTCCGCCGCCGCTGTTCGATCAGCGTTCCGTGTGAATCTCGGGATACCGACGCCGGTTGTTGTACACCGCCTGGTCCTGGGGGTCATAGAGCATCAGGTTGCGCGCGCAGACGAGTGGCCGCAGCGACATGATCGTCGGCTTGAGCCAGGGAAACGGTCCGGAGACGTGGACGACCGCCGACGTGCGGCCCGTCCACGCCGACATCGAGACACCCGCACGCTCTCCCGCATCGTCTGAGATGCCGATCCACGTCACGCCTTCGGAAGAGTCGGGGAGCAGGCCGTACCTCTCGCCGGCGGCGGCGATGAACTCATGGGTGTCGAACATCCCGGCCGCTGGGTGGTCACGCTCGCCGAGCCTGTCGTACACCTCGACGATCATCGCGGTCTTGGCCGAGGGGGCACGGCGCCAGACGGCAAGGTCGAAGGACATGCGACCGACGCTAGCGAGGTGTCGGCACGGCGACGGCCACGCGGTCGATGCCTTCTCGCTGCCGCGGCAGGCGTTGGGGGGCTGAACCGTTTCGCTCTCCGGACCGGCTGCGTGTGTGAGCGTTAACATCGCCGCTCCGCGCCGATTCGATGGAGAATCCGATGACACGTCAGCAGTCTGCGACCCCAGCATCCGCCGAGGTCAGCCGCCGTACGGTCCTGGCTGGTGCCGCACTCGCCGGAGCGGTCACGGCGATCGGTCCGTCCCTGTTCACGGCCGCCCCGGCGGCCGCCGTCGTCCCGCCCGCGCGCGGGGAGGTCGGCGTGGGTGCCGCGGAGTTCTCCCTCGATCAGGTCCGCCTCACGGCGAGCCGGTGGATGGACAACCAGAACCGCACGCTGGCGTACCTCCGGTTCGTCGACGTGAACCGCCTGCTGTACAACTTCCGCGCCAACCACGGGCTCTCCACCGCGGGCGCAGCGCCGCTCGGGGGGTGGGAGGCACCGAGCTTCCCGTTCCGCTCGCACAGCCAGGGCCACTTCCTGTCGGCGTGGGCGCAGGCGTGGGCGGCGCTCGGCGACACCGTGTGCCGGGACAAGGCCGCGTACATGGTGGCGGAGCTCGCGAAGTGCCAGGCCAACAACGGCGCCAAGGGGTTCGCCGCCGGTTACCTCGCCGGCTTCCCGGAGTCGGACTTCTCGGTCGCCGAGACGGGCACCGGCAACGGGAACGTGCCGTACTACGCGCTGCACAAGACCCTGGCCGGTCTTCTCGACGTGTGGCGCTACCTGGAGAGCACCCAGGCCCGCGACGTGCTGCTGCGGCTCGCCGCGTGGGTCGACACGCGCACCGCGAGGCTCAGCACCACCCAGATGCAGACCACCCTGAGGGTCGAGTTCGGCGGCATGAACGCGGTCCTGACGGACCTGCACCTCATGACGAACGACGCGCGCTGGCTGACGGTCGCCCGGCGGTTCGACCACGCCGCCGTCTTCGACCCGCTCGCCGCCAACACCGACCGCCTCGACGGCCTGCACGCCAACACGCAGGTGCCGAAGTGGATCGGCGCGGCCCGCGAGTACAAGGCGACGGGCACGACGAGGTACCGCGACATCGCGCGCAACGCGTGGGCGTTCACCGTGGGCGCGCACACGTACGCGATCGGCGGGAACAGCCAGGCGGAGCACTTCCGGGCGCCGAACGCGATCTCGACCTACCTGCGCAACGACACCTGCGAGCAGTGCAACACGTACAACATGCTCAAGCTGACGCGCGAGCTGTGGGTGATGGAGCCGGACAAGGCGTCGTACTTCGACTTCTACGAGCGGGCGCTCCTCAACCACCTGATCGGGGCACAGGACCCGACCAGCGCGCACGGGCACATCACCTACTTCACGCCGCTGCAGCCCGGCGGCCGCAAGGGTGTCGGCCCGGCCTGGGGTGGTGGCACGTGGAGCACCGACTACGCGAGCTTCTGGTGCTGCCAGGGGACCGGCATCGAGACGAACACCAAGCTGGCCGACTCGGTGTACTTCCGGTCGGGCACGACGCTGACGGTCAACCTGTTCGTGCCGTCGGTGCTGACGTGGGCGGAGCGGGGGATCACCGTCACGCAGACGACGACGTACCCGGCGAGCGACACCACGACGCTCACGGTCACCGGGTCCGTCTCCGGCTCGTGGACGATGCGCGTGCGCATCCCCTCGTGGGCGACGGGCGCGACGGTCGCGGTGAACGGCGCCGTCCAGGCGATCCCGACGACGCCCGGCACCTACGCGAGCCTCACCCGGTCGTGGACGTCGGGTGACACGGTGACGGTCCGGCTGCCGATGACCGTGCGGGTCGAACCGACGAACGACAACCCCGCGGTGGCCGCGATCCTCTACGGACCCGTCGTGCTGGCGGGGAACTACGGCAGCACGTCGCTGTCAGGCCCGCCGGCGCTCGTGACGTCGTCGATCACGCGCACCAGCACGACGGCGCTCGCGTTCACGGCCCAGGCGGACGGCTCCACCGTGAACCTCGTCCCGTTCTACGACGCGCACGGCTTCAACTACACCGTGTACTGGTCCACCAACGGCTCCGGCGTCGCCACCACCGGGGCGTTCCGTCTGGCCAACGTGGCGAGCGGCCTCGTGCTCGGCATCCAGAACGCCTCGACAGCCGACGGGGCGACAGCGCTCGTCTGGGACGACAACGGCACGGCCGACCACGACTGGGGCCTGGTCGTCTCGGGCACCGCCCTCAAGCTGCGCTGCGCGAACGGCGGGAAGGTCCTCGGCGTCCGGGACATGTCGACCGCCGACGGTGCCCAGGTCGTCCAGTGGGGCGACACGGGGACGGCGGACCACCTGTGGACCGTGCTCGACAACGGCGACGGCACCCACCGGGTCCGCAACAACCACACCGGCAAGCTGCTTGGCACGGCGGGTGGGTCGACGGCGCGTGGCGCCGCGGTCGTGATGGATCCCGACAACGGCTCGGCCGACAACCGCTGGCGCTTCGTCCCGTCGGGGGCTCGCCGGATCCTCAACGTGCACACCGGCCTGGTGCTCGGCGTCCGGGACATGTCCACGGCGGACGGCGCGGCCGTCATCCAGTGGGGCGACAACGGCACCGCGGACCACCTGTGGACCGCCGTCGTGGCGAGCAACGGCTACCTCCGGCTGCGCAACCAGCACACCGGCAAGGTGCTCGCCGTCGAGGGCGGCGGCACGGGCAACGGCACCCGCGCGGTGCAGGTGACCGACACCGGCGCGAGCAGCCAGCAGTGGCGGCTGCGGTACACCGCGGGCGACACCTTCCGCATCCAGGCGGCCGGCGGGCGTGTCCTCGGCGTCGCCGACATGTCGACGACGCAGGGGGCTCAGGCGCTCGTCTGGGACGACAACGGCACGAACGACCACCTCTGGCGCTTCGTGTGAGGTGAGGTCGCCGTCTGCGGCCCCGAGGCCGGTACCGCAGCCGACTTGCCTCGACGACGTCGTCGCTAGTCTCACGGCGTGCGTACAGCGACATCCGTCCTCGACCGAGTCGTCACGGCGATCAACGCCGAGAAGCTGGCCGCCTACGGCGTGCACGTTCTCGTCGGCGACGACGAGGCGCAGCACCGCTGGCGTAGCGACGATCGCGTGAACGTCTACTCCGTCTCGAAGGGAGTGAGCGCGCTCGCGGCCGGGATCGCCGTCGACGAAGGGCTCCTGTCGATGGAGACACGAGCCGCCGAGCTGCTGCCGGCGATGCGTCTCGGCGACGGCGTCGAGGCCGTGACCCTGCGTCATCTCCTGACCATGACGAGCGGCATCGACTTCGAGTGGTTCGGCAGCCAGGTCGTCCCTTGGCCTGATCTCGCCCAGGAGATGCTGCGCCGCCCCACGCGCGGGCCCGGCGCGGTCTTCCAGTACTCCGACGCCAGCACCTACGTCGCGATGCGCATGGTGGGCTCGGTCGTCGGCGACGTGCGCGACTGGCTCCTGCCGCGGTTGTTCGACCCGCTCGGCATCCACAATCCGCAGTGGCATCGATGCCCACAGGGTTGGATCGTGGCGGGGAGCGGCCTGGAGCTGCGAACGGAGGAGCTCGCGCGGATCGGTCGTGTGCTACGCGACCGCGGGAGCTGGCACGGGCATCGGATCGTCAGTGGCTCGTGGATCGACGCCATGCACTCGAGCTGGGTCGCCACGGGCTGGGGCGAAGCCTCGTCGCGCTACGGCGTCGCCGTGTGGGAGGGCCCGGGCGAGGGTTGGCGCCTGGACGGGCTCTACGGACAGTTCGTGTACCTCCCCACGAACGGCGACGCGGTCGTCACGATCACGGCCCACGAGGAGGCCCGGGACCGTCTGCTCGTCGAGATCGCTGCGGAGGCCGTGAACGGGTGATCGACGTGGACGCCGCGCCCCATGACGACGCCCGCGCGCAGGCATACAGCACCCGCCGCGCACCCGCCGTGTGAGCGCTCACATCCGAACCGTTTCTCCCGTGGCGCGGCACTTTCGCGCGGTGCTAACCAAGGGACACGGGACGTCCGAGGACTGGCACCAGGATCGTCCCGCGTCGACGACGGCGTCGCACCGGACGGGGAGAGCCATGGTCGGATCCACCCATCGCAGCACAGCCGCGAGGGCACGGCGGGCGGCGATCGCCCTGGTCACGGCCGGCGTCGCCGTGTGCGCCGGGCTCCCGCTCGCCGCCGCGCCGGCCTCGGCCGACGCGGCGATCACCATCGACGGCTCGTCGGGTGGCCGGGTCTTCGACGGCGTCGGCGCGATCAGCGGGGGAGGGGGCAACAGCCGGCTGCTCATCGACTACCCCGAGCCGCAGCGGAGCCAGATCCTCGACTACCTCTTCAGGCCCGGCTACGGCGCTGCGGTGCAGCTGCTCAAGCTCGAGATCGGCGGCGACACCAACACGACGTCGGGCGCCGAGCCGAGCCACGAGCACACGCGCGGCGTCGTCGACTGCAACCGGGGGTACCAGTGGTGGCTGGCCGAGCAGGCCGAGGCGCGCAACCCCGGCATCCGGCTGGTCGGCCTCACGTGGGGCGCCCCGGGCTGGATCGGCTCGGACTTCTGGACGAACGACGCGATCACCTACCTCACGGACTGGCTCGGCTGCGCCCGGTCGCACGGGCTGACCATCGACTACCTGGGCGGATGGAACGAGAAGGGGTTCAACGCCACCTGGTACAAGAACCTCCGCGCGGCCCTCGACGCCCGCGGCTACGGCTCGGTGAGGATCGTCGCGTCCGACGACTTCGGCTGGGCCGCCGCCGACCAGGCGCTGCGTGACCCGTCGATCGCCCAGGCGGTGGCCGTGTTCGGCTCGCACTACGTGTGCGGGTACCGCAGCGCGCAGACCAGCTGCCCGAGCTCGTCCAACGCGATCGCCACGGGCAAGCCGCTGTGGGCCAGCGAGAACGGGTCCGACGACTACAACGGGGGCGCCGAGGCCGTGGCTCGCGGCATCAACCGCGGCTACATCGACGGGCGGATGACGGCGTACATGAACTGGCCGATCATCGCCGCGATCACCCCGAACCTCCCCTGGCCCACCATGGGCGTCGCCACCGCGCCCCAGCCGTGGTCGGGGTACTACTCGATCGGCAAGAACGCCTGGGTCATGGCCCAGACCACGCAGTTCACCGCGCCGGGCTGGCGCTACCTGGACGCGTCCAGCGGGTACATCGGGGGCAACCGCAACGCCGGCAGCTACGTCTCGCTGAGGTCGCCCACGGGGACCGACTACAGCACGGTCGTCGAGACGATGGACGCCTCCAGCGCCCAGACCCTGAACTTCACGGTGGCCGGTGGCCTGTCCCAGGGGACCGTGCGCGTCTGGTCCACCAACGTGAGGTCGAACAGCTCGGCCGACCACTTCGTCCGGCAGGCCGACCTCACGCCGTCGGGCGGCCGCTTCTCCCTGACCGTCCAGCCCGGCCGCGTCTACTCCCTCACCACCACGAGCGGCCAGGGCAAGGGCACCGCGACCAGCCCCGCCCGCGGCAACCTGGCACTGCCCTACAGCGACACGTACGACGGCTACGCCCTCTCGAGCGAGGCCAAGTACCTCATGGACCAGGAGGGCTCGTTCGAGATCGTCGCGTGCGGCGGCGGCCGCACCGGCCGGTGCGTGCGGCAGATGTCCGAGCAGACGCCGATCAAGTGGACATCGCAGGGCGCCGAGCCGTACACGCTCCTGGGTGACACGAGCTGGACCAACTACACGGTCTCGTCCGACGTGCTGCTCGAGAAGAGCGGGTACGCCCAGCTGATCGGCCGCGCGGCGTCGTACCAGTTCCAGGCGCCGGCGAACCTCACCGCGTACTACCTGCGGCTGGACACCGGGGGCGCATGGTCGATCCGGCGCAACGACACCAGCGGGAACGCGCGGACCCTCGCCAGCGGGACCGTCGCGGCGCTCGGCACGGGACGCTGGCACCGCCTCGCGCTGACGTTCGACGGCGGGACCATCACGGCCGCGATCGACGGCACGACCGTGGGTTCGGTCACCGACTACACGTCGGGCGCCGGTCAGGTCGGCTACGCGACCGGTCAGGGCGTCACGGCGCAGTTCGACAACCTCACCATCACGCCCGGCAGCGGCACCGGGACCGGTGGTTCGAGCGGCGTGCTGCGCGGGGTCGGCTCCGGGCGCTGCCTGGACGTCCCGGGCGCCAGCCAGACCGACGGCACCGTCCCCGCGCTGTGGGACTGCAACGGCGGCAGCAACCAGCAGTGGACCGCGACCGCCAACAACCAGCTCGTGGTCTACGGCAACAAGTGCCTGGACGTGCCGGGGCACGCCACGGCGCCGGGCACCCGGGTGACCATCTGGACCTGCAACGGCGGCGCCAACCAGCAGTGGCGGCTCAACCCCGACGGCACCGTCGTCGGCGTGGAGTCAGGGCTGTGCCTGGACGTGACCGGTGCGGCCACCGCCAACGGGAGCCCGGTCGCCATCTGGACCTGCACCGGCGGCAGCAACCAGCGGTGGAGTCGCAGCTGATCCCGAGCCGAGGGGCCGGGTGTCACCGGCCGGGCCTACTGTCCGAACATGGGCGGGGCCACCAGGACGCGGGCCGTCTTCGACGGCGAGCAGCTCATCCACGCGCTGGACGAGGAACGGACCGCGCGCGGGTTGACGTGGACGAGGCTCGCCGTCGAGCTCTGGGAGCAGACCGCCGTGCTCAACGCGCGGCTGGGCGGGGACGCGCTGTGCCCGGGTGCGCTCTACCGCACCTCCCTGCGGGGGACGATGTCGTGCCAGTACGCGCTGCCGCTCCTGCGATGGCTGGGTCGACCGCCCGAGGACTTCCTCGTCGGTGAGAGGGCGGAAACCGGCGATGCCCGGCTCCCCGAGGCCGGGCCCGACCGGCAGCTGCGCTGGGACCTCGCGGAGCTGCACGCGGCGGTCGACGCGCGCCGCCGGGACCGGGGGCTCACCTGGGCGGTCCTGGGGGCCGAGCTCGACTGCACGCCCAACCGGCTCACCAACCTCAGGACGGCGCGGCTCGCCGACATGGGGCTGGTCATGCAGATCACCCAGTGGCTCGGGGAGCCCGCAGCCCGCTACATCCACGCCACCGACTGGTAGTCGTCGCTCGCGGCCATGGAGACGAGGAGGGTGGGCTCGATCGGATCGAGCCCACCCTCCCCGGTTCCCACGGTCGTGGGTGTGCCGTTCCGTGCCCGTCAGTGACGTCGGGCCGGACCGCGCACCCCGCCTGTCACCGCTGCAGGGTCAGGAGACCCGGGCGGTAGGGCAGGTTGTTGTAGTCGGTGTTCACGTCGGGGTCACGACCCTGGTAGAG
This sequence comes from Cellulomonas fimi, assembly GCF_028583725.1. Lineage (NCBI taxonomy): Bacteria > Bacillati > Actinomycetota > Actinomycetes > Micrococcales > Cellulomonadaceae > Cellulomonas > Cellulomonas fimi. Next base: position 4,407,920 of record NZ_CP110680.1, on the reverse strand, counting down.
CAGCTGCAGGTTGCACGGGTCGATCGTCTTGGTCTGGTCGGGGTTGGACCGGACCAGGTCACCGTGGCTGATGTCGTTCGTCCACGTCGCGCCGCTGTTGGCATTGCCCGCGAACGGGTTGCTCTCGGTGGCCGCCTGCGGTGTCCACGTGCCCGACAGGCTCGACGACGTGAACGAGCGGAAGTAGCGCCCGCGCGAGCCCATCGCCTCGACGATCATCAGGTACTGGTTCTGCCCGGCGACCTTGTAGACCTCCACGCCCTCGAACAGGTTGGCCTGGGTGTCGCTCATGATCGTCGTGTAGTTCGACCCGAAGCTGCTCGGGAAGTTCCCGATCGGCATGCTCGCCCGGTAGATGTTCCCGTTGTCGCCCGCGAAGAACAGGTACATGTTCTGCCCGTCGGCGATGAGCGTCTGGTCGATCGGACCGGTCCCGGAGTTGGAGATGCTCCCCGTGAAGAGCGGCTGCGGCGACGACCACGAGTTCACGTTCGTCGGGTCCGTCGAGGTCCGGTAGATGAACGGCCACTGACCCCACTGGTACGCCAGCACCCAGATGTTCTTGGGTGCGAAGTAGAACAGCGTGGGAGCGACGGTGCCCGACGGGAGCGCGTTCTGGCTCGCGGTGGCCATGTCCGACCAGCTCGTGAAGGGGCTGAACGCCATCGAGCCGTAGCTGCCGTTCTCGACCTTCGTCGCGTAGACGAGGTGCTTGCCGTTGTGGACGACGTTCGTGAAGTCCTTGAGCGACGTCCAGCCCGACCTCGGCTGGGCGAGGGGGCCCGAGGAGGTCCACCGGTAGGTCGACGGCAGCGAGCACGTCGGGGTGCTGGTGGGCGTCGGGGTCGGGGTGGCGGTCGGCGTGGGCGTGACCGTCGGGGTCGGGTCCGGGGTGGGTGTGACGCCACCGTTGCAGACGGTCCCGTTCAGGCTGAAGCTCGTCGGCGACGGGTTGCTGCCGCTGTACGCGCCGTTGAACCCGAACTCGACGGTGCCGCCCGCCGGGATCTGCGGGTTGTAGCCGACGTTCTTGGCCGTCACCTGGTTGCCGCTCTGGGTGGCGGTCGTGCTCCACGCCTGGGTGATCGTCTGGTTGCCGGGGAACGCCCACGTGAGCGTCCAGCCGTTGATCGCCGAGCCGAGGTTGGTGATCTTGACGCTGGCGGTGAAGCCGGTGGCCCACGAGTTCGCGGTGTAGCTGACCGAGCAGCCGGTGCCGGGGTTCGACGTCGGGGTGGGTGTCGGCGTCTGGCTCTGCGTCGGCGTGGGGGTCGATGTCGGCGTCGGGCTGGGCGTGGCCGAGTTCAGCGTGTCGAGCACGGAGGTGTACGCGGCCTTCTTGTTGCCCGACCCGTCGAAGAGCAGGGGCGTGCCGTACGACCGCCACGAGTCGGAGTCGCGGACACCCCACACGGTGATGCCGGTGCAGCGCGACACGTTGAGGCACGCCTGCACGACCCGCTGGTACGACTGCGCCTGCGACGAGCCCGAGCCTTCGATGTCGAGCTCCGTGATCTGCACGTCCACGCCCAGGTTGGCGAAGCTGCGCAGCGTGGTCTCGTAGTTCGACGGCACGGGGCTCTGGGCGTTGAAGTGCGACTGGAACCCGACGCAGTCGATCGGCACGCCGCGCGACTTGAAGTCGCGGACCATGGTGTAGACGCCCTGCGTCTTGGCGTGCGACCAGTCGTCGGTGTTGTAGTCGTTGTAGCAGAGCTTCGCGCCGGGGTCGGCGGCGCGGGCGGCACGGAACGCGGCCTCGATCCAGTCGTTGCCCGTGCGCTGCAGGTTCGAGTCACGCCGCGCCCCGGACGAGCCGTCGGCGTAGGCCTCGTTGACGACGTCCCAGGCGTAGATCTTGCCCTTGTAGTACGACGCCACCTGGGTCACGTGGTTGAGCATCGCGTTGCGCAGGTCGGTCCCGGACATGTTCTGCATCCAGCCGGGCTGCTGCGAGTGCCACGCCAGGGCGTGCCCGCGGACCTGCTTGCCGTTCTGCCGCGCCCAGTTGAGGATCCGGTCGCCGCTCGAGTAGTTGAACTGGCCACGGTTCGGCTCCGTGGCGTCCATCTTCATCTCGTTCTCGGCCGTGATCATGGTGAACTCACGGTTCGCGATGTTCGTGTACGTGCTGTCACCCAGCCGGCCCGCCGCGATCGCGGTGCCGAAGTACCGCCCGCTCTGCGCGGCAGCTGCACCGAGCGTGCTCGCCGCCGCCTGGGCAGGCATGGCCGCGGCGAGGCCCGCGGCGGCCACTGCCAGGGTCAAGGACGCGGCGACGACTGCGCGTCGCCCTCGTCGTGGTGTGGTCGTCATGCAACACCTCTCTCGGAGCACCCACGGGACCGACCGGTGGGCTGTCAGCGCGGAGCTGTGGGCTGACGGCGTCGTCTGCCCACGGGGGCGCGGTCGCTGGGCGTGACACTCCGGCGACCGACAGTGTGAGCGCTCACATTCGCACCACGGCAAGAGGAGAAACCAGAGGCAAATCGTTTCTTGGGTCGGATCGATCCACGGCGCCGGGCGGACCGCCTCGCGGTCGCCCGCACCCAGAGGGGCGGGCTCCCAGCCCCATCTCGCTCACCCCGGAGCCGCAGCTCGCTACATCCACGCGACCGACTCGTCGACGCCAGCAGCCAGCCGCCGTCCTGGGCTCGGCCCTCGCGGGCGCGACGAACGGCCCGAAGCGCGGTGTAACTTCCGGCCGTCTCGCGACACTTCCCGGTATGACCTCGAACGACGCTTCCCTCGGGTCCGACGCCGACGCGGTCGTCGGGCTCCCCGAGCCGCCGAGGGACGCCGCCCGCTTCGCGGACCTGTGGGACCGGTACGCACCACGCGTCCAGGCGTACGCGCTGCGGCACGTCGACCGCGACACCGCCCAGGAGGTCGTGTCGGAGACGTTCCTCGTGGCGTGGCGACGGTGGGCCGACGTGCCGGCGGAGCCGCTCCCGTGGTTGCTCGTGGTGGCACGCCACACCATCGCCAACCATCGGCGGGCGCACCATCGGGCACGGCTGCTCGTGACCGCGGTGGCCCGTCTGGAGCTCGTGATGCCCCGGACGACGGACGCCACGGACGGACTCGTGGCCGAGCGTGACGCGCTGCTGCGCGCCCTGGCGCGGCTGACGACGCGCGAGCGGGAGGCCCTGCTGCTCGTCGCGTGGGACGGCCTCACGCCCGCGCAGGCAGCGGGTGTCGCCCGGTGCAGCCCCGCGACGTTCAACGTCCGGCTGCACCGTGCCCGCCGCCGGCTCGACGCCGCGATCACGTCCGACGAGCGACCACCCGCCACGCCGCGGGCGTCGCCTCGTCCGCAGGTCGGCGTCGTGACCGCCCTGCGCACCCCGACCACGTCGACCCCCTCGGCACGGTCCACCGCGCCGGGGCCGGCCGTCGCGTCGACGTCGCCCAGCGCACCGGCCCCGTCGACGACCGCGACTCCCGCCACCACATCCGCCACGACTCCGAGAGGCTGACCATGACCAGCACCGACATCCTGACCCGCCACGCACCCCGCCCTCCGGTCGACCCGGACGGGCTGACCGAGGCGAGGCTCGCGACGTTCGACCGTCTCGACGCGACGGTCACGCCGCTCCCCGCCCGGCACGGCCGCCCTGCGCAGCGCTGGGGTGTGGCGGCCGCGGGTGTGGCCGTCCTGACGGTCGCGGGCCTGACGTTGCCGTCGCTCGGCGACCAGCCGGCGTTCGCCGGGTGGAGCGAGGTGCCGACGGCGGCCGACCCCGCCGCGCTCGCCGCGAACACCGACTCGTGCGTGCAGCTCGCCGCCGAGAACCCGAGCATGCCGGTGGGCACCGCGGCGCCCGTCCTGTCCGAGCTGCGAGGTCCGTGGTCGTTCACCGTCGCCGACGTCGGGGGTGTGCTGCTGACCTGCCTCGAGGGGCCGTCGCAGAGCTTCGCGACCGGGTTCGACGACGACGGCGCGGCCTACGGGTGGGTCACGGGTGAGCCGCGCGGCGAGTCCGACGTGTCGATGGTGAGCGTCGTGCCCACCGGCGGCCTGGACGACCCGGAGCCCGGCGAGCTCACGGTCGGGGCGGGCAGCTCGTACGGGAACGACCAGAGCGGGCGGTGGAGCGCGGTGCTCGGACGTGTCGCGTCGGACGTCGGGTCGGTCCGCGTGGTGCTCGACGACGGGACGGTCGTGGACGCGTCGGCGTCGGAGGGCGTGTTCGCCGCCTGGTGGCCGAGCGCGGCCCTGCCCGTCGAGGTCACGGGTGTTCGGGCGGACGGCAGCCCGGTCAGCGAGGCATGGGGCTACGCCTGGCCGGAGTGAGCCCGCCGTCAGCATCCCGTGGCGTCGGCCGGCAGGTCGGCGCCACGGGTGTGCGCGTCTCCCGGCCGACGGGCGTGCGGAACGCGGCGAGGGTCAGGTGCGGGCCTCGTGACGGCCGGGGCGAACGGTGTCGGGGGAGTCCCTCCCACGGCGACCCGGGCAGCACGGTCGCGCCTGCGTGGTTCCCGCAGGAGGGCCACCGACCCACGGCGCAGGTCCAGCACGCTCGTCCGTGCACCCGCAGCCCTCCGCGAGCACCGGCCGCACCTGCCGGGTGACGCCGTCACCGCGGCGTGAACCCGAGGAGGACGGCCCCGATGGACCGACCCGAACAGCACACCGCCCGTCGACCCGACGACGCCCGCCGCACCGTCGGCGTCGGCCGTGGCGCTCCCGACGTCGTCGACCGTGAGCGCGCGGAGGCGTGGCGCCCGGTGACCGTGCGCGAGCTCGGCGACGGTGTGCTCGCGATCGCCGTCGGCACCGGGCATCACCCGCTGGGTCTCCGGGCCCAGCGGGTCGGTCCGCGGTCCCGCGACCGGGCCACACTGGGGGGATGATCGTGCCGACGATCCGCGAGCTCGTCGACGGCACGCCCGACACGCGCCGCCGCCACGTCGACCTGCTGCGCGCGGTCGCGATCACCGCCGTCGTGCTCGGGCACTGGCTCGTCATGACGGTCGAGCGCGACGCGACCGGCCGCCTCACGGGGTTCACCGCGCTGCGTGACGCGCCGTCCCTGCACCCGGCGACGTGGCTGTTCCAGGTCATGCCGGTGTTCTTCCTCGTCGGCGGCATCGCCAACGCGATCTCGTGGCGGCGGCACCAGGACCGCGACGGCACCGCGGCGCGCTGGCTGCTGGACCGCAGCGCGCGGGTCTTCCCGCCCGTCACGGCCCTGCTCGTCGCGGTCGCCGGGGGCGCGTTCGTCGCGGGCCGGCTCGGCGTCGAGCCCGGGACGGTCGCGCAGGCGGTGCACCTGGTGACGCTGCCGCTGTGGTTCCTCGTCGTCTACCTCGCCGTGATCGCGCTGACACCGCTGATGTACCGCGCGCACGAGCGGTGGGGCATGACCGTCCCGCTCGTGCTGCTCGCGGGCGTCGCGGTCGGCGACGCCGCCCACCTCGCGAGCGGGCAGGACGTCTGGGCGTACGGCAACTTCGCGTTCGCCTGGCTCGCCGTGCACCAGGTCGGCTTCGCGTGGGAGGACGGCCGCCTGCGGCTCACGCGGCGACGGGCCGTGGCGCTGCTCGCGGGCGCCGTCACCGCGCTGGTCCTGCTCACCGGTCCCGGCCCCTACCCGGTCAGCATGGTGAGCGTCCCCGGCGCCGCGATGCAGAACGCAGGCCCGCCGACCCTCGCGCTCATGGCGCTCGCCGCCGCGCAGCTCGCGGTCGTCGGCCTCGTCGCCGGGCCGTCCGAGCGGTGGCTGCGACGTCCGCGACCGTGGACCGTCGTCGTCGGCGTGAACTCGATGATCTTGACCCTGTTCCTGTGGCACATGGTCGCGGCGCTCGCGGGCGCCGTCCTCCTCGACGCGCTCGGGCTGCTGCCGTCGGCCGACGCCGGGTCCTCCGCATGGTGGGCGGGTCGCGTGCCGTGGATCCTCACGCTCGTCGTCGTGCAGGCCGTCGTGGTCGCGCTGCTCGGCCGCACGGAGACCGCGGCGACGCGCCGCCGGATCGCGGCGGGCCCGCGAGCGAGCGCGAGGACGACCGGCGACCTCAGCCCGACGCTCCGGTGGGTCACGCGGACGCCCGTCGTCGTCGGCGCGTACGTCGCCGCGATCCTCGGGATCTTCGTGCTGGCGTACGCGGGCCTCGGCCCGCACGGGCCGTTCGTGATCCCGACGAGCGCGCTCGTGCTGCTGCTCGCCGGCGCCGGGGTGCTCCGTCTCGGTCGGCGGCGAGCGACGGTCGACGGACTCCGAGGTCGCCCGAATCGGACGGGCGCGCTGCCCGTGGGCGGGACCGTCAGCCCTGCGTGGCGATCGTCGCCAGGTCGCGCGTCGCGTAGCGGTGGTGCTGCCACTCCTCGTCGAAGATCACGCGCAGGCACTGGCGCACGGTGACCCGCGAGTCGTCGGCACCCCCGTCGCCCCACGGGTTGGTGCCGGCGTCGCGGTCGAGCTCGTCCTGCGTGAGCCCGGTGAGGTGGGCGCGCACCTGGGCGACGCGGTCGGCGCGCGCGGCGAGGGCCTCGTCGAGCGTCACGGCGGTGCCGAGCGGGACGAGCCCGTACCTGTCCTCGAGGCCCTGCGCCTCCCAGAACAGCAGGCCGAGCGGGTGGAACGGCTGCTCGCGGCGCAGGATCGCGAGGTTGAGCCAGGCGTCGGTCGCGAGCACGAGGTGCCGGATCGTCTCGGTGAAGGACCACTCGCCGTCGACCGACACGTCCGCCGTCCCCGGCGGCATCTCGCGCACGCGTCCGATCGTCGCGTCCCACATGCGCTGGAGCGCCTCGTAGCCGGCGCGCACCTCGTCGGGGGTCCTGGCCCGCAGGGCGGAGCGCTCGGGATGACGGCGGTCGAGCTCGGCGATCAGGAGGGGCGCGACCTCGACGCCCCAGATGGTCAGCCCGTCGATCTCACCGTCGATGTCGGCGTCCGTGAGCTCGACGCCCCGCATGCGCACGCGCTGCAGCCCGACGTCGCGGAAGACGGCGTCGCCCATGCGGTCCCGCACGAACTGCGCGCCCCGCAGGTCCTGGTGCTGGATGCGGCTGCCCCGCCGGTCCTCGAACTCGATGTCCACCATGTCCGGACGGTACGGCGGGGGTCCGACATCGCCCCGCCGCCCGACGTCAGAGCCGGACGGTCTCGTTCTCCCCGCCGTCGTAGCGCTCGCCCGTGAGCTTGGACTTCACGAGGCTGATCGCGGTCGTGAGCCGGTTGCCGGGCGCGTCCCAGTACTCGGCGGTCTCGCCGTGCACGACGAGGAGCACGAGACCGGGCGTCTCGGGGCCGTCGGGGAACCACGCCTCGGCGACGGGGTTCCACAGCTCGCGGGCCTTCGCCACGTCGCGGACGACCTCGGCGGTGCCGGAGACCGAGACCCACGACGTGCTGCCGACGAACGCCGCGTTCACCGGGCTGCCGTGCGCGATCTCGTCGACCTTGTGGCTGTCCGCGTCGGCGAAGAACCACAGGTCGCCGCTGAACTCGGCCTCCTGGATGCCCATGGGTCGGCTGACGAGACGACCGTCGGCCGCGACCGTCGTGAGCATGGAGACCTTCGCGTCGCGGATGAGCTCCGTGACCTTGGCGATCTCGTCGTCGTGCGTCATGCCGGTGCTCCTCCGCCGCCGGGTGCGCCGCGGGTGCGGCGTCCCGCCACGGTAGGTCGGGTCGGCGGCCGGCGCGCGGCGGGGAGGTCGCCACGCGCCGGCACCGGACCCGCGGGTTCGATAACGATGTCGAAGGGCCGTCCGCGCGGTTAGGGTCGGGCGGCAGGACCGCCGCCGCGCCTCGCCCCCGTGGTCCCGCCACCCGTGAAGGAGAAGACGATGCCGTCCGACCAGCTCACGTTCGACAACCCCGTCGAGCGCCACGCGCACATCAAGCCGCACGCCTCCTGGCAGCCGCTGCCGGGTCTCGACGCGGAGCTCGACCCGAAGGCCGACCACGGCGAGACGACGTACCGCGGAACGGGCCGCCTGCCGGGCCGCAAGGCGCTGATCACGGGCGGCGACTCGGGAATCGGCGCCGCGGTCGCGATCGCGTTCGCGCGCGAGGGCGCGGACGTCGCGCTGAGCTACCTGCCGGAGGAGCAGGTCGACGCCGAGGCGATCGCACAGCACGTCCGGGCCGAGGGCCGCACGTGCGTCCTGCTGCCCGGCGACATCCGGGACCGCGAGTTCTGCCGCACGATGGTCGCCGACGCCGTGGCGGGGCTCGGCGGGCTCGACGTCCTCGTCAACAACGCGGCCCACCAGGTGTACCACCCGTCGTTCGACGAGCTCGACGAGGCCGACCTCGACCGCACCATCCAGACCAACCTCTACGCGATGTTCTGGATCACGCGCGACGCGCTGCCGCACCTGCCGCCCGGCGCGACGATCATCAACAGCACGTCCGTCCAGGGCTACAACCCGTCGCCGATGATCATCAACTACGCGTCGACGAAGTTCGCGATCATCGGGTTCACCAAGGCGCTCGCGGCCGACCTCGCCCCGCGCGGCATCCGCGTGAACGCGGTCGCGCCCGGGCCGGTGTGGACGCCCCTGCAGGTCAGCGACGGGCAGCCGGCCGAGAAGCTCGACGGGTTCGGCGAGTCGTCGTGGCTCGGTCGGACGAGCCAGCCGGTCGAGCAGGCGCCCGCGTACGTGTTCCTCGCGTCGCCGGAGTCGAGCTTCGTCGTGGGCGAGGTCATCAACGTCAACGGCGGGGCGAACGTGCCCTGAGAGGTCGTGACGCGGGCGGTCCGACGGTCCCGCACCGACGGCGCGGCTGCTCCGGGAGCACCGTCCGGCGGGGCCGACCGCGCGAACCTCGCCGCCCAGGGCTCATGTGCGGCGGGCGCCGTGCCGATCTGGTGGTTGCGTCCGACGACCACGGACCGGGCACCCGGTGCCCGACGTGAGGAGCCCGCCAGCCATGACAGCGTCACCGAAGCGGCACCGGCACCGCGCCGAGCCCGCGCCGCGCCGCCTGCCCGCGTGGTGCCGGTCGCGCGCGGTCGCCCCGGCCGTGGCCGTCGGCGTCGTGGCCGCCGCGGTGCTGACGAGCGCGAGCGCGAGCTCGCGGATGCCGTCGACCGTCGCCGAGCCGTCGCGCGAGGTGCTGTCCGCCGCGCTCCTGGCACCCGTCGCGACCCCCGTGACCGTCCCCACGGACGCGTCGTGGACCGCCCCCGACGCCGAGGCCGCGTGGCTGGCCCCGGCGATCAAGGCGGAGGCCGACCGGATCGCCGCCGAGAAGGCCGAGGCCGAGCGGCTGGCGGCGGAGGCGGCGGCCGCCGCGGCCGCCGCGCAGGCGGCGCACGAGGCCGCGACCGCGAAGGCGGCGCGGGACACGGCGCGCAGCCGGGGTGCCGCACCGACGCTGCCGTCACGCACGCCCGTCGGCGAGGTCAAGCAGTACGCGGCGTCGCTCGTGGCCGCGGACCAGTTCGGCTGCCTCGAGGCGCTCTGGCAGCGCGAGTCCGGCTGGAACCCCGCCGCGAAGAACCGGTCGTCGGGCGCGTTCGGCATCCCGCAGGCGCTGCCGGCCGCCAAGATGGCGTCCGCGGGGGCCGACTGGCAGACCAACCCGATGACGCAGGTGCGCTGGGGCGTGTCCTACATCCACGGGCGTTACGGCTCGCCGTGCGGGGCGTGGGCGCACTCGGAGTCGCACGGCTGGTACTGATTGGGCCGCAGCGCTCGCGGGTCAGCCGAGCGTGAGCGTGCGGGCGAGGGGCACGCCCGGGCGGTAGGCGAGGTGCGCGACCGACGGCGCGTCGAGCACGCACAGGTCCGCGCGGGCACCGAGGCGCAGGTGGCCGACGTCGTCGCGCCGCAGGGCCAGCGCACCGGCGAGGGTCGCCGCACGCACCGCCTGCTCGACGGTCATCCGCAGGTGCGCGACGCCGAGCGCGACCATGAGCGGCATCGACGTCGAGAAGCACGTGCCCGGGTTGCAGTCGGTGGCGAGCGCGACCTCGACGCCCGCGTCGAGCAGACGGCGTGCGTCGGGGTACGGCGAGCGGGTCGACAGCTCGACGCCCGGCAGCAGCGTGACCACCGGGCCACCGTGGCGCGCGGCGTCGGCGAGGGCCGCGACGTCGGCGTCGTCGAGGTGCGTCGCGTGGTCGAGGCTCGCGGCACCGACCTCGACGGCCAACCGGGCGCCGGGCCCGGGCCGGAGCTGGTTGCCGTGCACCCGCAGCCCGAGCCCCGCGCGCGCGGCCGCCGTGAGGACGGCGTGCGCCTCGTCGCGGTCGAACGCGAGCGGCGCGCCGGGCTCGCAGAACACGTCCGCCCACCGCGCGTGCGGTACGCAGGCCGTGAGCATGGGGCCCGTCACGAGCGCGAGGTAGTCGGCCCGGTCGACGCTGGGCGGCACGACGTGCGCACCGAGGAACGTCGTCTCGTCGGTGACCTCGCGGGCCAGCCGCAGCAGACGCTCCTCGTGCTCGACGTCGAGGCCGTACCCGCTCTTGATCTCCAGGGTCGTCGTGCCCTGCGCGCGCGCCTCGGCGACGAGCGCGGACAGGCGCGCGCGGAGGGCGTCGTCGGTCGCGGCGCGGGTCGCGGCGACGGTCCGTGCGATGCCGCCCCCGGTGTAGCCCGCGCCGGCCATGCGGTGCGTGAACTCGTCCGCGCGGTCGCCGGCGAAGACGAGGTGCGTGTGCGAGTCGACGAAGCCGGGCAGCACGGCGCGGCCCTCGACGTCCGTGCGCCGGTCGGCGTCGGGCGCGGACGCGGCGGGACCGACCCAGGCCACGCGGCCGTCGTCGACGACGAGCGCCGCCTCGCCGAGCGCGCCGAGCGGCCCGCCGAACCTCTCGTCGTGCGTGACGAGCTGCGCGATGCCCGTGACCAGGTGCGACGTCACCGGACCTCCTCCGCGTCGCGCCAGGCGGCGGCCACCGCCCGGGTGAGCAGCGCACCGACGTCGCCGAGGACGTGCCGCCCGCCGTCGACGCGGACCGTGCCGCCGACGACCACCGTGTCGACGTCACCGCTGCCGGCGACGAGCACGAGCTGCGCGGGTTCGGCGCCGGCCGTGCGCGGGGTGTCGGTGCGGACCGCGACGAGGTCGGCGGGGGCGCCGACGGCGAGCCGCCCGCCTGTCGGGTCGCCGAGCGCGGCGTGGCCGCCCGACGTCAGCAGGGCGACGAGCGCCGCCGGGTCGAGGACGCCGCGGGACTCGCGCGCGACGCGCTCGTGCAGCTCGACGTCCCGGGCCTCCGCGAGCAGGTCGGTGCGGACGTGCTGGTCTGAGCCGACGGACAGGCGGCAGCCCGCCGCGCGCAGCGCCGCGCCGGGCGCGAGGCCGTCGCCGAGGTCCCGCTCGGTCGACGGGCACAGGCACGCGCCGACGGCAGCCGCGCCGAGGAGTGCGACGTCGGGCGGGGTGACGTGGACCGCGTGGACGACGGTCGTCGAGGGGCCGAGCGCGCCCGCGTCGGCGAGCGTGCGGGTCGGCGTGGTGCCGTAGGCCGTGCGGCAGTCGTCGTCCTCCGCGCGCTGCTCGGACAGGTGGACGTGCAGGGGGCGGTCGTCGCGGCGCGCGTACGCCGCGACCTGGGCGATCGCGTCCCGGGGGACCGCGCGGACCGAGTGGACGGCCGTGCCGACGGTGAGCGTGCCGTCGGGGCGCAGGGCGTCGACGCGCGCCGCCCACGCGTCGGCGTCGGCGTCGCCGAACCGGAGCTGCGGGCCGTCGAGCGGCCGGCCGATGCCGCCCGCGAGGTACGCGGTGTCGAGCAGCGTGACCCGCAGGCCCGCGTCGTGGGCGGCGGTGCGGAGCGCCTCGGCCATGACGTTCGGCTCGTCGTACGGGACCCCGCCGGGTGCGTGGTGCAGGTAGTGGAACTCGCCGACGGCCGTGACGCCCGCGAGCACCATCTCCGCGAACGTCGCGCGCGCGAGGTCGAGGTAGGTCTCGGGCGTGAGGGTCGCGGCCAGCGCGTACATGCGCTCGCGCCACGTCCAGAACGTGCCGCCGTCGGCGTGCGTGCGGCCGCGCAGCGCGCGGTGGAACGCGTGCGAGTGCGCGTTCGCGAACCCGGGCAGCGCGACGCCGGGGAGGCGGTGGTCGTCGGGCCGCGCCGGGACGCCCGCGACGACGCCCGTGATCCGGCCGGCGTCGGTCATGACGCGCACGTCGCGCGCGAGCCCGTCGGGGAGCCAGGCCTGCGCGGCCCAGAACGCGCGCGCCGCCGTCATCGCGACCCCGTGCCCGCCCCGTGCGGCGGGGCCGCCGGGGGGAGCGCGCGCGTCGTCACGGCTGGTCCCGGGTCAGCAGGTGCGTGAGCGTCGTCGCGAGGGCGTCGACGCCCGCGAGGCAGTCGGCCTCGTCGGCGTCCTCGGCGGGCGCGTGCGAGACGCCCGTCGGGTTCCGGACGAAGAGCATCGCCGTCGGGACGCCCGCCGCGGCGAGGATGCCCGCGTCGTGCCCCGCGCCGGTCCCGAGCAGGGGTGCCGCCGGGGCCGCGGACCCACCCAGCACCCGCGCGACGTCGTTCGCGAGGTCGGCGTCGAACCACGTGACAGGCGTCCACGACTCCTCGGCCGGCGCCCAGGACGCGAGCGCGGCCAGGACCGCGCGGACGCGCGCCTCGTCCTCCGCGCGGACGTCCAGCCACGCGGTGACCTGCGACGGGATCGCGTTGACGCCGTTCGGCTCGACGCGCACCTTCCCGACGGTCGCGAGCGCGTCCGCGTCGACCGCGGCCGCCCGGACGTGCTGCACGAAGGCCGCGAGGTCGAGCATCGGGTCCCGTCGGTCGGCGAGCGGCGTGGTCCCGGCGTGGTTCGCCTCGCCCCGCAGCTCGACGCGCCACCGGCCGTGCGGCCAGATCATGCGACCGACGCCGACGGGCGCACCCGCGTGCACGAGGCCCCGGCCCTGCTCGACGTGCAGCTCGACGAACGCGCCGACGCGCGCGAGCGTCTCGGTGTCCGGCCCGAGCGCGGACGGGTCGCGTCCGGCGGTGCGCAGGGCGTCGGCCATCGTCGTGCCGTCGGCGTCGCGCAGGCCGCGCGCGCGGTCCGCGTCGAGCACGCCGGTGACGAGCCGCGACCCGGCGCACGCGACCCCGAACCGCGCGCCCTCCTCGTCGACGAAGCACGCGATCCCCAGCGGGCGCGCCGGCCGGACGCCGCGCGACCGCAGGACGTCGAGCGCCGCGAACGCGCTGACGACGCCGAGCGGCCCGTCGAACGCGCCGCCGCCGGGGACGGAGTCGAGGTGGCTGCCCGTGACGACGCCCGGCTGCGCGTCCGGGTCGCCCCACCACGCCCACTGGTTCCCGGCGCGGTCGACGACGACGTCGAGGCCGCGCGCGGCCGCCTCCCCGGCGAACCACTCGCGCAGGGTGTGGTCGTCGCGCGTCCACGCGAACCGGTGGTACCCGGCGCCGCCGGGGGCGCGCCCGACCGGGGCGAGGTCCGACCACGCGCGCCGGAACGTCGCGACCCCGACGTCGCCGCGGGTCGCCGGGTCCGACGCGACGCCGCCGGACGACTCGGCCGGCACGGCACCGCCGCGGTCGGGGGCTGTCGTCATGCCCCTCCCTCCCGCATCGGGACGCGCAGGCCGTGCGCGTCCGCGACCTGCTCGGCGCGCGCGTACCCGGCGTCGACGTGCCGGATCACGCCTGTCGCGGGGTCGTTCGACAGCACGCGCGCGAGCTTGCGGGCCGCGAGGTCGGTGCCGTCGGCGACGGACACCTGCCCGGCGTGGATCGACCGGCCCATCCCGACGCCGCCGCCGTGGTGCAGCGACACCCACGTGGCCCCGGAGGACGCGGCGACGAGCGCGTTGAGCAGCGGCCAGTCGGCGATCGCGTCGGACCCGTCGGCCATCGCCTCGGTCTCCCGGTAGGGCGACGCGACGGACCCGGCGTCGAGGTGGTCGCGGCCGATGACGACGGGCGCGGCCAGCGCCCCCGACGCGACGAGCTCGTTGAAGCGCAGCCCCGCCCGGTCGCGCTCGCCGTGGCCGAGCCAGCAGATGCGTGCGGGCAGGCCCTGGAACGCGACGCGCTCCTGCGCGGCCCGGATCCACCGGTGCAGGTGGTCGTCGTCGGGGAACAGGTCGAGGACGGCCTCGTCGGTCGTCGCGATGTCGCGCGGGTCGCCCGACAGCGCGGCCCAGCGGAACGGCCCCTTGCCCTCGGCGAACAGCGGCCGGATGTACGCGGGCACGAACCCCGGGAAGGCGAACGCGCGCTCGTAGCCGCCGCGCCGGGCCTCGTCGCGGATCGAGTTGCCGTAGTCGAAGACCTCGGCGCCCGCGTCGAGGAAACCGACCATCGCCTCGACGTGCCGGGCCATCGACTCGCGCGCGCGGTCCGTGAACTCGTCGGGCTTCGCGGCGGCGTAGTCGGCCCAGTCCTCCACGGCGACGCCGACGGGCAGGTACGCCAGGGGGTCGTGCGCGGACGTCTGGTCGGTCACGACGTCGACCTCGACCCCGCGCCGCAGCAGCTCGGGCAGGACCTCGGCGCAGTTGCCCACGACGCCGACCGAGAGCGCCGCCCGGTCGCGCTTCGCGGCGGTGACCAGCGACAGCGCCTCGTCGAGCGAGCCTGCGACGCGGTCGAGGTAGCGGTCGTGCACGCGTCGCCGCAGCCGGTCGCCGTCGACGTCGACGATCAGGCACGCGCCCCCGTTGAGGGTGACCGCGAGCGGCTGCGCGCCGCCCATGCCGCCGCACCCGCCGGTCACCGTGAGCGTCCCGGCGAGCGTCCCGCCGAACCGCTGCGCCGCCACCGCGGCGAGCGTCTCGTACGTGCCCTGGAGGATCCCCTGCGTGCCGATGTAGATCCACGACCCGGCGGTCATCTGCCCGTACATCGTGAGGCCGAGGTGCTCGAGCCGGCGGAACTCGGGCCACGTCGCCCAGTCGCCGACGAGGTTCGAGTTCGCGATGAGGACCCGCGGCGCCCACTCGTGCGTCGTGAGCACGCCGACGGGCTTGCCGGACTGCACGAGCAGACTCTCGTCGTCGCCGAGCGTCGTGAGCGTGCGGACGATCGCGTCGTACGCGTCCCACGACCGTGCGGCCCGCCCCGTGCCGCCGTAGACGACCAGGTCGTCAGGCCGCTCGGCGACCTCGGGGTCGAGGTTGTTCATGAGCATCCGCAGCGGCGCCTCGGTCTGCCACGAGCGGGCCGTGAGCGCCGTGCCGCGCGGCGCGCGGACGGGACGGGGACCGGCGGTCATCGGGTCTCCTCGGGGGACGTGACGGCGTCGGCGGCGGCCAGGACCTCGCCGGAGGCGACGAGAGCGGCGACCGTCTCCAGGTCGGGGGAGAGGTGGGCGTCGGGTCCGGGGCCCGCGACGCCGCGGGTGCGCAGCAGGTCGCGGACGGCACCGGTCGCGGGCGCGGGGG
This sequence comes from Cellulomonas fimi, assembly GCF_028583725.1. Taxonomy (NCBI): domain Bacteria; kingdom Bacillati; phylum Actinomycetota; class Actinomycetes; order Micrococcales; family Cellulomonadaceae; genus Cellulomonas; species Cellulomonas fimi. The sequence goes on along the minus strand of NZ_CP110680.1, from coordinate 4,392,579 downwards.
CGAGCGGTGCGCGCAGGTCCAGGGCACGCGTCGCGGTCAGCACCTCGATCGCCAGCACGCGTCCGAGCGCGTCGACGGCCCGGCGCAGCTTGCGTGCCGCGTGCCAGCCCATCGACACGTGGTCCTCCTGCATCGCCGACGACGGGATCGAGTCCACGCTCGCCGGCACCGCGAGCCGCTTCAGCTCGCTGACCAGCCCGGCCGCGGTGTACTGCGCGATCATCAGGCCGGAGTCGACGCCGGGGTCGTGCGCGAGGAACGCGGGCAGCCCGTTGTTGCGGGCGACGTCGAGGAACCGGTCGGTGCGCCGCTCGGACATGCTCGCGACGTCCGCGACCGCGATCGCGAGGAAGTCGAGCACGTACCCGACGGGCGCGCCGTGGAAGTTGCCGTTGGACTCGACGCGACCGTCGACGGTGACGACGGGGTTGTCGATCGCGGCGGCGAGCTCGCGCTCCGCGACGGCCCGCGCGTGCTCGACGGTGTCGCGCGCGGCGCCGTGCACCTGCGGCGCGCACCGCAGCGAGTACGCGTCCTGCACGCGCGTGCACCCCGGGCCGCGGTGGCTCGCCATGATCCCGGAGCCCCGCAGCAGCGCGCGCACGTGCCGCGCCGACGCGGCCTGACCCGGGTGCGGGCGCAGCGTGTGCAGGTCGTCGGCGAGCACGGCGTCGGTCCCCAGCAGGCTCTCGACGCTCAGCGCGGCGGCGACGTCGGCGGTCGCGAGCAGCCGGTCGAGGTCGTGCAGCGCGAGCACGAGCTGGCCGAGCATCCCGTCGGTGCCGTTGACGAGCGCGAGCCCCTCCTTCTCGGCGAGCACGACGGGTGCGAGACCGGTGCGCGCGAGCGCGTCGGCCGCGGGGACCAGCGCGCCCGACGGGTCGCGGACCTCGCCCTCGCCCATGAGGGCCAGCGCGACGTGCGCGAGCGGCGCCAGGTCGCCCGAGCAGCCGAGCGACCCGAACTCGCGGACGACGGGCGTGATCCCCGCGTCGAGCATCGCGGCGTACGCCTGCGCGGTGGACGGCCGGACGCCGGTGCGGCCCGTCGCGAGCGTCGACAGGCGCAGCAGCATGAGCGCGCGCACGACCTCGCGCTCGACCTCCGCGCCCGTCCCGGCCGCGTGCGACCGGATCAGGCTGCGCTGGAGGTCCGCGCGGCGGTCGGCCGGGATCCACCGGGTCGCGAGCGCGCCGAACCCGGTCGAGACGCCGTAGTGGGGCTCGTCGTCGTCGGCGAGCGCGTCGACGACCGCACGCCCGGCGGTGATCGCGGCGAGGGCCTCGGGCGCCAGCGCGACGCCCGCGCCGTCCCGCGCCACTGCGACGACGTCGCGGGCGGGCACGGGGCCGACACCGACGACGACCGTGCGCCGTGCGGCGCCGTGGGGGTGAGACGCGCGGTCGTCACGCGTGCGGTCGGCGGACGACGCGGACGGGGCCGGCCCGTCCGCGCGCGGGCTCGGCGCCGGGTCCGGCGACGGCTCGACGACGGTGCTCATGTGCCCATGACACCTCCGCGCCGCGGGCCGGGTCGCCGGGGCGCGAGGGGATATCGTCTGGGATACCAGACGCCGGCGGGAGGGGAGAGGGCGTGCCGAGCAGTGACGTCCCCGCCGCCGACGCGACGCTGCGCATCCTGCGGCACCTGTCCCGCACCGGCCCGCTGCCCGCCGCGGCGATCGCGCACGCCGTCGGGCTGCCCCGCTCCACGACCTACCACCTGCTCGCCGTCCTGCGGGAGCACGGCGTCGTCGCACACCTGCCCGAGGAACGCCGGTACGGCCTCGGCCTCGGGGCGTTCGAGCTCGGCTCCGCCTACTCCCGGCAGGCACCGCTCGCCCGCGCCGCACGCCCCGTGCTCGCCCGGCTCGTCGACCAGGTGGGGGAGAGCGCCCACCTCGCGGTGCTGCACGGCCGCGAGGTCCTCTACGTCGTCGAGGAACGCGCGTCCCGCCGGCCGGCGCTCGTGACCGACGTCGGCGTCCGCCTCCCCGCGCACCTCACCGCGAGCGGCCGCGCGATGCTCGCCGTCCTGCCCCGCCCGCAGGTGCGCGCCCTCTTCCCCGACCGCGAGGCGTTCGTCGACCGCACCGGGCTGGGACCCCGCCGGCCGGGCGAGCTGCGCGACGTCCTCGTCGAGGTGCGGCGGCGCGGCTGGGCCGCGGAGGACGGCGACGTGACCCCCGGGTTCGCGTCGGTCGGCGTCGCCGTGCGCGACCACACCGGCCACCCGATCGCGGGCCTCGCGGTGACGTTCGCGCGCGACGACGTCGACGACGACGCCGCCGAGGCGCTCGCACGGGCCGCGCAGCGGGCCGCCGCCGACCTCACCCGCCGCGTCGGCGGCACGGGCTGACGAAGGCCTCGGCACCCGGCGACGCCCGTCCGTAGGCTGCCGGGATGGGTGACGTGAGGTCGGTGTCCGCGGCGGAGGTGGCGACGCTCGTCGACGAGGCCGTCGAGCGGGACGGCCCACGGGAGGCAGCGGGCGTCGTCCGGGTCCGCGTCGGCGGCGAGGTGCTGGTCGAGCGCGCGTGGGGCGTCGTCGACCGGCGCTGGGGCCGGCCGCTCACGACCGACGACCGGCTCGCCATGGCGTCGGGCAGCAAGGGGTTCACGGCGCTCGCGGTCCTGTCGCTCGTCGCGGACGGCACGGTCGCCCTGACGACGACCGCGCGCGAGCTGCTGGGCGACGACCTCCCCGCGATCCCCGACGACGTCACCCTGGAGCACCTGCTCACGCACACGTCCGGACTCTCCGACGTCATCGACGACGACGCCGACGAGGACGCGTACCTGCTCGACGTGCCCGTGCACACGCTCGTGTCGCCCGAGGACTACCTGCCCGTGCTCGCGCGCGTCGTCCCCGAGCACGCACCGGGGGGACCGCTTGAGTACCGCAACGCGTCGTTCGTGCTGCTGTCCCTGCTCGCACAGCGGGCGTCGGGCGTGCCGTTCCACGACCTGGTCCGGCAGCGGGTGCTGCGGCCCGCCGGCATGACGCGCACCGACTTCCTGCGGTCCGACGAGCTGCCCGCCGACGCGGCGATCGGCTACGTGCGGGTGGGCGACGCGTGGCGGTCGCACGTGCTGCACCTGCCCGTGGTCGCGGGCGGCGACGGCGGCGCGTACACGACGGCCGCCGACATGGAGCGGTTCTGGGACGCGCTGCTCGGCGGCCGCATCCTGCCGCCGGACATCGTCGCGCAGGCCACGACGCCGCACGCCACGACCGCCGACGGCGCGTACGCCTACGGGCTCGGGCTGTGGCTGCCGCCGGGGGCACCCGGGGTGGTGCAGCTCGAGGGGGAGGACGCGGGCGTGTCGTTCTGGTCCGCGCACCGCGCCGCCGTCCCGGGTGGGCCGCCGGAGGCGACGGTCACGGTGGCGGGGACGACGGCGTCCGCGGCGTGGCCGGTCGCGCGCGCCGTCGGCGGGCCGCTCGGCCTCACGGGCTAGCGGCGCGCACCGGCGGGCAGCGCTGCCGGCGAGAGCCCTGCCCGCGAGAGCCACTGCCCGCGAGAGCCATGCCCGCGAGAGTCCTGCCCGCGAGGGCTCTGCCGGCGAGGGCCCCTGCACGCGGTGACGACCCGCACCGGAACGCCGTCCGGGTGCCGATCCGCGGCGCCCGACCTAACCTGCGCGCGTGGCAGAGCCAGACGCGTCCGACGCGACCGAGCGCGCGGGTCGACCCGCGCACACCGGTCGGGCCGACGGTGCCGCCGCGGGGACGCCCCTCGCAGGGAGTGCACCCCGGCACGGCCGTCCGGGTCGGTGGCCGGGGCGCGCCCGCAGCGCGGTGCTCGTGCTCGCCGCGCTGCTGTCCGTCGGTGCGGGCACGGTCGCGGCGACCGCCGACGACGACCCCGCCGCGGACGCGACGGCGCTGGGTGCGGCGGACGCGAGCGACACCGGTCCGTCGGCGCCCGGACCGCGCCGTGAGCCCGCACCCACGCCGACCTGCACGCCCGCACCCGTCGAGCAGCAGGCCGCCGCGGTGCTCGTCGTGGGCCTGCCCGGCGTGACGCGTGCCGACGACCCGCTCGCGACCGAGGTCACGGCCCTCGGGGTCGGCGGCGTCTTCCTCTCCGAGAGCAACGTGGTGTCGGCGCGCCAGGTCGCGCGCCTGACCGAGGGCCTGCGCGCGCAGGCGGTCCGTCCGCTCGTGGTCGCGACCGACGAGGAGTCGGGCCGCGTCGCGCTCATGCGGGACGTCGTGGGCCCCGGCCCGTCGGCCCGGCGCATGGCGGCACGCGAGACACCCGACGAGGTCCGGGCCCGTGCGGCGGCGACGGGTGTGGCGCTGGCCCAGGTCGGCGTCGACGTCGACCTCGCACCCGTGCTCGACCTCGACGACGGACCCGCGGGGGGCGTCATCGGTGACCGGTCGTTCAGCGCCGACCCGGCGACGGCGGCGGACTACGGGCTCGCGTTCGCGACCGGGCTGGCCGACGCGGGCGTCACGCCGACCGTCAAGCACTTCCCGGGGCACGGCCGCTCGACCGTCGACTCGCACACCGAGTCGTCGCTGGTCGAGGCGACCGTCGACGAGCTGAGCGCCACCGACCTGCTGCCCTTCCAGCGCGCGATCGACGCGGGTGCACCGGTCGTGATGATGAACCACCTGCAGTACGCGGCGCTCGACCCGGACCTGCCGGCGTCGCTGAGCCCGCGCGCGTACGCGCTGCTGCGCGACATGGGGTTCGACGGCGTCGCGATCACGGACTCCGTCGGGATGGGGGCGGTCAACGTGCGCTGGGACTTCCCCGAGGCGGCGGTCATGGCGGTCGGGGCGGGCGCGGACGCGGTGCTCGCGACCGACGGCGGCCAGGCGGTGCGGATGCGGGACGCCCTCGTCGACGCCGTCGCCAGCGGGCGCCTGCCCGAGGAGCGGCTGGCGGAGGCTGCCGCGCGCGTGACGGCGCTCGCGGGCGGCGACCCGGTGGCGACGGGGTGCCGCGACGTCACGCTCCCGACGCTCGCGCCGGGCTCGGCCGCGCCCCCGACGCCCGTACCGTCCGCGCCCGCCGGTTGACCACGCCGCACCGCCCCCGCCACCGGCCGACCCGTCGTACCGGCCGTGCCCGCCGGCCCGTCGCCCCGGGTCGCGCCGGCCGGCCCGTCGCAGCGCTCCGGCGAGTGTGCCGGTGACCTGCACGGACGCTGTCGGTGGCGGGGCGTACGGTCGCGCCCGTGATCACCCGGTTCCCCTCCCACGTCGGCGACCCCACCTGCGCGAGCGCGGTCCGCGCCGGCGGCTTCCTGTTCCTCGCGCACCACGCGGGCGGCTTCGACCGTCGTGAGTACGCGGCCCAGACGCGCGCGACCCTGCGCAGCCTCGGCGACACGCTCGCGAGCGCGGGCGCCGGGTTCGAGGACGTCGTCCAGGTGACCCTGTGGCTGCGCGAGATCACGGACGAGACCCGGGCTGCGTGGGACGTGTTTGCCGAGTTCTTCGGCGATCAGCCGCCGGCGCGGATGACCGCGACGACCGACTTCTTCGACCCCGCGTGCCTCGTCATGGTCGACGCGGTCGCCTACCTCGGCGATCGCGGCTGACCGACCCCGAGGCCGGCGGCACCGGGTCGACGCGCGGTGGTCCGGTAGATTGCGGCTGCCTGCGCCGCTGCACGTCGACCATGAGCCGCGCGCGGGCCCGAGGCGCGGACGCGAAGGGGGTTGGCGTGGCGACGATGGCCGAGGTCGCACGTCGCGCCGGCGTCTCCGCGAAGACCGTCTCCAACGTCCTGAGCGGCTACCCGTACATCCGCGAGTCGACGCGCGAGCGCGTGATGGCGGCGGTCGACGAGCTCGGCTACGAGATCAACGTGACGGCGCGGATCTTCCGCTCGGGCCGCACGGGCGTCGTGGGCCTGGCCGTCCCGGAGCTGGGTCAGCCGTACTTCGGCGAGCTCGCGGACGAGATCCTCGAGGCGGCCCGGCGCCGTGGCCTGCACGTGCTGATCCAGCCGACGGGCTTCACGCGCGAGGGCGAGCTGGCCGCGCTGCGGGAGCCGCGGCGCAAGCTCGTCGACGGCCTGCTGTTCAGCCCGGCGGCGCTCGAGCAGGCGGACGCGCACCTCCTGGACGACCTGGGCTACCCGCTGGTGCTGCTGGGCGAGCAGATGTTCTCGACGAAGGTCGACCACGTGACGATGCAGAACGTCGAGGGTGCGCGCGCCGCGACGGACCTGCTGCTCGACGCGGGTCGTCGGAGCATCGCGGTGATCGGCATGCTGCACTCGCCGACGGCGGGATCGTCGAACCTGCGGTTCACCGGGTACCGGGAGGCGCTCGCGGCGCGGGGGATCACGGTCGACCCGCGGCTGCTCGGCTGGGCGGACGACGGCTGGCACCGGGGCAACGGGGCGCGCGCGATGGAGCAGGTGCTCGACTCGGGAGTCGAGGTCGACGGGGTCGTGGCGTTCAACGACGCGCTGGCCCTGGGGGCGATGTACGCGTTGCAGGTGCGGGGTCGCTCGATCCCGGACGACGTGGCCGTCGTGGGCTTCGACGACATCGAGGACGCGCAGTACTCGATGCCGGCGCTGACGACGGTGGACCCGGGCCGGCGCGTCATCGCGGAGGTCGCGGTCGGGCTGCTGCACGACCGGTTGACGTCGGCGCCGGGAGCCCCGACGGAGCCCGTCCTGCACGTCGCGGACATGCGGATCGTGGAGCGAGGCAGCACCCCCGCTCGTCGCTGACCGCCGGAAGCGTTCCCACGTCCCGACCGTCGAGGAGCCCCTCTTCCCGGCGCGCGTGAACCGCCGGGCCATACCGTGCAGACCGTTGCTAAAACGTTGTCGAGAACGATTGACACATACCGGGCACCGTTGCGACGGTGGGCCTCGGACTCGCGTCCCCCGCGGTGGAGGCACGGCTTCTTCACCGGTGAAGAAGCCGTTGCGCCAGGGTCGCCGCGCGGTCCGCAGGGCGTCGCCCTGAGCGGCGCGGCTGCATCACTCGACGACGAGAGAAGGGCAGCTCGGATGAAGATGAGGGCGGTGCTCGCGGCTTCGACCGCACTGGTGTGCGCGGCAGGGCTCGCGGCGTGCAGCAACGACGGCGGCGACGGCGGAGACGGCGGAGACGGTGGCGGCGACGTCTCGATGACGTTCTGGCACAACGCGTCGACCGGCGCCGGCAAGCAGTTCTGGGACGACACGGTCGCGGCGTTCATGGAGGAGAACCCGGATGTCACCATCAAGGTGCAGTCGATCCAGAACGAGGACCTCGACGGCAAGCTCCAGACCGCGCTGAACTCGGGCGACGCCCCGGACGTCTTCCTCCAGCGCGGCGGCGGCAAGATGGCGGCGATGGTCCGCGCGGGCCAGCTGCTCGACATCACCGACCTGGTCACCGACGAGACGAAGGGCCTCATCCCCGAGGGCTCCTTCAAGGCCAACCAGATCGAGGGCAAGACGTACGCGATGCCGATCGCCGTGCTCCCCGGCGGCATCTGGTACAGCAAGGACCTCTTCTCGGCGGCCGGCATCACCGAGACGCCGACGACGATCGAGGACCTCGACGCGGCCGTGACGGCGCTCAAGGGCACGGGCGTCGCCCCGATCGCGCTCGGCGCGAAGGACGCGTGGCCCGCCGCGCACTGGTACTACTTCTTCGCCCTGCGCGCGTGCAGCGCGGACACGCTCGAGGCGACCGCGAAGTCCATGACGTTCGACGACCCGTGCTGGACGACGGCGGCCGAGAACCTCGAGGCGTTCGCGGCGACGGAGCCGTTCAACGAGGGCTTCCTGACGACGTCCGCCCAGCAGGGCGCGGGCTCGTCGGCGGGACTGCTCGCCAACCACCAGGCGGCGATGGAGCTCATGGGCGCGTGGAACCCCGGCGTCATCGCGTCGCTCACGCCCGACGAGCAGCCGCTCCCCGACCTCGACTGGTTCGCGTTCCCGGAGGTCCCGGGCGGCGAGGGCGAGCCGGGCTCGATCCTCGGCGGTGTCGACGGGTACTCGTGCTCGGCGCAGGCGCCGGAGCAGGCGTGCGCCGACTTCCTCAACTACATCGCGCGCACCGAGGTGCAGGAGGCCTACTACAAGGCGTTCAACGCGCCCCCGGTGAACACCGAGTCGCAGAAGGTCATCACCGAGCCCTACCTGCAGAGCGTGCTCGAGGCCTACAACGCGGCGCCGTACGTGTCGCAGTGGCTCGACACCGTCTACGGGCAGAACGTCGGCAACGCGCTCAACGTCGCGGTCGTCGACATGCTGGCCGGCAAGAGCGACGCCGCGGGTCTCGTCGAGTCCGTGAACGCCGCAGCCGCCAAGGCGTAGAGAGCACGTCGCGCACATGACGTCCACGCACGAGAGCTCGCGCCCCGCGAAGGGCTCGCCCGTGGGCCTCGACGCGGACGGGGACGGCACCACCGCGGTGTCGTCCCCGCCGCGCCGGCGGCCCCGGGGCAGCACGTGGCGCGAGCGGGCCGAGGTCGCGGTCCTCACCGTGCCCGCGCTGGTGGTGTTCTCCGCGTTCGTGATCGTGCCCGTCCTCATGGCGGGCTACTACGGGTTCTTCCGGTGGGAGGGGTACGGACCGCCGACCGACTTCGTCGGGCTGCGGAACTACCAGACGATCCTCACCGACCCGCTGTTCCACGACGCGCTGCGGCACAACGCGTTCATCGTGGTGTTCTCGCTGGTCCTGCAGGGACCGGCGGCGATCCTCATCGCGCTGCTGCTGAACCGCCGGATGCGCGGTCAGTCGATCATCCGCGTGCTGATCTTCGTTCCGTACGTCATCTCCGAGGTCGTCGTCGGCACGGGGTGGAGCCTCATGCTGCAGAGCACGGGCGCCCTCAACGACCTGCTGGACCGGATCGGCCTGGGCGCGCTGACGAACGAGTGGCTGTCCGACCCGGACATCGCCATCTGGACCCTCATGGGGATCATCACGTGGAAGTACATCGGCTTCGCGGTGATCCTCTTCCTCGCCGGCCTGCAGGGGATCCCCGAGGAGCTGCACGAGGCCGCGTCGATCGACGGCGCGTCGTACTGGCAGGTGCAGCGGCGCATCACCCTGCCGCTCCTCGCGCCGACGCTGCGCATCTGGGCGTTCCTGTCGATCATCGGCGCGCTGCAGCTGTTCGACCTCGTCTACATCATCTGGGGGCAGTACATCGCCTCCACCGCCGGCACCTCGACCATGGCGACGTACATGGTGTCGTTCGGCCGCAACGCCGGGAGCTACGGCTTCGGCAACGCGGTCGCGGTCGTGCTGTTCCTCATCTCGCTCGTCGTCGCCCTCGTGTACCAGCGGTTCGTCCTGCGCCGGGACACCGAGGGCGCCCTGACCGGAGGTGTGCGCTGATGGCCGCCCCGACCCTCACCGCCGCGCCCGTCACGGTCGTCCCCGTCCGCACGCGGGGCCGTCGGGAGCGGCTGCCGTGGGGGAGCCCGCCCGTGTACGGCTTCGCGACGCTGCTCGTGGTCGCGATGCTCGCGCCCGTCGCGTACATCGTCGTCGGCGGCTTCCGGACCAACGCGCAGATCACGTCGGACCCGTCCGGCCTGCCGGACCCGTGGCTGCTCGACAACTACGTCGGCGTCCTGACGGGCGGCGTGTTCTGGCAGCAGGTGCTGAACTCCGCGATCGCGGCCGGGGCGACGACGGCCGGTGTCGTCGCGCTCGGGCTCATGGCGAGCTTCGCGATCGCGCGCTACCCGTTCCGCGGCCGCGGCGCGATGTACGCGTTCTTCGCGGCGGGCCTGATGTTCCCGATGACGGTCGCGATCACGCCGCTGTACATCATGGTCAGGACGCTCGGGCTGATGAACAACCTCGGCGGCGTGATCCTGCCGCAGATCGCGTTCGCGCTCCCGACGACCGTCATCATCCTCGTGCCGTTCCTGCGGGCGATCCCGGCGGAGCTCCAGGAGGCCGCCGCGATCGACGGGTGCAGCCGCCTCGGGTTCTTCTTCCGGATGGTCCTGCCGCTGTCGCTGCCTGGCGTCATCACGGTCGGGATCCTCGCGTTCATCAACAGCTGGAACAGCTACCTGCTGCCGCTGTTCATCCTCAACGACGCGGGGACGTTCACGCTGCCCCTCGGCGTGCAGGCGTTCGCGTCGGAGTACTCGGTCGACACCGCCAAGGTGCTCGCGTTCACGTCGCTCGCGATGCTGCCCGCGCTCGTCTTCTTCAGCCTGTTCGAGCGGCGCATCGTCGGAGGGCTGACGGGCGCCGTCAAGGGCTGACGGCGCCGTGGACGACGGGCGCTCTCGTCCGAAAGTCCGGCTGCGTGCGTCGATAGTTGCGGGCAGTTGCAATGGGATCGATCCCACGACATCGCGCCCGCGCGGCGCAATCTCGCCGCCAAGAGCGGATCTACACCGGTGAAGTCACCCGATGGTGTGCTGAAACGCTTCGTTCGCAGTTTCGAAAGTTTCCGTACCGGTCAAGGCCGTTGACCGGCGCGAACGCCCTGGCGAAGGTGACGTGCCGGCTCCCGCTGGAGCCACCGACCACCACCAAGGAGGGTTCGATGACGACCCCACGCCCGACGCACCGGCGAGGCCGTCTCGCCGCCGCCGCCGGCTGTCTGGCCGCCGCTGCGCTGGCCGTGACGATCGCCGTCCCGGCCGCCGCCGCCGGCAGCACGCTGCAGGCCGCCGCCGCCGAGACCAATCGGTACTTCGGCACCGCCATCGCCGCGAACAAGCTGAGCGACGGCACGTACACGAACATCGCGAACCGTGAGTTCAACATGATCACGGCCGAGAACGAGATGAAGATGGACGCCACGGAGCCCAACCGTGGCCAGTTCAACTACTCCAACGGCGACCGGATCGTGAACTGGGCCCGCCAGAACGGCAAGCAGGTCCGCGGGCACGCGCTCGCCTGGCACTCGCAGCAGCCCGGCTGGATGCAGAACCTGTCCGGGACCGACCTGCGCAACGCGATGCTCAACCACGTCACCCAGGTCGCGTCCTACTACAAGGGCAAGATCTACGCCTGGGACGTCGTGAACGAGGCGTACGCCGACGGCTCCTCGGGCGCCCGCCGCGACTCCAACCTGCAGCGCACGGGCAACGACTGGATCGAGGCCGCCTTCCGTGCCGCCCGCGCCGCCGACCCCGGCGCGAAGCTCTGCTACAACGACTACAACACCGACAACTGGTCGCACGCCAAGACGCAGGGCGTCTACAACATGGTCCGCGACTTCAAGTCGCGCGGTGTCCCGATCGACTGCGTCGGCTTCCAGGCGCACTTCAACTCGGGCAACCCGGTGCCGTCGAACTACCACACGACCCTGCAGAACTTCGCCGACCTCGGCGTCGACGTGCAGATCACCGAGCTCGACATCGAGGGCTCGGGCTCGTCGCAGGCGCAGCAGTACCAGGGCGTCGTGCAGGCGTGCATGGCGGTCTCCCGCTGCACCGGCATCACCGTGTGGGGCGTCCGCGACTCCGACTCGTGGCGCGCGTCCGGCACGCCGCTGCTCTTCGACGGCTCGGGCAACAAGAAGGCCGCCTACACGAGCGTCCTCAACCAGCTGAACTCGGGCGGCACGACCAACCCGAACCCGACGCCTACGCCGACCAACCCGAACCCGACGCCCACGCCGACGAACCCGGGCGGCAGCACGCCGAGCTGCACGGCGACGTACTCCGAGGGCCAGAAGTGGAACGACCGCTTCAACGGCACGGTGACGATCCGCGCCAACACCAACATCAGCAGCTGGCAGTCCACGGTGACCGTGCGCTCGCCGCAGAAGATCATCGCGACCTGGAACGGCTCCCCGACGTGGGACTCGTCGGGCAACGTCATGACGATGCGTCCCAGCGGCAGCGGTGCGCTGTCGGCCGGCCAGACGACCTCGTTCGGCTTCACCGTCCAGCACGGTGGCAACTGGACGTGGCCGAGCATCACCTGCTCGGCGTCCTGACCCGCTGAGATCCCGCGGACGGGCGCGGCGCCTTCGGGTGCCGCGCCCGTTCCGGGCGTCGGACGAGGCCGCGAGTCTGTGTCCCGGCGGTGCGGCGTTGGACTCGCCAGCCGGTCGACGACCGCCGTCGTTCGGCGTCCTGTCTCGCTACGTCGTCGGACCGTCCTCGCCGAACTGCTGCAGCCACCACTGCCGGGAGACCCTCCGCGACTCGAGGTCGTCGAGACGGGCGACGGCGTGGCCGACGACCTCCGTCGGTAGCCGGACCGCGTGGTCGTAGACGTAGTGGCCGAGACCCTCGGGCCAGACGTAGACGCCGTCGGTGAACTCGAGAGCTCCGTTCTGGGCGTCGCACATGCGGCACGGCGAGTGGCCCATGTACGCGGACCGCATCGTGCCGCTGCTGAGATACGCCCAGACCCGATGTCGTTCGGTGGGGTCCCAGGCCTCGTCGACGAGGTCGTGGGGGTCCGGGTACTCGGGATGGTCGTCGTTGCGCCAGTAGCCGATCAGGCGGAGGTCGTCCACGACGCCATCGTCGCCGGTGTCGGCCCTGTGACCGACGAGGCGCTCCGGCCTCGGTTCGTGCGGTTGCGCTCGGAGGGGCCGGCCCGCACGATCGGCAGCGGCGTCGTGGGCACGCGGAGGAGTGATGACGCAGTCGGGACAGGCCACGGTCGTGTGGGCCGACGAGTTCCGCGGGCCGGCCGGGTCGCCGCCCGACCCGCGGGTGTGGCGGCACGAGACGGGTGCGGGCGGGTGGGGCGACGAGCAGCTCCAGCGGTACACCGCGTCGACGCGCAACGCGCACCTGACCGGCGACGGACGGCTCGCGATCACGGCGCACCGTGAGCCCGACGGTGACGTCACGTCGGCGCGGCTCACGACGCTGGGGCGGCTGACCGTGCGGCGCGGTCGTGTCGAGGCGCGGATCCGGCAGCCCCGCGGTGCGGGCACGTGGTCGGCGTTCTGGATGCTCGGCGACGACCTCGAGGACGTGGGCTGGCCGGCGTGCGGCGAGATCGACGTCATGGAGCATGTCGGTGCCGAGCCGCGCACGGTGCACGGCACGGTCCACGGCCCCGGCTACGCGGGGATCGGCGGGGGAGCGGGCGGGTCGTACGACGCCGGTGTCCCGCTGGCCGACGGCTTCCGCACCTATGCCGTGACGTGGGCGGACGACGCGATCGTCTGGGACCTGGACGGCGTCGAGTACCACCGGGTGACCCCCGACGACGTGCCCGGGCCGTGGCCGTTCAGGCGCGGGTTCCACCTGCTGCTCAACCTCGCGGTGGGCGGTCGCTGGCCGGGCAACGACGCGTCCGGGCTCGTGCTGCCGGCGACGATGCTGGTCGACCGGGTGCGGGTGCTCGACGTCGGCGCGGGCGGCGACGTCGCGCTCCGACCGTGACCGGCTCCGGTCATGTGCCGGCCGTCGGGCTGGTCTCCGTCCACACGTACCCGTGCGAGCGGAACGCGGCCGCGAGGTCGTCCGCGGCAACCTCGGTAGGCACGCGCGCGAGGTCGGTGCCGTTCGCGGCGAGCAGCACGAGGGCGCCGTCCTCGTGCAGCGCCTCGCGGACGTCGTCGCGCCGGTAGCGGCGCACCTTCTTCTGGTGCGCGACGACCACCTCGGGCCGCGACACCTGGATCCGCGGCTGCTTGGCCTGCCAGTCCGCCGCCACGAGCGCGCCGATCCCGGCCCCTGCGGCGGCGAGTGCGACGAGGCCCCACACGCCCCAGGCGTCGGCGATCGCGTCGAGCGTCACCAGGAGGGCGCGGAACGGGACCCACGCGAGGGACAGCGCCCAGTCGCGGAGGAGGCCGACCGCCACGCCGGCGGCGGCACCGCCCACGGTGAGCAGCGCCCACGTGACCGCGACGTCGCCGTCGGGCACGCGCAGCACGGTCGCGTCGGAGGTCGTGAGGTCGTCGTCCTGGTGCACGGTGGCCATCGTGGCCGAGCGCGCGCTCCGGCAGGACCCCCTTCCGGTGGACCTGCCGCCCGCCAGGCCCTCCCAGGGATCCGCCGCCGGGTGGATCATGGCCTCACCACGACTCAGGAGGCGCAGCGTGTCCCACGACGAAGCCGCCCGGCGGCGGCCCGACCTGCAAGGCATCCTCCGGCTGATCTCGATCGCCCTCGCGGTGACGGCGGTCGTCAAGGAGCTCCGCACCCCGGCCGACGAGCGCGAGTGGAACGGCAAGGTCATCGGGTTCGTGCCGTACGAGTTCCGGATGCCGACGGTCGAGCGGTTCAAGGAGCGCGTGTGGGACCCCGACGCGGAGCACCTGATCGGTCCGAAGGTGTTCGGCGTCGGCTGGACGCTCAACATGGGGAAGGCGTTCGGGCTCCTGCGCAGCAGGCTCTCGTCCGGCGACTGACGCGCCCACGGTCGGCGTTCCCCGCTCCTCAATAATGTGATATCACATTAGGTGTCGCGTGCCGACGGCGCGCCGGACCCGAGGAGCTGAGCACCATGCCCGACCCGACCACGCCCCCGCAGGACTCCGTCGGCGGCGACCCCAGCGGCCGTCCCGTCGGCCACGCCGGGGCGCGCGTCGAGGTGGTGGAACGCCCCGCACCGTCCGGGGGGACCGCCGTGGCCCTGCTCGTCCTGCTCGCGTTCTTCGGGCTCGTCGCGCTCGGGATCGTCCTGGTCGCGCTCGCCGACGCCGACGACGCCCCCGGCCTCGGTGCGATCGGCATCCTCCTCATGGTCGTCGCGCTGTTCGTCCCGTCGGGCGTCACCGTCATCAGCCCCGGGCAGACCAAGGTCGTCCAGCTGTTCGGCCGCTACCTCGGCACGATCCGCCGCACCGGCCTCGTCGCGACCGTGCCGCTGACCACCAAGAAGAAGGTCTCCGTCCGCGTCCGCAACTTCGAGACCAGCGAGCTCAAGGTCAACGATGCCGACGGCAACCCCGTCAACATCGCGTGCATCGTCGTCTGGCAGGTCACCGACACCGCGCGCGCGACCTTCGCGGTCGAGGACTACGAGGGCTTCGTCAAGGTCCAGTCCGAGTCTGCGCTGCGGCACGTCGCGATGTCGCACCCCTACGACGACGCCGACGCGGGCGAGCGGTCGCTGCGCGGCGCGACCGACCTCGTGTCCGGCGAGATCGCGTCCGAGGTCGCCGCGCGCGTCGTCATCGCCGGTGTCGAGGTCATCGAGGCGCGCATCTCCAACCTCGCGTACGCGCCGGAGATCGCCCAGGCGATGCTCCAGCGTCAGCAGGCCGGCGCGATCATCGCCGCCCGCGAGCGCATCGTCGAGGGCGCGGTGTCCATGGTCGAGGACGCGCTCGGACGCCTCGAGCGCGACGGGATCGTGTCGCTCGACGACGAGCGGCGGGCCGCCATGGTGTCGAACCTGCTCGTCGTCCTGTGCGGCGAGAGCCGTGCGACGCCCGTCGTCAACGCGGGCTCGCTCTACTCGTGAGCGCACCGTGAGCAGCACCGAGCCCGCCGGCGCCACGCCCCCGAGGCGTGAGCGCCGGCAGGTGCTGCTCCGCCTGGACCCGGCGACGCACGACGCGCTTGCCCGGTGGGCCGCCGACGACCTGCGCAGCCTCAACGCCCAGGTCGACCTGATCCTGCGCCGCGCGCTCGCCGACGCGGGACGCCTGCCGCGCGACGCGACGCCGGTCCGCCGCCCCGGCCGCCCCGCCCGCGACGACTGAGGCGCGTCGCCCGTCGGGCGGGGAGCACGGCGCTCTCCGCGCTCTACTCGTCGAACCCGATCGCGGCGCGGACGGCCGCGATCTTGGCGTACATGCGCGTCGATCCCTGGACTCGCTGGAAGTCGTGCCGGGCGTAGAACGCTGCCGCGACGTCATCGATCGGGTCCACCACGATGAGCCGCCCGCCGCCGTACTGCGAGGCGCTGCAGACCTTCCACAGCGCGTCGATCAGCAGCTGCGAGCCCAGGCCCTGCCCGTGCAGAGACTTGTCCAGGGCCAGCCTGCCGATCAGGAAGGCCGGGATCACGGCGTTGCCACCGGCCAGGCCCGCGGTGACGTCCGTCCGGACGACCTGGGTCGGCGACATCGAGTGGTAGGCCACTGCACGCGAGCTGTGGAGCTCGCTCCACACGAACGTGCGGGTCACATCCTGCGCCTGAGCGCGTAGCGCGTGCTGCTTCAGCCAGCCGTTCAGACTCTCGACACCGCAGTCGAACGGGTCGAGGTCGTCGTCGGGTGTGAGTGGGTGCGAGTAGTACGTGTCCTCGCTCAACCCGTGAACCTCCGCGGCGTGGCCGCGGCACGGGCGAGGTTCGGCATCGGGTTCGCTCGGTCGATCGCCTCGATCATCGCGTCGAACTGCGCCGCCGGCATGAGCGTCAGGTCCGCGCGGGCCACGACAGCCTCCGCGCGATCGACTGCCGCCGCGATGATGAACTGCGACGTGGAGGCGCGCGACAGCTCGGCAGCACGACGGATCAGCTCACCGGTGGTCTCGTCGGTGCGCACCTCGATGCGGTCGGTCTTCGGCACGGGTCGCTCCTCACGGGTTGGTCCTCCACCCTACGCCGTACATGTGCCGTACAACAGCCCGGTCTGTCGTGGACGCACTCCCGCTGGCAGGATCGCCGCGTGGTCGGCGGACCAGCGCAGCCAGGACGGCCGACGGGACACCCGAGGGTGCTCGTCGAGCTCGTCGTCGTGCTCGGGGCGTTCGCGGTCTTCACGTGGGTGCACGGGCGCGTCGCGCACGACGTCGCCGCCGCGACGGCGCACGCGCTCGCGCTCCAGGACGTCGAGCGCGCGCTCGGGATCGACGTCGCGCTCGCGGCGAACCGGTGGCTGGTGGCGCAGCCGACGTGGGTCGAGGTCGGTGCCGTCTACGTCTACCGGTCGTACTACCTGGTGCTGCTCGGCGTGCTGGTCTGGGTGTTCGTGCGCCACCCCGAGGTGTACCTGCGGGCACGCCGCACGCTGCTCGCGATGATGCTGCTGGTGCTGCCCGTGTACGCGGCGGTGCCGATGTCGCCGCCGCGGTTCGCGCTCGCCGGCGTCGTGGACGTCGTCGCACGGCACGACCCGTTCGGCGACGCGAGCGTGCAGCGGGAGGGCATGTCGTACACCGCGATGCCGAGCATGCACGTGGGGTTCTCGGCGTGGTGCGCGTACGCGGTGTGGCTCGCGCTGCGGACGTCGCACCCACGTGCCGCGTGGGCGGCGTGGCTGTTCCCGCTGGCGATGACGGGTGTCGTGCTCACGACGGGCAACCACTACGTCCTCGACGTCGTCGGGACCGCCGTGCTGCTCGCCGCGTCGATCGGTGCCGCGACGCTCTGGGGGCGAGCCGTCGAGCGGCGCCGACGCCCGCGCGAGCGCGTGGACGCCCCCGGACACGACGACGGCGGGGACATCCCCGCCACTCTCAACGTATAGAGCACGGGGGGTCTTGCGGCAAGGCCCCCCTCGCGGCGAAGAATCGCCGACCGTGACCTCGCAGACGACCAGCGCGTTCCACCTCCCCGACTCCCTCGCGGCCAAGGCCGACCCGGCCCTCGTCGCCGCCGACGAGGAGTTCTTCGCCGCGCTCGCGGCCACCCTCGACCACCAGCGCACCGACGTGGCGACCCGCCTGGACGAGGCCCGTCGCGCACCCGGCGGGCACGGCACGGCGGCCCTCGAGCGTGACCAGGAGATCCACCGCCTGTCGGGTCGGCTGCGGGTGCTCCAGCGGTTCGGCCTCGACCTGTGCCTGGGCCGCGTCGTCCCGGCGGACGGCGGCGAGCCCGTCCACGTCGGGCGGCTCGGCATCACCGACGCCGACGGCCGCAGGCTGCTGGTCGACTGGCGGTCCCCGGTCGCGGAGCCGTTCTTCGGGGCGACGCACGGCAACCCGATGGGCGTCGTCAGCCGGCGGCGGTACCAGTGGACGGCCGGGCACGTCACGGACTTCTGGGACGAGGTCTTCACGGCCGACGGGCTGGCGGCGAACGCGGCGCTCGACGACCAGTCGGCGTTCGTCGCGAGCCTCGGCGCGGACCGGTCGGCGCGCATGCGCGACGTGCTCGGCACCATCGCGGCGGACCAGGACGCGATCGTGCGCGCGGGCTCGCAGGGGACGCTCGTCGTCGACGGCGGGCCTGGCACGGGCAAGACCGTCGTCGCGCTGCACCGCACCGCGTACCTGCTCTACCACGACCCTCGCCTCGGGCACCGGCGCGGCGGCGTGCTGTTCGTCGGGCCGCACCAGCCGTACCTCGACTACGTGTCCGACGTGCTGCCGAGCCTGGGGGAGGAGGGCGTGCGGACGTGCACGCTCGCGGACCTGGTGCCCGAGGGGCTGACGGCCCTCGGCGAGGCGGACCCGGAGGTCGCGCGGCTCAAGGCGTCGGCCGACATGGTCCGGGCGATCGAGCCTGCGGTCCGGTTCTCCGAGCGGCCGCCCACGGAGGCGATGACCGTCGAGACGCCCTGGGCCGACGTCCTGCTGACCCCCACCGACTGGGCCGAGGTGTTCGACGCGCCCGAGCCGGGCACCCCGCACAACGAGGGCCGGGCGCAGGTGTGGGAGGCGCTGCTGGAGATCCTCGTCGCGAAGCACGACGACGACGTGCCCACCGACCAGCTGCGCCGCGCGCTGCTGCGGAACCGCGACCTGGCACGCGCCGTCAACCGCGCATGGCCGCTGCTCGACGCTCCCGACCTCGTCGGCGACCTGTGGTCCGTCCCGGCCTACCTGCGGCTGTGCGCGCCCTGGCTCACGCCCGCAGAGGTGCGGCTGCTGCAGCGTGACGACCCGCGCGCGTGGACGACGTCGGACCTGCCGCTGCTCGACGCCGCCCGCCGCCGGCTCGGTGACGCCGACGCGCCCGCGCGGCGACGTCGGCGCGACGCCGAGCGGGCCGTCGAGCAGGAGCAGCGGCAGCGCGTCGTCGACGAGCTGATCGCCGCCGACGACAGCGAGCTGCTCCTCATGTCGATGCTCAAGGGCCAGGACCTGCGCGACGCGCTCGTCGACCCCGCCGCCGACGACGAGCCGTCGGACCCGCTCGCCGGGCCGTTCGCGCACGTCGTCGTCGACGAGGCGCAGGAGCTCACCGACGCGCAGTGGCAGATGCTGCTCGCGCGCTGCCCGCCGCGCAGTCTGACCGTCGTGGGGGACCGCGCGCAGGCCCGCCACGGCTTCGCGGAGTCGTGGCAGGAGCGGCTGGCACGCGTCGGCCTCACCGGGATCGCGACCGCCTCGCTCACGCTCAACTACCGCACGCCCGAGGAGGTCATGACCGAGGCGGAGCCGGTGATCCGTGCCGCGCTGCCCGACGCCAACGTGCCGACGTCCGTGCGCCGGACCGGTGTGCCCGTGCAGCACGGCCGCCGGGCCGACCTCGCGACCGTCGTCGAGGAGTGGCTCGCGTCGCACGGCGGCGTCGCGTGCGTCGTCGGCGACCCGACCTTCCCCGAGGGCGACCGGGTGCGGTCGCTCGCGCCGGTCCTCACGAAGGGCCTCGAGTTCGACCTCGTCGTGCTCGTCGAGCCCGAGTCGTTCGGCGACGGGATCGAGGGCGCGGTCGACCGCTACGTCGCGATGACCCGCGCCACGCAGCGCCTCGTGATGCTCGCGGGCTGACGGTCCGGCGGGGCGGTGGCCGGCGTCACCCGGGCGTCACCGGGCGCTCACCTGCGAGTTTCACTGCCCGAAACATGGGCGCGCCACGATGCGCGCGTCAGGGTCGCCCGTCCGAGGGAAAGAGTGGTCCGCCCGTGCTCAAGAAGTCCCGTTCCGCCGCGTCCGCCACCTGCACGCTCACGTTCTCGCTGCCGACGGCGACGCTCGACGGCCCGGTCAGCGTCGTCGGCTCGTTCAACGGCTGGACGCCGGGGCTGCACCCGCTGAAGAAGCGGTCGAACGGCACGTCGAGCACGTCCGTCAAGGTCCCGGTCGGCTCCACGGTGACGTTCCGGTACCTCGGCGAGCACGGTCGCTGGTTCGACGACGCGGACGCCGACCAGCTGACGTCCGAGGGCGGCGTCGTCCTCACCTGACCGCACGGCGGCCCGCCCGTCGACGCCGCGCCCGCGGGCGCCGACACCCGATCCGGACGGATCGGGTGTTCCCGGGCGCCCGCGGCGTCGGTAGCGTGCGACCTGCGGGCCGGCGCCGGACCGCGGACGCCCGGACCGGGGAGCGGCCATGGACGAGACGACAGGTCAGGTCGACGAGGCGCGCAGCCCACGGCTGCCGCCGCGGTGGTTCGTCCGCACCGCCTGGGTGGTGCACCGCGCGATCTACCGCGTGACCGGTGGGCGGCGGGGGCTCTGGCGTCCGCGCCCGGACCGGTGGGGGACGCTCGTGCTGCGCACGACGGGCCGGCGGACCGGGCAGGAGCGCGAGGCGATCGTCGCGTACATGGAGGACGGGCCGAACCTGGTCACGCTCGCGATGAACGGCTGGGCGGCGCCGGAGCCGGCGTGGTGGCTGAATCTCCAGGCGCACCCCGACGCGACGGTCGTCCTCAAGGACGGGCCGCGCGCGGTGCGAGCCCGGGCGGCCGCAGGTGCCGAGCGCGAGCGGCTGTGGGCGGAGTACCGCAAGCTCGACGAGGGCCTCGACGGCTTCGCGACGCGTCGCCCGACCGAGACGGCCGTGGTGGTGCTCGAGCCGCGGCGCTGAGCCGTCCGCCGGAGCGGCGCGGGCGTCAGCCGCAGTAGTCGCAGACGCCCGTGGCCGGGAGGGTCATCGAGCACGTCGGGCAGATCGGTGCGACCCGCTCGGGCGCCGCGCTGCTGGCCCGCGTCGTGGTTCGGGGCGTCGACGTGCGCGTCGTGGACCGGGGCGCGCGCGCCGTCCGGGCGGCGGCGACCGGGGCACGGGTCGCGACGACCGGCTCGCTGACGTCGAAGCCGCGCTTGCGCAGCACGGCGGAGGCGGCGTCGACGGCGACCTCGTCGGCGATCGCGAGCCTCCCGGTGGCGTACCGGTGCGCGACGCCGACGATCGCGCGCGGCTCGTAGGCGCGGCCCTCGTGGAGGAGGGCGTAGCCGGCGTCCGGGGTGAACCCGTAGACGCCGAGGAAGTCGTCGCGACCGCGGGAGTCGTGCTCCCCGATCGCCTGGAGGATGTGCTGACGCGTCACGGCGGAGAACGTGGCCACGGTCCGAGCCTACGTCGCCCGGCGGGGTCCCCCGATCGCCGTAGCGGCCGGGCGGTCGGGGCGGGTGAATTCGTGGCCGGACGTTCCGGGACGGACCGGTCGGGCGACGTGGTTCGCGCGCGTCGGGTGGGTGTCGAGCGTGCGGCCCGGATGTCCCGTCTCGCCGGAGTCGTCCTCCGGGGACTTGACGGGCGGTCGGGTGCCGTGGCGGGGTGTTGGGCGGGCGGGCGGTCCGGTGGGCAGGGTCCGCACCTGCGGCGATGCCGCCGGGCGACCGTCGCGGGGAGTCGCACACGACTCCGTGACCGCGGTGTGCGACGCTGTGACCAGCGGCGACGTCCCTCGGGGCCGCCTCCCGCACCCGCGACTGGGCGGCCGTCCAGGAAAGCGCGCCCGGGGCAACCGGTCGGCGCGTGTGGCGTGGCACACTCGGCCGACGCGGCGACGGGGCGATGGCCGCACCACCACCCCGACCGCCGTGACGCGCGCAAGGTCGCTGCCTGCCGCAGGCGGCGCGAAGGAGTCCGGGGATGGTCGACGTCGAGGTCGCCGTGCAGCGTGACCACACGGTCACGCCGCCGCCGGACCCTGCCCTCGACCCGGTCGCACCGGGCGTCGCCGACGTCCCGCCCGCCCCGCACGTCCCGCTCTCGCGCGTCGTGCGCCTCGAGTCCGACGACGGCAACGCCGTCGCCGCCGGCTACCTGATCGCGCCCCGCGTGGTCCTCACCGCGCGCCGGGTGCTCGGCCGGACGCTGCCCGTCGCGCGGCTGCGCCCGCCGTCCGCCGGCCTCACCCCGGAGTGGCTCGCCAAGCAGCACCTGCCGGTCCGGATCCGCGTGCGCGCGCTCGGGGACGCGGGCGGCACCCGGCTGCGCTCGGCGGCGCTGATCTGGACGCACCCGCAGGCCGACGTCGCGCTCCTGCTCTGCACCGACGACGAGCCGCTCGTGCCCCTCACGGACGAGCTCGCGACGGCGTGGTCCGAACCCGACGAGGCGACGGAGTGCCGGACGGTCGGCTTCGCCGCCGGACGCGCCGTCGCGCTCGACGCGGACGCCGGGGGACCCGGCGCGAGCGAGCTGGGCATCGTCGTCCGGCCGGGTGCCCGCGCGCGGGCGCGTGGCTGGTCGGTCGAGCTCGCGACGGCCCCTCCCGGCGGTCCCCCCGGCGGCTCGTGGGCCGGGCACGCGGGCGGCGCGCTCGTCGCCGAGGACGTCCTCGTCGGTGTCCTGCTGAGCGACCCGCGGCCCGACCAGCCCAACGCGCCCGCGCTCCAGGTGGTCCCGGCGCGCAAGTTCGCCGACCACGCCGACATCGCGGGGTGGGTCGCGGCGGACGCCGGGCCGGGCCGCTGGACGCAGTCGACGGCCACGCCCGGGCAGCTGCGGCGCCGGCGCGAGCAGGACGCCCGCGCGGACGTGAGCTGGCCCGTGTGCGTCGGGCACCCGCCCGCGCACGCCCCCGACCACGCCGTGCGCACCGACCTCCTCGCGGCCCTCACCGACGACGACGGGCGGCTCGCCGCAGGCACGACCACGCTGCTCGCGGGCCCCCCGGGGTACGGCGCGACGGCCGTCGCGGGGGCGCACGCGCACGCGATGTGGGACGCCGGGGACCTCGACCTGCTCGTGTGGGTCCCGGGCGCGACGCGCGACGGCATCCTCACGACGTTCGCGGCAGCCGACCGCGTCGTGCACCCGACGACATCGAGCGGCGCCGACGAGGCCGCGGCCGCGGCGTTCCTCGCGTGGCTCGTGTCGACGCGTCGGCGCTGGCTCGTCGTGCTCGACGGCGTCCCGGACCCGTCGCTGCTCACGGACCTGTGGCCGCGCGGCGTGACCGGACAGGTGCTGCTGACCAGCGAGAGCAACAACGTCCTACCGCGCTCCGGTGGGCGCGCCGTGGCCGTCGACCGGCTGTCGAGCGACGAGGCGGGGAAGTTCGTCGGGACGGTGGCGCCAGACGCGCCGACGGAGGTCGTCGAGCGGCTCGTCGACGACCTCGGCCGCGTCCCGCTGGCGCTGTCCCTCGTCGTCGGCGACCTGCGCGTCACCGGCGGGTCGGTCGAGGACTACGTCGAGGCGCTCGCGGAGCGTCGCCGCGCGCTGCAGCTGCCCGACGACGGTGGTGCGGACGTGCCGGCCGCCGTCCTCGCCACGGGGACGCTCGCCGTGGACGACGCGGACGCGCAGCAGCCGCTGGGCGTCGCGCAGCTCGTGCTCGTGCTGGTCAGCGTCCTCGGGCCGACGTTCCCGGTCGAGCTGCTCTCGACGTCGGCGGCCGTCGCGGGGATCGACGAGCTCGTGCGGCCGCGGACGTGGCGGAGCCGGTGGACGTCGTCGAGCGCGGCCGTGACCGCCGAGGAGCTCCAGCACGGGCTGCGCAACCTGTGCGCGGTCGGCCTCGCGTCGTTCGTCGACGGGTCCACGCAGGACGCGACCCTCGCCCACGTGCACCCGCTCGTGCAGCGCGTGGCCCGCGAGCACCTCGACGTCTCGACGGTCGACACCGTCCTGCGCACGGCCGCGGACGCCCTGCTGGAGGCGTGGCCCGCCGACGACGGCCTCGGGCACGCCGCGCTGACGGCGCACGTGTTCCGCTCCTGCACGTCGACGGTCGCGTCGCTCGACGTCCGCGGCGTGCTGTGGGAGCCCGACGGCCACCCCGTGCTGTGGGAGGCGGGGTCGAGCCTGACGCGGGCGGGGCTCGTGCAGGAGGCGGTCGCGTACTGGGAGCGGCTCGTCGACACCGCGGCACGCGCGCTGCCCGAGGACCACGTCGACGTCCTGACCGCGCGCAACAACCTGGCGCTCACGCACCGCGAGGTCGGTCGCCTCGACCGCGCGATCCCGCTGCTCGTGAGCACGCTCGAGGACACCGAGCGTGTCCTCGGGCCCGTGCACCGCGCGACGCTGACCAGCCGCAACAACCTCGCGATGGCGTACCGCGACGCGGGGATGCTCGAGCGCGCGTTGGAGATGCTGCAGCGCAACCTGTCGGCGTCGCGTCGTGCGCTCGGCAGCGAGCACCCGGACACCCTCGCGAGCCGCACCAACCTGGCGCTCGCGTACCGGGACGCCGGGCTGCTCGACGAGGCGCTGCCGCTGCTGGTCCGCGGTCTGGAGGACGCCGAGCGGGTGCTCGGGCCCGACCACCCCGACACGATCGCGGTGCGCCGCGACCTGGGCCTGACGCACCGGCTCGCGCACCGGCCGGACCGCGCGTTCCCGCTGCTGGACCGGGCGCTCGCCGACCGGCAGCGGCTGCTCGGCCGGGACCACCCGGACACGCTGACGAGCCGCAACGACATGGCGCCGTTCCACCGCGACGCGCGCCGTCTCGACCGGACGCTGCCCCTGCTGGAGGCGACGCTGCGGGACGCGGAGCGCGCGCTCGGCCCGGACCACCCGGTGACGCTGACGAGCCGCGGCAACCTCGCGCTCGCGTACCGCGACGCCCGCCGGCCCGACCTGGCGCTGCCGCTGCTGGAGCGCATGCTCGCCGACGCCGAGCGCACGCACGGCTACCAGCACGCGGACACGCTCACGAGCCGCAGCGTCCTGGCGCTCGCGTACCACGACGCTGGCCGCCTCGACCGGGCGATCCCGCTGCTGGAGAGCACGCTCGCGGACCGCGAGCGCGTGCTCGGACCCGACCACCCCGAGGCGCTGAGCAGCGCGAACAGCCTCGGCCTGGCGTACCGGGACGCGGGCCGGCTGCGTGACGCGGTGCGCGTCCTGGAGCGGACCATGGCGGACCGGCAGCGCGTCCTCGGTGCCGAGCACCCGGACACGCTCGCGACCCGCGGGGACCTCGCGCTCGTGCACCACGACGCGGGCCGGACGGACCATGCGCTCGCGCTGCTGGAGGCGACGCTCGCCGACCGTGCGCGCGTGCTCGGTCCGCTGCACCCCGCGACCCTGACCAGCCGCAACAACCTGGCCGTGGCCTACCGCGAGGCGGGCCGGGCCGAGGAGGCGGTCCCGCTGCTGGAGAAGACGTTCGCCGACCGGCAGCGCATGCTCGGCCCGGACCACGTCGACACCGCCGCGAGCCGGGTCCTGCTCATCGAGGTGTACCGCGAGGAGGACCGGCTGGACGACGTCGTCGAGCTGCTGGAGCGGGCGTGCGTCGACGACGAGCGCATCCTCGGGCCCGACGACCCGCAGACGGCCGCGAGCCGCGCGGCGCTCGCCGAGGCGTACCGGGAGGCGGGTCGCCTCGAGGACGCGCAGGACGTCGAGTCGGGCCGGCCTGTCGGGGTGTGGACGCCGGGCCGCAAGCGCGCCGTGCGCCGCATCCCGCGCCGCCAGTCGGACTAGGCCGCGGCAGGGCCACCGGCGCCGGGGCGAGCGCCATACTCACGTCATGGCGTCGATCATGCTGACCGCGATGCCGTTCGCAGGGCACGCCCGGCCGGTCCGGGCGGTCGCCGCGGAGCTCGTCCGGCGGGGTCACGACGTCCGCGTCCAGACCGGCCCGTCGTACACGCGGACGTTCGAGGAGGTCGGGGCGCGTGGCGTGCCCTGGCGCACGGTCCCCGACATGGACGAGCGCGACCTCGCGGCGACGTTCCCGCGTCTTCGTGGCCGCAAGGGGTTCCGCCAGGTGCTCGTCAACCTCGAGGACCTGTTCCTCGGCACGGCGCCCGCGCAGGCCGACGACCTGCTCGCCGAGCACGCCGCCGAGCCGTGGGACCTGCTCGCGGGTGACCCGATGGCGCTCGGCAGCCGGTTCGCCGCCGAGCGGCTCGGCTGCCCGTGGGCCACCGTCTCCCCGATCGCGTACTGGCCCCCGGGCCGCGGCATCCCGCCCACGGGTCTGGGGCTGCGGCCGGCGTCCGGGCCCCTCGGGCGGCTGCGCGACGCGGTGCTCGGGGCGGCGTCGGGTGCTGGGACGGCCGCGCTCACGCGCCTCTACCAGCGGACCCGTCGTGACGTCGGCCTGCCGCCCGACCGCGAGACGTTCGGCACGATGTGGTTCTCGCCGCAGCTCGTCGTCGCCTCGGGGTCGGCCGGCCTCGACTACCCGCGCGACGACCTGCCGCCGCACGTCCGGTTCGTCGGCGACCTGACCGACGACGGCGCGCCACCGCCCGACGTCCACCTGCCGGAGTGGTGGGACGACGTGCTGGACGCCGGTGCCCACGACGTGCCCGTCGTGCACGTGACGCAGGGCACCGCCAACGTCGGCCCGCGCGACCTCGTCCTGCCGACCCTCGCTGCGCTCGCGGACCTCGACGTGCTGGTCGTCGTCGGGCTGGGGCACCGGACCGACCCGCTGCCCGGACCGCTGCCCGCCAACGCGCGCGTCGCGGAGATGCTCCCGTACCCCCACCTGCTCCCGCGGACGTCCGTCGTCGTGACGAACGGCGGCTACGGCGGGGTGCTGCAGGCGCTGCGTCACGACGTCCCGCTCGTCGTCGCCGGCGGCGACCTCGACAAGCCCGAGATCGCTGCGCGCATCGCCTGGCACGGCGCGGGCGTCGACCTGCGCACGGGGAGGCCGCGGCCACGGGCCGTCGCCGAGGCCTACCAGCGGGTCGCCGGTGACCCGTCGTACCGCCGCGCGGCGAGCCGGCTCGGCGCCGACCTCCGCGCGCTCGGGGGCACGGCGGCCGCAGCGGACCTCCTGGAGCAGCACCTGTCCTGACGTCAGGCCGTGCTGCGGGCGAGGCGGTGCCGGTCGAGCCCGCCGAGGATGAGGTCGAGGGTGAACTCGAACTCGGCGCGGGTGTCGCACACCGAGAGCGCGCCGTCCGTCTCGTGGACGACGGACGCGGCCATGCGCGCGAGGTTCGGCAGGTGCTCGTCGACGTGGGCCGTGGTCGTCGGGTCGGGCGTCAGGTCGTCGCCCTCGGGCTCGAAGAGCTCGCGCGAGAAGCCGAGCAGCATGCTCCCGAGCGCGTGGATCGCGCGGTGCGCGAGGTCGTCGTCGAACCCGGCGTCGGCGAGCGTCCCGACGAGCTGCTCGTAGACGGGCCACACGGAGGGCGGCGACGTGGTCTGCGCGGCGACGAGCCCGGGTGCCCAGGGGTGCCGGAGCATGACGTCGCGCGCCGCGAGGCAGCGGCGGCGCACGGCGACGTCCCACGTCGGGTCGGTGACGTGTGCGGCGGCCTCGGCGACCTGCCGGAGCGCCTCGTCGGCGAGGGCGGCGAGCAGCGCGTCCTTGCTCGGCACGTGGTGGTAGAGCGACATCGCCTCGCAGTGCAGGTCGGCGGCGACGCGGCGCATGGTGACGGCGGCGAGCCCGTCGGCGTCGGCGATCGCGACCGCGGCGGCGACGACCCGCTCGCGGCTCAGCGCCTCGCGGGCGTGCGGGGGCTGCGGCGACGAGGCCGGCGACGACGGCATGACGGTCCTCCCTTGTGACGTGTCGACCTTACGCTGTACGTTCCCCTTACATCGTAAGTCTTACGCCGTAAGGCTACGACCGACACCCCGCAGGAGGACCCCGTGACCACGCTCTCCGCCCCCACGCCGACCGCCCCGGCGACCAGCGCCCGCCGCGTCCCGCGCCGGACCGTCGTCGCCTCGCTCTGGCTGTTCGTGCTGCTCTGCTACCTCTACTGCGACGTGCTCGGGCTGTTCCGCACCGAGGACCTGCGCGCGATCCTCGACGGCCGGATCGGGGGAATCACGATCACCGACTCGTTCCTGCTCGCGGCGAGCGTCCTCATGACGATCCCGATCGGGATGGTGCTCGTCTCGCGCGTCGCGCCGCACCGCGTCGCGCGGTGGGCGACCGTCGTCGCGGCCGCCGTCATGACGGCCGTGCAGGTCGGGTCGCTCTTCGTGGGGACCGTCGCGCCCCACTACGCGTACTTCTCGGTGATCGAGATCACGACGACCGCGTTCCTCGTCTGGTACGCCGCGGCCCGCTGGCGCGCCGACGACTGAGCGGACCGAGGCAGCCCGCGTCGCGCTCAGGGCAGCAGGTCGGCGACCGCCCGCGCCAGCAGGATCGTGAGCGCCAGGACGGGCGCGGGCGCCGCCATCGCGACGGTCGCGACTGACCGCCACCGCGGCCCGACCTCGCGGTGCGCCTGCAGCAGACCCACGGGCAGCGCGACCAGCGCCGGCACGCACGACCACGTCAGCAGGATCGCGCCCGCCAGGTCACCCCACGACGTGGGGTGCAGCCACCCGTCCACCAGGTACGCGGCGGCGCCGAGCACCCCGACGGCGGCGACGGCGGCGAGCAGCAGCGCGGTCCAGCCGAGCACGCGGGCCCACGGGTAGGCGGCGCTGGGCGGCGCGACGACGACGGGCTCGGCCATGGGACTCCTCGCAGCGGCGGACGCCCGACGGACGGGCGCGGACCTCGAGCGCTCCGGAGGCTACCGTGCCGACCGCTCCCGGGTGACCGGTTCGTGCGGGATGCTGGGGGAGGACCGCGACCCTTCGAGGAGGACCCCATGGACGTCGACGTCCGCATGCAGCCGACGAGGACCGTCGCCGTCGTGCGCCGCCCGGTACGCACGGACGAGCTCGCCGCGTTCTACGACACCGCGTACGGCGAGGTGGCGCGCACGGTCGGGGAGGCGGGTGCGCGCATCGTCGGCCCGGCCATCGGCTGGTACCACGGCATGCCCACCGACACCGTCGACGTCGCCGCGGGCTTCCCCGTCGAGGGCGTCGAGCCCGGGCCGCTCGGGGGACGCGTCGAGGTCGTCGAGCTCCCCGGCGGCCCGGCGCTCGTCGGGCTCTTCGTCGGCCCCTACGACGACCTCGGAGCCGCGTGGGGCGAGGTCGAGGCGCGTCGCGCCGAGCACGGCCGGGACGGGCGCGGCGACTTCTGGGAGGAGTACGTCACCGAGCCGTCGCCCGACGGCGACCCCGCGCGCAACGAGACGCTGCTGGTCCTGCCGTTCGCCTGACGCCCGTCAGGTCGCCGGGACGTAGTCGAAGACGTCCGGGTCCGGGCCGGTCCGCTGGTGCCGGTCCAGCGCGTCGATGTCGGCCATGTCGGTCGCCGACAGCTCGAAGTCGAACAGCGCGAAGTTCTCCTCCATGCGGCTGCGCGTCACGGACTTCGGGAAGACGACGTCACCACGCTGGAGGTGCCAGCGCAGCGTGACCTGCGCGGGCGTGCGGCCCACCGACTCCGCGATGCGCAGGAGCACCGGGTCGTCGAGGACCTTGCCCTGGGCGATCGGCGACCACGCCTCGGTCACGATGCCGAGCTCCGAGCCCGCGGCGCGCGCGGCGTCGTTGCGCAGGTAGGGGTGGACCTCGATCTGGTTGACCGCGGGCGTCACCGTCGTCTCGTCGCGGAGTCGGTGCAGGTGCGCGGGCTGGAAGTTCGACACCCCGATCGCGCGCGCGCCACCGTCGGCGTAGATCTGCTCCAGCGTGCGCCACCGGGCCACGTAGTCCGCGACCGTGGGGAGCGGCCAGTGGATGAGGAACAGGTCCACGTGGTCGGTGCCGAGCGCGTCGAGCGAGCGCCGGAACGCGTCGAGCGCGGCGTCGTGCTCCAGGTAGCCGTTGTTGAGCTTCGTCGTGACGAACACGTCGTCCCGGGCCAGACCCGACTCGGCGAGCGCCGCGCCGACGCCGGCCTCGTTGCGGTACATCTGCGCGGTGTCGACGTGCCGGTAGCCGACCTCGAACGCCTCCAGCACGACGCCCTTCGTGTCCTCCGGCGGCACCTGGAAGACGCCGAAGCCGAGCTGGGGGATCTCGACGCCGTTGTTGAGGGTGATCGTGGGCACGGTCATGGGGGTGCTGCTCCTCGTCGTGGGGGTGGGGTCCTGCGTCCATCACAACCCGCCGCGCGGCGCCGCGCACCCCGACGCGCCCGTGTCGGACGCCGGTGGCAGGCTCGTGCGCGGTCGCGGGTCCGCGCGACCGACGCGGCCGGGGGCCGGTGGACCGGAGGGAGCACGACGTGGCCGAGGTGGTGCTGTTCCATCACGCGCAGGGTCTGACGCCGGGCGTGCAGACGCTCGCGGAGACGCTGCGGAACGCCGGGCACACCGTGCACGTGCCCGACCTGTACGACGGGCGCACGTTCGACGACCTGGAGTCCGGCATCGGCTACGCGGAGCGGACCGGGTTCCAGACGGTCGTCGACCGGGGCGTCGCGGCGGTCCGGGACCTGCCCCCGCGGCTCGTCGTGCTCGGGATCTCGCTCGGTGCGATGTCGGCGCAGACCGTCGCCCAGACGCGGCCGGGTGTCCTCGGCGCGGTGCTCGTCGGGTCGTGCGTGCCGCCGGAGGCGCTGGGATCGCCGTGGCCCGACCACGTGCCCGTGCAGGTGCACGGCATGGACGCGGACCCGGTGTTCGTGGGCGAGGGCGACGTGGAGGCCGCGCGCGAGCTCGTCGAGGCGGTGCCGGACGGCGAGCTGTTCCTCTACCCCGGCGACCGGCACCTGTTCGTCGACGCGAGCCTGCCCGCCTACGACGAGGACGCGGCGGCGCTGCTGCGTGAGCGCGTCCTGGCCTTCCTCGACCGGGTCGGCTGACCGCGGAGGTGCACGGCGCTGGGCCGTCCGGGTGGCGTCGCGCCACCGTCGGGTGATCCGTGACCGGTGCGGGTCAGCTGCGGCTCGCCGTCGTCGATCGGACGGGGAGGAGGTGCGGCGAGCGTCCGCACCGTGAGGGAGCGTCATGCTGGCCGCCGTCGACTGCTACGGCGGTTCGTGCACGCCGACCCCGGCCTACCTGGCGGGCTACTTCGGCGCGATGCTCCTCGTGTACGGCGTGGCCGCGGTCCTCCAGGTGTGGATCTGCGTGCGCATCGCGCGCAAGGCCGGGTTCAGCCCGTGGCTCGGCGTCCTCGGGGTCGTGCCCGTCGTGAGCCTGGTCGCGGTCCTCGTCCTCGCGTTCAAGGAGTGGCCGGTCGAGACCGAGCTGCGGGAGCTGCGTGGCCGGCTCCTGACCGCGCAGGCGATCGCGGGGTCGAGCGACCCGCGCCTGCGGTCGGTCCCGTCGCCTGCCCTCGGCGGCGGGTTCGGCGACCCCCGGTTCTCCTCGGCGCCGACCGTGCCCCTCTACACCGGCCCGGCCACCCCGCCGTCGCCGCCGCCCGCCGGCTCCTGGTCGCCGCCGCAGGGTCCGCCCCCGCAGGGTCCGCCCCCGCCGGGCACGCCGGTCCCGCCGCAGCGGTGGTGACCCGCGCGTCGCGTGCCTACGGTGACCGGGCGCGCTGAAGCCGACGGCGCACCCGCCACCGCGAGGAGGCAGACGTGTCCGAGAGCACCCTCACCGGTCGCCGGGTCCTGGCGATCGTCACGAACTACGGCGTCGAGCAGGACGAGCTCGTCGTCCCGGTCGAGCACCTGACCGACCAGGGCGTCGGTGTCACCGTCGCCGCGCAGTCGACCGACCCGGTGCAGACCCTGGTCGGCGACAAGGACCCCGGGCGCACCGTCACGCCCGACACGACGTTCGCGGACGTCGACGCCGGCGACTACGACCTGCTGCTCGTCCCGGGCGGCACGATCAACGCGGACACCCTGCGGCTCGACGAGCAGGCCGTCGGCCTGGTCCGCGCGTTCGCGGGGTCGGGCCGTCCGATCGCCGCGATCTGCCACGGTCCGTGGGCGCTCGTCGAGGCCGGCGTGCTCGGCGGGGTGACGCTCACGTCGTACCCGTCGCTGCGCACGGACGTCCGCAACGCGGGCGGCGAGTGGCGCGACGCGGACGTCGTGACCGACGAGGCGGGTGGCTTCCCGCTGGTCACGTCGCGCAACCCCGACGACCTGCCCGCGTTCCTGCCGGCCGTCGACAAGGTCCTCGCGGCGCAGGTCGCGCGGAGCTGACGCGCCGGGCGGTCGCGGCGCCCGTCAGCGTGCCGAGCGGCGCGCGGCGAGCGTCGTGACGACCGGCGCGGCGAGGGCGACGGCGGACGCGACCGCCGCGGCCCCCGCGACGACCGCGTCCTGCGGCGCCCCGGACGTGCGGCCGACGGCGATCCACGCGAGGCCCCAGGCCATCGCGAGGCCGATCGCGACCGCGAGCAGCGGCCGCGTGCGGGCGTAGACGGCGTACGCGACGGCGAGCGCGGCGGCCAGCGTCAGCACGACCACGGACCAGGCCGTCGCGCCCAGCCCGAGCCCGCCGACGTCGAGCACGACGAGCGTCGCCGCCACGTTCGCGAGCGTCGCGACGCTCACCCAGCCGAGGTAGAGCCCGATCGTGCCGTCGGTGACGACCGCCTGCGCGACGCTCTCGGGCGGCGTGCGGACGAGCCGGACGAGCAGCAGCGCGAGCACCGCGAGCAGCGTCGCGATGACGACGACCGACGCGACCACCCAGCCCTGCTGCACGACGCCGATCCACGCGGCGTTGAGGACCATCGACGCGAGCACCCACCAGCCCGTCGCGCGGAGCCGCGGCTGCGCGCCGTTCCCCGGGAGCGCCTGGTAGACGGCGTGGGCGAGCAGCCCGAGGTAGATGACCGACCAGATCCGGAACGCCGGGGAGTCGGGCGCCAGCGGGGTCGCGTCGGCGGACAGCGCACCGCCGGCCGCGTCCTCGACCTGCTGCCCGCCGAACGCACCCGACCCGACGGCCGCGCCGGCCATCGCGAGGAGCGCGCCGACCACCACCACGACCTGCCGGACGCGGTCGGCGGAGGACGGCGCGAGCGGCGCGGACCGGGGCACGGTGACGGACGACATGCCCCCACCCTGCCGATGCCGCGCGGGTCCGGCATCTCGGGACGGGTCAGCCGGTGGCCGCCGGGGAGCCCGGCTACCAGCGGCGCGGTGGCTCGACGACCCCCGACAACCCGAGGTGGGGTCCCGGCTCGGACTCGAGCTCCGGGACGCCGACGGCCGCGGCGGCGCTCACGTCGAGCGGCAGCACGACCGGGCGGACCTCCGCGACCCGGCGCCACGCCCACCACAGCAGCGGCCCGGCCAGCAGCGACGAGACGCCCAGGAGGTACAGCCCCCACGCGGCGGTCGCCCGCACGTCGGGGGCGGAGTCCGTGGCCCGCGCGACGACCTGGACGACGAGGACCGTCTGGTGGACGACGACGGCCGCCGTGAGGAGCCGTGCGGCCCACCGCCGCCGCCGGTACCGCACGCGGTCGGCGGTCAGACGCAGCGCGACCGCTGGCGTGCGCGCCCAGCCGTGCGCGGCCAGCGGCCTCGACGCCTCGTCCACGGTGCCTCCTCGGGCACGACGCTAGGCGACGAGCCCGGACGGGTGGACGGCCGGGCGGACCCGTTCACCCGTCCGCCGGTCAGCCGCGGTCGATGAGGTCCCGCCACGCCTCGTAGTGCTGCACGGCGATCCCGCGGAACCAGGTGTGCCCCGCGAGAGCCGCGGCGACCTCGTGCGCCTCGCGCTCGAGCGCCTGCGCGCCGTCGTCGTAGAACGTGAACTCGGCACCGCCCGCGACGGCCGGGGTGTCCGTCTCCAGGCCGATCGTGTAGGGCGTCGCGGCGGCCTCGGCGGCGGCGACCGCGGCGGCCGACTTCGCGAGGATGCCCGTCTCGCCCTCGGCGTGGTCGATGAACGTCACGATCCCGATGCGGTCGACGCGCGCGAGCACGTCGTCGAACAGCGTGCCGGTCCCGTCGGGGCTCGCGACGGTCGTGAGCCACCAGGGCGCGTCGACGGCGAGGTCGACGCCCGCGGGCATCGCGGCGCGGACGACGTCGAGCATGTGCAGCCACCGGGCGCTCGCGGCCTGCGGGTCGGCCTGCCACGCGGGCAGCGTCCACGGCTCGACGTCGAGCTGCACGTGCGTGACCGGACGGTCGTGCGTCGCGGCGGTCATCCACTGGACGGCGAGCGCGGGGTCGTCGAGCCACGGCGGGTCGCCGCCGAGCACGCCCGCGTCGATGCCCGCGGCGTCGAGCGCGACGAGCGTGTCGGTCATCCACGTCGCGACCGGGCCCTCGTCGGACGCCCACGGCGCGGAGACGTGGACCGTCGCGAGGCCGTGCTCCTGCGCGAACGCGACGACCTGACCGGGGGTCGCGAACGCGTACCCGGTGCCGCGGCCGTCGACCGACGGGTCGACCGAGTTGTCCCAGAGCCACATCGCGGTGATGGCGGACACGGACGTCACCTCCTGGACGTCAGCCTGCCCGGTGGTGGTCGTGGGCGCAGCGTCGGTGCCGTCGGCGGCGGACGCGACCGCGGGGGCGAGGAGCCCGATCACGGCGGAGGTCACGGCGACGGTGCCGACGGACAGGGTGCGGCGGGCGAGAGGTCTCATGGTGGTCCCATCGGTTCCGGGCGCGCGGATGTGCGCGAGACGACCGGGGTGTCCGACTAGTGTCACCCGTCCGGGTGCGGCCGGATCGGGCCGATCGTCCGGTTCCGGCGCCGCGGTGCCGCATCGGTGCAGCCCGGGGGCGTGCGCGCGGCGCCGGGGTGACGTTCGCCACCGTGCGTGGCGGCGGGCGTCAGCCGGCCGCGTCGAGCAGCCGCCGGCCGAGGGCGCGGGTCGTCTCGCGCAGCTCCGGGCAGCCGACCACCCGGTACGGGGCGGGCGTGCGCACGAGCTGCTCGGCGTACCACCACGGGTTGCTCGTGCTCCCGACCAGGCGCGTCGTCCGCTCGTCGACGGCGGTGAGCCGACCGAGCGCGGGGGAGACCCACCGTGCGACGTCGTCGAGCGGTGCCGCGATCTCGACCTCCGTCGCGTACTCCCACCCGGTCGCGAGGTTCTCCTCCAGCAGCGCGACAGGGTCGAGGTCGGCGGGCGGCTCGAACGTGTCGTCGAGCACGGTCGCGGCCAGCACCCGGTCGACGCGGTACGCGCGCACCTCGTCGCGTGCCGTCCGGCACAGCAGGTACCAGCGGCTGTGCCGCACCACGACGGACCACGGCTCGACGTCGGCGTCCCACTGCGTCCCCGAGCCCGACCGGTAGGTGAGACGCACGCGCCGGTGCTCGGCGCAGCCCTGGACGAGGACCGCGGTCGTGGTCGGGTCGGGTCGTGCGGCGGACCGGTCGGGGGCGGGCGCGGTGGTCCGACGTACGACCTCCGCCTGCGCGGCGACGCCAACCGGCAGCGCCCGCACGAGCTTGCCGAGCGCGGCGCCGACCGGGCCCGTCGGGTCGCCCGCCTCGTGGTGGCCGTCGAGCGCCGCCATGACGAGCGCGAGGGCCTCGGCCGCGCTGAACGTCACCGGCGGCAGCCGCACACCCCGCCCGAGCCGGTACCCGCCGTACCGCCCGCGCAGCGACTCGATGGGCAGCTCCGCCTCGCGGAGGACGCCGACGTACCGGCGGGCGGCCCGTTCGGACACGCCCAGCTTGTCCGCGAGCTGCTCGGCCGTGATCCCCGGGCTGCTCTGGATGAGCTCCAGGGTGAGCAGCGCGCGTGCCGTCGGGCTGGCGTCGGGCATCGGATTCTCCAACCGGAAGTGGAACGTCCGGTATCGACCCTAGCGTCGCGGTCATGACACAGAACACGCTCGACACCCGGATCACCGAGCCCTCCGCCACCGCCGACGAGACCGAGATGCTGCTGTTCTCGCTCGAGCGCGCACGCGCGCAGTTCGCGTGGAAGGTCGGCGGGCTCGACGCCGACGCGCTGCGCCGCCCCTTCCCGCCGTCCGCCATGACGCTCGGCGGCCTCGTCAAGCACCTCGCGCTCGTCGAGGAGATGAAGATGGCCGAGTTCGTCGACGGCGAGCACCTCACCGAGCCGTGGCGGCAGGAGCACTTCCAGGCCGACCCCGAGTGGGACTGGCACTCCGCCGCGTCCGACACCCCCGAGGAGCTCTACGCGCTGTGGCAGCGGGCCGTCGCGCGCTCGCGGGCCGGCTGGGCGGCGGCGCTCGAGCGCGGCGGGCTCGACCAGCCGTCGCTGTTCAGCACCCCCGAGGGCTGGTCGCCGAACCTGCGCCGCGTGCTCGTCGACCTGATCGACGAGTACTGCCGCCACACCGGCCACGCCGACCTGTTCCGCGAGGCCGTCGACGGGCTCGTCGGGGAGGACCCGCCGCAGCCGTGATGCGGTCGCGCCGGACGCGTCGTCGGGACCGTCCGCCAGGATGGGCGCATGAGCGTCATCGACGAGCAGGGCCGCCCGGAGCCGCCGGTCGCCGCCGACGAGGTGTCGACCCTCCTCGGGTTTCTCGACTTCCACCGCGCGACGCTGCGCTGGAAGACCGCCGACCTCGACACCGCGGGCCTGAGCGCGCGGCTCGCGCCGACCGACATGACGCTCGGCGGGCTGCTCAAGCACGTCGCGTGGGTCGAGGACCAGTGGTTCGGCGCGCGCCTGCACGACGAGCCCACCGACGAGCCGTGGGAGGTCGCCGACTGGGACGCCGACCGCGACTGGGAGTGGACGTCGGCCGCGGGCGACTCGCCGCAGGAGCTGCGGGCGGTGTGGGAGGGCGCCGTCGAGCGGTCCCGCGTGCGGACCGAGCGCGCGCTCGCCGACGGCGGGCTCGACACCCTGGCCCGACGGCCCGCGTCGGACGGGACCGCGCCGTCGCTGCGCTGGATCCTCGTGCACATGATCGAGGAGTACGCCCGGCACAACGGCCACGCCGACCTGCTGCGGCAGTCCGTCGACGGGCTGGTCGGGGAGTAGCCGCGGCTTCGACGACGCCCACCCGCGTGGCGTCGTGCCTCGTGGGTGCCCGAACCGGGATGATTCCGCCGTGCCGCTGCTCGCCGCGCCCGTCGTCCCGTCCGGTCGCTGGGGTGTGCGCCCCCAGCCGTCGCTGACCGCCGAGGGCCTCGTGCTGCGCCCCTGGGCGCCCGTCGACGTGCCCGCCGTCCGCGCCGCCTACGAGGACCCTGCGATCCGCTGGTGGCACGCGCGCTCGATGTCCGACGACGACGAGGCGCTCGCGTGGATCGACGCGAAGAACGCCGCGTGGCGCGACGAGCGGGCCGCGGAGTGGGCCGTCACGGTCGCCCCGGCCCCGGCCCCGATTCCGGGCCTTGTTCCGGCTCCCGTGCCGGTACCGGTGTCGGTGCCGGTACCGGTGTCGGTGTCGGTGTCGGTCGCCGACCGTGCGCCGGCTCCCGCCCTCGCGCTGGCCGGCGCCCACCGGCCGCCCGGCCCGGCCGACGACGCGTCGCCGGTGCCGACCTCGGGACCGCTGCCGCGCGTCGCGCCCGCGCGGCACCTCGCCACCCCGCCGTTGCGCCGTCTCGACGCGCCGCCGGCCGGCACGGTGGTCGGCCGGGTCGCTCTCCACCACCTCGACCTGTACGAAGGGTTCGGCGCGCTCGCGTACTGGGTCGTCCCGTCCGCTCGCGGCCGCCGCGTCGCCGTCCGCGCGGGCGCGGAGGTGCTGCGCTGGGCGTTCGAGGAGCTCGGCCTGCACCGGGTCGAGGTCGAGCACTCGACGCGCAACGAGGCGTCCTGCCGCGTCGCCGAGCTGCTGGGCTGCCGGGCGGAGGGTGTGCGACGCGGGCACGCGCTGCACGCCGACGGCCACCACGACATGCACCTGCACGCCCGCCTGCGCACCGACGTTCCCTGACGCCCGGTCGGCCGCCCCCCGGCCGACTCCCGTCCGCCGAACGCAACACTGCGCGCGCTTCGAGGCCCGCGAACCGGCCTGATGTTGCGTTCGGCGGCGCCGGCCGGTGACGGCGGGGGCCGGCGGGGCCGGTCGTGGTGGGATGGCCGGGTCAGGGGGTCGTCAGGCGGGTGCGGAGGGCGTCGAGCTGCGCGTGCAGGGCGGCGGGGACCTTGTCGCCGAAGCCGGCGAAGAAGTCCTCGGTGAGGTCCGCCTCGACGGTCCAGCCGGCCGGGTCGACGTCGAGCAGCGTCGCGAGGTCGTCATCGGGCAGGTCGAGGCCGGACAGGTCCAGGGCGTCCGGCGCGGGCAGCAGGCCGACGGGGCTGGGCACCGCGCCGACGTCGGTGCGGGTGCCGCGCGCGCGGTCGACCTGCGCGACGATCCACGCGAGCACGCGGATGTTCTCCCCGAAGCCGGGCCACAGGTAGCGGCCCGACGCGTCCTTGCGGAACCAGTTGACCTGGAACATCAGCGGCCGGGTCTCGGCGTCGAGCGACGCCCCGACGCGCAGCCAGTGCGCCCAGTGGTCAGCCATGTCGTAGCCGCAGAACGGCAGCATCGCGAACGGGTCGCGACGGAGCTCGCCGACGGTCCCCTCGGCGGCGGCGGTCTGCTCGGAGGAGATCGTCGCGCCGAGGAAGACGCCGTGCTCCCAGTCGTGCGCCTGCACGACGAGCGGGACGTTCGTGGCGCGCCGGCCGCCGAAGACGATCGCGTCGAGCGGGACGCCGTCGGGGTCCTCCCACGTGTCGGCGATCGTCGGGCACTGCGCGGCGGCGACGGTGAACCGCGAGTTCGGGTGCGCGGCGGGCCGACCGGAGTCGGGCGTCCACGGCCGGCCGGTCCAGTCGATCAGACCCTCGGGCGGCTCGGGGGTCAGGCCCTCCCACCACACGTCGCCGTCGGGCGTGAGCGCGACGTTGGTGAAGATCGTGTCCCGGTCGAGCGTGGCGATCGCGGCGGGGTTGGTCGCGACCGACGTACCGGGCGCGACGCCGAAGAACCCGGCCTCGGGGTTGATCGCGCGCAGCGTCCCGTCGGGCCCGGGGCGCAGCCACGCGATGTCGTCGCCGAGCGTCTCGACGCGCCAGC
This sequence comes from Cellulomonas fimi, assembly GCF_028583725.1. Taxonomy (NCBI): domain Bacteria; kingdom Bacillati; phylum Actinomycetota; class Actinomycetes; order Micrococcales; family Cellulomonadaceae; genus Cellulomonas; species Cellulomonas fimi. The sequence continues at coordinate 4,353,994 of NZ_CP110680.1, read as the reverse complement.
CGGGCAGCGTGGGCGTGAGCATCGCGAGGTTCGTCTTGCCGCACGCCGACGGGAACGCGGCGGCCACGTGGTACCGGCGCCCCTGCGGCGAGGTGACGCGGATCAGCAGCATGTGCTCGGCGAGCCAGCCCTCGTCACGACCCATCACCGAGGCGATGCGCAGCGCGAAGCACTTCTTGCCGAGCAGCGCGTTGCCGCCGTAGCCCGAGCCGTAGGACCAGATCTCGCGGGTCTCGGGGAAGTGCGCGATGTACTTGGTGTCGTCGCAGGGCCACGGCACGTCGTCGCGCGTGGTGCCGTCGTCGGCGCGCAGCGGCATCCCGACCGAGTGCACCGCGGGGACGAACGGCGCCCCGCCGTCGATGAGGTCGACCACCGCGCGGCTCACGCGCGTCATCGTGCCCATGCCCACGACGACGTACGGCGAGTCGGTGAGCTGCACCCCGACCTGGGAGATCGGGCCTCCGACGGGACCCATCGAGAACGGGACGACGTACATGGTCCGGCCGCGCATCGACCCGGCGAACACGCCCGCGAGCTCGGTGCGCATCGCGTCGGGGTCGCGCCAGTTGTTCGTCGGGCCGGCGTCGGTCTGCGAGCGCGAGCAGATGAACGTGCGCGACTCGACGCGGGCCACGTCGGACGGGTCGGACCGCGCGAGGTAGCTGCCGGGCCGCAGGACCGGGTCGAGCGGCAGGAGCGTCCCCGTCTCGACCATGCGCGCGACGAGCGCCTCCCGCTCCGCGTCGGACCCGTCGCACCAGACGACGGCGTCGGGCTCGGTGAGGTCGGCGACGTCGGCGACCCACGCGCGCAGGTCGCGCACGGGCGCGTCGGTGCGGGCGGCGGGCGGCAGCGTGGTGACGGTCATCGGTGCTCCAGACGAGGACGAGGGGACGAAGGAACGTCTCCCTTCGATCCTCACGTCAACGACGGGGTGTCTGCCGACCGCAGCGGCCGTCAAGTATCGACGTTCTTGACATATCGTGAAGGGATGAGCAACGTCCCGGCCGCCGACGCCCTGACGCTCGGACGACGCCTCCGGCACGCCCGCACCGCGCGCGGCCTGACCCTCGACCAGCTCGGCAAGGCCGTCGGCGTCACCCCCAGCCTGCTCTCCCTGATCGAGAACGGCCGCCGCGAGCCGCGCCTCGCGCTGCTCCGCGACCTCGCCGACGCGCTCGGCGTCACCGTGCCCGACCTGCTCGACGACGAGCCGCCCACGCGCCGCGCCGCCCTGGAGATCGCGCTCGACCGCGCCCAGCAGACGCGCGAGTTCGCGCAGCTCGGGCTCCCGACGGTCCGCCCCAGCCGCAGCCTTCCGACGCCCGTCCTGGAGCAGCTCGTCGGCCTGCACGCGGAGCTCACCCGCCGCGCGACCGAGGCCGTCGCGACCCCCGAGGAGGCCCGTCGCGTCAACACCCAGCTCCGCCTCGAACGGCAGGCCCGCGACAACTACCTGCCCGACCTGGAGGCGCTCGCGGAGGACATGGCCCGCCGCGCGGGGTACACGTCGGGCGCCCTCACGCACCGCACGGTGTCGCGCATGGCCGAGCAGCTCGGCCTGACGATCCGGCACGTCGACGACCTGCCGCACTCGACCCGGACCGTCACCGACCTCGCGAACGGCCGCATCTACCTGCCACCCGCGTCGACCCCCGGCGGGCACGGGCTGCGCTCGCTCGCGCTCCAGGCCATCGCGCACCGCGTCCTCGGGCACGAGCGGCCCACGTCGTACGAGGCGTTCCTGCGCCAGCGGCTCGGGATCACCTACTTCGCGTCGTGCTGCCTCATGCCGCAGTCGGCGGCCGTCGGGTTCCTCGAGGAGCGCAAGCGCGCCAAGGACCTCGCGATCGAGGACTTCCGCGACGCGTTCGGCGTCACGCACGAGGCCGCGGCCCAGCGGTTCACGAGCCTCGCGACGCACCACCTCGGCATCCGCGTGCACTTCCTGCGCGTCGCCGAGGACGGCGCGATCTTCCGCGCCTACGCCAACGACGGCCTCGTCCTGCCGACCGACGTGACCGGTGCGATCGAGGGGCAGATGGTCTGCCGTCGCTGGGGTGTGCGCCGCGCGCTCGCCCGCCGCGACCAGGCCACCGAGTCCTACCAGCTCACCGACACCCCCGCCGGGACGTTCTGGTGCTCGACGCAGACCGGCTGGGCGACCACCGGCAAGGTCGCGCTCGCCGTCGGCGTCCCGTTCGCGTCGGCGACCTGGTTCCGCGGTCGCGACACGACCGTCCGGCACCGCTCGACCTGCCCCGACGAGGCGTGCTGCCGCCGCCCGCCCGCCGACGCCACGGCCCGCTGGGCGGACGCGTCCTGGCCCAGCGCGCGCATCCACCAGCAGGTCTTCTCGGCCCTGCCGACCGGCGCGTTCCCTGGCGTCGACGCGACCGAGGTCTACGCGTTCCTCGACCGCCACGCCCAGCAGGACCCGGACGCCGGCTGACCCGACCCGCCCCGCGCGGTGGGGCGCGGCGTCTCAGGTCAGGCGCACACGGCGGTCGTGTCGTCGACCGTGAACGGCTCGCGGCCGGCCTTCTTCGTCTCGGACGGGGTCGGGGTCTGCGGAGGTGCCGTCGTCGCGGGAGGCGTGGCCGCACCCCCGGTGCCGTCGCCGTCCGTCGTGCCGGGCGGGGGAGCGGGGGCCTGTGTGAGCGGCACGTCGGCGAGCACGTTGGCCCAGAGGGTGTCGGCCTCCGCGGTCCAGTCGACCTTGTAGCGCTTCTCGGTGCTGTCGACGAAGGGGACCGTCAGGAAGGTGATGTTCTCCGCCCGGACGGACCGGAGACTGAACGCCAGCCCGATCATCGAGTCCTTGAGCGCCGGGTCGACGGTGAGGGACTGCGTCGCCGCCCCCAGGAAGTTCACCAGCTGGGGCACGTCCGTCAGCACGTTCTTCGCGAAGACCTCGTCGACCATCGCCGCGACGAGCCGCTGCTGGTTGCCGATGCGGTTCGTGTCGGACCCGTCGCCCAGCCCCTTGCCCTTGCGGGCGCGCGCGAAGTTGAGCGCGGTCGGGCCGTCGAGGTGGTGCTGACCCGCCGCGAGCGTCAGGTCGACGTAGTCCGCGTCGATGTCGTCCGGCACGCAGATCGACACCCCGCCGATGGCCTCGACCATGCCCTGGAAGCCGCTGAAGTCCACGATCACCGTGTGCTCGGCGAGGATCCCGGTGTTCTCGTAGACGGTCATGACGGTGCAGGCGACCGCCGACGCGATGTCCCCGCCGTGGTCCCAGCCGAGCGCGAACGCGTCGTTGAAGTTGCCGCGCCGGGGCTCGATCGACCCGCCGCCCGTGAGGTTGCACGCGGGGATGTCGACGCGCGAGTCGCGGGGGATCGAGACGACGTCGACGCGCTGCCGGTCGGCGGACAGGTGCACGAGGAGCGTCGTGTCGGACCGCTGCCCCTCGACGAACCCGCCGATCTGGCCGTTCTCGCCGCTGCGGTCGTCCGACCCGATGACCAGCAGGTTCACCGCGCGCCCGGCGCTCGGGTCGTCGGGGTCGGGCGGCGCGGTGTCCGTCGGGAGCGGGACGTCGATGAGACCGCTCGTGTCGACGGTCTCGACGTTGCCCCGCAGGCGCAGGTAGAGCGCGCCGGCGGCGGTCCCCGCGAACGCCACGACGGCGACCGCGGTCACGGCCGTGACGCGCAGCCAGGGGCGGCCTCGCAGCCGTCGGGCGTGCCGGGCGGCACGCGGTCGGTGGGCGGCGGTGTGGCGCGTCGTGGGCACGGTTCGACCGTAGGAAGCCGGGCGCCCGCGCGGACCCGGTCGCGCGACGGCACGGTGGAGGACCTGTGCAGATCAGCGCACACATCCGGTCCCGCGCCCGGTTCGTCCGGGACGGGGTGCGCGGAGCGCGCGTCAGGCGTGGCTCGGGTGCTCGTGCCGGCGGTGCGACGCGGTCTCGACCTGGAACGTCGAGTGCTCGACCGACACGTCGAAGTGCCGGGCGACGCACTCCTGCAGCTCGTCGAGGATCCGCCCCGCGTGCCCGTCGGAGAAGCACCCGTCGTCGACCACGACGTGCGCGCTGATGACCGGCAGCCCGGTCGCGATGAGCGACGCGTGCAGGTCGTGCACCTCGCGCACGTGCTCGACGCGCAGCAGGTGCGCGCGCACCTCGTCGAGGTCGAGGCCCGGCGGCGTGGACTCCAGCAGCACGCTCGTCGCGTCCCGGAGCAGGCGCAGCGCGCGCGGGAGGATGAGCGCGCCGATGACGAGCGCCGCGACGGCGTCGGCCCGCAGCCAGCCCGTGGTCGCGATGACGACGGCCGCGATCACGACGGCCACCGACCCGAGCGCGTCGTTCGCGACCTCCAGGAACGCCGCGCGCAGGTTGAGGTTCGCCGACCGGCTCGACGCGAGCACGCCCAGCGCGACCAGGTTGCCCGCGAGGCCGATGAGGCCGAACATGACGAGGGCCGTCGACGGGATCTCGGGCGGGTCCATGAGCCGCTGCACGGCCTCGACCAGCACGTACACGCCGACCACGAGCAGCACGGCCGACTGCGCGAGCGCCGCGAGCACCTCCGCGCGGCGGTAGCCCCACGTGCGCGTCGGCGACGGCGGCCGCAGCGCCAGGTGCGCGGCGACGAGCGCGAGCGCGAGCCCGCCGGTGTCGGTCAGCACGTGCGCGGTGTCGACGAGCAGCGCGAGGCTGCCCGTGACCACGGCCCCGACGGCCTGCGCCAGCAGGATCGCGACCGAGATGCCGAACGCGACCGCCAGACGTCCGCGGTGGTCCGCGACGCCGTGCGTGTGGTCGTGTCCGTGCCCGTGCCCCATGCCCCTCCGTCCGTCACCGACGGGTGTCCCGTCGAGACGTCGAGCCTTCCCTCTGTCGGTGGTCGCCGCAAGGATCGTCCACGAGCGGCGTGCGCGGTGCGGTCCCTGACCTGCGGCGCGACGCGTCGGACCGCACCAGCGCCACCGGAGGATCACATGTCGTTCCAGGCCTACCTCGACGCCGTCGAGGACAAGACCGGCCTCACGCCGCGCCAGCTGCTCGACCAGGCGACGGCCCGCGGCTACGGCCCGGGGACCAAGGCGGGGGAGATCCTCGCGTGGCTCGCCGAGGACTACGGGCTCGGGCGTGGGCACGGGATGGCGATGGTGCACGTCATCACCAAGGGCCCGTCGATCAGCCAGAAGCACGTCGGTACGTCGGGCACGCACCGCGACGAGTCCGACACGCTGTGGCTGGACGGCAAGGCGACGCGCCCGTCCTGACGGCGCGCCCGCGGCGGCCGGTGGGCACGCCGCCGTCTCCCCGCCGTGGCAGGTCAGGCGAGGCCGTCGACGACGACGTCCCACGCGGGCCGGACGAGCGCCGCCAGCCGCTCGTAGCCCGCCGCGCCGGGGTGGGCGCCGTCGCCCGCGTCGACCTCGGCATGCCACACCGGGTCGTCCCGCAGGGCGCCGACCGTCCCGACGTACGGCACGTCGAGCGCGGCGGCCGTGGCTCCCAGTCGCGCGTCGAGCGCGACGACGCGCGCGGTGACGTCGTCGTCCGCGACGGGCGGCGGCCCGACGACCAGCACCGCGAGGTCCCGTGCCCGCGCCTGGTTCACGAGCGTGCGGAGGTTCTCGACGGTCCGCTCCTCGGGCACGCGGCGTCGACCGTCCTCCACGATCGCGTCGTTGACCCCGAACGACACGACGACGGCACCGGTGCCGACGCCGGGCAGACGGACGTCGGCCTCGCGTTCCCAGCGGGCGAGCACGTCGTCGGAGGTCTGCCGCCGCACGCCGAGCACGTAGCCCGTGAGGTCGCGGTCGGGGTGGTGCGCCGCGGCGAGGAGGCGCCCGGTCCAGCCGAGCGCGGTCGGGTCGCCGACGCCGGCGACGAACGAGTCGCCGAGGAACAGCACGGTCAGGCGCGTCATGCGCGCATGCTGCCCGCCGCGCATCTGCGGCGGGACTGCCGTCCGGGTCGCGATCACCCCGCACGCCGGTCGGCTGGCGAGAACCCCATGTGCCGTCCGGGTCGCGATCACCCCGAACGCCGGCGCGCGCGGGGTGATCGGCGCCGCGCACGCACCCCGTCGTGCCGCGCGGTCCGCACCCGCGCCGACCGGTCCCTCCTCCGACCGGCGCGGGTGCGTGCCTGTGTCAGGACGCCCGGTCCCACCCCTCCTGGTGGCCGTACGTCCCGACGCCGCTGCGACCCTTGCCGGGCCCGTGCCCGTGGCCGGGTCGCGGCTTGGTCGGGCTCTCCACGCCGTTCACGGCGGACGTGTCGAGCGCGAGGCTGTACGTCGCGTAGGCGATGGCGCCCGTCATGATCCGGAGCGCGTCGCGGTTCACGTTCGAGATGTCGTCGCCGGGCGAGTGGTAGTTCGGGTCCATCGTGATCCCGGCGGTGCCGCCGAACAGCGCGACCTCCTCCTCGGTCTTCACGTCGTCGGCCCCGGTGAACAGGCCGGACGCGGGGATGCCGTTGAGGATGAACGCCTGGTAGTCGGACCGGCCCGAGAACGGGGTGTCGACCCAGGCCTGGCCGATCGAGTCGAAGTAGTCGGTGAAGACGTCCTCGGTCTCGGGCGAGCCCGGCGGGACCGGCACGGGGGCCGGGTAGGTCGACTGGTCCGCGTCGTACACGCCGATCACGTAGTTCGGCGAGCCGACCATGTCGAAGTTCAGGTAGGTCGCGATCTTGTCGAGCTCGCCCGGCTGCGCCGCCAGGTCCTCGACGTACGCGGTCGATCCGATGAGCCCGAGCTCCTCGGCACCCCACCACGCGAACCGCACGGCGTTCGGGATCTTCTTGTCCCGGCCGAGCTGGACGGCGGTCTCGAGCAGCGCGGCCGAGCCGGTGCCGTTGTCGTTGATGCCGGGGCCGTCCTCGACGCCGTCGAGGTGCGCGCCGAGGAAGACGACGTTGTCCTGCCGGCCGGCCTTGGTCTGGGCGATGACGTTGAAGCTCTCGCGGGTCTCGGTGTGCACACGCGTGTCGAGCGTGACGGAGACACCGGGCGTGGCGGCGAGCGCCTGGCCGTCCTCGAGCGTGAGGCCGGCGACGGGGATGGTGACGCCGCTGCCCTCGCCGAGCGTCCCGATGAGCAGCGTCTCGGGCAGGTTGTTGTAGACGACGACGCCGGCGGCGCCCGCGGCCTGGGCGTTCTGCGCCTTGATCGCGAACGAGCAGCCGCCGCGGCTGATGACGGCGATCTTCTCGACGAGGTCGACACCGGTCCACTGGTCGGCGGTGCAGCCGAACGTGTCGAGGGGCGACGCGGTGACGCCGCTGACGCCACCGACCGGCGTGTTCACGGCGAACGTCATCTGGTCGACGGTGTACGTCGGGCCACCCGCGACGGTGAGGGTGGCGGCGTCCTCGATCTCGAGGTCGAACGTGAACGGGTCGCGGGTCGTGGTGTAGCCGGCCTTGCGCAGCGTCTTCTCGACGTAGCGGGCGCTGGCCTCGTACCCGGAGGTGAGCGCGGCACGGTTGCCGTCGTTGCGGTCCGCGATGCGCTGGAGCTCCTGCAGGTGCCGGAAGACGGCACGCTCGGTGACCTTCTTGGAGAACTTCTCGGCGGCGCTCGGCGGGTAGCCGTGGCCTCCTCCGTGGCCGGGACCGCCGAGCGTGTCGGCGGCGGCGGCGGGTGTCGCGACGGCCGCGCCCGCGAGGGCGAGGGCCGAGACGAGGACGGTGAGCTTGTGGCGATGCTGCACAGCGGACCTCCGTCGTGGTGCGAACCGGACGGTGCATGCTAGCCGTGACGGCAGTCACAGGGGAATAGGACGGTCGTCCGATCCGTCGCGCAGGCGCGTCAGGACGGGGTCCGCCCCGCCTCCAGGACGTCGGCGGCGTGCGACGTCCGCACGAGGAAGTCGTGGATCGTCCGCCGGCTCGCCGTGAGGCACTCGATGCGGGCGTCGAGGCCCTCCAGCTCGGTGGCGAGCATCTCCGCGACCGTGCGTGGGCACGACGCCGCGAGGTCCTCGTCCTGCGTGCGCTCGAGGTCGAGGACGACCTTGGCGAGACGCGTCGGCAGGCCGGACCGGACCAGGCCGACCGCCCGCTCGACCTGGGCGACGGTGGCCTCGTCGTACTCGCGGTAGGTGTTGGCGGCGCGTGCGGGGGAGATGAGGCCCTGCTCCTCGTAGTAGCGCAGCAGCCGGGTCGAGACACCCGTGCGGCGGGACAGCTCACCGATCTTCACGACGACCACCGGCCCCTCGACGCGGCCCGACGCACGCGGTGCGCCGACCTCTTGACCTTCACACTGATGTCAAACTCTAGCGTCACGAACATGGACACCACCGGCCGTCTCCCCTGGCCCAGCCTCCTCGTGCTCGGCGGCGCCACGTTCGTCATGGTGACCGGCGAGATGCTGCCCACCGCGGTCCTGCCCGCGATGAGCGCCGACCTCGACGTGCCGCAGGCGCGCACCGGCCTGCTCGTGTCGCTGTGGGCGCTCACGGTCGTCGTCGCGACGTTCCCGCTGGTCCGGCTCACGACCCGGTTCGACCGGCGGACGGTCGTCGCGGGGGCTCTGCTGGTCTTCGCCGTGAGCGCCGCGCTCACCGCCGCCGCACCCACGTACGCCGTCGCCGCCGGTGCACGCGTCGCCGGGGCTGCCGCGACCGGGCTGCTGTGGGCCGCGGTCAACACCCACACCGCCGACCTCGTCCACCCGTCGCACCTCGCCCGGGCGATCGCGGTCGTCCTCGGCGGGGCCACCCTCGGGACGGTCCTCGGGACGCCGCTCGCGAGCGTCGTCGCGCAGGCGTGGGACTGGCGTGGGGCGTTCGTCGCGCTCGCGGTCCTGGCCGTCGTGGCCGCGGTGCTCGTGCGGGTCGTCGTCCGGGCGGCGGCCGCACCGGCCGGGAGCGACGGGGGGACCGTCGACGGACCGGGCGGTCAGGGGCGACCGTCGCTGCGGCCCGTGCTCGTCGTCGCCGCGCTCGTCGGGCTCGTGCTCGTCGGCCACTTCGCCGCGTTCACGTTCGTCACGCGGCTCGTCGAGGTGCCCGCCGCGCACCTGCCCGGCGGCGTCAGCGGCCTCCTGCTGCTGTTCGGTGTCGCGTCCGCCGTGGGCGTCGCTGTCGTCGGGCGGGTCGGCGACCGTCGGCCGGCCGCGGCGCTGGTCGTCACGACCGTGCTCGTCGCCGCGTCGCTGGTCGCGCTCCTCGTGGTCGACGCACCCTCCGCCGCTGTCCTCGTCGTCGCGGCCTGGGGGCTGACCACCGGTGCCCTGCCGCCGCTCGCGCAGACCGCGATCCTGCGGGCCGCGGGTCCCGAGCACCGCACGACCGCGGGCACCGTGATCCCCGTCGTCTTCAACCTCGGGATCGCCGTCGGCGCCGCGCTCGGTGCGGCCGTCGTCGACCGGTCCGGCCCGTCCGCGCTGCCCCTGCCCGCCGCGGCCGTCGTGCTCGTGGCCGCCGTGGCCCTCGCCGTCCGCAGCCGCCGCACGCCGGCGACGACCGCGCCCGCTGCCGGTGTCGAGAACCGCGAGCCGGCTCCGTTCCCCGGGTGAGAGTGCCAGTCTGGGCACGACGAGCACGAGGAGTGAGCACGATGCCGCGCTACCTGATCGGGGTCGACTTCCAGCCCGGGACCGACCCGACGCCGATGGAGGAGTGGGCGCCCGAGGAGATCGCCGCCCATCTCGACTACTACGCCGCGCTCAACCGCGAGCTCGAGGCGAACGGCGAGCTGGTCGCCACGACTATCCTCACCGGGCCCGACCTCGCGAAGATCGTGCGCGTCGACGCGGCCGGGGCGCCCGTCGTGACCGACGGCCCGTTCGCCGAGTTCAAGGAGTGGCTCGCGGGCTACCAGATCGTCGACGTCGAGAGCGAGGAGCGGGCCGTCGAGATCGCGGCGCTCGTCTCGGCGGTCCCCGGGCCCGGCGGGCGGCCCTCCGGCCAGCCGATCCACGTGCGGCGCGTCATGGACGAGGGCGGCGCGTCGGACGTCGAGGGCATGCGCGAGTACCTGCGCACCGCGGACGGCGTCGCCTGACCCCGCGGGACGACGCCGCGCCGGACACGGCCGGGCCGCCCGTCGGCGAGGACGCCGCCACCTCGTCGGACACGACCCGCGACGCCGCTTGCGCGCCGGGCACTGCCGAGGGGCGCGCCGCGCTGCCCGAGGACCTGCTGCGCACGCTCGCGCCGCAGGTCCTCGGCGTGCTCGGCCGACGGTCGGGCGACTTCGCCACCGCCGAGGACGCCGTGCAGGAGGCGCTGGTCGTCGCGGTGACGCACTGGCCGCGCGACGGCGTGCCGGAGAAGCCGTTCGGCTGGCTGCTCCAGACCGCGACCCGGCGGCTGCTCGACGCGGTCCGCTCCGAGGCCGCCCGGCGGCTGCGCGAGGAGCGGTGGGCGGCGCAGGAGGTGACGCCCGAGGTCGCGCACGACGACGACTCGCTCACCGTCCTGTTCCTGTGCTGCCACCCGGCGCTCACGCCCTCGTCCGCGATCCCGCTCACGCTGCGCGCCGTCGGCGGTCTCACGACCGCCGAGATCGCCCGCGCGTTCCTCGTCCCCGAGGCGACGATGGCGCAGCGCATCAGCCGCGCGAAGCGCCGTGTCGCCGACGCCGGGTCGACGTTCACGATGCCCGCACCCGACGAGCGCCCGGCCCGGCTGCGCAGCGTCCTGCACGTGCTCTACGTGATGTTCACCGAGGGGTCGACGAGCACGTCGGGCGGCGACCTGCACCGGGTCGACGTCTCCGACGAGGCCGTCCGCCTGACCCGCTGGCTGCACGCGCTCGAGCCCGACGACCCCGAGGTCACCGGCCTGCTGGCCCTCATGCTGCTCACCGACGCGCGCCGGCCCGCCCGCACCGACGCGTCCGGCGAGCTCGTCCCGCTGCCGGAGCAGGACCGGTCGCGGTGGGACCACGCGCTGGTCGCCGAGGGGCTGGCGCTGCTCGACTCCGCGATCGCGGCCGGGTCCGTCGGGGAGTACCAGCTGCAGGCCGCCGTCGCGGCCGTGCACGACCGGGCCGCGACCGCCGACGACACCGACTGGCCGCAGATCGCGGCGCTGTACGGCCTGCTCGCGCAGATGACGGGCAGCCCCGTGGTCGCCGTGAACCGGGCCGTGGCGGTCGCGATGGTCGACGGCCCGCACGCCGGGCTCCGGCTCCTCGACGCCGTGGACCTGCCCGGGCACCGGCTCGACGCGGTCCGCGCGCACCTGCTGGAGTCCGCGGGCGACGCGACCGGTGCGCGCGCCGCCTACCAGCGCGCCGCCGCCGCGGCGACGTCCGTCCCCGAGCGCCGCTACCTCACCCTCCGCGCCGCCCGCCTGACCGCGGACCCGCCCGCCTGACGCCGGGGTCCGCCCACCCGCCCGCCTGACCGCGGATTCGCCCGCCTCACGCCGAGGTGCGCCCGCTCGCCTGACCGCGGCCCCGCCCGACGACCCGGTGATGGCTACCGCTCAGAGCCGTTCTGCGGTCACCAGCACCGGGTCGCCGGCCGTCGACGCCCGCCGACGACCGTCGACGCCGTCCGGCAGGCGGCACCGGTGGGACTCAGGCGGCCGTGGAGGGTTCCGGGGACAGCAGGTCGCGGAGGCGGGCGGCGAACGTGGGCGGGTCCTCGACGAAGCCGATGTGGTCGCTCGGGAACAGCACCGGCTCGACCCCGAGCAGCGCCGCGAGCGCCCGGGACGACCGGTCGCACAGCTGGCCGGCGGACTCCTCGCCGATCCCCACGAGCACCCGCGTCGGCGAGGCGCGCAGCGCTTCGACGTCCGGCCGGTAGCGGACCGTCGGCCACAGCATGTGCGCGAACTGCATGTGGTCGTCGGCGACCTCCTGCGGCGTCCGCTCGCCGCCGAACATCTGCGCCACGAGCTCCGGCGGCATCGGGATGTCCGCGATGTCCATGAACTGCTGCCACGCCCCGACGACGTCCCCCGCCAGGTGCGTGTCGACCATCCGCCGGGTCCGCTCGGCGAGCTCGGCGTCGTCGGGCAGGACCGCGTGCAGCGGCGGCTCGTGCGCGAGGACGACGCGGGCGGCGTCGGGGTGCCGCGTCGCGAGGTCGAGGACCGTGACCGCGCCGCCGGACGACCCGAGCACCAGGTCGGCGGGGCCGAGGCCGACGTGCGCGACGAGCGCCGCCACGTCGTCGGCGCGCAGCTCGACGGTCGCGTCGGCGTCCGGGTCGGCGACCGTCGACCGGCGGATGCCGCGCGGGTCGGTCGTCAGGACCGTCCGGTCCGTCGCGAGCAGGTCCCCGAGCGGCGCGAACGCGTCGGCGTCCATGGGCGCGGCGACGAGCACGACGAGCGGGCCGGACCCGCGCAGCTCGTAGTGCAGCCGGGCGTCGCCGACGTCGAGCAGGCCGGTCGTGGGGGCGGTCACGGGTGTCGCGGTCATCGGGTCCTCCGTCGTCGGGCCGGTGCGGACGTCGTCGACGTCGCTGCCCTACCGACCGGCCCCGGCGCCGCGATTCATCGGCCCGCGTGCGGGTGAGCGCGCCCCGGCGCAGCATGGGACGACGCTCCAGCAGCGCGGCGTGCCGGCGAGAACCGAGCAGGGAGCACCTCATGGGCATCGACGACCTGGGCGACAAGGCGTCCGACGCGCTGAAGAGCGACAAGGGCGAGCAGGCGAGCGACTCCGCGCTGGACAAGGGCGCCGACGCGGCGTCGTCCGCGACGGGCGGCTCGCACGACGAGCAGATCGACAAGGCGCAGGACGCGGCCGACCAGCGGGTCGGCGACCAGTAGACGGTCTGGCGGTCCCGGGCGCCGGTGAGGTCGTGCGACGTCAGCGCGACGCGACGTCCGGGGCGCGCAGCCCGCGCTCGACGTGGAACCCGCGGTACACGGCGGTCCGCAGCTCGATCGCGTAGGACTCGACGGTCGGCATCCCCGCGGCGACGGCGACCGCGATCTCCGCCTCGACGTCGTACGGCACGCGCACGACCTGCAGCCCGAACGCGTCGGACCGTGTGCCGTCGCGCACGCCCTCCAGCACGACGTAGGACGCGGTGGGCTCGTCGAGCGGGTTGCCGACGCTGCCCGCGTTGACGAGCGTGCGGCCCTCGCGCGTCTCGACGTACGCGTCGTGCACGTCCCCGTAGACGACGACGTCCGGGGCTGGTCCGGGCCCGGTCAGGGGCGTCGCGGCGAACATCCCGTCGAACTCGTCGTCGGTGTGCGTGAAGAACACGCGCGTGTAGACGCTCGTCGCCGACGCGTGGAACAGCCGCACCCGCCGCCCGGACAGCACGAGGTCGTGCGCGAGCGGCAGCGACAGCAGCCAGGCGCGGTCGTCGTCCGTGAGCTCGTCGTGCCACCACGTCACGGCGGGGTCGTCGAACGGCCCGGGGCCGGGCATGAAGTCGTCCCAGTTGCCGCGGACGGTGACGGCGCAGCGCTCGCGGGTGCGGGCGACGGCGGCCGAGCCGCGCGGCCCCTTGCCGGCGACGTCGCCCAGGTTGAGCACGGTGTCGATGCCCCGCGCGTCGATGTCGGCGAGCACCGCGTCGTACGCGGTGAGGTTGCCGTGCACGTCGGACACCAGCGCGACCCGCTCGACCGGCACGCCACCACCCCCTCGACGAACGGCCAGGCTAACCCGTCCGCGATGGCCGCCGGGGGCCGTGCGACCTACGCTCCCGGCATGACGGCTCCCGTGGACGCCGGTGGCTGCCCGGCCCGCAAGCTCACGCAGCCCGGCGACGGGACGGTGCCCGACCTGGAGCAGGTCGGGGAGCGACGGTGGCGCATCCGCTCGTTCGCGCTCGCGCGCACGGTGCTGCGGCACCCGGAGCACACGCGGCAGGGCGGGTTCAACGCGGAGAACTTCCACCGCACGGGCTCGGCGGGCGGCACGACGGGCCCGCGGATCCGGCCGCCGATCCTCTACCTGGAGGGCGAGCAGCACCATGCGCAGCGGCGCGCGGCGGCCCGGTTCTTCGCGCCGCGGACCGTCGAGCAGTACCGCCCGTGGCTGGAGGCGACGAGCCGTCGTCTGGTCGCGACGGTCGGGACCGACCGGTGGTCGGACGTCGCGCGGCTCGCGATGGGCATGGCGGTGCAGGTCGCGGCGACGGTCATCGGGATCGACCGGGCCGCGTCGGCGGGGCTGCACCGGCGGCTCGACGTGTTCTTCGCGCCCGACCCGCCGGGCGCCGGCCCGTGGCTGCGGCGGTGGCTGGCCGCGCGGCGCAACACCGCGATGCTGCGGTTCTACGTGTTCGACGTGCGCCCGGCGATCCGCGCGCGGCGCCGCCGCCGGCGCGACGACCTCATCAGCCAGCTGGTGGACGACGGGTTCAGCGACCTCGACGTCCTCACCGAGTGCGTGACGTACGCGGCGGCGGGCATGGCGACGACGCGCGAGCTCATCACGGCGGCGGTGTGGCACCTGCTCGACGACGACGTGCTGCGCTCCCGGTACCGCGTCGCGCCGCGAGAGGAGCGGCTCGCGATCCTCGACGAGGTGCTGCGGCTCGAGCCGGTCGTCGCGCACCTGCTCCGCGAGACGACGGGCCCGCTGACCCTCGACGGCCCCGACGGGCCGGTGCACGTGCCCGCCGGGTCGGTGCTCGACGTCGACGTGCGGGCGGCAAACGCGGACGCCCGCATGGTGGGTGACGACGGCGACCGACTGTGCCCGGGCCGTGACGTCCCGCGCGCGGTGCCGCCGACCCTGCTGAGCTTCGGCGACGGGCACCACAAGTGCCCGGGTGCCCCGCTGGCGATGGCCGAGACGGAGGCGTTCGTCACGACCCTGCTCGCGTTGGACCTGGAGGTCGCCGGGCCGCCCGTCGTGCGGTGGAACGAGGTCGCGCAGGGGTACGACCTCGTGGACCTGCGGGTGCGTCGGGTGCGGGCTGTGGCCCCCACCCGAGCCTGACGACGGGCTCCGCGGACGACATCGGCGGCGCCCGGTGGGCCGTCGTCGGGCGGTGCGCCGGGGAGCCGTAGGGTGTGCGGAGCGTCGCGCCGCGGCGCCCGACGAAGGGATCCCGCCGTGTCGTTGCAGCCCGACACCCAGCCCGAGACGCAGGGGCCCGTGCACGAGCCCGTGCGGGTGCGCGACGACGTCACCGTCGAGCTCGTGCGGCACTCCGCGCACGACGCGGACGTGCTGTTCGCGGCCCGGGTGTCGACCGCGGGCGAGGCGTCGCTCGAGGAGCTCGAGAAGGACGCGAGCCGCTCGCAGGGCCTCATCAACTACCTGATGCGGGACCGCCACGGCACGCCGTTCGAGCACAACTCGATGACCTTCTTCGTCTCGGCGCCGATCTTCGTGTTCCGCGAGTTCCACCGGCACCGCGCGGGCTTCTCGTACAACGAGGAGTCGGGCCGCTACCGCGAGCTGCAGCCCGTGTTCTACGTCCCGTCGCCCGAGCGCAAGCTCGTGCAGCAGGGCAAGCCGGGCCGGTACGAGTTCGTTGACGGCACCCCCGAGCAGCACGACGTCGTGACCCGCTCGATGCTCGACGCGTACCAGGGGGCGTACGACGCCTACCAGGACATGCTCGCCGCCGGTGTCGCCCGCGAGGTCGCCCGTGCGGTGCTGCCGGTGGGCCTGTTCTCGTCGATGTACGCGACGTGCAACGCGCGCTCGCTCATGCACTTCCTGTCCTTGCGGACCAAGGACGAGCGCGCGACGGTCCCGTCGTTCCCGCAGCGCGAGATCGAGATGGTCGCGGAGCGCATGGAGGCGCTCTGGGCGGGCCTGATGCCCCTGACGCACGCGGCGTTCAACGCCCACGGCCGCGTCGCCCCCTGACGCCTGAGGACACGACGCGGCGGCCGGACCCCCTCCAGGTCGCGGCCGCCGGTCGTGGGTCGGGTCAGGCGCGGGGCGGGCCGTACGCGTAGGCCGGCTGCGGGGACTCCGACGGCATGAGGATCCAGAGGATCGGGTACACGAGGATCTGGCTGCCGGGGATGACCATGAGCAGCAGGACGAACAGCAGCCGAGCAGCCCACGGCGAGATGCCGAACCGCTGACCCAGGCCGGCGCACACGCCGGCGAGGACGCGGCCCTGGACGGGGCGGACCAGTCCCTGGCGGCTCATCTGGTCGTGGATGTTCACGGTGGTTCCCTTCTGGGCCGCCGGACGCGACGGTCGCGTCTCGGCGGTGATCCCAGCCTCGCGTGCCGGGCGTGCCCGGCACATCGGGGACCGTCCCGGAGCGGACCCTGGGACCGGGCGCGCCGGCCTCAGGGTCCGCCCGTGCGTCCACGGGTGGACGCGGGGGGACGCGGGGGAGTCAGGCGACCGTGAAGCGGGCCTTCAGGAGGGCCTCGTCGCGCGACGACGGGCCGACGAGCAGGTCGAACGCGCCGGGCTCGACGACGCGGCGCTCGCGGCGGTCGACGATCGTGCAGTCGGCGACGGGCAGCGTCAGGTCGACGACGACGGACTCGCCGGGGGCGAGGTCGACCTGCCGGTACGCCTTGAGCTCTTTCTCGGCCCAGGTCACGGACGTGACGACGTCGCGCACGTACACCTGGACGGTCTCGCGCGTCGGGCGATCGCCGGTGTTCGACACCGTGACCTGCGCCCGGACGGTGTCGTCGACGCCGACCTCGGGCGTCGACACCCGCAGGTCGGAGTACGCGACGGTCGTGTACGACAGCCCCTCGCCGAACGCGAACGGCTGGCGCTGGGTGAGGTCGGCGTACCGGTCGCCGTGCTGGCCGGGGATCTGGTTGTAGTACGTCGGCTGCTGGCCGACGTGCGCGGCGAACGAGATCGGCAGGCGGCCGGTCGGCTCGACGAGCCCGAGCAGCACCTCGGCGACGGCCTGACCGCCGCGCATGCCGGGGTTCGCGGCCCAGAGGATCGCGGCGGCGCGGTGCGCCGACGGCGGCAGGACGAGCGGCTTCGACGCGACGACGACCACGACCAGGGGCGTCCCGGTGGCCTCGAGCGCGTCGAGCAGCGCGACCTGCCCGCCGATCAGGTCGAGCGTCGCGGTGGAGCGGCCTTCACCGACGAGCTCGATGCGGTCGCCCACGACGGCGACGACGTAGTCGGCGTCCTGCGCGGCGGCGACGGCCTCGGCGATGAGCGTGTCGTCGACGTCGGCGGGCACGACGACCGGCGGGCGCGGCTGGCCGTCGGGGAAGAACGCGCCGGCCGGGTCGGGCTGGAGCGTGAGGATGTCGGCGCCGCGCGCGTGCGTCACGGTCCAGTCGGCGGGCACGTGGTCGCGCAGGCCGTCGAGGACGGTCGAGATCATGTGTCGCGGGTGGCCGTCGGGCAGCCAGTCGGCCTGGCCGGAGCGGCCGGCCCAGTCGCCGAGCGTGGTGTCGGGGTCGTCGGCGTTGGGTCCGACGACGGCGACGCGGCGCGGGCGGTCGGCGGGGAGCGCGCGGCCCGAGCCGGCGTCGGCGGTGAGCCCGCCTGCGAGCGGGAGCGTGCCGTCGTTGGTGAGCAGGACGAGCGAGCGGCGGGCGACCTCGACGTTGAGCGCGGTGTGCTCGGCGGACGCGATGACCTCGGCCTGGCGCGCGGGGTCGGGACGGCGCGGGTCCTCGAACAGCCCGAGCTCGAACTTGAGGGTGAGGATGCGGGCGACGGCCGCGTCGATCGCGGACTCGTCGAGCATCCCGGCGGCGACGGCCTCCTGCGCGCCCGCGAAGAACTGCGGGGTCGTCATCACCATGTCGTTGCCGGCGTTGACGGCGGCGGCCGCGGCGTGCGCGTGGTCGGGCTGGATGTGCTGCTCCCAGACCATGCGGCCGACGTTGTCCCAGTCGGTGATGAGCGTCCCGGTGTAGCCCCACTCGCCCCGCAGCACGTCGGACAGCAGCCAGTCGTTGATGGTGACGGGCACGCCGTCGGTCGACTGGTAGCCGAGCATGAAGGTGCGGCAGCCCTCGCGCGCGACGCGCTCGAACGGCGGCAGGAACCAGGACCGGAGCTTGCGGTGGCTGATGTCGGCCTCGGACGCGTCGCGCCCGCCCTGCGTCTCGGAGTACCCGGCGAAGTGCTTGGCGGTCGCGAGGATCGCGGTCGGGTCGTGCAGCCCGTCGCCCTGGTAGCCCGCGACCATCGCGGACGCGAGCTCGCCGATGAGGAACGGGTCCTCGCCGAACGTCTCGTCGACGCGGCCCCAGCGCAGGTCGCGCGTGATGCACAGGACGGGCGAGAAGGTCCAGTGGATGCCGGTCGCGGCGACCTCGACGGCGGTCGCGCGGGCGACGCGCTCGGCGAGGGAGCGATCCCACGAGGCCGCCATGCCGAGCTGCGTGGGGTAGATCGTGGCGCCCTCGAAGAACGAGTGGCCGTGGATGCAGTCCTCGCCGACGAGCAGCGGGATCTGGAGCCGCGTCTGCGCGGTGAGCTCGACGGCCTCGTGCAGGTGCTCGGGCGAGGCGTGCAGGATCGAGCCGACGTGCATGTCCTCGACGAGGCTGCGGACGTCCGCGCGCGCGTCGAGCTGCATCATCTGGCCGACCTTCTCGGGGAGGGTCATCCGGCCGACGAGGTCGGCGACGCGCTCGGCGACAGGGAGCGCGGGGTCCTGGTACGGGTGCGGCACGGACGGGTCCTCTCACGGCGGCGGTGCAGGGCGGGACGGGCGGGGCGTGCGTGCGTCGACGCGCGGGCGAATCGATTCGAGCGTCGCAGGAGTCTAGCGAACAATTACCAACTGGTCAGTAAGTAGATCGACCGCGCCGGTCGCGCGGTGAGCAGTCGCCGAGTGGCGGGAGCCCGCACGCGGCACCAGTGTGGCCCGCGGAGGTGGTCCCCGATGCCCGACGTCCGTCCCGTCATCCGTCAGGTCGTCCTCGACACCACGGACCCCCGCGGGCTGGCCGAGTTCTACCGCGAGCTCTTCGGCCTCACGTACCGCGACGGCGACGAGCCGCCCGCACCCGGCGAGCCCGACCCGAACGGCGACGACTGGCTCGTCCTGCGCGGCGGCGAGGGGGTCCCGCTCGCGTTCCAGAAGGTCGAGCACCTGCCGCCGTCGACGTGGCCCGACCACACGGTCCCGCAGCAGCTCCACCTCGACAGCAGCGTGCCCGACGTCGCCTCGCTCGACGCCGCCCACGAGCGCGCGCTCGCGCTCGGTGCCCGCGTCCTGTTCGACCGCACCGACGACCCCGACGAGCCGCTGCGCGTGTACGCCGACCCGTCCGGACACCCGTTCTGCGTCTTCGTCGGCTGACGTCGGCGCCACCTGCGACGATCGGCGCGTGCAGCACCTCGACACCGCCGAGCGCCGCGCCCGGCTCGCCAGACGGCACGCGCTCGCGCCCGCCCACCGGGTCGCGACGGTCGAGGACTCGGCCGCGAGCGTCGTGTGCCTGCACGCGACCGACCCGGCGGGCCTCTACCTGTCGGCGTGGGCCCGCACCGACGGCTTCACGGTCGAGGACCTCGACCGCGCGTTCTACGCCGACCGCACCCTGGTCAAGCACCTCGCGATGCGCCGCACGCTGTTCGCCGTCCCGCGCGACGTCCTGCCCGTCGTGCAGGCCGCGTGCAGCGCGAAGGTCGCGGCGACCGAGCGTCGCCGGCTGGAGAAGGACGTCGTCGCCGCCGGGCTCGCGACCGACGGCGCGCGCTGGTTCGACGAGGCCGTCGCCGCGACGGTCGCGGAGCTCGCGGGCGGCGAGCCGCTCACGTCCACGCAGCTCCGCCAGCGGCTCGCGGTGATCGACGCGCGCGTCGCGTACGGCGGCGACAAGCCGTGGGCCGGGTCGTTCTCGGTCGCGTCGCGCGTGCTCACGTGCCTCCAGGCGGCCGGGACCGTCGTGCGCGCGGGCAACCTCGGCCGCTGGACGGCGTCCCGCCCGACGTGGGTGCTCGCGCGCGACTGGCTCGGCGCCGAGATCGACCCGCTCGACGAGCACGAGGCCCGCGCGACGCTCGTCCGCGCGTGGCTCGGGCGGTTCGGGCCCGCGACCGAGCGGGACGTGCGGTGGTGGCTCGGGTCGACGCTGCGCGACGTGCGGCGCGCGCTCGCGGACGTCCGGGCCGTGGAGGTCACGCTCGACGGCGGCGTGACCGGGTGGGTGCTGCCCGACGACGTCGACCGGGTCGGGCCGGTCGAGCCGTGGGTCGCGCTGCTGCCGTGGCTGGACCCGACGACGATGGGCTGGACGGAGCGCGACTGGTACGTCGGGCCGCACCGCTCCCAGGTGTACGACTCGGTCGGCAACGGCGGTGCCGCGATCTGGGTCGACGGCCGCATCACCGGCGCGTGGACGGTGACCCCGGCCGGCGAGGTCGCGCTCTACCCGCTGGAGGACGTCGGGCGGGAGGCGGCCGCCGCGGTCGAGGCGGAGGCGGAGCGGCTGAGCGCGTGGCTCGCGGGCACGTCGGTCGTGCCGCGGTTCCCCGCGCCGCTCGTGGGCGGCCGGACCACCTGACGTCGGCGCGGACGGGGACGCCCCGCGCTCAGCCGAGCACGACGGGCTCGGTCGTGAACGCGAAGAGACGGTGCCCGAACGGGATGACGCCCTGGACCCCGGTCGGCATGCTCACGTCGCGCACGTGCACGCCGGTCCGCCGGTCCAGGACCACGAGGACCGACGGGTCCACACCCTCCGGGTCGACCTGCTCGACGAGCACGTGCGGACCGTCGGTGAGGACCTGCGACGGCGTCGTGCCGGGCGCGAGGTCGTACGACCACAGCACCTCGCCGGTCCCGCCGTCGAGCGCGGCGACGCCGGTGCGCGTGGCGACGTGCACGCTCCCGTCGAGCACGAGCGCGGCCCAGATCTGGCCGACGTCGAGCTCGACCTCCCAGCGCTGCTCGCCGCTGTCCGCGTCCCACCCGTAGACCCAGCCGCCGCCTGACGACACCTCCAGGCCGGGCAGGCTGCCGTCGTCGAGCTGGCGCGCGGCGAAGTCGCCGAGCACCTCGAGGTCCGGCCGTCCCGCCCGCACGACGACCGTGCGGCCCTCGTGCGGCGCCTGCAGGAACGTGCCGGCCCAGAGCTCGATCCCTCGGACGTCGTCGCGCGGCCGGCCCGCCGGGTCGATCACGAGCGTGTCCAGCGGGGTCTGCACGACGGCGTGCCCGGCCGCCTCGGTGACCCAGGACCAGCGGTCGTCGCGGGCGCCGGGGAGCACCGTGGGGTGCCGGTAGCGCCACGCCTCCGCACCGGAGACGGGGTCGATCGCCGTGAGGACGACGTGCCCGCCGTCGTCGAGCCGCAGCAGCGCGGTCACGTCCCGCAGGACCGCGGCGTGCAGCGCGGGCTCGTCGAGGTCGTGCGCCGCGACCACCGTCCCGTCGCGCAGGTCGACGACCGTGAGGCGCGACCACGTGCCGGGTCGCCACGCGGCGTCGGGGTCGATCGAGCCGAACGACTGGCGCGCGTCGGTCGCGAAGCACACCATCGTCGCCGGCTCGGGCACGCCCTCGCCCTCCGGCGGTACGCACCGCGCCTCGCTGAGCTCCGCACCGGGGACGGCCGGTGCCACGGTCGCCGACCAGCGCTGCTCGCCGGTGTCGACGTCGAGCGCGACGAGGGCGGTCGACCCGTCGGGCTGGAGGGCGGTACCGATCGCGGCGCCGCCGGACGTCGTCGTCGGCCACCACGCCTCGTCCGGCGTCCACAGCGGCTCCAGGCTGTCGCCGACCTCCCCGAGCGCACCCGGGAGCGCGGCGATCCGGGCGTCGACGGCGCGCACGCGTGCGTCGGCCACGCCCTGCACGACGGCGAGCCCGACCACGACGACCGCCGCCCCGGCGCCGGCCACCAGCGCGGGCCGTCGCCACCGTCGGGCGGCCGTCGTCGCCTCGGCCGGTGCGGGAGCGGGCGCGGCCGCGTCGAGGTCGTCGTCCTCGACCAGCTCGACGAAGGAGAGGCGCTCACCGCGGGCCATGCGCGGAGGGTACCTCCGCCGACGGCGAGCGGCCCCGGCCCGCGACGGCGCACGGCGACGCCGCTCGCCGACCCTGCTCGTGCAGCCCTGCCCGCCGGCGGGCCGGCTCGCGGTCAGCCGAGGAGCGTCGCGCTCCCGGCGGCCGCCGCGAGGACGTACGGACCGAGCTGGGACGTCCACTCGACGCCGGGCGGCAGGGGCAGCTCGCGGACGAGGTCGCCGGTGCGCCGGTCGAGCACGACGAGCGAGTCGACCGTCGCGGCGTCCTCCGACCCGCGCAGCACCATGACGTGCGGACCGTCGCACAGCACGCCGCTGCGCACGGTCCCCGACGGCAGGTCGTACGACCAGAGCAGCGCGCCGGTGCGGGCGTCGAGCGTGCGGACGCCCGCGCTCGACGTCGAGTGCACGCGCCCCTCGGCGACGACGACGGTCTGCGCGCCCACCGACGACGACAGGTCGACGGCCGTCTCCCAACGCTGCTCGCCGGTCGTCGCGTCCCAGCCCCACGCGAGCGCTCCGCTGCTCGACACCTCGAGCCCGGGCGCGCTGCCGTCGTCGAGCGTGCGGCGCGCCAGCGTCCCGGCGACCTCGAGGTCGGGCTCGCGCGGGCGCAGGACCCGCGACCGACCGTCCCGGGCGGGTACGGCGAGCCACGCACCGTCGAACCCGGTCGCGTCGGTGCGGAGGCCGTCGACGCGCACGCCGTCGGAGTCGAGCGCGTAGTCCCGGCCGGACGTGTCGAAGACGACCACGTGGCCGCCCGCGGCGTGCAACGAGATCCACCCGGAGTCGTCGGCGTACTCGGGCAACGCGTCGGGGGCGCGGTAGCGCCAGCGTTCGGCGCCCGTGGCGGTGTCGACGCCCACGACCGCGACGTGCCGCTCACCGTCGAGGAGGCCGAGGGCGACGACGCCGTCGAGCACGGCCGCGTGCGGGGTGCGCGGGACCTCGACCGACGAGCGGACGGTGTGCGTGCGCAGGTCCACCACGACGACGCGCGCCCACGACGCGGCCGTGGGTGCGGCCTCGGAGCCCACCTCCGCGTCGGTGGTGTGGCAGACGAGGACCTCGGGCACGTGGTTCGGGTCGGAGGTGCCGACGGGCGGGGGTGCGCACGTGATCGAGCCGCCCCACCCGCCGTCCGGTGACGCGACCGGGGGTCCGATCGGGACCGACCAGACCTCCTCGCCCGTGCGGAGGTCGCGCGCGAGGAGCCCGTGCGCGCCGTCGATCAGCGTCGGGCCCGTCGCGACCGTGCCGTCGACGAGCATCGGGTACCAGGGCCGGGTGGCGTCGAGCTCCCAGAGGGCCGTGAGCTCCGTCCCGACGTCGACGCTCGCGCCCCGCAGCGCGGCGATCCGGTCGTCGACGGCGGCCTCGCGCCGGTCGAGGGCCACCTGGACGCCGCCGAGCACCAGCAGGACGACCGCGACGGCGGCCCCGACGACCAGCACGGCCCGCGGCGCGCCGCGCCGACCCGAGGGTGCGTCGCCCTCGTGGTCCGGGGCCGTGTCGCCGCCGGTGCCGCCGCCGCTGTCACCGTCGCCGGGCCGGCGTGGCGGCGGCGTGCCGTGTCCGTCGTCGTGCTCGTCGAGCTCGACGTGCCGGAGCTCCCCGCGGCGGGCCATGCCCGGACGCTACCGCCGGGCGACGTCCGGGCAGAGCGGTTCGCCGGGTGAGGCTCAGGCCTCGGTGCGCGTCCGGGCGTGCGCGAGCGCCCAGTCGAGCGCCTTGTCGGCGACGGCCTCCCAGCCCGGCGCCGCGCACGTCCAGTGGTCGCGGTCGGGGAACTCGAACAGCTCGGTGACCGCCGGGGACTTGTCGTAGTGCTTGGCGTTCGAGCGGTTCACGGACGCGGGCATGATGTGGTCCTTGCCGCCCGCGATGAACAGCAGCGGCGCGCGGTCCTTGCTGTAGTCGACCCACGTCTCCTGGTGGCCGGGCTTGTAGTTCGCGATGAGCCCGTACGCCCAGATCCACGAGCCGGGCGCCGCGATCGCGTAGCGCTCGTGGACCGCGTCCGACTCCTCGCGGCTCAGCGTGTTCGCGAACGCGTAGTGGAACTGCTCGGGGCTGAACGCGACGGCCTCGTGCCGCTTGTGCAGGCTCGTGAACGCGGGACTGAGCGACTTGAGCTGCGACGGGGGTGTGACTCGGACGCCCTCCGTCGGCGCGGAGTCGACGACGACGCCCGCGGCTCCCAGCCCCCGCGCGAGCAGCAGCTGCGTGAGCGTCCCGCCGAACGAGTGGCCGATGATGATCGGCGGCGCGTCGAGCCCCTCGATCACGGCGGCCAGGTGGTCGACGACCTCCGGGACGGTGAGCGTCGCGATGATCTCGGGGTTCTCGCGCAACCCCTCGACCTCGATCTCGAAGCCCGGGTACCCGGGCGTGAGCACCCGGTAGCCCTTCGCCTCGTAGTACGGGACCCAGTGCTCCCAGCTGCGGGGGGTCATCCACAGGCCGTGCACGAGCACGATGGTGTCGGGTGTCGTCATGGTCCGTCCTCTTCTCGGGCGTTCGGTGCGGGAACGTGGAGCGACGTGCGGCGTGACGGGACGTGCCTCGGGCGGCACCGGACGAACCGGGCACCCGTGCCGATCATCGCGCCACCCGCCCGCGTCGCGGAAGCGGGATGACGACGCAGGTCAGCGACGTCGACACCGATGTCGATGCCGCGGACCCTCAGCGGACCGTGAGCAGCTCCGAGTCGAGCGCGACCGCGGCGTCGAGCGTCACGTACCCGTGCTCCTCGAACAGCACGGTGAGCCGGTCCGCCTCGACGACCGACACCGTCCCGTCGCCGAACTGCTCGTGCCGCACCGCCTGCCCGGGGTGGACGCCCGTCGACCGTGCCGGTGCGCTCGTGCCGCGGTCGCACGAGTCGCACGCGCCGCACGGGTCGGGGCGCACCTCGCCGAGCAGCTCGAGCAGCAGCCGGCGCCGGCAGTCGGTCGTGTCGGTGTACGTCCGGACGAGCTCGACGCGCGACGCGTCGAGGGTCGCGCGGCGCTCGCGGGCCTCGGTGACGGCCGCGACGGCGTCGGCGACGGACGTCCCGGTCGCCACCCAACGGCCGTCGTCGTCGTGGACGGCGCCCGCCGCGGCGAGCTCGGCGAGCGCGCGCGACACGGTGCGGGCGCCCAGGCCCGCGCGCTCGGCGACGGTGGCCCGGTCCGCCGGGCCGTGCGACGTGGCCGCGAGCACGGCGCGCAACGTCCCCGGCTTCGCGCCGCCGCCGCTGCGCAGGAAGCGGTTGAGCGCGGTGTCGTCCGGGCGGTGCACGACGACCGCCCGCGCGGGCTGCTCGTCGCGTCCGGCGCGGCCGACCTCCTGGTAGTAGGCGTCGAGCGAGGGCGGGGGACCGGCGTGCACGACGGCGCGCACGTCGGCGCGGTCGACGCCCATGCCGAACGCGCTGGTCGCGACGACCGTGTCGTGCCGGCCGTGCAGGAACGTGTCCTGGACACGGGCCCGCTCCTTCGCCGCGAGCCCTGCGTGGTAGACGAGCGCGGGCCGCCCGGCGCGGTCGAGCAGGTCCGCGAGCTCGGTGGTGTGCGCCCGGGTGCGGGCGTAGACGATCACGGCCCCCTCGGTGCGCAGGACCTCCTCGACGACGCGTGCGTCGCGGTCCGCCGCGGTCGACGCCGGGGTCGCGCCCAGCCAGATGTTCGGGCGGTCGGCGTCGTGGACGAGCACGCGCGGGTCGGTCAGGCCGAGGCGCTCGACGATCTCGTCGCGCGCGTGCGCGGACGCCGTCGCGGTCATCGCGAGCACCCGGGGACCACCCAGCGCGCGCACGGCCGACGCGACGTGCAGGTAGTCGGGCCGGAAGTCGTGGCCCCACTCGCTCACGCAGTGCGCCTCGTCGACGACGACCAGCCCGACGTCGGCGGTGCGCAGCGCCTCGACCACCGGCCCACGGTGCAGCTGCTCGGGGGCCAGCAGCAGCACGTCGAGCCGCCCGTGCGCCGCGTCGTCGAGCGCCTGCGCCTGCCGCCCGCGCGACACGGCGGAGCTGACCGTGGCTGCCCGCAGGCCGACCTCGCGCAGCGACTGCGCCTGGTCGCGCTGGAGTGCCACGAGCGGCGAGACGACGAGCGTCAGCCGGGCCGCGACGAGCGTCGCGATCGCGTACACCGCGGACTTGCCCGCGCCGGTGCGGGCGACGAGCAGCGTGTCGCGGTCGGCGAGCCCGCGCAGCGCGTCGGCCTGCGCGTCCCGCAGCCGGGCGTCCGGGCCGAGCACCTGCGTGACGGCGTCGTCGAGGGCGACGCCGCGGACGGGCGGCAGGGCAGTCGGCACGGGACCTCCGAGGGGGAGCAGCAGGGCGGGGACCCAGCCTGCGGCAGCCCGCCCGGTCCCGCATCCGGTCGCCCGGGTGGGGGTGCGACGACGGGAGGCGCCCTCAGCGGGTCGCCTCCCGTCGTCCGCCGTTCAGCGCGTGAGGTACGCCGCGAGCCGGTCGAACGCGCCCGACCAGGCGTGCTCGACGAAGAAGTCGCGGATCTCGACGGTCGGGAAGCCGCTCTGCACGACCTCCATGAGCGTGCCGCAGTCCTGCGCGGTGAACGTGACCTCGATGCGCGTGGTCATCGTCTGGCCGTCGGGCGTGCTGCCCGTCGACTCGGTGACGAGCCGGTGCGGTGCGTCGATCTCCAGGAACGTCTGCACCTCGGTGAAGAGCTGGTCCTCGCTCGGCCCCCAGACGGCGGTCTGCTGCCCGCCGACGCGCAGGTCCGTCTCGATGCGCACGATGCCCGGCTCCTCGTCGAGGATCGAGAACCACACCTTCTGCTTCTCGGCGTCGGTGTAGACGTCCCAGACCTCGGCGGGCGGGGCGGGCAGGAGCCGCGACGTGCGCAGCTCGAGGTCGGTGGTGTCGGTGGTCATGCGTCCGTTCCTCTCGGTGGGGCGTCCGCCGGCGGACGCAGCAGGAAGTAGGCCTCGAGACCGTCGAGCCGACGCTCCCAGAGCCGCTGGTAGAAGGAGATCCATGCCATCGCGTCGTCCAGGCGCTCGTTGCCGAGCCGGCACTGCCGGGTCCGGCCGACCTTCTCCGTGACGACGAGCCCGGCGTCCTCGAGCACCTGCACGTGCTTCTTCATGCCCGTGAGGGTCATGTCGTGCGGCGCGGCGAGCTCCCCGATCGTCGCCGGCCCCTGGCCGAGCCGTTCGAGCACCGCGCGTCGGGTGCCGTCCGCGAGGGCGGAGAACATCCGGTCGAGCACTACTTGCTGAACCATGTGGTTCACCTTACGACAGTGAACCAGTTGGTGCAATATCGATCACCGAGCAGAATGAGCCGCGCACCCGCGTCAAGATGAGGAGGGCGGATGACCAGCGCCGGAGCCACCGCGAAGACCGACCTCAAGAAGCAGATCGCGGCGTACACGGCCCGGCGGGGCCGGTTCGACGTCGTCGAGGTCCCGCCGCTGACCTACCTCGCCGTCGACGGGCACGGCGACCCGAACACCGCCCCCGAGTACACGGCGTCCGTGTCGTCGCTCTACCCGCTCGCGTACGCGCTGAAGTTCCTCAGCAAGACCGAGCTCGGTCGCGACTACACCGTCATGCCGCTCGAAGGGCTGTGGTGGTCGTCCGACATGGAGTCGTTCACGAGCGCGCGCGACAAGTCCCGGTGGGACTGGACGCTGCTGGTCCTCGTGCCCGACTGGCTCGACGCCGAGCACGTCGAGACCGCGCGCGCGACCGTCGCCCGCAAGGGCGGCGCACCCCGGCTCGACGACATCCGGCTCGCACGCCTCGACGAGGGGCTGTGCGTCCAGACGCTGCACGTCGGCCCGTACGACGCCGAGGGTCCCGTCCTCGCGGAGATGCACGACGAGGTCATCCCCGGCCACGGTCTGCACCGGACCGGCAAGCACCACGAGATCTACCTCGGCGACGCCCGCCGGACCGCGCCCGAGAAGCTCCGGACGATCCTGCGCCAGCCGGTCACGCGGGCGTCCTGACGGGACGCGCTGCCGTCAGGCGTCCGTGGTCACAGCGTCCTTCTCGGTGGCAGCCGACTGGCGCCGGGCGTCGTCGAGCGCGCGGCGGCCCGACGGCATCGCGAGCGCCACGCCGACCACCACGAACAGCGCGACGCCCGCGAGGACCAGCAGCAGCTCGACGCTGACCAGGTCCGCGAGCGGCCCGAACACCGCCATGCCGAGCGGCATCGCGACCGCCATGACGATGCCGACGAACCCGAACACGCGCCCCTGCATCTCCGGCTCGACCGTCTCCTGCAGGACGGTCGTCGACGGCGTCGAGAAGAACGGCACCGCCAGGCCGAGCAGGAACATGAACCCGAGGAACACCCACAGGTTCGTCGAGACGCCGAGCCCGATCGAGATGCCCCCGAAGGCGAGCGTCGAGCCGATGATGAGCCCGATGCGGCTGCGCTTCGCCGCCCAGATCGCGACCGCCGCGCCGCCGAGCAGCATCCCGATGCTGAACGCGAGCTCGTTCGCGGTGAGCTTCCAGACTTCGGGCCCGAAGGTGCGCGCCACCATGAGCGGCGTCAGGTACGACGGCGCGACGATCAGCACGAACACGACCGCGAACAGCACGAGCACCCACCGGACGAACGCGTGCCCGGCGATGTACCGCAGCCCGCCGACGAGGTCGCCGAAGTAGCTCGTCGGGCCGTCGCCCTGGGTCCGCACGATCGTCGCGACCGGGACCAGCAGGAGCATCCCGATGCCGATCACCGCCGTCACGACGTCGACGAAGAAGACCGCCACGATGTCCGCGCTCGCGTACACGGCGGCCGCGACGGCCGGGGCGACGAGCATCATCGCGGACTGGATCGTCGCGTTGATGCCGTTCACGCGCATCAGGTGACGCATCGGGACGATCTGCGGGACCATCGCCGCGACCGCCGGGGTCTGCACGCCCGCACCCGCCGAGCGGATCGCGAGCGCCGCGTAGATGAGCCACAGGTCGTCGTGGCCGGACAGCATGAGGAGCGCGAGAGCGAGCGTCGTGACCGCGATCGTCGCGTCCGCGCCGATGACGAGCAGCTTGCGGTTGTGCCGGTCCGCCCAGACGCCGCCGAAGATCGACACGACCGCCTGCGGTAGGAAGCCGAACACCGACGACAGCGCGAGCACCGCACCCGAGCGGGTCTCGAGCGTCAGGTGCCACAGCACCGCGTACTGCACGAGCATCGAGCCGAACAGCGAGACCGTCTGCCCCGACAGGAAGACGACGGTGTCGCGCACCCAGCCGGGGCGGTCGGGGGGCGTGGCGTCGTCGGGCGCGCCCGCGTCGGGGACGGCCGTCGGGACGTGCGGGTCGGGTTGGGCCGGGGTCGCCGGTGCGTGGGCGTCGTCGGTCACGCACCCATCCTCCGACGGACCACCGACAGGACCAACGCCTTTCGCGCCGGAGACGGGGGTGTCGGAGGTCGTCGGTAGCGTCGCCGGCAACGACTGCGACGACACACGGGGGCGTCATGAAGTTCGGGATCGTCGGCACGTTCGGCACGACGGAGCAGGTGCTCGGGATGGCGGTCGACGCCGAGGAGTCCGGCTGGGACGGCTTCTTCACGTGGGACGCGATCGACCTCGGGCTCGACGGCGACGTGTGGGACCCGTGGGCCGTGCTCGCCGCGGCGGCCGTCCGCACCGAGCGGATCACGCTCGGCGCGCTCGTCTTCGCGCTGCCGCGGCGCCGTCCGTGGGTCGTCGCGCGCCAGGCCGTGACCGTCGACCACCTCTCGAACGGCCGGCTCGTGATCCCCGCGGGCCTGGGCGTGCCGATCGACCGCGGGTTCGTCGGCGTCTCCGGCGAGCTCACCAGCACACGCGAGCGGGCCGAGCTGCTCGACGACCACCTCGCGATCCTCGACCTCGCGTTCCGCGGCGAGACGTTCTCCTACGACGGCCACCGCCACAAGGTCGAGGACCTGCGCATCAGCACCCGCCCCGTGCAGCGGCCGCGCGTGCCGATCTGGGTCGTCGGCGCGTTCCCGAGCGACCGGTCGATGGGGCGCGCGCTGCGCTACGACGGCGTCGTCCCGCAGCTGCGCGGCGACCGCGCCATGGAGCACCTCGGCCCGAAGGAGGTCGCCGAGATCGCGGGATGGGTCCGCGAGCACCGGTCGCCCGACGACGGCCCGTTCGAGATCGTGCTTCAGGGCGTCCTGCCCGAGGACCCCGCCGAGGCGCAGGACCACGCGGCCGCGCTCGCGGAGGCGGGCGCGACGTGGTTCGTCGAGTCGCGCTGGGAGGGCCCGGGCTCCACGTACGAGGCGCTCACCGACCGCATCCGTCGCGGCGTCCCCCGGACGTGACCGTCCCGTCGGCGTCACCGCCGGCCGCGGCCCCTCGTCCGTGGGGCACGAGGTCGACGTGGGGGACCGCCGTCGCAGGCGTGACGGTCGCGACGCTCGGCGTGGTCGGGCTGCTCGTGCCGGACGTGCACGACGCCCTGACGCGCGACCCGGCGCTCATCGCGGACGGCGAGTGGTGGCGGCTCGGGTCGTCGATGCTCGTGCAGTCGTGGTGGGGGCAGTACGCGTTCAACCTCGCGGGTCTCGTGCTCGTCGGGTGGGCCGTCGAGCGGCGGTGGGGGACCGGGTGGTGGGCGGCCGCGGCCCTCGGCGGCGGCCTCGTGGCGGCGGTCGTCCTCACCGTCGCGGAACCCTCGCTCGTCGAGGCGGGCACGTCCGACGCCGTCGGCGGCCTCGTCGGGTTCCTGCTCGTCCGCGCGTGGCGGGAGCGTGCGACGCCGCCGTTGCTGCCGTTCGTCTACGCGACGTTCTGGGTGCCGTACGTCCTGCTCACCGGCGTCGGCCCGGGCTATCTCGTCGCCGGACCGGTCGCGAGCGTCGTCGTCGCGCTGCTCGTCGCCGACCTGCGCCACCGCGGCGGGCGCGTCGCACTCCCGGCCGCCGTAGCCCTGGCTGCCGTCGCCGCCGTCGCCCTCACCGTGAGGCTCGACGGGCACGGAGTCGGCCTCGCCGTGGGCGAGGTCCTCGCATGCCTGCCCAGCGGGCCGCCGGGTCGATCGAACGACGACTCGACCTGACGCCCTGGTCGCTCGAACTGAGCGCACTCACGCCCTCGCGAGCCAGCGCACGACGCACCCGTCCGGGGTGGCGGACTCGCGTGGGAGCACTTCGGCCCCGACGGCATCGTCGTGTGACCGCCCTATGAGCACCCGGCCTGTCCTCGCACCTGGTCTTTGCTCCTGTCAACTGTCGGCGCTGGGTGCCCGGGACTCGTGCGCAGCGTCGGCGCCGCGAACACGGTCCGCCCCGGGGAGCGGACACGACAGTCTCGCCAGAGTATTGGTGCGAGGGGCCTGCTGCACGAGTAGGTGGCAGGTCATAGGTGTCACCTACTCGTGCAGCAGGCCCACTGGAGCGCGGCGTTCGGTGACACCGTGACGTTCGGGGGGACACGACAGATCCGCCGACTGATCAACTACGAGCTCAACGGCGTCGATGACGACATGGCTGACCACGACTCCGACTTCTACACGTGGGGCAGCATCGGTGGTGCTGCCGCTAGCTGTACTGACCCGCAGCGTTGTTGACGCGGTCGATGGGTCGTAGGCCGCCGATGCCGAGGTGGGGTCGGTCCAGGTTGTAGCGGTCGAGCCAGTCGGGCAAGACGGCGGCGCGTTCGGCATTGGTGGTGAAGACGCGTGAGTATGCCCACTCGGCGGCGAGGGTGCGGTTGAGTCGCTCGACCTTGCCGTTGGTCCACGGGCAGTAGGGCCGGATCAGCTTCAGGCGGATGCCGAGTTGCTCGGCCGTCTCGAGGAAGTCCCGGGAGATTCGGTAGTTCCTGGCGTTGTCGCTGATCACGCGCTCGACCGTGATGCCGTGAGAGGCGTAGAACGCCGCTGCACGGGTCAGGAACCCTGCGCAGGTCGTGCCTTTCTCGTCGTTGTGGATCTCGGCGTAGGCCAGCCGGGAGTGGTCGTCGATCGCGGTGTGGATGTAGTCGTAGCCGACCCCGCGGCGGCGGTCTCGTCGACCGTCGGCTCGGCCCAGTGCCCGATGCCCGCCGCCGTCCGGGATGCGCCCGAGCTTCTTGACGTCGATGTGGACCAGCGAGCCGGGATAGGCGTGCTCGTAGCGGTGCGGTGAGCGCCGCGAGGCACGAATCGGCAGGCCGGTCAGGGGGTCGCACTCGCGCAGCAGGGGTGCGCCGTGACGGGCCAGGACGCGCCCGACCGTGGAGGCGGGAAGACCCAGGTGATAGCCGATCCAGACCGGCCCTCGCCGCGAGAGCATCCGAGCGATCCGCACCCGGGTCTCCACGCATGCGGGCGTGCGACGCGGATGGGTGCGTGCGCAGCTCGGCCGGTCCACCAGGCCTGCGCGGCCCTCGATCCGAAATCGGCGCCACCACCGCCACGCGGTCGTGCGCGAGACGCCCATCTCGGCGGCGACGTGGGCGACCGGGCGGCCAGCCGCGATGCGCTGGACCATCACGAACCTGCCGGCAGGTGTCAGCCGGGCATTAGCGTGAGACACGAGAGACCTCCGTGGTCCGAGTCGGTTCCTAGACAGCTCCAACTCGACCCGGAGGTCTCTCGCTACGTCAACAACGGTCTTGGTCAGTACAGCTAGCGCAGTGACGATCCTCGCGACTGGGGGGGTCGGCGCCAGCCTCGCCGTGGCATCAACCGTCGGAGGCGGCTACGGCGCCTACCAGAGCTATAAGGAGGGCGACATGGTCGCCGCGATCACCTCGGCTGCTGCGGCCCTTCCAGGGCTGGGGGCCGGGGCGCGCGTGCTCGGTCTCGCGTCCAGGTCGGCGCGGGCCTCAGCGACAGGTGCGACGATCGCCCGCTCGGGATCGTGGTACTCGACAGCTGGGAAGCTCAGCGACTGGGTCGGGATCGGCGCCCCCTGGTTCAACTACACCCTCATGAGCGGAGCTGCCGTCTGGAAGGCGTCCGGTACATGCGCCTGATCTACACCGAGTACGTCGCACTACTGACGCGCGCCGGTCGCTCGAGGTCCGAGTCTCGTCGGCTAGCGGAGCAGGAGATCGCGCGAACACTGGAAGCGTCACCGCCCGACTTTGCGCGTCTCAGGCGCCTCTTGCTAATCGGTACAACACTCGGCTCCATCGCGGGGTTCGTGCTCTTCCTGATCGGGCTCGTCGCGAGCATCGCCAGCGGTTCGGACGTCTTCATTGATGTGGCCTTCAGTGCAGCCTCTCTTGTGGTCTGCGTAGGGATAACCCAGTGGCTGCGCTTCCTCCTGCTCCCGATGCAGAAGAAGGCGTGGAAAGACCGCGATGCGCCACTCCCGTGGCTGCTCCAACCTTCCTGGCTTGACCTCGTGATCGCGCTGTTCGCCGCGATACTCATCACCGTCGGTGTCGTCCTCGACGGCTTGTGAAGCCGTTCGACATTCTGACCAGCGGTCGGCGACTAAGACGCTGGGTGCCTGCAGCGGCTATCGCACGTTCGGGAACATGCCTTCCGGAGGGGGGATGTAGGGCAGCGGTTCGCCTCGCTTGCAGGTGTTCGTCTCGCCGTCGATGGCGCCGGCGAACGGGCCGTCGGGGTCCATCAGGATGGCCATGTGGTGGTCGGCATGGTCGCGCCACCACACACTCATACCCATGCTCGGGTCCAGACGCAGATGCTCCCAGGCCCGCCAGAGCGCCTCGAGACGGATGAGCGCTTCGTCGTAGCGCCACCACTCCCTTGCCCAGACCCGGTGGCGACCGTCGATGCGGCGCCGGTAGACGTGGCGCAGGTACTCGCGCACGAACTCATCCACCGAGCCGTAGTAAAGGCTCGCTCCGGCCGGCGCGGCGATGTCGACGCGTGCGACCTCGTCGTCGACGTCGATCGGTTCGGCCTCGATGCCGTCCTGCTCGTCGTCAGTGCCCCAGTCGGTCACGACGTCTCCCCGGCCTCACCTGACGCGGCGGTGCCGAGCTCGGCTTGTGCCTCGTCGATGGTGTTGGCGGCCTGAGGGTCGTGCGCGGCGATCGAGGCCCGCACCGCGGCCGCGTGCGGGCCGGTCATCCAGGGCTGGGTGCGAATGAGGGTCGGGCGGGAGCCGGAGGCGAGGACGACGGCGCGGCCCTTGGGCATGGCGGCGAGGTCGGCGACGTCGAGGATCCGTTCGCGGTGCAGCTGCTGGGAGATGGTGCGCTGCCCGCGCCCGCTGGAGGTCGAGGAGGCCAGCCGGTCGTAGTCGCCGATGATGCGTGAGAGGTCGGCGAGGAAGTGTGCGTCGCTGACGCCGCCGCCGTAGACCTTGACGTTGGCGGCGGACCACAGCTTCTTCATGCCGTGCTCGCCCCAGACTTCCACGCCTTGCGACCAGGACTGCAGGATGGCCATGAGGACGATGCCGCGGGAGCCGTAGTGGCTGTAGAGGTTGGGCAGCTCGCGCCACCGGCAGACGTTGGCGGCCTCGTCGAGCACGCCGAGCAGCGGCGTCGTGAGCCGCCCGCCGGGCGAGCGTGCGGCGAGCTCCTCGGCGGCCTCGACCACTGCCACGGTGAGCGCGGTGACGAGCGGGCCGGCGGTGCCGCGGCCTTCCTTGGACAGCGAGTAGAGGGTGCCGCCGTCTGCGCGGACGAACTCGTGCGGGTCGAACGGCGGCCGCCGGTGGGCCTGGCCCGGCGGGGTGACCCATGCGGCGACCTGCCGGTTGGTCAGGCAGGAGGCAATCTGCCGGGCAGTGCCGTAGATGCCGCCCCGCTGCTTCTCCGGGGCGGCGACGACGCCAGCGACCTGGTCGGCGGTGCGCGGGAAGCCGCGCTCGCGCAGGACGTCGACCGCGGTCTCGTCAGTCGGGCGGGTCAGGCAGGTGTAGACGTCGGTGATCGGGCGTCCGTCGAGAGCGGCCGCGAGCAGCAGGCCCGCGAGCAGGTCCTGCCCGGCGGGGTCGAAGTAGGCATCGGTGCGCGCGCCGGGGTCGCGTGACCCTGTGGCGAAGTGCTCGGCCAGGCCGGCGGCGCGGACCTCGTCGGTGACGTGGCTCAGCGGGTTCCACCACCAGGTGGGTTCCCCGAGTGAGAGCGCCTGCGGGTCAAACACCTGCTGGGCGCGACGCCCGAGGTGGGACTGGTCGTGTCGTTGGCGAGGAAGACGACCGCTGACTCGCCGGCGCGCCCTCGGACCACGAACGGTCGACGGAGAACTCGTCGGGACGTCGTGTCGAAGGACGCGCGGACCGTTCGACGAGGGGAGTGAGAGCCGGTCCGGCACTAGCGTCGGGACGGACCACCACGAGGAGGAGAACGGTCATGAAGGTCCTGGTGATGATCGAGGGTGCGGGCGCCGACGAGGACAAGATCGAGCCGACCACCGAGATGTTCGAGCAGATGGGCCGCTACAACGAGGAGCTGGTCCAGGCGGGGATCATGCTCGGCGGCGAGGGTCTGCTGCCGAGCGCGCGCGGGGCGCGCGTCGTGTTCGAGGGCGGGACGACGTCGGTCGTCGACGGCCCGTTCGTCGAGGCGAAGGAGATCGTCGCGGGCTACTGGATCTGGGAGGTGTCCTCGCTGGAGGAGGCCGTCGAGTGGGCCAAGCGCTGCCCGGCGAACGCCTCCGGCCCGCGCGCGGTCCTGGAGATCCGGCCGATCGCGTCGATCGAGGACTTCGGCGACGCGTACACGCCCGAGGTCGCGGCGGCGGAGGAGAAGCTCGCCGAGCAGATCAAGGCGCAGCACGGCTGACGGGACGCGGCGAGGCGACGGGACGCGACGATGACCGACCCGCGACGCACGGTCGAGGCCGTCTGGCGCATCGAGTCGCCGCGGCTCGTCGCCTCGCTCACCCGGCTGGTCCGGGACGTCGGGCTCGCGGAGGAGCTCGCGCAGGACGCGTTCGTGCAGGCGCTCGAGCAGTGGCCGCGCGACGGCGTCCCGGACCGGCCGGGCGCGTGGCTCATGACGACGGCCCGGCGCCGCGCGGTCGACGTCATCCGGCGCGAGCAGACGCGCGACGCGAAGTACGCGCTGGCGGCGGCGGACGGGCGGCACGAGCCCGCCGCCGACGCGGTCGTCGACCGGCCCGTCGACGACGACCTGCTGGCGCTCGTGTTCCTCACGTGCCACCCGGTCCTCCCGCGCGAGTCGCGGGTCGCGCTCACGTTGCGGCTGTTCTGCGGGCTGACGACCGACGAGGTCGCGCGCGCGTTCCTCGTCCCGTCGCCGACGATCGGGCAGCGGATCTCGCGCGCCAAGCGGACGCTCGCCGAGGCGCGGGTGCCGTTCGAGGTGCCGCAGGCGGACGAGCTGCCCGCGCGGCTCGCGTCGGTGCTGGAGGTCGTCTACCTCGTCTTCACCGAGGGGCACGCGGCGACCAGCGGCGACGCGTGGGTGCGGCGCGACCTGGCCGCCGAGGCGATGCGGCTCGGGCGCGCGCTGAGCGGGCTCATGCCGCGCGAGCCCGAGGTGCACGGGCTCGTCGCGCTCATGGAGCTGCAGGCGTCGCGGTTCGACGCGCGCACCGACGCGGCGGGTGAGCCGGTGCTGCTCGCCGACCAAGACCGCGGCCGCTGGGACCGCACGCTCGTCATGCACGGGCTCGCCGCGCTGGACCGCGCGACGACGCTCGGTCGCCCGCTCGGGCCCTACACGCTCCAGGCGGCGATCGCGGCGTGCCACAGCCGGGCCGCCCGGTTCGAGGACACCGACTGGGAGGCGGTCGTCGCGCTCTACGACGCGCTCGCGCAGCTCGCACCGTCGCCCGTCGTCGACCTCAACCGGGCCGTCGCGGTGCTGCACGCCGACGGCCCGGAGGCGGCGCTCGCGGCCGTCGACGCGATCCGCGACGACCCCCGCCTCGCGCGCTACCACCTGCTCGGCGCGGTGCGCGCCGACGTCCTGGCGCGGCTCGGCCGGCACGACGAGGCCGCCGAGGAGCTCGAGCACGCCGCGACGATCGCCCCGACACCGCGCGAGCGCCGGCTGCTGACCGAGCGCGCCGCGGCGGCCGCCGCCCGCGCGACCCACGGCTGACTCCCCTCCCGCCGCGCACCCTCGCCCGCACCCTGGGCAGGAGATGTCCGGATCGCTAGATTCGCAGACGGGCCCGACGGCGCGTCCGCCGGGTCCGGGCGGGTGGGCCGACGGTCGCGTCAACCGCGGGCCGCCCGAGCGCCGGTGGCGTGCCACCCCCCTCTCGGCACGCCACCGGCACCCCGCCCCTCTCCCCGACGCGCTCGCGGCGGGCTCACGACCGACCCGCACCCGACCCGCACCCGACCCAGGTCCGACCACGGGCGGATGACCTGCGACGCGCCGGCTGGCACTGTGGCGCCGTGCCGTCGGCCTCGTCGACGTGCCGGAGCGTCGTCGTACAGAACAGGTCACGCGTGTTTCGTCAGGTCCCCGTCCTCCCGGTCGTCGTCCCCCTCGCCGCGGCAGTCCTCGCGGTGCTGCTGCGGTCACTGGCCCGCCGCGGACGGCTCTCGGTACCGCGTGCCGCCGTCGCGGTCGTGCTGTGCGTCTACGCCGCCGGGGTCGTCGCGAACACGGTCTTCCCGATCTACCTCGACAAGCCGGTGAGCAGCGCGCCCTGGACCGGCAGCGTCGTCGTCGTGCCGTGGACGCCGTACGAGGTCGCCGACGCGGTCATGAACGTGCTCCTGCTCGTGCCGCTCGGTCTCCTGGTGCCGCTGCTGGTGGTCCGGGTGTCGTGGTGGCGGGCGGTGGGTGTGGCGGCCGTCGTCAGCCTGGCGATCGAGGTCACGCAGGCCGTCACCGCGCACCTGCTGGGCGGGGGTCACGTCGCCGACGTGCACGACCTGGTCTTCAACGTCGTGGGTGGGGCGCTCGGTTCCGCGGCGTTCGTCGCGCTGTCGCGCGTGCCCGCCGCCCCTCCGGTCGTGAGCCGCTTCCGGTGGCACGACGACGCCCCGGACCCCGCCGTCGTCGCCCGGCCGGAGCCGGTGCGCGGCTAGCCGCACCCGTCCCGGCGGGCGCATGACGCGGGCCCCGGTCACACCGGTCGGGAGCGGCGTCCGCGTCGCTCAGGACACCTTGCCGCGCAGCAGCCGCCGCCAGTAGATCGGCGGTTCGAGGTACCGGTCGAAGATCAGGAGGCTGCGGCGGGGCCGCGCCAGGTCGGGCACGCGGACGGTCGGCTCGGGGCGGCGCCGACGGTCGAACTCCGCGAGCAGCAGCCGGCCGCGGGACGTCGTCACGGGAGCGACCGAGTACCCGTCGTAGTGCCGCATGGTCGCGCCCGTCCGCCGGGCGGCGATGTTGTGCGCGACGACCGGGACCTGCTTGCGCAGCGCACCGCCCGAGGGGAGGGCGTCGACCTCGGCCGCGTCGCCCAGACCCCAGACGGTCGAGTGGTCGGGGTGCTGCAGCGTCCGCGGGTCGACCGCGAGGAACCCGTCGCTGCTCGACGAGGTCAGCCCGCTCGACGCCAGCCACTGCGGCGCGCGGTGCGGCGGCGCGAGGAAAAGGGCGTCGTACGCGAGGTCGTCGGTGCCGCCCGGGGTCCGGAGCCGGAGACGTCGGGCGGTCCCGTCGACGTGCTCGACCGCGGTCGACGTCCGGACGTGCACGCCGTACCCGGCCGCTGCCGCCCGCAGCTCACGGTCGGACTCCGGGAGGTCGACCAGCCGGTCGCCCTCGAGCAGCAGCTCGACCCGGATCCCGTCGAGGACCCCCGCCCGGCGCCAGTGGTCGGCGGCCAGGAACAGCGGCTTGAGGCCCACCGGGGCGCACGGGACGTGGCGGTCGGAGATCGCGAACACCGCCGTCCCCGACGTGAGCGACGACAGCAGCTCCCAGGCCGCGGGCGCGTGCTCGGGCAGGTAGCTGGTCGACGCGGACCCGGTGCGCACGGCGTCCTGCGCGCCCGGGATCGCGTCCCAGTCCACCTGCGAGCCGGGGCACACCGCGAGGTCGGTGTACGTGAGCTCGCCGCCGCTCGCGAGGCGGACCGCCGACCGCGCCGGGTCGACCGCCGTGACCGCGTCCCGGTACCACCGCACCCCGGGCGGCATCGCGTCGGTCTGCGGTCGTCGCAGGTCGTCGAGCGTCGCCATGCCGCCGGCGACGTAGGACAGCAGCGGGCGGTACTCGTGGACGTCCTTCGGCTCGACGACAGCGACGTCGCGGCAGCCGTCGCGGCGGAGCTTCGCCGCGAGCGAGAGGCCGGCGTTGCCGCCGCCGATCACGAGAACGTCGTGGTGATGGGGACCGGTCACGATCGGGACCACGCTCCGTGTGCGTCGGGGACGCGTCACGCTACGTCGGGTCGCGCCGGCCCGCGCGCCGGGGCGGCAGGGGAGCGTCAGGATCCCGGTGGCGGTCGTACGGAAGCCGTCAGGGCGAGCACCGCCGTCCGGCGTCGCGCGGATGCTGGCCTCGACGACACATGCGCGCACCGACGAGTCGGCCGGGCGCGTCGGTGTCGCGCTCGAGACGGGAGGCTGACAGACGATGACTTGGGCCGTGATCGAGTCGCACCGCTGGGTGGTCTTCGCGTACGCGGTGACGGCACCGCTCGTCGCGGCGGCGGCCATGGGGGCGCTGCGCGAGCAGGTCGCGCCGAGCACGGCCGTCCTCGTGCTCGTCCTCGTCGTGGTCGCAGCAGCCGCGACGGGTTCCCGCGCCGCGGGGGTCGGGGCCGCCCTCTCCGCGGGTCTGTGGTTCGACTACTTCCTGACGGAGCCGTACACCAGCCTGGCGATCACGTCGGCCGAGGACGTCACGGTGGCGATCCTGCTGCTCGTCGTCGGGGTCGCCGTCTCGGAGCTGGCGCTGTGGGGCCGACGGCAGGAGGCGCGGGCGAGTCGACGCGCGGGCTACCTCGACGGCGTCCTCACCGTCACGGACGTGGCCGCGCTCCGGTCCGGGCCGACCGCGGCGCTCCTCGACGACGTCGCGCACCGGATGACGGACCTGCTCGGTGCGGACGGCTGCCGGTTCCGGGCGCGCTCGGAGCCCCTCCCGCCGTCCGCGACCACCCTGCGGCACGACGGCACCGTCACCCGCGACGGGCGTCCCTTCGACGTGGAGCGGCACGGGCTGCCGACCGACGACACGATCACGCTCGAGGTGCGGACGCGCGAGTCGACCGCGGGGTGCTTCCTGATCACGGCGTCGACCCGGATCGCCCGCCCGACGCTCGAGCAGCGACGTGTCGCCGTGCTCCTCGCCGACCTGGTCGCGCCCGAGGTCTGACGCGCCGCACCGGGCGACGGGGAGTGCCCATCCCGTATCGCAGTATTTCGCCCGGTATCGCCCTGTTATCGGGCTGATGACTTTGCGAGGATCGCCGGAGAGGTGCCGGCGACGGGGGCTGCCCGGCACCCAAGGGGGTCCGGGGGGCTCGATGTCGCGAGGGCGCGATGCCGTCGCCGTCCCGGCGCTGGACGCGTGCGTCCCTGCCGCCGGGCGAGGCGTGGTCAGGCGTGCGCTGATGCACCGGCTGGACGACGTCCTGACCACGCGGTGCGGTCTCGTCGTGGGCCCGCGCGGCTCCGGCAAGACGACCGTGATGCGGCAGTGGGCGCGGTCGAGCCGGCTGCCGGTGGTGTGGGGGCGCTGCACGCCCGCGGGGGTCGCGGTGCGGTCCGGGGCGCGCACCGAGGTGCTCGCGCCCGACGAGGTCGGGCGGACGGTCCTCGCGCGCGGCGCGCCGACGCTCCTGGTCCTCGACGACGCGCACGAGCTGCTCGTCGGCCGGGTGGAGGACGACCTGGAACGGCTGCTGCTGTCGTCGACGCCCGACGTGCACGTGCTGCTCGGGACGGTGCGGCGGCCCGCGTTCAGCCTCGCCCGGTCGGAGTTCCCGCCGCCGACGGTGCTCGACGCGGACGACCTGCGCCTGCGCGTCTGGGAGGTCGACCGGCTGTTCCGCGAGGTGTACGGGCACCCGCTCGCGCTCGACGACGTGGAGCTGCTGACGGACGAGACCGAGGGCTGGGCGGCCGCCGTCCACCTGTTCCACCGGTCGACGTCGGGCCTGCTCCCGGCGGACCGCCGCCGCGCGGTGCGCGGCCTCCCCACCGACACCGGGTACGTGCGCGACTACCTGGTCGACGAGGTGCTCGCGCCGCTCGACCGCGGCCAGCTCGACGTCCTGCACTGGGGCTCGGCGTTCGACGACCTGACCGCGCGCCGCGTCGCGGACCTCGTCGGGGGCGAGACCCCGACCGCCGACGGCGCTGCCGGCGTGCTGCGGGCCCTGGACCGCCGGTGGTCGCTCGCGCGGACCGACGACGGCGTCCGGTACCGCCTGCCACGTGTGCTGCGCCGGCACCTGCGCGCCGCGCACGCCGAGCACCTGGGCCCGGCGGCGACGCGCGCGTGGCGCGAGCGGGCGGTGCTCGTCGCCCGCCGCGACGAGCCGCCGGCGACGCCACCACCGCGCGGGTACGACACCGACTGGACGTCCACGGCCCTGCGCACGTGGGCGTCGGTCGTCCGTGCCGCGACGCACCGGGACCCGTTCGCGGGCGCGCGGTCGGCCGCCGCGCTCACGGGCGCGGACCGTGCGCTCGCGGAGGGCCTGTGCCTGGTGCTCGCGGGGGCGCAGCGGTCCGGCCGGGACGCGCTGCGCCGCGCCGCCGCCGACCCCGACGCGCCGCCCGCGCTCGCGCTGGGTGCCGCGCTCGCGGACGCCGTGCTCACGGTCGGGTCGCCGGGCCGGACGCTCACGACGCTCGACCGGGTGCACACGGCCGCGCGGGCGCACGGCCTGCCGTGGCTGGCGCGGCTCGCGCACGGTCTGGTGGTCGGCGCCGACGGCACCCGCACGGCCCGCGCGGAGGCGGCGGCGATCGCGGCGCGCGCCGAGCGGTCCGGCGACCCGTGGGGGGCCGCGCTCGTGCTGACGTGGGCGGCGCTCGCGGCGATGACCGCGGGGTCCGCCGAGACGGACGTGTGGGACGACCTCGACCGGCGGTGGCGCGATCTCGACGCGGCGGTCCCGGCGGCGTGGATGACGGCGTGCCGGGCGCTCGCCTCGGCCGCGCAGCAGCTCCCCGAGGCGCGCGAGGACGCGCGGACCGCCGAGGCCGTCGCGCGCACCGCGGGGTCGCCGGGCGCGCTCGCGTACGCGTACGCGGCGCTGGCCGCGACCGATCCCGACGGGGGCGCGGAGCTGCGGGCGTTCGCGGTCGCGACGGCCGAGGACCACGGCGTCGACGTGCGCCCGTGGGCCGTGCTCGACGCGACGAGCCCCGGCACACCCGGCACGCGTCCGCGGGCCGTCGACGACCCGGTCTGGGGTGGCGTGCCGCTGCTCGACGTGCGCTGCCTCGGCGAGTTCCGGCTGCGCGTCGACGGCGTCGACGCCGACCTGTCGGGCGTGCGCCCGCGCGCCCGCGCCGCGCTGCGGGTGCTCGCGCTGCACGCGGGGCGGCCCGTGCACCGCGAGCAGCTCGC
The DNA here is from genome assembly GCF_028583725.1 of Cellulomonas fimi. Lineage (NCBI taxonomy): Bacteria > Bacillati > Actinomycetota > Actinomycetes > Micrococcales > Cellulomonadaceae > Cellulomonas > Cellulomonas fimi. The sequence continues at coordinate 4,311,819 of NZ_CP110680.1, read as the reverse complement.
GGAGGCGCTGTGGGGCGACCTCGACCCCCGGGCGGCGCTGCACAACCTGCACGTGAGCCTGTCGGCCGTGCGGCGTGCGCTCGAGCCGGGCGTGCCGACGCGCAGCAGCCGACTGCTCGTGCGGGACGGCGAGACGTACACGCTCGTGCTGCGGCCCGGGTCGACGAGCGACGTGGCGCAGCTCGACCGCGCGGTGCGCGAGGGGCGTCGCCGACGCGCGGTGGGTGACCACGCCGGGGCGCGCCACGAGCTCGGGCGGGCCGTCGACCTGTACACGGGCGACCTGCTGCCGGAGGACGGTCCCGCCGAGTGGGTCGTGGGGGAGCGCGAGCGGCTGCGTCTGACGGCGGCCGACGCGGCGGTGGAGCTCGCCGAGCTCGAGGTCGATCACGGGCGGTTCGACCGTGCCGTCGCCGCCGCGACGCGGGCCATCCGGCTCGACGAGTGCCGCGACCACGCGTGGCGGCTCCTCGTCACGGCGTTCACCGCGGCGGGCGACGCGGCCGCCGCGCACCGGGCGACGCAGGGCTACCGCGCGATGCTCGACACGCTCGGGGTGGCCGTGGGCGACGAGCCCGCCGCCGTGGCGGTCGGCGTCGTCCCGACGCCCCTGCGCGGCCCCGTGGGGCCGACCGGTCCGGCGGTCACGACCGCCCGCGGAACTCCACCTCCGCGATCGCCACGTGGGTCTCGGGCGTCGCGCGGTACGTGGAGCTGATCGTCAGTCGGACCGCCACGACGTCGTCGATCGAGGTCGCGACGGACTGCAGGCCGACACGGTCGGCGAGCGGCAGGTCGACGGTCTGCTGCGTGCCGGCCGACGTGGTCGCCGTGAGCGTGAGGACGCGCGGGCTCGACCCCTCGAGGAAGTCCTTCTCGACGTCCGACGCCCCGGGGATGACGAGCACGCGGGTCAGCCGGAACGGCTGCGCGAACGCCATGTCGACGAACTGCCCGACGCCGTCGCCGGGTACCGCGGGCGACCACGCGAGGTTCGTCGCACCGTCGCGGATCTGCGCGGCGGGCCGCTCGGGGAGCTCGCTCGACGCGGCGATCTGGGTGGGGTTCACCGCGGTGTTCCCCTGGAACCGGTCGAGCAGCGAGATGCGGGCCCGGTCGATCTCGGGGCGGAACGCGAGCACGGCGGCGACGATCGCGCCGATGACGACGATCGCGACGACGGGCCGCGTCGGGAACCGTCGCCGGCGCGGGGGCCGGTAGCCGGCGGCGCGTGCGGCCTTCGGGTCGGGGCGCCACAGCCGGCTCCACCACGACCGGCGCTGCGCGACGGGCGCGTCGGCGAGGCTCGTGCCGCAGCGGCGGCAGAACTTGCGGGTGGGCGCGTTGCCCGCGCCGCAGTGGCCGCAGACGAGGTCGCCCGGCGCGGGCGGGGCGTCGTCGGCCTTCGGGGCGGGGCGGGGCTTGCGCGGCGCCTGCGGCGTCCCCGGCCTGACGGCCGCCGGCTGCTGGGCGGCGACGGGAGCGGCCGGGCGGGCCGGGGGCGGGGGTGCGACGAGGGCGGCCGCCGCGGCGGTCCGCGCGGCACGCTCCTGCGCGGCCTTCTCCTCGGCGGCCTTGATCTCGGCCTCGCGCTCGGCGGCGGCCTTCTCCGCCGCGGCCTTGTCCGCGGCGGCGCGCGCCTCGGCGGCCTGCTGCGCGGCGGCGGCGTCGGCGGCGGCCTGACGGGCGGCCTCCTCGTCGCGGGCGGCCTTCTGCGCGGCGGCCTTCTCGGCGGCCGCGCGGTCCGCGGCCTCCCGCTCCGCGGCGCGGCGTTCGGCGGTCGCGCGTTCGGCCGCGGCCTGGTCGGCTGCGGCGCGCTCGGCCGCGGCCCGTGCCTCGGCGTCGCGCTCGGCGGCAGCGGCGCGCTCGGCGACGTCCTGCTCGGTGTCGGGGGCGGCGGCTGCGGCGACGGCCGGGTCGGATGCGTCGTCGCTCGCGGCAGGTACCGACGCGGTGCTCGGTGCCGGCGGGAGTCCGTCGGTCGCGGTCTGGTGGCGTGCCGTGGTGCGCGGCGACGGCACCTCGCGCGTGCTCGGGCCGGCGTCGGGTGCCCGCTCGACGCGTGGACCGGGGTCCGCGGGCGCCGGCTCGGCGAGGGGAGCGGGCGCGGGGGCCGGTGCGGTTCCGGCGACCGACGACGCGGCGGGTGCGGGGGCCGCGACGGCGGCCGGCTCCTCGACGACCTGGACCTCGTCCCAGTCGAGGTAGTTGCCGCACTCGCCGCAGAACTGCTCGTCGTCCTCGTTCCGGCTGCCGCACGACGGGCACACGATCATGAGGTCTCCTCCTCCAGGTCGAGCGTGAAGGGCACGTGCGCGGCGGTGACGGCGCCGACGACTCGCTCGACGCGCCGCCGGTCGACGGGACCGCTCGCGCGGACACGGACGAGCAGGCCGGGCACGGGCTCGCCGGGCACGGGGCCGCCCGGGGTCGCGGACCAGCCGGCGGCGCCGGTGTCCGTCACCTCGACGTCGCCGTCGACGACGAGCCGCACGGCCTCGGCGACGCCCCGTGCGGTGCCGCGCCAGCGGTGCACGGCGGACGCGTGCGCGACGACCTCGCGTCGCCGCTCGACGCTCCACGTCTGGTCGGGCTCGATGCCGACCCAGGCGCACAGCCACTCCAGGAAGTCGGCGGGCGCGAGGTACGGGTCGACGTAGGCGGCGAGCGCGTCGAGCGTGAGGTGGACGGGCGCGAAGGTGTCGTCGATCGCGGCGACGAACCGCAGCAGGAACTCGTCCTCCTGCAGCACGGCGGGCAGGCGGGTGCCGAGGGGGACGGGCGTCGTGAGCCCGTCGACCATGCCGCGCCGGCCGCGCACGTCGGGCATCAGTGCTTCGCCACCCTCACCTGGTGCCGGAAGGAGAAGACGAGCGCGTGCTTGTCGAGGTCGATGCGCTGGACGGCCTCGCCGCGTCGGCCCGTGATGGGGTCGGCGGCGAACAGCTTGACGTCCTCGACGAGCTCGGTGCCGGACAGCCGTTGCAGGACGGCGTAGACCTCGCCGGCCTGGACGGGCCGGCCGAACGGCCAGCCGTCGCCGTCGGGCCCGCCGGTGAGCGGGTCGAAGTACCGGTAGAGCGCACGCTCGGCCTCGGTTGCGAGGAGCGCCACGTCGGCCCGGGGGCGGGGGGACAGGCGCGCGACGACGGTGACGCCCTGGTAGAACGGCGGCTCGACGAGCACGCGCGCGCCGACGGGCCGGCGGTCGTCGAGGTGGTCGGCGATCGCGGCGAGCGTCTCCGCGGGCGGGACGAGGTCCTCGAACCGCAGCATCCCGGCGGCGTCGGGGACGGCGGTCGGCACGACGAGCACGCGCACCGCCCCGGCGTCGGCACCGTCGCCCGCGGCCACGGCCCGGACGCGGGCGACGCCGGTGGTCGCGTCGCGGGCGATCTCCTCGTAGTCCTCGGTCGTGACGGCCCGGTCGCGGACGCGCAGCGCGAGCGGCCCGCGCTCCTTCGCCTCGTCGACGGTCTCCGCGGCGACCCCGCCGACGGCGGCGCGACGGTTGGACACACGGTCGACGAACGGCACGGCACCGCGCAGCACCTGGATGGTCCCGGGCGCGACGTTCCCGTCGGGCCCGCCACCGGTGCGGTAGCGGGGCAGGCGCATCGGGGCGCCCTTCGGCGGGACGGCGCCGTACGCGCGGAGGGTGCCGTCGGCCTCCCGGACGGCGGGGGCGAGGTGCAGCGCGCCGGCGGCGCGGTCGACGAGGAACACCTGGTCGTCGGGCCCGTGCCCCGCGAACGACGTGACCTCGGTCCACGTGTCCCAGCCGGGCCCGGCGGCGACCTCCAGGGTCAGGGGCGGGCCCGCGACGACGGGCCCGTGCTCGAGCGGGAAGACCTGCGCGTACGTCCCCTCGGACAGCCCGACGACCTCGTCCTCGACGGTCGCCGCGTGCACGGCCGCGACGGTCCCGCCGATCGTGAACGCGCTCGCCTCACGCACCGTCGGCGACGCGGAGTAGCCCGTGTAGTCGGTGTCGGGCGGGACGACCCGGCAGCGCAGCCAGCCCGCGCGGCGGTCGGCGAGCACGTGCGCGGTGTGGGTCGGCGGGACGTGCAGCACGACGTCGCCGGGACGGTTGAGGCCGCCCGTGCCGTCGCTGTCCACGTCGCACGACACCCACGCGCGCCCGTCCCACGCCTCCCAGACGATCGGCGGGTGCCGGGGGTCGACGCCCACGCCCTGCACGTCGGAGTCGAAGCGCAGGACGACGACGCACGACGGGGCCGCGTCGTCGAGGCCGAGCAGCAGCACGTCGTCGAGCTGCGGGACGTCGGCGAACACGGGGAACGGCTCGCGGAACGACAGCTGCTCGTCGTGCGGGACGGGCTCGCCGCCGGGGCGCTGGGTCAGCACGTGCGTGAGCGACCGCGGGGGGATGCGCAGCTCGGCGGTCGTCGCGAACACGACGGGCTCCTCGCCCTCGGCGCGCTGGGTCGCGGACTCGGTGCCCTCGGGCACGACGACCGTCTCCGGCTGCGGCGCGGACAGCCACATCGTCACGTCGACGGTCGCCGCGCCGGCCGGGTGCAGCGTGACGCCCAGCAGGTCGAGGAACGCGACGTACAGCCGGTCGGGCACGCGGTTGAGCCGGTAGAACAGCTCGTCCGCCATGAACGCGACCGTCTCGATGAGCGTCACGCCCGGGTCGGACACGTTGTGGTCGGTCCACTCCGGGCAGCGCCGCTGCACCATGCGCTTCGCGTCGTCGACGAGGTCCTGGAACCGGCGGTCGTCGAGGTTCGGGGTGGGCAGCACGTCAGGCACCTCCGCCCGTCGGCCCGGCGGCGCCCGTGCCCGCGGGGGTGCCCGGGCGCTCGTCGGGGATCGTGTAGAAGGGGAAGACGAGGTTGCGGGGGTCGTTCGTGCCGCGCAGCGCGTACTGCACGTCGATGTAGAGCAGGCCGCGGTCGACCTCGTCGTAGCGCACGAGCACGTCCTGCAGGTCGATCCGCGGCTCCCACCGGTCGAGCGCGACGCGCACGGCGTCGGCGATCGCGCCCGCCGTCGACGCGTCCGCCGGGGCGAACACGTAGTCGTGCGCCGCGCAGCCGAACTCGGGACGCATGGGCCGCTCGCCGGGGGCCGTCGCGAGGATCAGGCGGATGCTCTCCTCGATCTCGCGGCCCTCACGGGACAGCGCGATGCGGCCCGTCGCGTCGGTGCGCACGGGGAACGCCCACCCGGCACCGATGAACTCCTGGCCCACGACGCGCCCCCTCAGTTGATCTTCACGAGCGAGCCGCGGACGGTCGTGATGCCGGACGCCGACAGCTCGGCGGTGCCCTGCGCGGCGACCTTGACGACGGCGCCCTTCACGTCGGTGGTCGCGGTGCCCTCGATGGTCACCTTGGGCCCCTTGACCATGACGGACTTCGAGCCCTCGAGCGTCACGTCGAGACCCTTGACGGTGACCGCGCCGGTCTTGCTCGTCACCGACACGTCGTTCTGCGCGGTGACCGTCGCCGCCTTCTTCGCGGTGACCGTGACCGGACCCTCCGAGATGATCTCGATCGCCGCGTCCGGCTTCTGGACGAGCCGCACCTTCTGCGCGCCCGCGTTCGTGGAGATGGTCAGCTCCTCGCCGTCCGGCTTCTCCAGGTGCTCGACGCGCATCCCCGTGCGGGACACGAAGACGCGCTTCTGGATCTTGCCGTCGGTGCCGCCGACCTGGTCCTTGTCGGGCGCGTCCTTGCCGTTGTAGAGCCCGCCGAGGACGTACGGCTGCGCGAGGTCGCCCTCGGCGAACGCGACGAGCACCTCGTCGCCGACCTCCGGCAGCAGGCCGGTCCCGCGCGACGCGCCTGCACCCGGCTGCACGACGCGCGCCCACCCCGACTCGTACGTGTCGGAGTGCACGGGCAGCTTGACCCGCACGCGGTTGAGCGACTCCGGGTCCTTCGCGTCGGTGACGATCGCCGGCATCACCCCGAGCGTCGGCGTGCGACCCGTCGGCCCGCCCGCCGCACCGATCCCGCCGCCCGACGACCCGAGCACGGTGCCGAGCAGCGACCGCTCCGATGCGCCTGCCACCGTGAAGGACGTGACGTACCCGCGCTCGGCGTCGAAGTCGTGCCGGACCGACGTGAGCACGTACTGGCCGTCGAACGGCGACCCTATGCCGCGCACCGCGACCGACCCTCCCGCGAGCAGCGTCGGGTTGCCGTGCACCGCACCCTCGAGCTCGGCGAACCCGCCCGCGATCCGGTCCGCGAGCGCCTTGGCGCGCGCCGTCACCGCCGACTGGGTCCCGAGCCGCGACGCCGGCTCGACCAGGGTCGGCCCGCCGAACTTCTTCGCGAGCTTCACGGGGTCCGCGTCGGCGAGCTGCGCGCTCACGGTCGACGCGGTCGCCGTGCCCACGAGCGCCTTCTTCTGCTTGACGTCCCAGCTGCGCACCTGCACGTCCGGCACCTGACCTGCGGCGGTGACCGTCGCCCGCAGCCACTGCAGGTTGACGCCCGCCTCCAGCACGAGCGGGTCCTTGCGCGCCTCGCCGCTCGTCGCGGGCGCGGCCGTCGCCTCGGCGGGCGGACCGGCGTGCAGCTTGCCGTCGACGACGCGCACGACCCAGCCGAGCTCGTCGGCGAGCGTCGACACGAACGTCCAGTCGTCGACGTCGTCCTGCACGGCGTGCTCGATGACGGCGCCCTCGGACGACACCGTCCCGACCGTCAGGCCCGCACGCTGCGCGACCTTGCGGACGATCTCGCCCGGCTTCATCGTCCGGTACGCCTCCATCCGGCGGCCCCGGAAGAGGCGGTGCGACACGTCGTAGCCGCGCACGGTCGTGTACAGGCCCTCCGGGTCGAGCTCAGCCTCGACCGCCGTGACCTCGCCCTTGAGCAGCGGCTTCGGGCCGCCCGGCCCGCTCGCCTGCACCTGGAGCTCGACCTTCGCGCCGATCGTGAAGCCGCCCTTCGCGAGGACCGTCCCGTGCTCGTCGGAGAACCGCAGCACGAACAGGTCCGGCACGCTGCGCGCGCTGTCGACGTACCCGGACACCAGCAGCGGCGCGACGTCCGCCGGCAGCGGTGCTCCGTCGACCGACACCAGCAGCGTCGCGCTGTGCTCCTCACCGAACGGCACCGGCCACCTCCCTGTCCCGGCGGGGCGCGGGCGTGACCGCGGGTGCGCCCGGCCTCGGCGTCGTCAGCGGCGTGCGCGGCGCGGTCGGGGCCGCTGTGCGCAGCAGCTCGTCCGCCGTCGGCAGCAGCAGCCGCCGGCCCGGGCGCAGCCGCGCCGGGTCGTCGATGCCGTTCACGTCCGCGACCGCGCGCCACAGCGCCGCGTCCCCGTACTCCTGGTACGCGACCCCCGGCAGCGTGTCGCCCTGCACCACGACGTGCTCGCGGTGCGGCACCCGGCCGCCCGACGTCGGGTTCGTGCCCGGCGGCTCGCCCGCGAGCTCCTGCAACGTCACCGTGCACACCGCCCGCACCGGCAGCCCCGCCGGCGTGAACAGCGTGTACTTCACCTGCACCTGCTCGATGTACGCGAGGAAGCCCGTCAGGCCGCCCCACGAGAACTTGACCCACGGCGGCGAGTCCTTCTTCTGCCCGTGCGACGCGTCCGTCGGTACGCAGCACTTGAAGAGCTGCTCGACGGTCTTCACGACGGACCCGTCCTGCTTCTTGCCCGGGTCGAAGAACACCGACTCGTCGAGGAACATCTCCAGCGTCAGCTTCGACGGCTGCGGCCCCTGGTACTGCGGCGGGCTCGACCGCGTGCTGCCCTTCGTCGTCGGGCGCGTCCACTTCGCCGACTTCTGGAGCGTCAGCTCCTTCGGGTTGAACTGGAACGCGACCGACCCGATGAGCGGCCCCGGCTTGTCCAGCGCACCGTCCTTCGACGGCTCGTGCAGGTCGAGCTTCGCGTGCGTCAGCGTCGACGCGCCCGCCGGTGCCGCGGAGGCCGCGCTCGCGTTGAACCCCGTCGCCGAGCCCATCTCACGACCCCTTGCCGAAGCCGTGGTGCGCGAGCTCGAGCGTCTCCGTCACGACCTTCGTCGTGTCCGGCGTCAGCGACGGCCCGGTCCACCGGATCGGCACGACGCCCTGCAGCGTCCAGCGCACGACCTTCGTGCCGTCCGTCGTGCGCGCCTCGATGCTCGCCGTCGTCGCCACCAGGCCCTGGCTGACCGTCGAGAGCCACGCCATGACGTCCGCGGTCTCCTTGCCGAGCGGCCGGGTCAGCTTCACGTTCGGGTACTTCACGCGCGTCGGCAGCTGCCAGACCCCCGTGTTGAAGCCGCCCTCCTCGCGGCTCTCCACGACGACCTCCAGCCCGAGCCCCTCGCACGAGCTGAACGCGCCGAGCTTGTGACCGTCGACCGTCACGAAGTACTGCAGCCCGACGGCTGTCGCGGTGTCCTCCAGCACGGGTCCCTCCTCTCGGTCGTCGTCACGCCCTGCTCGTCGTTCACCGGTCGATCCGCGTGCCGCGGCGCTCGCGGTCCACGAGGAGCTGCCCGCGGACCCGGCGCATCAGCGGCGTCATGAGGCGCCGTGCCAGCTCGTCCAGGTCGGCCGGGGTGGCCGCCGCGAACGGCGAGGCCCCCGACGACTCCGGTGCCGCGCTCGCCGCGTCGGGCGCGACGACCGGTGCCGGGGGCGGGGGCGGCGGGGCGGCGTCCTCGGCGCGCTGGACCGTCGGCGGCGTGCTCGGCGTGCTCGGCGGCTCCGTGGTGCTCGCCGTCGGCGCACGCTCGGCGCGGCGCTGGACCACCGCGAGCTCCGCGGGCGCCGCGTCGGCGCCGTCGGGCGTCCCGACCCGGCCCGGCGCGACCGGGGTCGTCCCGACCGCTGTGGCCCCGACCGCTGTGGCCCCGACCGGTGTCGTCGTGCGGGCCACCGTCAGGCCGACCGGCGCCCCGGCGCCGCCTGGGGAGAGGGGTGCCGGGGGCCGGTCGGTGGTCGCGCGCACGCCCCGGGCGGTCGCGGCTGCGGCGTCCGCCACGGGGCCGGACCGCGACGTCGCGGCGGTCGAGCGCTGGAGCACCGTGAGCGGGCCGGGCACCGGGGAGCCGGGCGCAGGGGAGCCGGGCGCCGACGGGACCGTGAACGCACCACCCTCCGCCGTCCAGGGGCCGGCGTCGTCCGGGTCGGTGGCCGCCGCGGGCGGCGACGCGACCGCCCCGGGCCCGGCGAAGCCCGTCCCGGCGACCGGGTCCGCCGGGTGCGACGCGCCGTCCGCACGCCGCGCGACGACGGCACCCGCCGACGCGCCACCGGGCGCACGGTCGAGCGCAGGGGCCGACACCGTCGAGCCCGCCGCCCGCTCCGGTGCGGGTGCGGGTGCGCCGAGGACGGCGCGCTGGACGGGCACGGCTCGACGGCCCGCGGGGCGGCCCGCGAGCAGCGTCGGGGACGGGCGGACCGTGAGCTGGACGGCGACTGGTGCGCCCGCGAGCAGGGGACCGACGTGCAGCGTGCGTGTCGGGGTCGACGGCGCTCCCGGACCCGGACCGGGGCCCGGACCGGTCGGGCCCGTCGGTCCGGTGGCGGCGTCGGTCGGCCCGTCGGCGGTGCTCGGACGGTCGGCGCTGCTCGGGCCGGGCGCGGGCGGTGCGGCATCCGGGGGTGTGGGCGCGAGCGACGCGGTCGGCCCGGCGGGCTCGGAGGTCGTCCCCGTCGACCGCTGGACGGACGTCGACGGCGTGACGACCGCGAGGTCGACGGCGGCACCCGGACCGTGCGCGGTCGCGCCGGGACGTGGCGCGTCCGGCGCCCGGTCCGCGTCGTCGAGCGCCGTGAGGGGTGCGGTGCCGCCCAGCGTGGGGGCGGAGTCCGTGACGTCGACGGTGCTCGTGCCCGGATCCGCCGAGTCGACCCGGGACGCCGCGGCCGTGGACGCGTCGGGCTCGCTCGCCGGGTCCGCTCGGCGGGCGGCGGACTCCCCGCCGCCCGGGCCCGCGGTGCCGGGGAGTCCCGGGGACGCGTCGGTCGCGGGGGAGGGGGCCGCGGGGGCGGACGCCGACGACAGGGCCTGCACGCTCGCGGAGGGCGCAGGGGACGTCGCGGCACCGCCGTGCCCGCTCGGCGCCTCGTCACGACGGCCCGCGAGGGAGGGCGTCGCCGCGGCCGTGGGTGCCGGACCGCGGGACGTCGCGCCGCCCGAGCCGGCGGCTGAGGCGTCGGTCCGGCGCTGGGCGACCGGCAGCGCCTCCGTCGACGGGTGCCGGGGACCCTCGGGCACGACGGGCGCCGGTGCGTCCGTGCCCCGGGCGTCGGACGTCGACGCCGACGTGCGCGACGACGGGTCGGTGCCGAGCGCTCCGAGCGCGCCCGACGGTTCGCCCACCACCCGCTGGACGCTCGGCGCGTCCGGACCGGTACCGGTCGCGGGTGCGCCGCCACCGGACGACGACGCCGCGTCCGGGGAGGTCGTGGCGCCGACGCCGGAGGCGCCGGGCGTCTCGCCGGGCGCCGCGGCCACGTCACCGGCCGCCGTACCGGCGTCACCGATCGACGAGCCCGCGCCGCCCATCGTCGTGCTCCCGCCGCCGTCGCTCGGGGCGGTCCCGCCTCCGACCGGCTCGGCAGAGACCCGATCGCCGCCGGCCGTGAGGGCGCCACCGGGGTCGGAGGAGGGCGGCGACACGCGTCGCGCAACGTCGAGCGAGGGTGCGCTCGCGGCGGACGGCGGGTCGACGGGCACGGCCGGCGCGTCGCCGGCGGGGTCGCCTCCGCCGTCCGGGGCCGTGCTCGACCGCTGCACGACGCCGTCGCCGGACGCGGGGACGGGGCCGCTCGACCGCTGCACGACGCTGTCGCCGGACGCGGGGCCCGGGCCGGGACCTGCCGACGGTGGCGCGGTGGCGGGCGTCGACGGCGGTGCGACAGGCGATCCCGACGGGGGAGAGGCCGTCGGGCTCCCGGCGCCGCCGGCGCCGGGAGGAGAGGACGTCGTCGGGGCGTCGCCGGAGGCCGACCGTGCGACGGTCGCGCCGCCGTCGGGTCCACCACTGCCGGTCTCGGCCGACCGTCCGACCGCTGCCGCGCCCTCTCGGTCCGCGCGAGCCGACCCGCGTTCGGACGAGACCTCCCGCTGCACGAGCGGCAGGTCGGGCGGCGTCGCGGGGAGCGGCGACCGGCTGATCGGCGCCCCGAGGCCGACACGGCGCTGCACGGCGGCGGACCCGTCCGGTCGCGCGGGCGTGGCGGGCGTCGTGGTCGGGGCGGGTGGCGTCACGGAGCCGATCGGCACGGTCGTCGCGCCACCGTCACGCCACGACCCGTCGGCGGCACCGTCGGGCGCGTCCGGCGCGGCCCAGCCGTCGGCCGTCCACCCGTCGCCGGACGGCGCGGGGACGGCGACGGGTTCCGGAGCGAGGTCCGGCGCGGTGACAGGCGTGTCCGGCGCCGGTGGGTCCACGGGCACGGCCCGCAGTCGTGGCGTTCCCACCGGCGCCGAGTCGAGGGCCACCAGGCCACCCGTGCGGCGCTGCACACGAGCAGCGGCACGCGGGGCGGGCGGCAGGACCGTGAGGTCGACGTCCGCCGACCGCTGGACCGGCGGGGCGGACCGGTCGCCGTCGCCGTCGACGATCCCCGAGGGCGCGCGGTGGTCGACGACGTGCGTCATGGGACCGGTGAACCGGGGCCCGGAGCGGGTCGGCAGGTCCGCGAGGAAGGCGATGGGGCGGCTGGTCAGCTCGACGGGCCCGACCGTGCGCTGCAGGGGCGGCAGGAACGCCCACCCGGCGGTGGACTCGCGCGCCACGGGCGCGGTGACGGCCGGGGCGCTCGTCGGCGCGTCGCCGGACCCGGGCGGCGTCGACACCGCGCTCGCGCCGGTCCCCGCCGGACGCGCCCCGGGGTCGGCGACCGGCGGGACGCGACGGTCCCGCTGCCACGGCCAGCGCACGTCAGCGCTCCTCGCTCATGCGACGGTTGATCGCCGCGATCTCCTGGACGTAGGCCAGCCGCTGCGGGTGCTCGAGGTCGAGGATCTCGTCGTGGGACCAGTGGAAGTGGTAGGCGACGTACGCGACCTCCTCCCGGATGCGGGCCGGCGCGTACGTCACGATTCCCCCAGGCGCCCACCGGAGATGTCGACGTCGAAGCGGTGCTGGCACGACGGGCACGTGACGGCGGCGCGCGTGTGCCCCTCGGCGTTGATGCGGCGGTACAGGTCCTGCAGGAACGCGACGTCGGACGCGAACATGTTCTCGACGACGCTCTGCGTGACCGCGCCGAGGGTGCCGAGCGACGTGATGACGCGGCTCAGCAGCACGACCGTCGTGTAGGCCGGGTTCTCCTGCACGCGCGCGTCGTACAGCGGCAGCAGCTCGTCACGCGCCGTCGCGAGCCGCATGGTGCCGTGCCGGTGCAGCACGCCGTCGCCGTCCAGGTACCCGCGCGGGAGCTGGAAGTCGAACTCGGTGCGCAGCGCGTCCCGCCGGACGGCCGAGGCCGACGGTGTGCCCGTGGGCACCTCGTCGACCTCGGGCTCGTCCAGCTGGACGGGCAGGGAGCGTCGCATCAGGCGAACTCCATCTCGTCCCAGCAGACCGTGAACGTCTCGGAGAGCGGCTCGGTCGACCCGGCCTTGAGGGTGCCGCCGAGCTCGACGTCCTTGACCCAGACGTTGCGGAAGTTCATCCGCTTGAGCAGCTGGTTGTCGGACGTGTAGATCGCGACCTCGGCCGTCTTGCGGGCGTCGGCGAGCTTGCCCTCGAAGACCGCCTTGAGCCAGTCGGTCACGGTCGTGGAGTCCGTCAGGCCGCGCTTGACCTTGAACTCACCGGCCTTCTGCCGGCCCATCATCTGGCGCGTGACGAACTTCCCGTCCGACGCCTGCTGCTGGTACGTGACCTTGTCGACCTCGGCCTTGAGGCCGCTGACCTCCATCACGTGCGGGACCTGGATGCCGTCGATCTTCACCGAGAACGAGTACGCGGTGGCGAGATCGAAGGTGTCGGGAAGCGCCATGGTTCACCTTCCTTCTGGTCGTGGGGACCGGTCACTCGCCGACGAGGCTCGTGCCGCCGGAGAACTGGGACAGCTGGAAGATCACGAACTCGGCGGGCTTGACCGGCGCGACCCCGATGCGACAGGTGACCTGACCCGCGTCGATCGCCTCGGCGGGGTTGGTCTCCCGGTCGCACTGGACGAAGAACGCCTCCTCGGGGCTGAGCCCGAACAGGGCGCCCTTGCGCCACTCGTTGACCAGGAACGCCGCGATGGTGCGACGGATCCGTGCCCACAGGGCGTCGTCGTTCGGCTCGAACACGACCCACTGGGTGCCGATGAGGATCGACTCCTCCAGGTAGTTGAAGAGCCGCCGCACGTTGACGTACCGCCAGGCCGGGTCGGACGACAGGGTCCGGGCGCCCCAGACGCGCACCCCGCGGCCCGGGAACGTGCGGATCGCGTTGATCCCCACCGGGTTGAGCAGGTTGTGCTCGGCGCGCGTGATCTGCGTCTGCAGCGTGATCGCGCCGCGGACGACCTCGTTCGCGGGCGCCTTGTGCACGCCGCGGGTGTCGTCGTTGCGCGCCCAGATGCCGGCCATGTGGCCCGACGGCGGCACGAACTTGTTCGAGCCCGACGCGGGGTCGAACACCTTGATGTACGGCCAGTACAGCGTCGCGTACTTCGAGTCGTACCCGGCGGTGTCGACGCGCCAGTCCTTGATCGCCTGCGGGCCGAGCCCGGGCGGCGGGTCGAGGATCGCCATGCGGTCGCCCATGAGCTCGCAGTGAGCGATCACGGCGAGCTGGACCGCCTGGAACGTCTCCAGGTCGATCGCGCCCTGCTCCAGCGCCGCGACCAGGTCGGGCACCGCGACGATCGTGACCTCGTCGATCGCCTCCAGGCCCGAGAAGCCCGTGCGGTCGGCCGCGTCGCCGATGTAGTCGTCCGCGCCCAGGTCGCCGGTCGCGGGCGGCTCGGGCTCGGGCTCCGGCTCGATCAGGTCGGCGACGCCCTTGTCGGGCTTCACGAGCGCGCTGCCGCTCGCGAGCTCCTCGATCGTGATGAGCTTCGACTGCGTGTTGACCTTCGTCGCGACGTTGTCGTCGCCACGCTTCGTCGTGACGTTGTCGTACGTCTCGGTCGCCTTGCCGTCGACCAGGACCACCAGCTTGAAGTGGTCGTCGGGCGGGTTCTCGCCGCCCGGCTCCGCGACCTCGACGCTCAGCTTCTTCGTCTTCGGCGCCTTGTCCGCGGCGGACACCCGGTACGCGCCGAGCACCGCCTGCGGCACCGCCGGCAGCGCCTTGGGCGACGTGCGGGTCCGCGGCTGGGCGTCCGCGTCGTCGGCGGCACCGTCGGTGCCGATCCGCACGATGTACGCGTTCGAGCCGCCGTTGAGGAAGTACCCGTACACGGAGTGTGCGAGGTACGAGTTCGGCAGGAAGTCGCCGAACGTCTCGGCGTACTGGGTCCAGTTCGAGACGAGCGTCGGCGTGTTGAACGGTCCCTTCGCCGCCAGGCCGACGAACGCGGCGACGGACGTCCCGACCCCCTCGATGGGCCGGGTGCCCGCCTCCACCTCCTCGACGTAGACGCCGGGTGACAGGTAGGTCGGCATGTCCCCTCCTTCGGGCACAGGGAGTCGTGTGTCCCAGCCTGGGACGGGACCCGTCGGCGGTCCCGTCCGCCCGGACGCTCGGAAGGGAACGGGTGTTGCCCGATCGGGCGTCCGCAGGCGACGTCAGATCCGCCGGAGCCAGATCGCGACGATGTCGTGGACCTGCCGGGTGGCGGCGTCGGTGATCTCCGCGGGTCCGGGGTGCACCGGGTGGGTGTAGCCCTTCGCTGCGTGGTCGTCGGCGACCGCCCGCGCCGTGAGCCGCACGCGCGGCGCGAGGATGTACGGCAGCAGCTCCGCGAACCGGCGCTGACGTTCCGGCGCCTTGTTCGCCTCCCGTTCGACGAACCGCCGGTAGCCCTCCTCGTCACCCTCGAAGCGCTCGCGCGTCTCCTGCGCCTTCCTGCTCGACCCTTCGAGCCGTCTGCTGCCGACCGTCGAGAGCTGCCGTAGCTGACGGATGACGTACGAGTCCTCGTCGAGCGTCCCCGACCCTTCGTGCGTCTTGAGGCTCGCCGCGGACCGGTAGATGAGGACGACGTGCTGCTCCCGGTACTCGCTCTCCGTCATCGGGGGCAGGCCGGTGTTGACGAAGAGGTAGGAGATCGTCTTCGAGGGGATGACGTGCTCGCCCTCGAACAGGCCCCGGGTCTGGTCCGTGACCTGGGAGCCCTTCGCCGAGTAGCGGACGACCGCGCCCAGCCCAGCAGGGGCGTTGCCACGGTCACCGGGCCGCGTCGCACCCGCCCACGAGAACCGCGTGAACAGGCCGACGACGACCGACGCGAGCTGGTCGAGCCGGGCGCTCGCGGTCGCGTCGGCTCCCTGCCGCCGAGCCGCGATCGCCGCCTCGGCCTGCCGGACGGCCGCGAGCAGTCGGTCCGCCTCCTGGACGACGACCGCGCGCGGGCGTTCCGGGGTCTCCGGCTCGCGCAGGAGCGCCTCCCTGCGCCGTTCGACCTTCGCGGACAGCCGTTCCTGCACGCTCGCCATCGAGATGTGGCCCGTCTGGGGATCTGCGATCAGGGTGTGGTCCTCACCGGCGATCGAGATGCGGCGGCGGACGATCCCCAGCCGCTCCCCGACGGCCCGCGCCGCCGCACCCGCACGGGCCGTCGCGCCGCGGATCGCGCCGCCCACGCGGGACGTGACGCCGCGGACCGCGCCGCCGACACGGCGGGCGAGGCCGGCGATCCAGCCGACGACGCGGTCGAGCGCGCCGTCGATGACGGTGCGGACCCGCTGGATGATGTTCCGCACCGGCGCGGCGATGTCGCCGAGGCCGATGAGACGCGAGAGGAAGCCGAGGACGACGGGGACGGTGCGGCCCAGGGCGTTCTCGACGGCGGTCATCGCGCTGCCGAGCGAGCCGGACGCGATCGCGGAGATCGAGTCGAACACCGCGTTCGCGAGGGCACCGAGCTGCTGCGCGCGCTCGATGAATAACTGCACGGTGTTGTAGACGGCGATGATCGCCTGGATGACGGCCCCGGCGGGGTTGAACATCGAGATCAGCTTGGTGATCGCGGCGCCGACGACGCTGTTCGCGACCCAGTCCCGGATGCCGCCGACGACGGTCTCGACGAGGCCCGACGTGAACTGCGCGATGCGGCTGGTCAGCGCGGACAGGCCGCGCTCGCGGACCTCGCCGACGACCTCGACGGTCTGCTCGATGCCGTTCATGGCCCGCTCGCCGACGACGCCGACGATCCGCCCGCGGACGTTGGCCCAGGTGAGGCCGAGGAGCTCCAGGGCCATGCCGAGGACGCCGCTCAGGTCGAACCTCGCGGGGATCCGGACGAGCCCGCCGAGCGCACCGGTGAGCCACCCGATCAACCCGGTGCGCAGGTGCCGCCCGATGTTCGTCATGAACTGGCCGAGGCCCCCGCGGACGGCGGCGACGAGGTTGCCGGCGAACCCGACGGGGTCACGCAGGATCGTCTGGAACACGTCGCCGGCCCGGCGGACGATGCCCATCACCTGGGCGCCCGCCCCGCCCGCGGCGGTCATCGCGCCCTCGAACACGAACTCGGCGACCTGGGTGACGGCACCGGTCGCGAAGTCGCGGAGGCGCGCGAGCGGCGGGCCGAAGATCGTCGACAGCCGCGCCCACGCACCCGCGGGGTCGAGCAGGTCGGTGACGGAGAGCGCGTCCCAGGCGCGGCTGAACAGCCCGCGGATCGTCTCCCACGTGAGCCCGAGCCGCGGGATCTCCTGCTCGAACCACGCCCCGGCCCGTTCGACGGCCCCCGAGTCGCGCAGCTGCTGCCGCAGCGCGTCGCCGCGGGGGACGAGGCCGAGGAACCCGTCGATGATCGCCGTGGCCGTGCGCGGCACGGCCTGACCGGTCACGGGGTCGCGCGCGAGGACGACGCACAGGAGCTCGTACCCCGGCATGCGGCGCGCGTAGTCGCGGACCGTCTGGAGCGCCGCGTCGCGCACCCCTCCGGCGGCGCCCGCCGCCGCGTCGACGACGTCGTCGAGCAGGCCGCGCTGCACGGTGGCGGGTGTGACGGCGGGTGCGTCGACGGTCGTGTCGGTCGGCGTCGCGGCGGCCGCGTCGACGGTCGTGCCGGTCGGCGTCGCGTGGCCCTGGCCCGGACGTGCGGCGGGTGACGGCGCTTGACGGGCCGGGTCGGGGATCCGCGCGGGCGCGGGGCGCGGCGGGCGCAGGGCGGCGGCGACCGCGGCGTTGCCCGCGAGCCGCTGCAACCGCAGCAGGTCCGCGGGCCGGGTCGCGACGCGGGCGGACCCGCGCGCGGTGTCGGGCGCGACGGCGACGGGCTCGAGCGGACGGTCCGACGACGCGACGGCGGACGGGGCGAGGGCCGGCGGCCCGGGGGATGCGTCGACCCGCGCGACGGGCGGCCGGCGGTCGACGCGCGGGTCGTGCTCGGCCCCGCGCGGATGAGCGTGGCCCGGCACGGACCCTCCCTCGATGCCCCGGACCCGGGTCGGTCAGCCCGCGGGCTCCTCCTCGGGCAGCTCCTCCTCGGCCTCCTGCCGCTGGACGAACGAGCCCTGCACGGGCTCCTCCTGCTCCTCCTCGGGGGCCTCCTCGCGCTGCACGACAGCGGCGCCGGCGGGGTCCGCGCTCGTCGCCGCGGCTGCGGGCGCGGGGTCGGCCATGACGCGCTCGGCGTTCGCGGCGGCGGCGGTCTCGTACCGGTCGCCCGGGTCGGAGACGCTGATCCCGCTCCCGGTGGGCGTGCCGTCGACGGGGCCGCTGCGCTGCTGCACGACGTGCGTCAGCTCGTGCGCGAGCGTCGTGCGGCCCGCGGTCGACGTCGGGTCGTACGCGTCGCGCTGGAACACGATGTCCGACCCCACGGTGTACGCGTGCGCGCCGACGGACCGGGCCGAGTCGGACGCCGCACCGTCGGTGTGCACGCGGACGTCGCCGAAGTCGGCGCCGAGCCGGCCCTCCATGTCCGACCGCGTGTCCGGGTCGAGCGGGCGACCGCCCCCGGACCCGACGACGTCGAGCACCGGCGACCGCTCCTCCTCGACGAGGCCGGCAGTCGACGCGTTCCCGGCCGTGCGCTGCAGGTACGCCAGCCCGTTCGCGTCGAGCCGGTCGGGACGGCCCTCCGACAGCGCGCGGGCGACGACGGGCGCGGAGTCCCGCTCGTCGACGCGGGCGGCCTTGGGCCGCAGCGTCTCGGTGCCCTCCAGGTGGTCGTGGCTGTGCATCGTCGGCCCCTCTCGACGCAGGTCGTCCTCGACCGACCCGACGCTGCCACCGTCCGGTGCCGCCCGACAGGAGCGCCCGGTCCACCCCATGAGGCACTCCGGCCCGCCCGATCGGGCACCCGTCCGGGGCCTCGGGCCGGGCCGCGGATCAGGCCAGCAGGCTCCAGTACCGGCCGAACTCGCTGGGCAGCGTGAGCCGCCCGAGCTTGCGGTACTCGCGGTAGACGGCGGCGACGACGTGCCGCATCCCCACCGTCCCACCGTCGTGCGCGGCGAGGTACGCGGCGGTGACGGCGGCAGAGCGGATCGCGCCGCCCGCGAGCTCGAACGCGTCGGCGCAGAACTCGAGGTCCACGTCGGACGCGCGCGGCACCCGCGGGCCGAGCGAGGCGTCCCACAGGGCGACCCGCTGCGTCGCGTCGGGCAGGGGGAAGTCGACGACGACGTCGAGGCGGCGGACGAACGCCTCGTCGATGTTGGCGCGCAGGTTGGTCGCGAGGATCGCGAGCCCGTCGAACGTCTCCATGCGCTGCAGCAGGTAGGCGGACTCGATGTTGGCGTACCGGTCGTGCGCGTCCTTGACCTCGCTGCGGCGGCCGAACACGGCGTCGGCCTCGTCGAACAGCAGGACGGCGTTGACCCCGGCGGCGCCCGCGAAGATCCGTTCCAGGTTCTTCTCGGTCTCGCCGATGTACTTGTCGACGACGGTCGCGAGGTCCACGACGTACAGGTCGAGCCCGAGCTCGTGCGCGACGACCTCCGCAGACATCGTCTTGCCGGTGCCGGAGTCCCCGGCGAAGAGCGCCGCGACGCCGTGCCCGCGCCCGCCGCCGGGACGCATCCGCCAGTCGCCGAGCACCTGCTCGCGGAACCGGGCGCGGGTCGCGACCTCCTGCAACGACCCGAGCACGTCGGGCGGCAGCACGAGGTCGGCCCAGCCGACGGCGGGCTCGATGCGCCGGGCGAGCCGTTCGAGCGCGGTGCCGTTCTCGGCGCGCGCGCCGACGCGCACGTGCTCGGCGGTCAGGCCGCCGTCGAGCGTGGCCTGCTGCCGGGCGGCCCGGGCGGCGCGCGCGACCTGCTCGGGGCGCAGCAGGTAGGGCGCGGTCGTGCGGGCGGTGTCGACGCCGTCGGCGTCGGGCGACGGGCCGAGGGACTGCTGCCAGAGCGTCGTGCGCTCCGCGACGGTCGACGGCGGGACGTCGAGCAGCAGCGGCGGCCACTCGCTCCACACGGGGTCCCAGGTGGTGCGCCCGACGACGAGCACGGGTGACGCGGCGAGCAGCGCCCGGGACGCGCGCGGCTGCTCGGTCAGCGGCTCGGTCCCGAGGACGACGAGCCCGGCACCGGTGAGCAGCGCCTCGCGCGCGGCGGTGCGCGCGAGGGCCTCGGGCTCGGGCGCCGCGGCGACCGCCGCTCCGTCGACGACCAGCGCGCCGCGGCCGGCGGCCTGCAGGGCGCGGACCGCGAGAACCCGGCCGGAGCCGGTGGGCGGCTCGCGCAGGTAGACGAGCGGCGTCCCGGCGGTCAGGGCCGCGACGAGCCGCCCGGGGTCGCCCCACGGCACGTCCTCGTCGTCGACGAGGACGGCGGCGAGCGCCGGGTCGGGCGCGTCGTCCCCGAGCAGGTGCCCCACGACCCGGTCCGGGACCCGCAGCTGCCGGCCCGGCAGCGGACGGTCGAGGTCCTCGACCTCGAGCAGCCCGCCGCGCAGCAGCGGCCCCTGCTGCACGCGGTGCCGCCCGGCGGCCGACGCGAGCGGCACGCCGCACAGCGCGAGCGCGACCGACACGGACGGCCGCCGCCGCGTCACGTCGTCGTTGAGGTAGCCGAACAGCTGCTCGAACCGCACGTCGACCTCGCACGCGAGCGCCACGAGCAGCAGCTCCACGTCGAGGTCGTCGAGCCCGAACGCGCGCACGAGCGCCCGCAGCCGCAGGACGTGCCCGGCGGCCTCGGCGGCGTCGGCGGCCCGCTCGGCCGCGCGCGTCCGGTCGTCCACCGCGGGGGACAGCATCTCGGTGCCGTGGCCCGCGAGCAGCCGGTCGACGGTCTCGTCGTTGAGGTACAGGCCGCGGAACGGGTCGTCGGGCTGCGGGTCACCGACGCGACGACGCGCGACGAGCGCCCGCACCCGCTCCTCCACGGCGGCGAGCCGGCCGAGGACGTGCGCGGTGCTCGCGTCGGTCGCGCGCCCGGCGCCGGCCTCGACGCTCACCGCCGCCTCCGTGCCCGGGCGACGGGTCGCGTCCCGGTCCGCCCCTCAGCGGACGCGGGTCCGGAGCCGGACCCGTCCGGACCGGACGGCGGCGGCGGGACGTGCCGGTGCACGCCGCTGTCCGACCCGCCGCCGTCCGTGTCGCGCACGTCGAGCTGCAGCGGTGCCTGCACGGGAGGCCCGACGACGTCGCCGGGCACGGGCGTGAGGACGGGCACGTCGACGACGACGTCGATCGACGGCTTGAGCTCGCCGCCCAGCGCGGACCACACGTCGGCGAAGCCGCGGTCCTCGGGCGGCGGCAGCCCGACGAACAGCGGCACCCGGGCACCCGCGGCGACGAGCCGCTCCTCCAGCACGCGCGCCGGGAGCGCGTCGAACCGCAGCAGGTGCACGAGCACCGCGTCGAGCAGCCGGTGCTCGTCCTCGGGCCGCTGCGTCCACGCGGTGACGAGGTAGGACAGGCGGAAGTGCCGCGGCGGCTGGAACCGGGTCTGGACGGCGCCCTCCACACGGTTCTCCAGGAAGCCGCGCGACCGGCGGCGCAGGTCCTCGCGCAGGTCGTAGAGGTACATGTCGACCGTGGGCGCGTTGCGTCGCGCGGCCCAGTCCTTCGTCGGGGCGTCGAGGACGACCTCGACGGACGTGCTGTCCACGGCCTCGCGGACCAGGGCGCGCAGCGCCTCGTCGACCGAGCCGATCACGTGGTCACCTCCGGAACAGGAAGTCGGGCGCGGCGACGGAGCTCGGGTTGACGAGCACGGGGACCTCGACCGGCCCGAACGCGGGCCCGGGCGTCGTGCCGGTGCCGACCAGCCGGCGCGGCCCGAGGATGGTGTCCGCGACGACCGGCACGGACGCCTGGAACGTGCCGTCGGGCTGTACGGGGTACGGACCGGGGACACTCATGATCCCCGGCTGCCACCCGAGCCGGACGGGCTCGCCGGGCGGGAACCACCGGCCGGCGACGAAGACGACACCGCCCGGCCGCGCGACGCCCGGCGACGCCGAGAGCTCCGGCGCGCGGACCTCGACCGGTGCGCTCGCCGTGTCGTCGCCCGGCGCGGGGTCGGGGGAGGAGGTCGTCACCGCACCCGTGACCTGGCCCGTCTGGGGCGGGCCCGCGAAGTCGACGGACCGCAGCTCGGTCGTGAGCGTCGCGGTGTCGCGCGGCCCCAGCGTGCCGAGGGTGCACGTCCCGGACGCCTGCGTGCACGGGGCGCTCGGCGAGCCGGCCGTGGTGACGAACGGCGGGAAGGTCGTCGTGAGGGTCACGTCGCCCAGCGACTGCGGCCCGAGGTTGGTCACGGTGAACGTGGCCGTCGCGGGCAGCCCGCCCACCCACAGCGTCGGCGGGGTCACGGTGAGCGTCACCGCGACGCCCTGCGCGACGGTCGGCGTGATGCTCGCCGTGTTGTCCGTGACGTCCCGCTCGGGGCTCGTGCTCGTCACGACGGCGGTGATCGGCCCCACCGTCGTGGACACGCCCTGCACGGGCACGCCCAGCACGACCGGCGCGCGCCCGGGCGGGAGGGGCTCGGACAGGGGGCACGTGAGCTGCTGCCCGGTGACGGTGCAGCCGGGGACGCCGGTCGTCGACAGCCCCGGCGGCAGCTCGACGTCGACCTGCGCGGCGTCGACGAGGCCCGGCCCGGCGTTCGAGACGCTCACGACGAGCGTCGCCGACCCGTCGGCCGACGGCGTCACGTCGAGCGTCACCGCGAGGTCGGCGTACGGCCGGTACGCGGGCTCGTCCTGGGTGCCCTGGGTGTCCGTGACGACGCGCAGGCCCGACCCGTCGGCGGAGGACACGGCCCAGATCCCGCGCTGCTGCGGCTGGCCCGCGCGGTGCGCGGAGAACGCGACCTCGCTCCCGTCCGGCGACCACGCGGGGTTGTCGGTGCCGTCGACGACGAGCCGCGCCGGTGTGGCGGTGCCGTCGCTGCGGATGCCGGTCAGCGCGACGGCGCTCTGCACGACGGGTGCGCCCGCGGTCGGGCCGAGGGTGACGATCCCGATCCCGCCGGGCGCGACCCCGACGAACGGGTTCCCCTCGGCGTTCGGTGTCCGGGTGCCGAGGTCGACGACGGCGAGGCGCGTGCCGTCGGGCGACAGCGTGGGGGAGCGCCCGGCGAGGACGCGCGGGCACAGCGCGAGCGGCGCGCACGGGTCCGACACGACGACCGGCTGCGCAGGCGTCGTGCCCGACGCGGCGACCGACCAGATCGTCGTCGCCTCGACGGCGTACCGCTCGGAGGCCGGTACGCCCGTCCCGCGGTCGGTGAGCGACCAGCGGCTGAAGAACAGCCGCGACCCGTCGGGCGTCCACGTCGGGTCGTGGTCCTCGAAGGTCTCTCCCGTGCCTCCCTGCGTCACCTGCGTGACCGTCGCGGGGCTCGTGCGGAAGTCGGCGACGTACAGCAGGGTCGGCGCGTTGCCGGCCGGGTCCGGGGACCGGGCGAACGCCAGCCGGGTGCCGTCCGGGGACCACGCGGGCTCCGCGTCGAACGGGCCCGCCGGGTAGTCCTCCACGACGCCCGCGTTCACGTCGGCGGGGGTCGTGCGGACGACCTGCGTCAGGATCCAGTCGCCGAACTCCGGGGCGACGGCGTTCTCCGACGCGTAGGACAGCGCGTCGCCCGCGGGCCGGTAGGCGGGCGACAGCTCGTGCAGCGGCTCCGGCGACGGGGCGCTCGGCTGGTCGGGCGGCGGCTGCTCGGTCCGCTGCGCGAGGACCCGCAGGTCACCGCTGCCGTCGGCGCGCACGTCGTGGATGTCGACGAGCCGCGGCGCGTCGGTGAACGTCAGGCGGGCCGCGGGCGTCCCGCCCTCGTCGGACTCGAAGACGGACCCCCAGGACGGGTGCATCTCCGCCCGCCCGAGCCTCGCGATCACCGGCTCCTGGAACATCACGCCGATGCCGACGGCACCGTCGTCGAGGAAGCCGACCCAGACGTCGCCCGCCGGGTCCAGCTCCCGGCTGGTCCAGGCGAGCCACGCGACGTCGTCGACCTGCCCGAACGTCGGCTCGGACCCCTGCACGCGGTTCGGGTACTCCGTGGTGCCGGACCCCGGCGGGTAGACGTCGACGACCTCGCCCTCGTTGCCCTCGAACAGGCTCGCCGGTTCCCCGTCCCGGGCGATGCCGACCAGCGCGATCGACCCGTCGGGGCGGAACTGCGTCGTCGAGAACGCCACGGTCGCGACGGGGTCGCCCCACGGCGAGACCGTCGGCTGGGTCTCGGCGGCCGCGCCGGAGGTGAGCCGGACCGGCACCAGCGTCTCGGTCGACACCGACCACAGGTCGCCCAGGGGGTCGGACTCGGTGCTGCTGTAGACGATCCGGTCGCTGTCGGACGTCCACGCGGGCCACGTCTCGTCGAAGTCGCCCGTCGTGACGGGCTCGGCCCGGTCGCCGACCTCCTCGCACCAGTCCAGGTCGTCCGGGAAGTCGAGGTCGTCGAGGGAGGCGCGGACGATCGACCACGTCCCGTCGCGCGTCGTCGCCCACGCGAGCCACGCGCCGTCCGGCGAGATGACGGGGTGGGAGTCGACGGCGGCGTCGCACGTGATGCGCACGACGCCCGAGCCGAACTCCTCGGACGGCTCGTAGCGCAGGTACACGTCGCCCTCGGGGAGGTGGCGCGCGCTGACGAACGCCGTCGGCGGCTGCGTCTCGAACCGGCCGGCGGGACGGCCGCCCGGCTGCTGCACCGACGCCTCGGCGTCGTACCGGTGGTCCTGCTCGACGGCGTCCCAGGGGTCGATGCTCTCGACGTCGAGGTCACCGAACGCGGGCAGCACCGTCCTCGCGCCGACGGGCGCGCGCGCACCGAGCCCCGCGCCGGCGCCCCCCGGACCACGCTCGATCTCGGGGATCTCGGGGTCCTCCTCCTCGGGCGGGTCGCTGACGAGGACGGACACGAGGCTCTGCTCGGAGTCCGCGTACGCGAGCCGTGGCTCCGTGACGAGCGGCGTCGGCAGCGCCGCCGGGCGTGGCCCCACGCCCGAGGCCGCGAGCACCGCGGAGGGCAGCACGACGGCAGCGACCAGCCCTGCCGTGAGTGCTCGACGCACGACGCCTCCTCCCGCGACCGGTGCCGTCTCACGGTGCCGCCCGGCACGTCCGTCGAGGAGCCGCAGGCGGTCAGCCGTCGGGGCAGCCGCCCGGGGCCGAAAGGGCAGCGTGCCGGGTCAGGGGCCGGGCGCGGTGCGCGGTGCAGGTCCGCCCGCCGCGCGGCTCAGTCGCGGAACAGGAACGACGGCGCCTGAGCCGACCGCGGGACGACGAGCAGCGACGTCGTGACCGGGCCGAACGTCGGTGGCACGGCGGGCGACGACGCCGTCAGGGTGCGCGGTCCGAGCAGCGTGTCGGCGACGACGGGGAGCGTCACCCGGAGTTTCCCGTCGGCCGCCACCACGTGGGGTCCGGGTGCGCTCATGATCCCGGTCGACCACGCGAGCACGACCTGCTCGCCCGGCGGGAGCAGGTCCCCGACGGCGAACGTGACCTCGCCGGGCCGCGTGACGCCGGGCGACAGCGTGAGCACGGGTCGTCGGACCTCGAGCGGCGCCGACGCGGTGTCGTCCGCGGGCTGCACGTCGGGCGTCGCCGTCGTCACCGCGGCGGTCACCATGCCCGTCTGCGGTGGCCCCTCGACGACGACGCTCGGATCGAGCGTCACGGTCAGGACCACGGACGCGCCGCCGGGCAGCGTGCCGAGGTCGCACGTGCCCGCCGGCGCGGCGCACGGCGCGAGCCCCGACGGCACGACCGTCCCCGGGTAGCCGGTCGTGAGGCGCACGTCCGTCGCCGGGGACGGGCCGGCGTTACGGACCGTGACGGTCGCGTCGACCGTCCGGCCCCCGACCCACGCGACGGGCGCGGACAGCACGACCTGCACGCCGACGCTGCCCGCCGCGGCGAGGTCGACGGTCGCGGAGTTGTTCGCGACGACGCGCTCGGGCGTGGTGCTCGTGGCGACCCCCCGCACGGTCGGGTCGGCGAGACCCCCGGCGCCCGAGACGGGCACGACCACGTCGGCACGTCCCCCCGCGGCGAGCCGGCCGGGCACCGTGCACGTCACCTCGG
The DNA here is from genome assembly GCF_028583725.1 of Cellulomonas fimi. Classification (NCBI taxonomy): domain Bacteria; kingdom Bacillati; phylum Actinomycetota; class Actinomycetes; order Micrococcales; family Cellulomonadaceae; genus Cellulomonas; species Cellulomonas fimi. The sequence goes on along the minus strand of NZ_CP110680.1, from coordinate 4,286,263 downwards.
CACCGGCCACCGTGCAGCCCGGTGCGCCGGACGTGGAGACGCCCGCCGGCAGGGCCAGCGTGACGGTGGCGTCGTCGACCGGGCCGGGCCCGGCGTTCGCGACCGCGGCCGTCACCGTGCCCGCGCCCTCGCCCCCGACCGACGCGGCGAGCGTGAGCACCAGGTCGGTCCACGGCTGGAACACGGGCTCGCGCTCCAGCACCGGGGTGTCGACGAGCGGGCGCGCGGTGCTGCCGTCGGCGGCCAGGACCCAGACGCTCGTGTCGCGCTCGCGGCCCGCACGCACCCCGGTCAGGGCGATCTCGCGGCCGTCGGGCGACCACGCCGGGTCGTCGGCGGCGGCGAGCACCGCACGCGTCGGCGTCGGCGAGCCGTCCTGCGCGAACCCGGTGAGCGCACGCACCGCGGTGATCGCGGTCGACGCGGGCGACTCCAGCGTCACGACACCGACCTGGGCGCGCTGGAACCAGCGGACGTCCGACAGCTCGGGCAGCCACACGCCGAGCGACGCCGCGGCGATCTCCCGGCCGTCGGGCGACCACGCCGGCGAACGACCCTGGACCGCCAGCCGCAACGGCTCGCACGGCTCGCCCGGCACGCACTCCGACGGCGGCACGACCGTCGCGAGCGGCGCGGCGGTCCCCGCGACCACGTCGGCGACCCAGAGCTCCGACTCGTCGCCCTCGTCGTCGGGCACCGCCGCCGCGAGCCCGATCCCGAACGACTCGAAGGACCTGGACACGACGATCCGCGTGCCGTCGGGCGACCACGACGGGTCACGCAGGCCGACCTGCCCGCGCCACCGGTCGCCGGGGAGCGGCACCTGCGTCAGGGTCGGAGGCGTCGCGCGCAGGTCCAGGACCTGCAACGTGGCCTCGCGTGTGGTCGCGGTCGGCGCCACGAGGCGGTGCCGGACGAACGCGACCCGCCCGCCGTCGGGCGACCAGGCGGCGTCGAGGTCCACGTCGTCGGGCTCGCGCGGGTAGTCGAGCGGCAGCTCGGCGCCGGACCGCGCGTCGTGCAGCCGCAGCGCCCACGCCGTGCGCAGGTCCTCCGAGCCGGGCACCACCTGCCGCTGCGCGCTGTGCACGAGACGGTCGCCCGTCGGGGAGTACGCCGGGCCGACGTCGCCCAGCGCGTCGGGTCGCGGTCCCGCCGACGAGTCGTCGGGCGGCGGGTAGACGCTCGACGCGAGCACCCGGCCGTCGCCGCCGTCGTCCGCGCGGACGTCGACCAGGTCCGCGTCGCCGTCGGCGACCTGCACCGTGAGCCACGTCTGCTCGCGGCCGTCGTCGACCTCGGAGAACCCGCTCGACCACGCCGGGTGCGACTCCGCGCGGCCGGGCTCGCCGGCCACCCTGACGTCGTCGCCGAGGTCGAGACGTCCCTCCTGCTCGGGCAGCCGGGTCGCGATCGTCGCGACGACGTCGCCCGCGGCGTCGTACCGCGTCGACGTCCACGCGAGCACCCGCGCGTCGGGCGGCACCTCGTCGTCCGTCGTCGTCACGTCGGGGCCGAAGGCCGGCTCGGACGCCTGCCACCCGCCCCACACCTTGTACGGCGCGGAGAACGCGTCGGGCGAGAACGGGTCCTTCCCGCGGACGGTGTCCCGCAGGTCGATGATGTTGAGCGTGCCCGCGGGCTCGTCGGCGGCGCTGCGCACGTAGACGAGCGAGGCGACGGACCCGTCACCCGCGGAGTCCAGCCCGGACACCGCGGGCTGTGTCTCGGCCTCGGGCGACGACGTCAGTCGCGCGGGCTCGGCGGTGGGCGCGTCGGCGTCGAGGAGGAACAGGTCCGCGAGCGGGTCCGCGCGCGTGCTGGAGAACGCGAGCAGCCGCGACTGCGGCAGCCACGCGGGCCACAGGTCGTCGCCGGGGGCGTGCAGCGGCGGGGGCGGCGGGTCCTCGCACGCGTCGTCCGGGCCGAGCGTCGTGAGCGCGAGGTCCCAGTCGCCGTCGACGTCGGTCGCGTAGGCGACCGTGCCGTCGGGGTGGACGACCGGGTGCGACTCCCGCGCGTCGTCGCACGTGAGCCGCCGGACGTCCCAGCCGCCGTCGACCGCCGTCGCCGCGTACACGTCGCCCGCGGCGTGCCGGTCCGGCACCTCGTCGCGGTTCGTGACGAACACCCACGTCCGCCCGAGGTCCCACACGTCCGCGACGTGCGCCTGCCCCGACCACTCGGTGACGGGGGGCGTGCCTGGCACGACGGCCGTCGGGGGCGTGGTCCCGCCCGTGAGGAAGGCGCTGCGCACGGGGTGCGTCACGGGCACCTCGACGAGCGTCGTCGTCAGCTCGTCGGTGAGGGCGAGCCGGGGCGCCCGGTCCTCGACCACGGGCAGCGCGCTCGCGACGCGCCCACCGAGCGGGGCATCGCCCGCGGCGCCGGCCGCAGGCAGGACGAGGACGGCGCCCACGGCGAGCGCGGTGCAACGGCGCGCACGAGGCATGGCAGCACTCCTTCTGCGACCGCTCCGGCCGCGCCGCACGCGGTGTGCGGCGACGCGGCCGGCGCGCACCCGCCGGGGCGGGCAGCGCGATCGCCCGGACGGGCAGCGTCAGATGAGCCCTTCGCGCAGCGCGTACGCCACGGCGTGCGACCGGTTGCGCAGCTGCAGGCGGGTCGTGACGTCGTGCAGGACGTTCTTGACGGTCCGCTCGGAGTACGCGAGGTGCTGGGCGATCTCGGCCGTGTCGTACCCGTCCGCGACGAGGCGCAGCACCTCGATCTCGCGCGACGCGAGACCGGTGAACGTCAGCCCGCGCGGGCGGAGCACCTGCCGCTGCAGGGTGCCCACCTGGTCGAGCAGGCGGCCCAGCAGGTCGGGCGGCACGCTGCCCTCGCCGGTCGCGGCGCCGCAGATCACGCGCACGAGCCGGTCGGGCGTGGCCTCCGCGCGGCGCACGAGCCCGAGCACGCCGGCCTCGACGGCCGTGACGACGTCCCCGTCCTCGAGCCGGCCGGCGACCAGCACGGCCTGCGCGGCGCTCTGCCGTCGCACCATCCGGACCAGGCGCAGCGCGTCGTCGTCCACGGAGTCGGCGACGACGACCGCGACCTGCGCGTTCGACGCCTCCTCGGCGGGCACCACGCGCACCTCGGGTCGCGGCCGCAGCGCGCTGACCACTCCCGCCTCCGAGATCGGGTCCCTCGCGCTGACCCACACCGCCACCCTGTCCATCGTCGCCCCCCGGCCCGTGGCACCCGCTGCTCGGGTGCGCAGGTCGACAGCGTGCCCGGGCGTACTGATCGTGCAGTCAACAACGACTCAACGGGCACGGCGGGTGCCCGGACGGCCGGGCCGGACGCCGTACCGCGCCGCGGTGCGCGCTCCTAGCGTCGCGAGCATGACGACGACGGCGAAGCTGGACTCGGCGCGCGTGGAGCTCAGCCCCGGCACCGAGGCGGTCGTCCCGCTGCAGATCCGCAACACGGGTGACGTGGTGGAGGGCTACCGCATCGAGGTGCTGGGTGCGCCCGCCGCGTGGACGACCGTCGAGCCGGCCGTCATCGAGGGGCTCTACCCGGGCACGACGACGACGGCGACCGTGCGGTTCGCGCCGCCGCGGTCCGCGGCCGTGCCCGCGGGGACGCTCGACTTCGGCATCCGCGTCGTCCCGTTCGAGCACGTCGACGAGACCGTCATCCCCGAGGGCGTCGTCGAGGTCCTGCCGTTCCTCGACACGACCGCCGAGCTGCTGCCCCGGACGTCGCACGGCCGGAACGGGGGACGGCACCGCGTCGCGCTCGACAACCGCGGCAACGTCCCGGTGACCGTCTCGCTGACCGCCGCCGACGACAACGGCGCGCTCGACTTCCGGGTGCGGCCGCAGATCGTGTCGGTCGACCCGGGCACCGTCGAGTTCGCCGACGTGCGGGTCAAGCCGGAGAAGCGCCTGTGGCGCGGTCCCGACGTGACGATGCCGTTCACGGTCACGGCGGCGGCCGAGAACACGACGCCCGTGCTGCTCGACGGCGCGCACGTGCAGGTCGCGACCATCCCGAAGTGGTTCTTCAAGGCGTTGCTCGCGCTGCTGCTCCTGCTGGCGCTGCTCGCGCTGCTGTGGTTCACGCTGCTCAAGCCCGTCATCGAGTCGGCCGCGCGGTCGTCGGTCGAGGACGAGGTCGCGCAGGCGCAGGAGGCCGCCGCCGCGGCGCAGGAGGCCGCGACCTCCGCGCAGCAGGCGTCGAACGGTGCCGGGCAGGCCGCGGCCGCGGCGCAGGAGCAGGTCGCGCAGATGGAGGACCTGACGCAGAACTTCCTGCCGCCGACCGAGATCCTCACGCCCACGACGCAGCGCATGACGGTGCAGACGGGACCGTCGGCGACGGCCGCGTCGGCCGACCCGTTCGTCGTCCCCGCGGGCGGGACGTTCCGGCTGACCGACCTCGTGCTGAACAACCCGCAGGGCGACTTCGGCCGCCTGCTGCTGACCCAGACCCCCGCGGGCGGCGACCCGGTGGTCCTGTTCGACGTCGCGCTGGAGAACTTCCGCGACAACGACTTCCACTTCCAGACGCCGATCGTCCTGCCGGCCGGGACGGCCCTCACGATGTCGGTGCTGTGCCGCGCGCCGGGCGTCCCGCAGAACCAGACGCCGCCGCCGACGCAGTGCGACGACGCGCTCGTGTTCAGCGGCCAGCTCGCGGTCCCGGCCCCGCCGCCGGCGCCCTGACGGGAGGCCCGCCGTGCCGATGGGTCCCGCGCTGCGCGTCGGCGACACCGCCCTGTGCCCGCTGTTCGACGGCCCGAAGCCGCACGTCGGCGGGCCGATCACCCCGGCCGCGGGGGTCATGACGGTCCTCATCGGCAACCAGCCGGCCGCCGTCGCCAACGCGATGCCCGGCGGGATCCCGTGCGTGTCACCCGCGCCGAACGGGATCGCGATGGGGTCGCTCACGGTGCTGATCGGCAACTTCCCGGCGGCCCGCCTCGCGGACACGAGCATGCACGGCACCCCCGTCGTCCCGGGCCCGGGCTGCCCGACGGTCATCATCGGCGGCTGACCCCACCCACCCCGCCGCCCCACCCACCCTCGCCGCCCCACCCACCCCCGCCAACCCACCCACCCCCGCCGACCCAACCCCCCGCCCACCCGCCCCCACCCACCCACCCCCGCCCGTCGACCCGGGTGTGGTGACCGGTGTGGGCCGACCTCCGGCAACAGACCCCGGGTCGGCCGACGGCGGATCGGGGGCGAGTCCGGGGTGCCGTACGAATCGGTCCGGGCCGTTGCGGTCCGGCGCGTGCGGAGGGAGGGTGGCGGCCTGACGCGTCGACGAGGACGGGGGCCCTCGATGAACCGCATGCGTGCGCTCGTGACCGTGGTGGCGGGGGCCCTGGTCGCCGCCGGGCTGACCGTGACCGGGTCGCCACCCGCGACCGCCGCGGTCCCGGCCGGGTTCACCGAGCAGCTCGTCGCGAGCGTGCCGAACCCGTCGGCGATCGCCTTCACGGCCGACGGGCGCATGCTCGTCACGCAGCAGTCGGGACTGCTGCGCGTCCGCACGGCGGCGGGCACCCTGCTCTCGACGCCCGCGCTCGACCTGGCGAGCCGCCTGTGCGCGAACTCGGAGCGCGGCCTCCTCGGCGTCGCGACCGACCCGGACCCCGCGACGCGTGCGATCTACCTCTTCTACACCGCGCGCACGGGCACCTCGTGCCCGACGAGCCAGGGCGGGACGCCCGCGGGTGCGCCGGTGAACCGGGTGTCGCGGTTCGTCCTCGGCGACGACAACCGGGTCGACCCGGCGAGCGAGACGGTGCTGCTCGACGGCATCGCGTCCCCGGCGGGCAACCACAACGCGGGCGACCTGCACGTCGGCAAGGACGGCTACCTCTACGTGTCGACGGGCGACGGCGGCTGCGACTACAGGGGCGACAGCGGCTGCGGGGGAAACAACGACGCGTCGCGCGACCGCAACGTGCTGCTCGGCAAGATCCTCCGCGTCGACCGGACGACCGGCGCACCGGCCCCGGGCAACCCGTTCCTCGGCACGGGGACGGCGACGTGCCGGCTCGCACCGGCCGCCGCGGGGACGATCTGCCGCGAGACGTTCGCATGGGGGCTGCGCAACCCGTTCCGGTTCGCGTTCGACCCGAACGCGAGCGGCACGGTGTTCCACGTCAACGACGTCGGCCAGAACGTGTGGGAGGAGATCGACCTCGGGGCGTCGGGCGCCGACTACGGCTGGCCGGTGCGCGAGGGGCACTGCGCGCAGACGGGCTCGGCGACGAGCTGCGGCGGGGCGCTGCCCGCGGGAATGACGAACCCGATCCACGACTACGACCGGAGCACGGGCTGCGGCTCGATCACCGGCGGCGCGTTCGTGCCGGACGGCATCTGGCCCGCGGCGTACGAGGACGGGTACCTCTTCTCGGACTACAACTGCGGCCGGCTCATGATGCTCAAGGGCGGGACGCGCACGGACGTCTCGACGGGCCTCGGCGCTGCGGTGCACCTGGAGTTCGGGCCGTGGTCGGGCAGCCAGGCGCTCTACTACACGACGTACGCGAACGGCGGCGAGATCCGCCGGCTCGCGTACACGGGCACCGCCAACCGCACGCCGACGGCCGTGCTGACCGCGTCCCCGGCGAGCGGCGCGGCTCCGCTCACGACGACGCTCGACGGCCGCGGCAGCAGCGACCCCGACGGCGGCGCGCTCACGTACCTGTGGCAGTTCGGCGACGGCACGCCCGACGCGACGACGACGACCCCGACGGTCGCGCACACCTACGCGGCGGGCACGTGGACCGCGACGCTGCGCGTGCGCGACCCGCAGGGCGCGACGTCGGCCGCCGTGACGACCCGGATCAGCTCGGGCAACACCGCGCCGACCGCGCAGATCACGTCGCCCGCGGCGGGTGCGACGTTCGTCGTCGGGCAGCCGTACGCGCTCTCGGGCTCGGCGACGGACGCGCAGGACGGCACGCTCCCCGGGTCGCGCCTGTCGTGGACGGTCGTGCGGGTCCACGACCAGCACACGCACCCGTTCCTCGGCCCGGTCACGGGGTCGTCGGTGTCGTTCGACGCACCCGGCCCCGAGGACCTCGCGGCGGCCGCGAACAGCCACCTGCGGATCGCCCTGACCGCGACGGACGCGCAGGGCGCGACGACGACCGTCACGCGCGACTTCCTGCCCCGCAAGGTCGACGTCACGCTCGCGACCTCGCCCGCCGGGCGCACGCTCACCGTCAACGGCCAGACCGTCACGGGCCCGACGACGCTGACGTCGTGGGCAGGCTTCGACCTGCGCCTCGCGGTGCCGTCGCAGACCGACGCGCAGGGCCGACCGTACGAGCTCGACCGGTGGTCCGACGGGTCGACGGCGGCGACCCGGACGTGGACGACGCCCGCGTCGGCGACGACCCTGACCGCGACGCTCGGGCAGCGTGGCCTGCGGGCGGTGTACTACGACAACGCGGACCTCACGGGGACGACGGTCACCCGTGTCGACCCGGTCGTCGCGTTCGACTGGGGCACCGCCGCGCCGGTGAGCGGCATCCGGGCGGACACGTTCTCGGTCCGCTGGAGCGGTTCCGTCGTGCCGCGCTACTCGCAGACCTACACGTTCGCGACGACGTCGGACGACGGCGTGCGGCTCTGGGTCGACGGGCGGCTCGTGATCGACGCCTGGACGAACCACGCCCGTCGGGTCGACACCGGCACGGTCACGCTGACCGGGGGGCAGGCGGTGCCGATCGTCCTCGAGTACTTCGACGGCGTCGGGCACGCGGTCGCCCAGCTCCGGTGGTCGAGCACGTCGCAGGCGTCGGAGATCGTGCCGACGACGCGCCTGCGGCCGTAGCGAGCACCGGACGCGCGACCACGACCCGACGATTCGTTATTATCTGCGCATGCATGCAGATATGCAGGATGACGGTCTCGCCGTCGACTCGCCGTACGTCGACCTCGTCGTCGAGGTGTTCTCCCTGCTCGCCGACGCCACCCGCGTGCGCATCGTGCTCGCGCTGCGCGACCAGGAGCTGTCGGTCAACCACCTCGCCGACCTCGTCGAGAAGTCGCCCACGTCCGTCTCGCAGCACCTCGCGAAGCTGCGGTGGGGGCGCGTCGTCAAGACCCGCCAGGACGGCACGCGCGTCTTCTACTCGCTCGTCGACGAGCACGCCCGCACGCTCGTGACGCAGGCCCTCTACCAGGCGCAGCACGCCCTGGAGGACGTCCCCCCGCACCACCGGGCGCCCGTGACGCCATGACCCCGCTCGTCCACCCGACGTTCCGCCGGCTGTTCACCGCGCAGGTCGTCTCCCTCGCGGGCACCGGGCTCGCGACCGTCGCGCTCGGCCTGCTCGCGTACGACGTCGCGGGCGACCGCGCGGGTCAGGTCCTCGGCACGGTCTTCGCGATCAAGATGGTCGCGTACGTCGTCGTCGCCCCCCTCGCCGCGGCGCTCGTCGTGCGGCTGCCGCGCCGGGCCGTGCTCGTGACCGCCGACGTCGTGCGCGCCGCGGCGGCGCTCTGCCTGCCGTTCGTCGACGCGACCTGGCAGGTCTACGTGCTCGTGCTCGTGCTGCAGGCCGCGTCGGCCACGCACACGCCGACGTGGCAGGCGCTCGTGCCCGACGTCCTGCCCGACGAGCGCGAGTACACGCAGGCGCTCTCGCTGGCGCGGCTCGCCGACGACCTCGAGATGGTCCTGTCGCCCGTGCTCGCCGCCGCCCTGCTCCTCGTGATCCCGTCGCACGCCCTGTTCGTCGGCACCGCGGTCGGCTTCGCCGCGTCCGCCGTCCTCGTCGCGTCGGTCGCACTCGGCCGCCCCCGTCCGACGTCCGGCGACGACGCCGGGTTCGCCGAGCTCCCACTCGGGGCGCGCGTGCGGCACGGCGCCGTGCTGCTCGTCCGGACACCGGCCCTGCGACCCGTGCTCGCGCTCAACCTCGCGGTCGCCGCCGCGGGCGCCTTCGTCCTCGTGCAGACGGTCGTCGTGGCGCGCTCGACGTTCGGGCAGGGCGACACCGCCGTGGCGCTGCTGCTCGCCGCGAACGGCGCGGGGTCGATGGCCGCGGCGCTGCTCCTGCCGGGCGTGCTCGGCCGGGTCCCGGACCGCACCGTCATGCTCGGCGGCGCCGTCGCGCTCACCGTCGCGACCGCGCTCGTGCCCGTCGCGCTGCGCGTGCTCGCCGGCGCCGGGCTCCTGCTCGTCGGCCTGCTCTGGCTCGTCGTCGGTGCGGGCTGGGCGTGCGCCGAGGTACCGGTCGGGCGGCTCGTCGTGCGCGACCTGCCCGAGGCCGACCGCCCCGCCGCGTTCGCCGCGCAGTTCTCGCTGTCGCACGCGTGCTGGCTCGTGACGTACCCGGTCGCGGGGTGGCTGGGCGCCGTCGGGCTCACCGGCGCCGCGGTGGCCCTCGCGCTCGTGTGCGCCGCCGCGACCGCCGCCGCCGTCGCGCTCTGGCCTCGCCGCGCGCCGGCGCTCGTCGACGCGTAGCGCGCAACGCGCACGCCCCGGCGGCGCGTGCGAGGCTGGCGGCGCCTCGTCGACCGGAGCCCAGCGGGAGCGCGTCGCCCCGGTCGTCGTCCACCCGCCGCCGGGCTCGTCGCCCCGTCGTCCGTCCGGAGCGGGCACGTCGTCCCGGCGTCGAGCCCGTCGTCCCGCCGTCCAGCCCGTCGTCCCGCCGTCCAGCCCTGGAGAGCGCCGTGCAGCCCGTCCCCGACCAGACCGGCCGCACGGTCGTCGTCACCGGCGCGAACAGCGGCATCGGCCGCGAGGCGGCGCAGCGGCTCGCCGCCGCGGGGGCGCACGTCGTCCTCACGGCGCGCGACGAGGCCAAGGGGACGGCCGCGGTCGACGAGATCCGTGCCGCGGCGCCGGGCGCGCAGGTCGAGCTCCGGCTCCTCGACCTGGCCGACCTGTCGTCGGTCGCGGCGTTCGCCGACGCGCTCGCCCGGGACCTGCCGCACCTCGACGCGCTGCTCAACAACGCGGGCGTCATGGCCGTGCCGGACCGGCACGAGACCGTGGACGGCTTCGAGCTCCAGCTCGCGACGAACGCGCTCGGTCCGCTCGCGCTCACCAACCGGCTGCTGCCGCTGCTGCTCGACGCGCCCGCGCCGCGCGTGGTGTGGACGGGCAGCGGCGTCGCGCACGTGGGCCGCATCCGGTTCGACGACCTGCAGGCCCGCCGTCGCTACCGGCCGTGGCGCGCGTACGCGCAGTCCAAGCTCGCCGACGTGCTGCTCGCCCGGCACCTCGCGCACGTCGCGGACCGTCGCGGCTGGCCCCTGCTGTCCGCCGTGACGCACCCGGGGTTCACGCGGACCAACCTGCAGACCGCGGGCGCGTCGGTCGGGCGCGACACCCCGCGACGGTCGCCGTTCGGCGAGCGGTCGTTGCTGCCGTCGATGGCGCCCGCCGAGGGTGCGGGGTCGCTGCTGCTCGCGGCGACGGGTGACGTCGCGCAGGGCGCGTACCTCGGGCCGACGGGGACGTTCGGGATCGTCGGACCGCCGGGGCCCGCGCGGCTCGGGCGACGGATGCGCGACGACGCGACGGCCGCGCGGCTGTGGCACGTCGCGGAGGATCTCACGGGGACCTCGCTGCCCGAGCGCTGACCGCGCGCCCGCGCCGCCGCCCTGCCGCCGACCCGCGCCGCCGACCCGGGACCCTCGTCCCGGTCGGGGCCGGCGACGGCGACCGGGCGGTGAGGAGGAAGGGTGAAGGGTTCCGTGTTCTCACCCGCTCCCACCGCGGGTGGTGCCACGCTGCCGGGGACGTCCCGCCTCTCGAACTCGCTGGCCCCGGGCCCGCGCGACGGGCCAGGATGACCGCTCGGACGGAACGCAGACGGGCCGGCGCCGCCGCCGGTCCGACGACAGGAGACCTGATGACGCTCGACCGTGCGCGCGACGACGCGCCCGCCCTCCGGCCGCGACCGCGTCACCGCCGCGGGCCGGCGGCGCTGGGGGCGGTCGCCGCGACGGCGCTGCTGGTCGTCGGGAGCCTGACGGCGTGCTCTCCGAAGCCGCCCGGCCCGGACGAGGCGATCGAGACGCTCACGCAGGCGATCGAGTCCGGCGACTTCGGCGACGTGCAGTTCCAGGCGGGCTCCGGGGACGCGGCGGCCGCGGCGGAGCTCCGCGCGGCGACCTTCGAGGGCGTCGAGCCGTGGGTGCCGGACGTCCGGAGGGGCGAGGTCACGGTCCCGGAGGACGACGCCGACGTCGCGACGGCGGAGCTCGCGTACACGTGGGACGTCGACGACGGCGACACCGACTGGACGTACACGACGCAGGTGTCGCTCGCGCGCGACGCCGAGGACGCCGCGGTGTGGCGGGTCGCGTGGAAGCCCGCGATCCTCGTGCCCGACCTCCAGCCCACGGAGACGCTGCGGGTCACGCGTCAGCAGGCGCAGCGCGGCCGGGTGCTCGGCGCCGGCGACCAGGTCATCGTCGAGCCGCGCGGTGTGCGCCGGGTGGGCGTCGACAAGACGCTGGTCGACGCCGCGGGCCAGGAGGCGGCGGCCCGTGCGCTCGCCACGGCCCTGGGCTCCGACGTCGACGCCTACGTGCAGCGCGTCGTGGCGGCGGGGCCGAAGGCGTTCGTCGAGGCGATCGTCGTGCGGGACGGCGACCCGCAGTACGACGTCGACGCGCTCGTCGCGACGCCGGGCGTGCGCGCCGTGGCGGACACGATCCCGCTGGCCCCGTCGCGCCGGTTCGCGCGCCCGATCCTCGGCACGGTCGGGTCGGCGACGGCCGAGATCGTCGAGAAGTCGGAGGGCGCGATCGCGGCGGGCGACCTCACGGGGCTGTCCGGGCTCCAGCGTCAGTACGACGCCCTCCTGCGCGGCCGGCCGGGCCTCGTGGTCGAGGCCGTGCCCGCCGACGGGGTCGCGGTCCGGCAGCTGTTCACGTCCGAGCCGACCGCCGGCGCGGACCTCCGCACGACGCTCGACCCGACGCTCCAGGACGACGCGGAGACGATCCTCGCGGACGTCGGCCCGGCGAGCGCGATCGTCGCGATCCGCCCGTCGACGGGCGACGTCGTCGCGGCGGCGAGCGGACCGGGCGGCGAGGGCATGTCGACGGCGACGCTCGGGCAGTACGCGCCGGGGTCGACGTTCAAGGTCGCGAGCGCGCTGGCCCTGCTCCGTTCCGGCCTGACCGCCGACTCGACCGTCTCGTGTCCGCCGACGACCACCGTGGACGGGCGCCAGTTCCAGAACTTCCCGGACTACCCGTCGAACGCGCTGGGCGAGGTGCCGCTCCGCACGGCGTTCGCGCAGTCGTGCAACACGGCCTTCATCTCGGCGCGCGACAAGGCGGAGCAGTCCGCGCTGGTCGACGCCGCGGGGTCGCTCGGCCTCGTGCCGGACGCCACGCTGGGGTTCGCGGCGTTCCTCGGCGCGGTGCCGTCGGACTCGGACGGCACGGACCACGCGGCGTCGATGATCGGCCAGGGGCGCGTGCTCGCGTCCCCGCTCGGCATGGCGACGGTCGCGGCGTCGGTCGCGGCCGGCTCGACGGTGACGCCGCGGCTCGTGCTCGACGCCGGTGACGCCACGGCCGCCGCCGACGACGCGACGGCCGACCCGTCCGACGCGCCCACCCCCGCGGCGGAGACCGAGACGGCGCGTCCGCACGTGCCGCTCACCGCCGCCGAGGCCGCGTCGCTGCAGACCCTGATGCGCGCGGTCGTCACCGAGGGTGGCGGGTCGTTCCTGCAGGACACGCCCGGCGGCGAGGTCATGGCGAAGTCCGGGACGGCGCAGTTCGGCGACGCGGCCAACCTGCAGAACCACGTGTGGATGATCGCGATCCAGGGCGACCTGGCCGTCGCCGTCTTCGTGGATGTCGGAGACTACGGTTCGACGACCGCGGGCCCGCTGCTCGAGCGATTCCTCGAGGCCGCCGCGGGCTGACGCGCGGTCGTCGCCCGCCCGGTCCCGGGCGGGAGCGACGGAGGAGGACGACGATGACCGACCGTGCCCTGAGCGTGCTGCTGCCCCGTGACCTGCCCGTCGGACGGGTCCGCGAGTTCGCGCTCCGTGCGGAGACGCTCGGCTTCGACGAGGTGTGGGTCGTCGAGGACTGCTTCTTCCGCGGCGGTGTCGCGCAGGCCGCCGCCGTGCTGGCCTGGACCGAGCGGATCCGCGTCGGCATCGGCATCCTCCCGGCCGCGGTCCGGGACGCCGCGTTCACGGCGATGGAGGCGGCGACGCTCGCCGAGCTGTTCCCCGGCCGCGTCGACGTCGGCATCGGGCACGGCATGCCCGGCTGGATGCGCCAGGTGGGCGCGTGGCCCGCGAGCCCGCTCACGATGCTCGAGGAGCACCTGCGGGCGGTGCGCGCGATCGTGCACGGCGAGCGCGTCGACGCCGACGGCCGGTACGTCCACCTCGACGGCGTGCAGCTCGAGTCCCCGCCCGCGCAGCCGCCGCGCATCCTCGCCGGTGTGCGGGGGCCGAAGTCGCTGGCCGTGGCGGGCCGGTACGCCGACGGGACGGTGCTCGCCGAACCCGTGACGCCCGAGTACGTCGCGACGGCGCTGGGGCACATCGCCCCCACGCGCGAGCACCGGGTCGTCGCGTACTGCGTCGCCGCGGTCGACGACGACGCGGACGCCGCCCGCGCGCTGGCCCGCCCCACGCTCGCGTGGGTCGGCGAGCCCGACTGGGCGCCCCACCTCGCCCCGCTGCCGTACGCCGACGAGATCGCCGCCCTGCGCGCCGGCGTCGCGTCGCCCGAGGAGTTCGGTGCGGCGCTGCCCGACGCGTGGGTCGACGACCTCGCGATCGTCGGGCCGCCCGACGCCGCACGTGCGCGGCTCGACGCGTTGTTCGACGCGGGCGTGTCGTCGGCGGTCCTGTTCCCCCTCGGACCGGACCCGGTCGCCGCGCTGGACTCGCTCGCCCGCCTGCGTTGAGCGTCGGCCGGCCACGTCGTCCCGTGATGGAATGCGACGAGCCCGCCGCCGTCGGATCGCCGTCGATCCGTGATCGCCCCCAGGAGCCCGTCATGACGTCGTTCGCCCCCGGCACGCCCGGCTGGATCCGCCCGCTGGGCCGTACGGGTCTGGAGGTGTCCGCGGTCTGCCTGGGCGGCGGCCCGCTCGGGAGCATGCCGAACCTGTTCGGGCGGGACGTCCCGGCCGACGAGGGCGTGGCGACGGTGCTCGCCGCGCTCGACAGCCCGATCCGGTTCGTCGACACGTCGAACGGGTACAGCGACGGCGAGAGCGAGCGGCGGATCGGTGCGGCGCTGCGCGAGGTCGGCGGGCTGCCGGCCGGCGTGACGGTCGCGACGAAGGTCGACCCGAAGGACGGCGACTACTCGGGCGGCCGGGTGCGGGCGTCGGTCGCGGAGAGCCGCGAGCGCCTGGGCCTCGACCACCTGCCGCTCGTGCACCTGCACGACCCGGAGACCTGGTCGTTCGACGAGCTCGCCGGTCCGGGCGGTGCCGTCGAGGCGCTCGTCGCGCTGCGCGAGTCGGGCGAGGTCGGGGCCATCGGGCTCGCGGGCGGTCGCGTGCAGGAGATCGCGCGCTACCTGGCGCTCGGGGTGTTCGACGTGCTGCTCGTGCACAACCGCTGGACGCTGCTCGACCGGTCGGCGGGTCCGCTGCTCGACGAGGCCGAGCGGCAGGGCATGGGGATCCTCAACGCGGCCGTGCACGGCGGGGGCATCCTCGCGAAGCAGGAGGGCGGCCCGACGACGTACGGGTACCGCGAGGCACCGCCCGAGGTGCTTGAGGCCGCCGACGCGATGCGCCGCGTGTGCGCCGCGCACGGCACCGACATCGCGACGGCGGCGCTGCAGTTCTCGCTGCGCGACCCGCGCGTGGGCGCGACGATCGTCGGGATGAGCCGCCCGCAGCGGGTCCAGCAGACCGTCGCGGCCGCGTCGGCGGAGCTCCCGGACGCGCTGTGGCCCGAGCTCGAGGCGCTGCTCCCGCCCGCCCGCACCTGGCTCGACGCCGAGTGAGCACCGACGCGACCCCCGGCGCGACGTTCGACCTGCCCGGCGCGCTCGAGCCGCTCCTCGCGGAGCGCGGCTTCACGCGCGGCGGACCGGTGTTCCGGGGGCGGTCGGGCGACGTCGCGATGGTCGTGCGGTGCGAGCCGCAGGCGCGCGTCGACCGGGTCCGGACGATCACCGTCGAGTGCGCGCCCGCGGAGGGGCAGCAGACCGCGGCGGAGCGGTTCGTGCACCAGTACAACCAGGCCGCGGCGGCGTTCGGGTGGCGCGGCGAGTACACCGCCGAGACGCCGGGGTTCCCGCAGGTGATCGTCGACGACTTCGCGCGGCTGACGCTGCCGTTCGTCGACCGCGCGACGAGCGTGCGCGCGATCGCCGAGATGGTGCTCGACGGCGACGTCCCGCCGTCGGACGGCCGCGACCCGCTGCTGGCGCGCGTGACCGACCCGTACGAGGCGGCGCGCCGGTTCGGCTGGCCGGACCTCGCGGCGCGCGCGGTCGAGGTCGTGGAGGGGCTGGACCTCGACTGGCGCGGCTACGAGGCGTTCCGGACGTGGGCCGACTACTACTCCGTCGACGTCCGGCTGCGGAAGCCGCGGTTCAGCCTCCGGCACTCCGTCGACCGGTTCCTGCCTCTCCAGCACCGCCGGTACGCGTAGCCCGGTCGGCGTCGCGGGCGTGCCGGGTTACGGTCGTCGCATGACGCGCGTCGTGGTGACAGGTGGCAGCGGGAAGCTCGGGCGGGCGGTCGTGGAGGACCTCGCCGCCCACGGGTACGACGTCGTGAACGTCGACGTCGCGCCGCCGCCGCCGGGCCAGCCGGCGCTGTTCACGCGCGTCGACCTCACCGACCTCGGTCAGGTCACCGAGGCGCTCACCGGCATCGACGACCGCTACCAGGGCGTCGACGCCGTCGTGCACCTCGCCGCGATCCCCGCGCCCGGTCTGATCCCCAGCGGTGCGACGTTCGCGAACAACGTCGTGTCGACCCACCACGTGTTCTCCGCCGCGCGCCGGGCGGGCATCCGCAACGTCGTCTGGGCGTCGAGCGAGACGGTCCTCGGCCTGCCGTTCGACACCCCGCCGCCGTACGCGCCCGTCGACGAGGAGTACCCGGTCCGCCCCGAGAGCACGTACTCGCTCGGCAAGGCCGTCGAGGAGGAGATGGCCCGGCACTTCACGCGCTGGGACCCGTCCGCCAAGCTGATCGGCCTCCGGTTCTCGAACGTCATGGTCGACGAGGACTACCCGGCGTTCCGCGTCTTCACCGCGCAGTCGCGGCGGTGGAACCTGTGGGGCTACATCGACGCGCGCGACGGCGCGCAGGCCGTCCGACTCGCCCTGGAGAGCGACCTCACGGGCTTCGAGGCGTTCATCATCGCCGCACCCGACACCGTCCTCGAAACCCCGTCGGCCGAGCTGCTGGCCGCCGAGTTCCCCGACGTCGAGCTCCGCCGACCCGTCGAGGGCCGCGAGACGCTGCTGTCCATCGACAAGGCCCGCCGCCTCCTCGGCTACGAGCCCACCCACACCTGGCGCTCCCGCCTCCCGGGCGCCCAGGCGTAGCCGATCAGAGCTCGAGACGCTCCCACGGCAGGTCCTGCCAGCCGGGAAGGTCGAACGCCCACGCCGTCACGACCTCGTGCGCGGCACGGAAGTCGAGCACGGTCGTCGTGAAGTGCCGGTCGGCGGAACCCGCGCGGTGCTCGACCTCGTACGAGCCGTCGTCCTGCCGGGCGCACTGAGCGTAGGTCTGGTGCGAGCGGTCCGTGAGGTTCTCGACGACCAGCCACGTGCCGTCGCCCGACTCGATGTCCTCGAAGAGCAGGAACAGCGCGTCCTCCGACGGGTCGTCGTAGGTCGTCCCGTCCTCGACGCGTGCCCGCAGGACAGCCTTCGATCGCCTCATGGGCGACGATCCTTCCACCCTGCTGACGTCGGCCGAGGACTTCCACGCGGGCGTCCCGGCGTCGCCGGTGTCAGCGGGACGACGGGCGGCGGCCGTACGTGAGGCGGCGGAGGAGGACCTCGGCAGGACCGCGGCGGCCGGCGCGGTCGAGCGCGACGGCGACGGCCACGGTCACGAGCCAGACGGTGACGGCGAGCGCGGCGGCCGTCGCCGTGCCGATCCGGCCGCCCAGCCCGAGGCCCCACGCGCTCAGCAGCGGCGCGAACATCACGGACTGCAGCAGGTACGACGTGAGCGACCGCTCGCCGACCGCGGTCACGGCCCGCACCACGGGCAGGTCGCGGCGGTCGTGCCAGACGGCCGCGAGCCAGCCGAACAGGCACACGTACCCGAGGCCCATGACGACGCCCGACGCGATGTGGACGATCTCGAGGACCCCGCCGACGGCGGCCGACGGCTCCCACGCGTGCCCGACGACGAGCGCCCACGGCAGGTTGCCGACGACGTTGACGGCGAGCGCGACGACGACGACCTGGCCGAGGCGGCGGCGGTGCTCCCACGGGCGGGTCAGCCACCCGGAGCGGGACAGCAGGATGCCGAGCACGACCTGCGGCACGAAGAACAGCAGCACGACCGCGAGGCCCAGGGAGGCGCCGGACGACACCAGCCGCTCGCCGACCGACGCCAGGTAGCTCGTCGTCGGGGTGCCGTCACCACCGAAGCCGTCCGGGAAGAACACCAGCACGACGACGCCCGCCGCGGTCGACAGCAGCGTGCCGGCGGCGAACCAGACCCAGAGCGTCACGCGCGACCGGTGCAGGAACGCGAGCGCGACCAGGCCCGTCACGCCGTAGGCGGCGAGGATGTCGCCGCCGAACAGCAGCGCCGAGTGCGCGAGGCCGAGCACGACGAGCCACGCGCTGCGCCGCGCCAGCACCCGGCGCACGCCCTTGCGATCCTCGCCGCGCGACGCGAGCCGGCTCGCCATCGTCGCGAGGCCGAACCCGTAGAGGATCGCGAACATCGGCCGCGAGCGGTCGTCGACGAAGAAGGCGGTCAGCCCGTCGACGAGGTGGTCCACGCCCGACCCGCCGGCCGGTCGGCCGCCGGGCCCGGTGTCGCCGGTCGACCACAGGTAGCCCCACACGTTCGCGAGGGCGATGAACAGCAGCAGCATGCCGCGCGCGAGGTCGGGGGCCAGCGAGCGGCGGTCCGGCGCGGCCGGCGGCGGGGCGGCGACGGCGGGAGCTGCGGCCGCGGGCGGCGCGGTCAGGGTCGCGCTGGGCTGGTCGGAGGTCATGGCCCGAACCTAGGGATCCCGCACCGGGGGCCGACATCCGGTATGCCCCCGGATGTCCCCTCAGGGTCACCCCCGACTCCGGGCGTCCCGACGGAGCTCTGAGGTCCGTCGCCCGGTGGATGCGCGGGAGCAGGACCAGCCCGTCGGGGGACGACGCGCCGCCGACGACGCGACCGACGGCGGACGCCCCCGGGTCTCGCGCGCCGGGAGCATGGGCGTGCACGGGCGGCCGACCGGGTGACCGACGTATCTGGCCGCCGCCGCCGGACCTCTTCACCTCCGTCGCGGCCCCCGGGCCGCACCCTCGACCGGCCTCCCGCGGCCGCGATCCCCTGGAGAACCGCCGATGAGTGCCGTCCCGTTCGCGTTCCTGGTCCATCCGCGGGTCCGGGTGTCCGACGACCTCGCGCGCGTCTGGTCGCCGCTCGGTCGCATCCCCGAGCGCGTCGCCGACCGGGCGGTGCGCCGTCTCCCGCTGCGCCCGTTCACGATGGCCCGGGTGCACCTGCCGGACGTGACCCCCGACCCCGTCGGCCGCGTCGTGCTCGTCCCCTTCGGCGCCCGGCACATGCTCGACGCGCCGCACGCCGCCCGGGACCGCGTGGGTGCGGCCGTGGACCTCGCCGCCCGGCACGGCGCGGGGATCGTCGGGCTCGGCGCGCTCACCGCGACGGTGACCGCGGGCGGGTCGACGCTCGCGGGCCGCACCGACATCGGCGTCACCAACGGCAACGCGTACACGGCCGCGATCGTCGAGGACCAGCTGCGCGCGCTGCTCGCCGCACAGCCGGACCGCGCGCGCGGCGTCGCCGTCGTCGGTGCGACCGGCAGCGTCGGGACGACCCTCGTCCGCCTGCTCGCGCGGGACCGGGCCGTCGAGCACCTGACCCTCGTCGCGCGCGCCGGCGGCCGGCTGGGGGCGCTCGCGGGCGAGGTCTGCCGGCGCATCCCGACGACCGTCTCGACGGACCTGCACGACGTGCGCGGGTGCGGCGTCGTCGTGCTCCTCACCGCCGCGGCCGACGCGCTCCTGCGGTCGGAGCACCTGGCGGACGGCGCCGTCGTGCTGGACGCGACGCAGCCCCGCAACACGTCGCCCGACCTGCTCGTGGAGCGGCCCGACGTGACCGTCGTCGACGGGGGCGTCGTCGCCGTGCCGGGCCTGCGGCTGCGCGGCGGCGACATCGGCCAGCCGCCCGGGCTCACCTACGGCTGCTTCGCCGAGACCGCGCTGCTCGCGCTGTACGGGCACACCGGCCACTTCTCGCTCGGCGTCCCGACGCTCGACCAGGTCGACCACCTCCGCACGATCGCCCGCCGCTTCGCCGGCCTGGGCTTCCGCGCCGCGCCGCCGACGACCTTCGGCCGCCCGCTCACGACCGACGGCACCGACCACCGCGCCGCCGTCGAGGCGGTCGCCACCTCGCACGAGCCGGTCGGCACGGCTCGGCCGGCCGCGCACGTGACGACCCGGGCGTGGGTACCGCAGACGCGGTCCGGACCGGTCACCACCCCCGGGTCGCCGGAGCGCGGCTGGGGCGACGGTGACGGGGAGGCCGGATCCGGGCGGAGCGGTGCCGGGCTCGTCACGGTGGGGACGGTCCGGTGACCCGGCGGGTGGTCCTGCTCGGCGGCGGGTACGTCACGCTGCACGCCTACGGCGCCCTCGTGCGCCGCGTCCGCGGGATGCTCCGCGACGGGTCCGTCGAGATCGTCGTCGTGTCCGAGAACCCCGTGCACAACTTCCACGGCTTCACCGGTGAGGTCGTGTCGGGCCTGCTGCCCGCCCGCCTCACGCAGACGCCGCTCGCGGAGGCCATGCCGCTCGCGACCGTCGTGCACGCGCGCGTCGAGCACGTCGACCTGTCCGCCCGCACGGTCACCTACCGGCCCGCGGACGGTGGCGAGCCCGGCTCCGTGGCCTACGACGCGCTCGTGCTCGGCACGGGCGCGAGCGAGCCGGTCGACGACGTCGACGGCCTGACCGGCCGTTCCCTCACGCTGCGCCACCCCGGCGGGCTGGAGGCGCTCGCGGCGCGTGCGGAAGCGGCCGAGAACGACCCGGACCCCGTCGTGGTGGTCGGCGGCGGGCTCGCGGGTGCCGAGCTCGCCGGGGCGCTCGCGGACCGCTCGGGCGGCCGGCCCGGTCGGGTGGTGCTGGTGCACCGCGGCGAGCGCGTGGTCCCGGCGCTGCACGCGCGCCGCCCGCGCCTCGCCCGGCACGTCGAGCGCGAGCTGGACCGGCTGGGCGTCGACGTGCGCACGGGCGTCGCGGTGGTCGCCGCCGACGACGACGGCGTCGACCTCTCCGACGGCACCCGCGTCCGCACCCGGACCGTGCTCGCGACGACGGGCCAGCGCCCGGTCCGCCTGCCCGGCACCGAACCCCTGGCCCGCGACGACGACGGCCGCCTGCGCACGCTGCCCGACCTCACCGTCCGCGACGGGGTGTGGGCGGCGGGCGACGCGGCACGCGTCCTGCACCCGCGCACGCGCGAGCCGGTCCCGGCCAACGCCCTGTGGGCGATCAAGGCCGGCGACCAGGTCGGTCGCAACGTCGCCCGCGCGCTGCAGAGCCGTCCCGGGCTCCCGTTCCGCTACCTCGGGCTCGGTCAGGGAGCGGCGTTCGGTGTCGGCCACGGCGTCGCTGACGTGTGGGGCCTGAGCGTCACCGGCCCGCTCGCGTGGGCGCTGCGCCTCGTGTTCTTCCTGCGCTTCATGCCGTCCCGTCGCCGTGCGCTGGCGATCCCCTCCGAGCTGCGCCGCCGCCACGCCCACCGTGCGCGACGCGTCGGCGACGACGCGACACGGCGGGCCGACGCCCCGGTCGGCGCCGCGACGCTCGCGACCGCACGGTCCTGAAGCGGGCACCGGCGCCTGCGTCGCAGCGCCGTGCATGTCAGCGGTGGCGACGCTCGCGCAGATGGTGGTCATCACCGCACCCACGGCACCGCTGATCCCGCGCATGGGGGTGCTCCCCTTGTCCCGCAGCAACGACGACGCCGGAGACGTCCGAGGGCGGGTCACCCCGGCAGGTGACCCGCCCTCGGCGGTCGTGCGGTGCGCGCTGGGTCAGAGGACCTGCGAGACCGCCGGCAGCATGTCCTTGATCGTGCGGCCGCTGGTGCGGACGCCGAGCGCCGTCATGCTCCAGCCGGCGCCGTCGCGCGTCACCTTCGCCATGATCTGCGCGGTGTGCGGGCCCGAGCCGGACAGGTCGTAGCGCGCGACCTCCTGACCCGTCGTCTCGTCGATCAGGCGGCAGAACGCGTTCTCGATCTGCGCGAACGTCTCGCCGGTGTAGCTGTTGACGACGAACACGAGGGTCTTGACCGCCGGGTTGACGCCGGTCAGCGCGACGCGGATCGACTCGTCGTCGCCGTCGCCCGCACCCGTGCGGTTGTCGCCGGTGTGCTGCACCGCGCCGTCCTTGCTGGCCAGCTGGCTGAACCAGACCTGGTCGACGAGCGCGCCGTTCGCGTCGAACAGCAGCGCGGACGCGTCGAGGTCGACCGACTTCTCCTTCGCGCGCCCGAACAGCCCGCGGACCTTGATCGCGTCCCAGCCGAGGCCCATGCGGACCTGCGTCAGGGTGCCGCCGTCGGACTTGGTGAGCGAGACGGTCTGGCCCTTGGTGAGGTTGACGGACACGTGCGGCCTTTCGACGGGGGAGCGGGGATCAGGGGCCGGGCTCAGGGAGCCGGCGTCAGCTGCGGCTCGCGGTCGTCCTCCGACGCGTCGCCCGCTGCGGCGCGTGCGCGCCGGTTGCGGACGACCGAGTTGGCGAACGCGGCGCCGATGAACGCGACCCCGACCAGGCCGGTGATGATCTCGTCGACGTGGAAGCCGATGCTGACCAGCAGGATCGCGGCGAGCGCACCGATCGCCCAGTGCGCGCCGTGCTCGAGGTAGACGTACTCGGACAGCGTGCCCTTGCGGACCAGGAACACGGTGATCGACCGGACGAACATCGCGCCGATGAAGCCGAGGCCCAGGGCGATGATGATCGGGTCGGGCGTGATCGCGAACGCGCCGATGACGCCGTCGAACGAGAACGACGCGTCGAGCACCTCGAGGTAGAGGAAGAGGAAGAAGCCGGCCTTGCCGGTGGCCTTCGCGAGCTCGGTCGGGCCGGAGCGGCCGGTCGCCTTGTCCGCGACGGCCTCGACCTCGGCGGGGGCGTCCTCGTCGGCGGCGTCCGGCACGTTGAAGAGCGAGCCCAGGCCGTTGACGGCGATGTACGTGATCATGCCGAGCACGCCGGAGACCATGACGATCGCGGGGTCCTCCGCGAGGAGCTCCGCCGCGAGGACGAGCGAGATGCCGCCGACGACGACGGAGAGCTGGTCGAGCTTGCCGATCTTGGCGAGCGGCTTCTCGAGCCAGGACAACCAGGTGATCTCGCGGTCCTCGAAGATGAAGTCGAGGAACAGCATGAGCAGGAACATGCCGCCGAACGCCGCGATCTGCGGGTGCGCCTCGTTGAGCAGGTACCCGTAGGTGCCCGGGTCCTCGGGGTTGCCCTTCTCCATCGCGAGCTGGATCGCCTCGACCGGGTTGAGGTTCGCGGTGATGCCCACGATGAGCAGCGGGAACACGAGGCGCATGCCGAAGACGGCGATCGCGATGCCGACGGTGAGGAAGATCCGCTGCCAGAACGGGCTCATCCGCTCGAGGATCTTCGCGTTGACGACCGCGTTGTCGAAGGACAGCGACACCTCGAGGACGCCGAGGATGAGGCACAGCACGAAGGCGTTCCAGCCGCCGTAGAAGAACGCGACGACGAGCGACACGATCGTGACGGCGAACGACCAGCCGAAGATGCGGAAGAACACGGGACTCTCGATCTCGTGGAGGGGTGGGGTGACCGCTGCAGGGCCGACCGCAGTCTAGGAGCGACCGCGGCCGGCCGTGCAGCGGTTCAGCCGATCTGGACGCCGAAGTCGGTCGCGATGCCCGCCAGGCCGGTGTCGTAGCCCTGGCCGACCGCGCGGAACTTCCACTCGGCGCCGTTGCGGTAGATCTCGCCGAAGATCATCGCCGTCTCGGTGGAGGCGTCCTCGGACAGGTCGTACCGCGCGAGCTCGTTGCCGTCGGACTGGTCGACGACGCGGATGAACGCGTTGCGCACCTGCCCGAAGCTCTGCTGCCGCGCGGGTGCGTCGTAGATCGAGACGGGGAAGACGATCCGCTGGACGTCGGCCGGCACCGCGGCCAGGTCGAGCACGATCGCCTCGTCGTCCCCGTCACCCTCGCCCGTGCGGTTGTCGCCCGTGTGCGTCACGGACCCGTCCGGGCTGGTGAGGTTGTTGTAGAACACGAAGTGCGCGTCCGAGAGGACCTTGCCGTTCGCGCCGACGAGCAGCGCGCTGGCGTCCAGGTCGAACCCGGCACCCGTCGTGGTGCGGACGTCCCAGCCGAGCCCGACGAGCGCCTTGGTGAGGTTCGGCGCCTCCTTCGTCAGGGAGACGTTGCCGCCCTTGGCGAGGACGACGCCCATCAGACGCCGACGCCGAAGTCGCGGGCGATGCCCGCCAGGCCGGACGCGTAGCCCTGGCCGACCGCGCGGAACTTCCACTCCTCGCCGTTGCGGTACAGCTCGCCGAAGACCATCGCGGTCTCGGTCGACGCGTCCTCCGACAGGTCGTAGCGCGCGAGCTCGCTGTTGTCCGCCTGGTTCACGACGCGGATGAACGCGTTGCGGACCTGGCCGAACGTCTGGCGACGGTTGTCGGCGTCGTAGATCGAGACGGGGAACACGATCTTGTCGGCCTCGGCCGGCACGCCGGCGAGGTTGACCTTGATCTGCTCGTCGTCGCCGTCGCCCTCACCCGTGAGGTTGTCGCCGAGGTGCTGCACGGAGCCGTCGGCGCTCGTGAGGTTGTTGAAGAAGACGAAGTGCTTGTCCGAGAGGACCTTGCCGTCGGCGCCGACGACGATCGCCGAGGCGTCGAGGTCGAAGTCGTCACCGGTCGTCGTGCGCAGGTCCCAGCCGAGACCGACGACGACGGCGGTCAGCCCGGGCGCCGCCTTCGTCAGGCTGACGTTCCCGCCCTTGGTGAGGCTGAGAGACACGTGCTCCTCCTTCGCGGACCGGGGGGAGCGGCTCTCCCGCCCGTCGGACGATCCCAACGACCCGGTGGCGGCTGGGGTTCCGGGCGATGCTATCCACGCATCGGTGCCCGGGACGTCGGACTCCGGGATGATCCGCCCGCCCGGACGAGCACACGGGTCGCCGCGGCGTCCTAGAGTCGTCATCGTGCCCGGCGGCGCCGGGCCACCCGCCCGAACGCCCTGCCTGGAGGTCTCCCCATGTCCGAGCTCGACCTCGGGTCGACGCCCACCGCCCCCGCCGCCCCCGCGGCCGCGGCGCCCGGTGCGCTCGTCCTCACGCCGCCCGCCCCGGTCGTCGTGGTCAAGGAGGAGCAGGCCGTCGGGGCGGTGCCGCTCGAGGACGCGAAGCAGGCGGAGCTGCGCACGAAGGCGACCGCGTTCGTCGCCGAGCTCACCGCGATCGACGCCAAGTCGCCCGCGTTCAGCCAGAAGGTCGCGTCGATCACGTCGATGGGCGAGCAGGACATGCGCGCCGCCGCGACGGTGTCGAGCCGCATGCTCGACCGTCCGGCCGCGATCGTGCAGGGCAAGAACAAGGGCGACGCCCAGACGCGCGTCGCGAACACGCTCGTCGACCTCCGCAACACGGTGACCGACCTCGACCCGAACCGGGCCGACCTCACGGGTGCCAAGAAGGTCCTCAAGTGGATCCCGGGCGGCTCGAAGATCGACCAGTACTTCGCCAAGTACCAGTCGGCGCAGCAGCACCTCGACGCGATCATCAAGGCGCTCGCGTCCGGCCAGGACGAGCTCCGCAAGGACAACGCCGCGATCGAGACCGAGAAGGCGAACCTGTGGGCCGCGATGGGCCGCCTCGCCGAGTACAACTCGCTCGCGTCCGCGCTCGACGACGCGCTCGTCCAGAAGATCGCCGAGCTCGAGGCCGCCGGCCGGCAGGAGGACGCCGACGCCGTGCGCGCCGACGCGCTGTTCCCCGTGCGGCAGCGCCGGCAGGACTTCATGACGCAGATGGCCGTCTCGGTCCAGGGCTACATGGCGCTCGACCTGGTCCGCCGCAACAACCTCGAGCTCATCAAGGGCGTCGACCGCGCGCAGACCACGACCGTCGCCGCGCTGCGCACCGCGGTCATCGTCGCGCAGGCGCTGTCGCGCCAGAAGCTCGTGCTCGACCAGATCACCGCGCTCAACACCGTGACCTCGAACCTCATCGAGTCGACGTCCGAGCAGCTCAAGATCCAGGGCGCGGCGATCAACCAGCAGGCGTCCGAGGCGACGCTCGACGTCGCGAAGCTGCAGGCCGCGTTCGACAACGTCTTCCAGACGATGGACGCGCTCGACACCTTCCGCGCGCAGGCCGTCGACTCCATGGCGCAGACCGTCACCGCCCTCGAGGGCCAGATCCAGCGCGCCCAGCCGTACCTGGAGCGCACCCGCCGGCGTGAGCTCGAGTCCTGAGGGCGGCGCCCGCCGCCGGGGGTTCTGGCAGCGGCTGCGCGACCGCGACGAGCCCGTCGCCGTCGTGCAGCCGCCGGCCCCGTCCGGCGACAGCCCCGCCGAGCTGCGCCGCGCGGTCGCCGAGGTCGTCCGGCTGGTGAACTCGCGGTCGGGCGACCTGCCCGTCGCGGCCGTCGTCAACGCGCGCCGTCTCACCGACCTGCTGCGCGAGGTCGTCGACACGTCCGAGGTGCGCCCGCTCGACGTGTACGCCGTGATGTCCGTGCAGGGCACCGCGACCGACTACCTGCCGACGACGCTGCGCACCTACCTGGCCGTCGACGAGTCGCTGCGCGACGTCCCACGCGGGTCCGGCCACACGCCGACGCAGGCGCTGATGATGCAGCTCGACACGCTCACGACGTCCGTCGCCGCCACCCTCGACGCCGTGCAGCACCAGGACGCCGACGCCCTCATGACGCAGGGCGCGTTCCTCCGTACCAAGTTCTCCCGCTCCGACCTGGACCTGTGAGCAGACCTGTGATGGCAGCCCGACCCATGCCCCGCGGCGGCAACGCCAACCTCACGCGCGAGATCCCGCACCTCACGGGTGTCGTCGTCGGCGTCGCGCTCGCGTCCCCCGAGACGGTGCTCGTCGACAACCTCGTCGTCGCGACCCTGCTGTGCGACGACGCGACCCAGCTGCTCTCGCGCGAGCACGTCGTGTTCTTCAACCAGCTCACGTCGCCCGACCTGTCCGTGACGCAGCTCGAGAAGGCGCGCGCGACCGGCGACCTCGAGCAGATCGAGGTCGACCTGCGCGACGTGCCCGCCGAGGTGTCGCGCATCGTCGTCGTCGCTTACATCAACGAGGGACTGGGCCACCGGCGCTCGCTCGGGCAGCTCCGCGAGGCGCGCGTCCGCGTGCTCGACCTCGCCGGGGACGACGAGCTCGTCGTGTCCGAGAACCTCGCGCCCGCGCTGTCCACCGAGACCGGGCTCGTCCTCGCCGAGCTCTACCGCAACGGTCCGCACTGGAAGTTCAAGGTCGTCGGGCAGGGGTACGCCGACGGGATCGCGGGCATCCTGCGCGACCACGGCCTGCGACCGTGAGCGGCGTCGGCCTCGGACCGGCGGGCGCACCGCCGCGCGACGACCTGCCCTGGCTCCGCCGTCGGCGCCTGCGTCCCGACGCTCCCGCCCGCCCGACGTCGGGTGAGTCGGCAGGGCCGGCCGCTCCGCCCTCGCCGCCGCGGCCCGCGGCCTCCTCGGGCACCTCCCTCGACCTCTCCGCGCCCCCGGCCGCGCCGGCGGGCGGGACGTCGCTGGACTTCTCGGGTCCCGCCGCCGCCGGGACGGGCGGGTCCTCGGGCACGCCGCTCGACGTCTCGACGCCCGAGCGGCCCTCGGCGCCCTCGTCCGGGACGTCGTTGGACCTGTCGACGCCTGCGCGGCCGTCTGCACCGTCGTCCGCGTCCGGCACGTCGCTCGACCTGCCGTCGGCGGCACGCTCGGCGTCCGCGTCGTCGGGCACGTCGCTCGACCTGTCGGGGTCGGCGTCGCCCGTGGCGGCACCGTCGCGAGCCGCGCGCCCGCGTCCGTCCGCCGCGACCGGAGACCTGGTTCTCGGCTACACGCCCGACCGCCTGGCCCCCGGCGGGCGCGCGTCGCTCACCGACGACCGCCCGACGCTCACGCTCGACCGGTTGCAGTCGGGGATCGGCGTGCTCACCGTCCGGGCGGCGGTGTCGGAGCACATCGGGGACCTGCGGCTCGCGGCGGCGTACCGGCTGACGACGGGCGAGTCGTCGGTGCTCGACGAGGCGCGCGGGCTGACCGTCGCGCCGGTCGGCACGTCGCGCTACGTCGTCGTCGCGGCGCGCGACAACGGTGACGTGCTCCGCCTCGACCTGCGGCAGGTGCGCCGGCTCGAGCGGCTCGTCGTGCTCGCGTTCTCGCCGTCCGGGGCGACGCTGCGGTGGGGCGGGGCGCTGCTCGTCGAGACCGCGGACGGCGGGCGCGTCGACGTGGCTCTCGACCGCGAGCCCGCGTCGGGCGTGCTCGTCGCGCTGTCGATCACACAGGTCGCGGGCGAGCTCGTGCTGCGCGCCGAGGACGAGCTGGTCCACGGCACCTTCCGCGACGCGGCTCTGGCCTACGGCTTCACGACGATCACGTGGGTCGACCCCTGGACCCCCCTCACCTGACCGCGACGTCCCCCACCCACGCTCGACCGGCGCGACCCGGGGCGGGGTACCGCTCAGGGCCCCGCACCGGTCACCAGGCCCGGGTCGGCGGGCGTCGGAGCCGCGAAGGGGACGCCGGCGCGAGGACGGGCCGGTCGGGTGTGCGGCGCGAGCGCTGTCGGCGGCGTCGGAACCGGGGACGTGCACCGGACGTTCACCTGGACGCGTCGTGCGCGGAACACCGCTGGGCTACCGTGTCCGCGCGCCCCGCACCACCCCCTCGCGGCGGGCCGCAGACGGACGGAGTCGACATGCAGGTCACCACACCCCCGGGACCGGGCGCCGCGTGAGCGCGCGCCACTTCTCGCACCTGCCCGACGAGGACGTCGAGCGCCTGTTCTCCCGGCCGCCCGAGGCGCTGGGCCGCTCGTGCCCGCCCGCGCTCCTCGCGGTGGCCCTCGGTGCGACGCTCTACATGCCGGGCACGCGACCGCAGCTCGCGCGCGACCTGGTGCGACGGGCCGCCGCGGGCGCCGTGAGCTCGGTCGTGTGCCTGGAGGACTCGGTCGCCGACGCCGACGTGCCGGAGGCCGAGCGCAACGTCGTCGCGCAGCTCCGGGAGCTCGCGCGTGACGAGTCCGCCGCGCCGTTCGTCTTCGTGCGCGTGCGCCACCCCGAGCAGATCCCCGCGATCGTGACGGCGCTCGGCGACGACGCGCGCATCCTGTCGGGGTTCGTGCTGCCCAAGTTCACCGAGACGCACGGCGCCGCGTTCCTCGACGCGGTCGACGACACCGCCGCGACGGCGGGCGTCCGCCTGCTCGCGATGCCCGTCATCGAGTCGCCCGAGATCATCCACCGCGAGACGCGCGAGGACGCGCTGCTCGGCGTGCAGCGGCTGCTCGACAAGCACCGCTCGTCGGTGCTCGCGGTCCGCACCGGCGCGACCGACCTGTGCAGCGTGTACGGCATCCGGCGCGGGCGTGACCTGACGATCTGGGACGTGCGGCTCGTCGCGGGCGTGCTCACGGACGTCATCAACGTCCTCGGCCGCACGGACGGGACGGGCTTCGTCGTCACCGGGCCGGTGTGGGAGTACTTCAGCAGCGACGAGCGGCTGTTCAAGCCGCAGCTGCGGCACACGCCGTTCGACCAGCACGACGCGAACCGGCTGCGCGCCGACCTCATCACGCGCGACCTCGACGGGCTGATCCGCGAGGTCGTGCTCGACAAGGTCAACGGCCTCACCGGCAAGACCGTCATCCACCCGAGCCACGTGCCCGTGGTGCACGCCCTGTCCGTCGTCACGCACGAGGAGTACGCCGACGCGACCGACGTCCTGGAGGCAGCCGGTCGGTCCGGCGTCTCGGCGTCGCGCTACGGCAACAAGATGAACGAGTCGAAGCCGCACCTGTCCTGGGCCGAGCGGACGGTCCTGCGTGCGCGGGCCTTCGGCGTCGCCGCGGAGGACGTGGGCCTCGTCGACCTGCTGGCGGCGACGGCGGGACGCGCGTGACGGCGCCCGTCGACGCGCTCCGCCCGACCGCTCCCGGTGCGACGGCCGGCGCGGCGCCCGGTGCGACGCCCGGTGCGACGCCCGACGCGGGCTCCGGTGCGGCCTGGTCCGGGGCGTGGGTGTCGGACCGCCTGGACCTCGCGCTGCGGACGACGGGGTCGGCCGTCGGGCTCGACCTGACGGACCTCGTCGGGCTCGCGGTCCGGCGCAACCCGCGCCGCGCGCACCTGCTGGTGTCGCGCGTGCTCGGCAAGCACGTCCCCACGGACCCGCGCGTGGTCCGTGGTGCGGGCCTGCTGCTCGGCGCGCTCGCGTCCCGCTCCCTCGACGAGCGGCCGCCCGCTGCCGCGCCCGGCACGGGCGGCAGCGCGCAGGACGCCTCGGTCGACGGGGTCGAGACCGCCGCGACGTCCGACCTCGACGGCCGCCTGGTGAGCGCGGGCGCGGTCCTGCGCGACGCGCTCGACGGCGACCCCGTCGCGCCGGCGCTGCTCGCCGGGGTGGTCGCCGACCTCGTCACCGACCTCGTCGCCGACGCCCCCGCGCGCGCCGTCGTGCTCGGGTACGCGGAGACGGCGACGGCCCTCGGGCACGCGGTCGCCGACGCGCTCGGCGGTGCGCCGTACCTGCACTCGACGCGGCGACCCGTCGCGGGCGTGCCGTCGGTCGGCGCGTTCGAGGAGGACCACTCGCACGCGACGACGCACCTGCTGCTGCCGGGTGACCCGGCGCTGCTCGCGTCGGACGCGCCGCTCGTGCTGGTCGACGACGAGCTCTCGACGGGGACGACCGCGCTGCACACGATCGAGGCCGTGCACCGGCTCGCCGCGCGCGACCGGTACGTCGTCGCGACGCTCGTCGACCTGCGCACCGACGACGACCGCGCGCGTGCCGCGGCGCTCGCGGACCGACTGGGCACGCGCATCGACGTCGTCGCGCTCGCCGCGGGCGAGGTCGAGGCGCCGGCGGACGTCGTGGCCCGTGGTGCCGCGCTCGTCGCCGAGGTCGACGCGTCCACGGCGGCGAACGCCGCGGGCCGGGTGGTCGGCAGCACGACGGCGGCCGGGCGCCCCGGCCGGGCGACCGTGCGGCGCATCGACGTCGGCTGGCCCGCGGACGTCCCCGAGACCGGGCGGCACGGCGTGACGGCCGACGACCGGCGGGCGCTCGACGCGGCCGTCGCGGCCGGGACGACCGCGCTCACCGCGGCGATCGTGAGCGGACCCGCGGGTGCGCGCGTCGCGGGCCGCCGCGTGCTGGTGCTCGGGACCGAGGAGCTGATGGACGCGCCGCTGCGCCTGGGCGAGGCGCTCGCGACGGCGCTCGACGGGTCGACCGACGTGCGCTTCTCGACGACGACCCGCTCGCCGGTGCTGGCCGTCGACGACGCGGCGTACGCGATCCGGTCGGCGCTCACCTTCGCGGCGCACGACGACCCCGCGGACGCGGCCCCCGGCGAGCCGGGCCACCGCCGCTTCGCGTACAACGTCGCGCCGAGCGCGCCCGCGGACCGGTTCGGCGCGGTCGTCGTCGTCACGGACGCCCCCGGTGACACACCCGCGCTCACGGCACCGGGCGGGCTGCTCGACGAGGTCGCGGCGCACACGGACGACGTGCTGCTCGTCGTGCTCCCCGACGCCGCGGCGCGGCGCGCGACGGCGACACGTGCCGGCTCGACCGCCGGCACGGTGCCGCCCGTCGACACCCCGCTGCCCGAGCCGCTGCCCCAGCCGCTGCGCGGTCCCGCGTTCGGCTCGTACGCCCCGGACGAGGTGACGTGGCTGCTCACGGACCTGTCGGGCGTCGCGCTCGAGGCGCCGGTCGAGGAGCGCGAGGAGGCGGTCCAGTCGGGCGGCGCGCACTACGCGGAGTCGCTGCCGGTCGAGTACCAGCCGAGCGCCGCGTACGTGCGGCTGTTCGACGAGGCGCTCGAGGCGGGTGCGGAGCGGCTCGCGCACGCGGTCGGCGTCGTCGCGGAGCAGATCCTCGCGGCGCGCGGCGACGGGGCGACGCTCGTGTCGCTGGCCCGTGCGGGCACGCCCGTCGGCATCCTCGTGCGGCGGTGGGCGCAGCTCGTGCACGGGGTCGACCTGCCGCACCATGCGGTGTCGATCGTGCGCGGTCGCGGCATCGACGACGTCGCGCTGCGGTACCTCGCGGCGCACCACGACCCGGCGTCGGTGGTGTTCGTCGACGGCTGGACGGGCAAGGGCGCGATCGCGCGCGAGCTCGACGCCGCGCTGGCCGACCACGAGGGCCGGACGGGCGTCGCGTTCCCGCGGGACCTCGCGGTGCTCGCCGACCCGGGCCGCTGCGTGCGGCTGGCGGGGACGCGCGACGACTTCCTGGTGCCGTCGGCGTGCCTGAACTCGACGGTGTCGGGACTGGTGTCGCGCACGGTGCTGAACCGCGACCTCATCGGCCCGGACCAGTTCCACGGCGCGAAGTTCTACGCCGACCTTGCGCCCGCGGACGTCTCGGGACGCTTCCTCGACGCGGTCGCCGCGCGCTTCCCCGACGTCCGGGAGGCCGTCGAGCGTGACTGGCGCGGCCTGGCCGACGCGCACGCCGACGTCGACTGGGCCGGCTGGGCGGCCGTCGAGCGGATCGTCGAGGAGTACGGCATCGGGGACGTGAACCTCGTGAAGCCGGGCGTGGGCGAGACGACGCGCGTGCTGCTGCGACGCGTACCGTGGCGTGTCCTCGTCCGCCCCGACGTCGACCCCGCCGACGTCGCGCACGTCCGGCACCTGGCCGCCGAACGAGGAGTACCCGTGGAGACCGTCGCCGACCTGCCCTACTCGTGCGTGGGCCTCATCCACCCGCGGTTCACCGCCGGCGCGACGGGCGCCGACGGCCGGGCCGTGCGGGGTGACGCGTGAGCGCGGTCGTGGTCGCGTGCGACCTGGACCGTACGCTCATCTACTCGGCGGCCGCGCTGCGGCTCGGCGGCGACGACGAGCAGGCGCCCGCGATGACCGTCGCGGAGGTGTTCGAGGGCGAGCCGGTGTCGTTCTGGACGCGCGACGCGGAGGAGATGATCGGCGACCTCGTCGAGGCCGCCTGGTTCGTCCCGACGACGACGCGCACCCGCAAGCAGTACGCGCGCGTGCGGTTCCCCGAGCCGGGCCCGCGGTACGCGGTGACGTCGAACGGCGGGCACATCCTCGTCGACGGGGAGCCGTGCGAGGACTGGTCGGCGACCGTGCGGACGCGGCTGGGGGAGTGCGCGCCGCTCGCGGAGGTCGTCGAGCACCTGCGCGTCGTCGCGGAGCAGCCGTGGGTCCGCAAGCACCGTGTCGCCGAGGACCTGTTCACGTACCTCGTGGTGAACCGCGACCTGCTGCCGCCGACGTTCGTCGACGACCTGACGGCGTGGTGCGCGGAGCGCGGGTGGACGGTGTCGCTGCAGGGGCGCAAGGTGTACTGCGTGCCCGCCCCGCTGACGAAGTCCGCCGCGGTCGCCGAGGTCGCGCAGCGCGTCGGCGCCGACCTGACGTTCGCGGCGGGCGACTCGCTGCTCGACGCGGACCTGCTCGTCGCCGCCGACCGGGCGTTCCGGCCCGCGCACGGCGAGCTGCACGAGGCCGGCTGGCAGGCGCCGCACCTGACGGTCACGCGCCGTGCTGGCGTCGCGGGCGGCGAGGAGATCGTCGCGCGCCTGCTCGCCGCCGTGCGGGCGGAGGGCGCGCTCACCGGGACGGCCGGTCCGGTCGACGCGGTGGCGGGATCGTGAGCGTCCGCCGCACCCTCGCACGCGCCTACTGGCGGGTCAGCCGCTGGACCCTGCGCACCGAGCGCGTCCCGGCCGACGGCGCGGGCATCCTCATCGGCGCCCCGCACACGTCGAACTGGGACTTCGTCCTGATGCTCGCGATCGCGGGCGAGGCGGACCTGACGTTCCGCTGGCTCGGCAAGCACACGCTGTTCCGTGGCGTCGCCGGCCCGCTCATGCGCGCGCTCGGCGGGATCCCCGTCGACCGGCGCGACCCGGCGGGGCTCGTCGACGAGCTCGTCGCGCGGCTGGGCGGCGGCGAGCGGTTCTACCTCGTCGTCACGCCCGAGGGGACGCGTCGCGGCGACGGGTGGAAGTCGGGCTTCTACCGGATCGCCCGCGCGACCGGCCTCCCGGTGACCCTCGGGTACGTCGACCGGACGACCCGCACGACGGGCCTCGGCCCAACCCTCACGCTGACCGGTGACGTGCGGGCCGACATGGACCTGGTGCGCGCGTTCTACGCCGACAAGGCCGGCCACACCCCGTCCCGCCGGACGGAGCCGCGGCTACGCGACGAGTCCCCGACGCCGCCGCCCGCCTGAGCCCCGCCCCGCCCGTCTGAACCTCGCCCCGCCCGCGACGCCGCCGCCCGCCGGGCTCTCGCGCCGTCCGCGACGGCTCGGCGCCCGGGCGAGCACCGGACGTTTCACCCCCGGGTGGCGCCCACCGGCTGCCAGGATGCTCGGCATGACTGCGGCGGTGGACGTGCCCGACGACGTGCGCGTCGGCGTCGACGGCACCCCGTTCGCACCCTGGTGGCGGCGGGCGGTCGCGCTCGTGCTCGACGCGTCCGTCGTCGGTGCGGTGACGTTCCTGGTCGTCGGGCCGGGCGGCTGGCCGTGGGAGTGGTCGGTCGTGCTGGGCGGCACCAACCCGGTCCCGGGTGTCGGCGTGCTCGTGTGCGTCGGCGCGACGTGGCTCGTGCTGCTGGCCGCGCAGGCGTGGACGGGTGCGACGCCGGGCAAGCGGGTGGTCGGCGTCGTCGTGGTCGGCCGCAGGGACGGCCGGCCGCTCGGTCCGGTGCGCACGCTGGTCCGGACCGCCGCCCACGTGCTCGACGTGCTGCTCCTCGTCGGCTTCGTGCGCCCGCTGTGGGACCCCGAGCGCCGGACGTTCGCGGACAGCCTGTGCGGCACCGACGTGCAGGTCGCGCGGGGCGTCCCGCGCCGCGGCGGGCCGCACGGGCGACGGCGCGGTGCCGCCGCCGGACGCGAGCGGGCGCGCGGGGCCCGGGCCGGGGCGGTGGTGACGGCGGCGTCGGTCGCCCTGTGCGGCGCGGCGGTGGCGCTCGCCGCGGTGGGGTCGACGGCCGAGACGCCCGCGTCGGACCGGACGTGCGGGCTCGCGGACCGGCCGATGGGGGAGGACCCGCCGATCGCGTCGGTCGAGCTGCGGGTCCCGCCGACGACCCGGCAGACGCGGCTCGGTGTGACCCGGCAGGTCGGCGGCCCGGCGGACGCGACGGTGTCGTGGGTCGTGGCCGACCAGGAGGAGGCGCCCGACGGCACCCGCCTGAGCGTGCGGGTCACGACGGCGGCGGGTGACCCGGTGGCGGAGCTCGGCGGCACGGTCCGTCGCGGGACGCTCGTCCCGGACGACGGCCCGGTCCTGGGCGGGCTGGTCCTGCCGGTGCCGCGGTCGGTGCTCGCGCAGGCGGGCGCGGGCGGTGCGTGGGAGGCGGGGGTGGGCACCGCGTCGGTGCGCGCGGGGCTGTGCGGCGGGACGCTCGACCCGTCCTGACCGGCCTCGGTCGCCCGTCCCACGGCGCGATCACGCGCGTGCGGTCGGCGTCCCGCGTCGCGATGCGGTCGGCGTCCCGCGCCGCGACGGCGCGCGTGCGGTCGGCGTCCCGGTGCGGCCGCGGTCGTGCGGGCGCCGTCCGCGGTGCCGCCCCCGGTCGTGCGGGCGCCGTCCGCGGTGCCGCCCCCGGTCGTCCGGCGTGCGTGCGTGGCTCGCCCTACGCTCGTCGCATGGAGCGTCGGCGCGCGGAGCCCGTGGTCGTCGAGCGGCCCGAGGTGCCGTACGTGGGCGTCGCGGCGCGCGTCACGCCCGCGGCGCTGTCGTCCCTGACCGATCGTTTCGACGACCTCTTCGCGTGGGCAGCGGCCCACTCGCTGACGCCGGCGGGCCCGCCGTTCTTCCGGTACCGCGTCGTGGACGCGGAGCACGAGCTGCTCGTCGAGGTGGGTCTGCCGCTGGACGAGGCGGTGGCCGAGCCGGACGGCGAGGTGACGCCCGACGTCCTGCCTGCGGGGCGGTACGTGGTGACGACGCACGTGGGTCATCCGGACGAGCTGGTGCAGGTGACGGCGGACGTGCTGGCCTGGGCGCAGGCGCACGGCGAGGAGTGGGACCGGTGGCCGACGGAGGCCGGCGAGGCGTGGGGATGCCGACTAGAGCTGATGTTGACCGACCCGCGCGTGGAGCCCGACATGAGCCGCTGGGAGACCCAGCTCGCCTTCCGCGTCGTGGGTCCGCCCGCCCGGTGACACGTGCCGAACCGCGTGTTCGTGCGGGACTGGCCCGGGATGTGCGCCGACCGGGTGAATTGGACGCCCGTATCAAACTCGGAGCTGGTAGCGCTTCCCTTCTCGTCTCATGTTGCTCTAATGTCGGACTTGTCAGCGAAACGGCAAACCCTCCGCAAGGGGGGGACGCAAAGCCACGGGACCCACGAGGTCAGCCGGGCTACCGAACAGACAGGAAGATGACATGGACCAGCGCGGGTTCTCCGTCGACCCCTCCGAGGCAGCCACCCCCTTCGTCCTCCCGGCCTCGCGCCTGCAGGCCTGGGCGGCTCTCGCGGAGCGGCAGCACACCCTCGAGCTCGTCCCGGCGCAGCGCGACTACCTCGCCGCCTGACGACACCACCTCACGAACGCCGGTCCCGGTGCACCCGGGGCCGGCGTTCGCGTCTGTGCGTCCCCGACCGACGCCGGCCGCCCCCGACCGACGCCGGCCGCGCCCGACGACGCGAGCGCCCGGTTCGCGTCGTTCGGGGTGGTTCTTGGCTAGCCTCGCCTCACCGGGCTCGCCACTCGGGGCGGCTCGCTTCCGAGAGAAGGTCGCATGGACAGCTTCTGGAGCTGGTTCTGGCTGCTGATCTGGTGGTTCCTGTTCTTCGCGTACCTCGTCATCCTCTTCCAGATCCTCACGGACCTCTTCCGTGACCGCACGGTCAGCGGCTGGTGGAAGGCCGTGTGGATCGTCGGCCTGATCGTCTTCCCGTTCCTGACGGCGCTGATCTACGTCATCGCGCGCGGCAACGGGATGGCGGACCGCCAGGTCGCCGTCGTCAAGAAGGCGCAGGCGGACACCGACCGCTACATCCGCGAGGTGGCCGAGACGTCGCCGGCCGCGCACATCACCGAGGCCAAGGCGCTGCTCGACCAGGGCGTCATCACCCCGGAGGAGTTCAGCCGCCTCAAGGCCAAGGCGCTCGCCTGACGGTCGGCGCCGGCACGAGACCGGCGACGGGCCGGCACCCCGCGCGTGGGTGCCGGCCCGTCGGCGTCAGAGCTCGCCGGTGCGTTGCAGGTACCGCATCGCCGCCCACCCGAAGGGGATGCGCAGCCAGTAGGTGAGCGCGCGGAAGAGGACCGCGATCGACGTCGCGACACCGATGTTCATCCCGGTGACGCCCGCGAGCGTCGTCGCCAGCGCGAACTCGACGGCGCCCATGCCGCCCGGCGTCGGGACGAGCGCCCCGGCGGTGTTGCCCGCGAGGTACACGAGCGCGACCTGGATCAGGCTCGCGTCCTGGTTGAGCGCCTGGAGGCACGCGTCGAACGCCAGGATGTACCCGAGGGTCATCGCGAGGTTGCCGCCGACGGCGAGCGCGAGTCGCCACGGCTGCCCCAGCACCTCGATGAGTCGGGGCCAGGTGCGCTGGAGCGTCGGCAGCGACTTCGCGAGGACCCACTGGCGGACGGGCGGCACGAGCAGCGACGCGCCGACGAGCGCGGCGGCGATCCCGATGGCGACGAGCATCGCGCCGGAGATCGGCAGCTGCGACTCGCTCCGGCCCGAGATGATCGTGAGCCCGAGCAGCAGCACCAGGGTCACGATGAACTGGCTGACCTGCACGAGCGCGACCGTCGCCGCGGACAGCGTCGTCGAGACGCCGCGCTTGGTGAGCATCCGCAGGTTGAGCGCCGCCGGGCCGATGCCGGCGGGCGCCGCGAGGGCGACGAAGGTCGCGGCCGTCTGGACGAGCGTCGCGCGCCAGACGGGCAGCCGGACGGGCGAGAACGCCACGAACGCCAGCGCCGCGGTGACGAGGGTGCTCATGCCGAGCGCGAACGCCAGCACCGACCAGCGCCAGTCGCTCTCGGCGAGCGCCTCGCCGATCTGCTCGACGTTGATCGTCGTGAGGATCGCGAAGATCGCGACGACGGTGAGCAGGATCGTCAGGACGGTCCGCGCGCCGAACCGGACGAGCTGCTCGGGCTCCACGGACGCCTCGGGCAGCCGCGCGACGAGCGACGTGCGCAGGTCGGCGAGCACCTCCTTGTGCGCGCGCATCTCCACGCGGGTCTCGCGCGGCAGGGTGATCGTCTGGAGCAGCGGGCCGACCGAGGCGAGGTCCGACTCGGGCAGGACGGCGGCGGCCGACGCGAGCGCGCGGTTCGCCCCGACGCGCAGCGCGAGGAGCGCGACGAGCTGCGTGACGTCCATCCGGCGCGCGAGGTCGGACGAGGCGACGTCGCCCTGCTCCCACCCGACGAGCCACACGACGGGCTGCCCGACGAGGTCGTCGACGAGCACGGCGTCGCTGGTCAGCGCGCGGTGCGCGACCCCGGCGGCGTGCGCGAGCTGCAGCTGCGCCCAGATCTCCCGCAGCAGGTCGTCGGTGAGCCGCTCGGGCGGCAGGTCCGCGAGCGGCACGGCCCGGCCGGGGCGCTCCTGCACGAGGAGCATCGAGTCCTCGGCCTCGGCGATCGACAGCAGCTGCGGTGTGCGGACCCCGGCGGCGCGTGCGGCGTAGGCGAGGAGCGCGGCCCGGCTCGTGGCCTGCCGCAGCGAGACGACCGAGCGGCCCTCGATGCCGCGCATGCGGATCGACCGCCACAGGCGTTCCAGGCCGCCGACGACCTGACGGTCACCGTCGATCACGAGCACGTCGAGCTCGTCCCCGGAGGTCGTCGTGAGCTCGTACACGCGGTGGCCGGTCGAGCGCGTGAGGGCGCGGGACGCGGGCGACCCGTCGAGCTGGACGGGGTCGGTCCCCTCGCGGGCCGCGAGCCGTGCCGCGTCGGCGTCGGTCGTGTCGTCGGCGACGCGGGCGAGCCGGCCGGGCTCGAACCCGGCGCGCCGGATCCCGTCGAGCAGGCTCGTGCCGTACGCACGCTCGGACTGCACGCCGGACACGTACCGCACGACCATGCCCGCGACGCGCCCGATGAGCAGCGACACGACGAGACCCGGCAGCGAGACGCGCCCGATGACGAGCAGCACCGCGGCGCTGATCCAGACGACGTTCCACGACCAGTCGACCGTGCGGCGGCGGCCCCGCGGACCCGCGACGGTGAGCAGCGCGAGGACCATCGCGAAGACGGGCGGCAGCGAGACCACGAGGTCGCCGTTCACCCGGATCGACAGACCGTCGGCGAGGTCGCTCGACGCCCACTCGACGATGACGAACCGCAGCGCCTCGTTGAGGGCGACGGCGACGACCGCCGCGGTCACGCCCTCGAGGAGCTGGCGGCCGAGCCGGCGGATCGCGAGCTCCGCGAGCACGGCGAGCGGGATGACGAGCGCGACGAGCACCTCGAGCAGCTGCACGGGGATGAACAGGATGCTGCGCAGCAGGTCGGCGAAGCCCTGGACGTCCTCCGCGACGCCGCTCGTCGTGTTGGGCGCGTAGAACGCGAGCGCGAGGACGAGGACGACGCCGACGGCGGCGACGACCGCGTTCAGCAGGTCCGTCGGGTGGTGCACACGGACGGTCGGGACGTCCTCGACGACGACGCGGGCGTCGTGCGCCTCGTCGCCGCCGTGGGAGTCGACCGTGGGGTCGGCGGGCGCGCCGCCGCGCGTGCGGTCCGCGTCGACGGCGGCCGCACGACCCGAGGGCGGCGTCGACGACATACCGGCGAGTCTAGGCAGCGGGGGCCGGTCCGCCCGGGAGCTTGTACGTGACGTGGACGCCGGTCCGCGCCCGGTGCGGGCGTGTTCGACGCGCTTCGTCCCGATCCGCAGGTCTAGCGTGGCCGACGAGGGACACCGTTGGCGTGCGGGTGCGGTCCCGCGAGGTGCCCCGGGGCGTGTGCCCGAGGAGGTCACGTGGTCGACGAGGTGGGCGCAGAGGTCGAGACGACGCTGCGCAAGATCTGGTGGCTCCCCGTCCTGCGCGGAGCCGTGCTGCTGGTCCTGGGTCTGCTGATGCTCGTCCGACCGATCGACACGGCGACGCTGCTCATGTGGATCTGGGGCGTGTTCGCCGTCATCGACGGCGTGCTGTCGCTGGGGATGTGGCTCGGCAACCGCAAGGAGCCGGGGGCCGGCTGGTGGGCGGTCGCGGGGCTCGTGGGGATCGCGTTCGGCGTGATCGCGATGGTGTGGCCCGACAAGTCGGTGACGGTCGTGTTCTACCTGATCTCGCTCTGGATCCTGGTGCTGGGCGTCCTCGCGATCATCGCGTCGGTGACCCTGTACCGGGCGCGGGACATCGGCTGGTACTGGGTGCTGACGTTCGGGCTGGTCTCGTTCCTGTTCGGCCTGCTCGTCCTCATCAACCCGCAGGAGACGATCGCGGTCGTCATGGTCCTGCTCGGGCTGTTCGCGTTCGTCGGCGGCGTCGTGCTGATCGTCAGCGGCTTCGCGACGAAGTCGTTCGTGCGGGCGGTCGGGCGCGGCTCGGCGGTCGTCTGACGCGCACGGGTCCGCGAGCGGCGGGGCGCGTCAGGACAGGAGCAGCGCGTCCCGCCACTCGTCGGGCACGAGCGCGTACCCGACGAACACGAACACGTCCATGAGCGTGTGTGCGACGACGAGCGGCATGACACGACGTCGTCGCCGGTAGTACTCCGCGAACACCAGGCCCATGACGACGTTGCCCGCGAACGCGCCCCACCCCTGGTAGAGGTGGTACGAGCCGCGCAGCAGCGCGCTCGCGACGACGATCGCCGGCGCGCTCCAGCGCAGGTCGCGCAGCCGCTCCATGAGGTACCCGACGGCGATGACCTCCTCGAGCAGCGCGTTCTGCAACGCCGACAGCACGAGGACGGGCACGGTCCACCAGGCGGCGTTCAGGGCCGCGGCCTGCACCTCGACCGTGATGCCGAGCAGACGCCCGACCGCGTAGAGGCCGAGGCCGGGGATCCCGATGAGCGCCGCGAGCCCGGCGCCGACGCCCAGGTCACGCCACGGCCGGGTGCCGTCGAGCCCGATGCGGCGCACCGCCGAGCGGCCGTTGGCGGACAGCAGGTAGAGCGCGAGCGCGACGGGGACGAGGGCGAACCCGATCGACAGGAGCTGGTAGGTGAGGTCGAGCCAGGGGCGCGGCGAGCGGCTCGGGTTGAGCGTGGCGGTCTGGTCCCCGAGCGCCTGCTCGCGGGTCAGCCGGTCGAGGATCGCGACGACGGCGTAGACGCCGGACCGGCCGAGCGACAGACCGAGGACGATCCAGATCTCCGCGGTGAGCCGGCGCCTCACCGCGCGCGGACCGGGCGGCGGAGCGAACGGGGGCCGGGCGTCGTCGTCGGTGGGTGACACCACGGTCGCGTGTGCGGTGGCGCTCGTGCGCCCCGGGTCGGCGGGCGTCGCGTCGCCGGGCGCCGTCGTCGTCATGCGTCCGAGCCTAGGTCGCACACCTGGACGTGCGCTGACAGCTTCCTGTGCCGGGACGCGCGGCCGTGCCGCGTGGGCCGCGGGTGGAGGACCCGGACGCGCGCCGGCGGCCCGTCGCGAGGACGAGCCGGCCGGCACGCGGAGCCACGAGCGGCGTCAGGACGTGATCGTGATGCTCTGGCAGAACCAGCGGTTGCGGTTGGACGACATGTAGATCCAGTCGCACACGTCGACGGTCATCCGCACGTTGTCGGGCACGTTCTGGAGCCACGTGCAGCCGTTGTAGACGTAGGTCCAGTGCCCGAGCGAGGTGCTGATGTGGGCGCCGTCCCCGTCGCGGTCGACGACGTCGCACAGCCGCAGCGTGTTGTTCCCGTCGTTGTAGTAGACGCTCGACTTGTACGTCGTGGAGTAGACGGTGAAGTCGGCGGCCTGCGCCGGCGCGGCGACCCCCACCATGACGAGCGCGACGGCGGCGGCCGCGACGGCCGACCTCTTCCTGATCTTCACGACGAACCTCCGGAACGGTGCGAATGCGCCCAGGGCGGACGCGGGGGCGACAGTAGCGCGGGGCAACCGGTGGTGCGCGCGGTGCAACCCGAACGGCGGCACGGCCACCCCGGCGTGCTGCCCCGACCGCGCCGCCGCCCGGTACGTGGGGCTGAACCCTTGCGCTGGGCAGCCCGACAAACTACTTTGTGAGACAAAGTTGAACGAACAAGGCGGAACCGAGGAGGCGACGATGGCACGCGACACGGACGGCACCGTCGGCGACCGGGCAGGCGACGAGCCGCTCGACGCCGAGCGCGGCCGGGACGACGAGCCGTTCGACCCCGCGCAGGCGCTCGCGGTCATCGCCGCCGGACGACGCTCCGCCGTCGCCGCGTACCCGTCGGGCGCGTTCCTCTTCCTGCTGTGGGGCACGGTCTGGCTCGTCGGGTACGGGCTGATGTGGCTCTCCGCGAACGACGACGGCACGCCGTCGGGCATCGCCGCGGGCGTCGCGATCACGCTCGGCGTCCTCGGCACGGTCGGGACGCTGTGGCACGTGCTCCACCGCAGCCGCGGGCTCGTCGGG
Source organism: Cellulomonas fimi (assembly GCF_028583725.1). Classification (NCBI taxonomy): domain Bacteria; kingdom Bacillati; phylum Actinomycetota; class Actinomycetes; order Micrococcales; family Cellulomonadaceae; genus Cellulomonas; species Cellulomonas fimi. The sequence goes on along the minus strand of NZ_CP110680.1, from coordinate 4,244,257 downwards.
ACCAGCGCCCGGACCGGCGCCCTGTACGGGTGGTCGTGGGGGATCGGGTTCGTCACCCAGGCGCTGATCGTCACCGCGCTCGCCGACGCCGGTGCGCCGCCGGAGGTGTCGGCGCTCGCGGGCAACGCCCTCGCGGCGCTCGTCGTCGGACTGCTCTACCTGGCCGGCGGCGCGCTCTGGGACGACCTGCCGATGTACCTGCTCGGCGCCTGGATCGCCGTCGTCGGCGGTGCGAGCGCGCACGTCGGCCTGCCCGGCACCTACCTCACGATGTCCCTCGCCGGCGGCGGCGGGATGCTCGTCGCCGGCACGTACGTGGCGGTCCGGGAGCGGCGGAGGCGCCGTGCCTGACGCCCCGCTCGACCCCGTCATCCACACCGAGGCGCGCCTGCGCGTCGTGTCCGCGCTCTCCGCGCTCGCGCGCGGCGACCGCATCAGCTTCCCGCGGCTGCAACAGCTGCTCGACATGACCGCGGGCAACCTCTCGACCCACCTGCGCCGACTCGAGGAGGCGGAGTACGTGACCATCACCAAGACCCACGAGGGCCGGACACCGGTGACCTACGTGGAGCTCAGCGACACCGGGCGCGCCGCGCTCGCCCGGTACACGCGCGCGCTGCGCGACCTGCTCGGGGGCCGGCTGTGAGCGCCGTCCTCGACGTCCGGCACGTGACCCGCCGGTTCGGCGCGGTCACCGCGCTCGACGACGTGAGCCTCACGGTCGAGCACGGCGAGCTCGTCGGCCTGCTCGGCCCGAACGGCGCCGGCAAGACGACGCTGCTCAGCCTCGTCAGCGGTCTGCGCAAGCCCGACAGCGGCACCGTCCGGCTGTTCGGCGGCGACCCGCGCGCCGCGGCGTCCCGCATCGGTCTCGGCACCACGCCGCAGGAGACCGGCCTGCCCGCGACGCTCACGGTCGGCGAGGTCGTCGACCTCGTCGGCGGCCACTACCCCGACCCGATGTCGCGCGCGGAGGTCCTCGGCCGGTTCGGCATGGAGGACCTGGTCAAGCGCCAGACGGGCGGCCTGTCGGGCGGGCAGAAGCGAAGGCTCGCGGTCGCGCTCGCGCTCGTCGGGCGCCCGCGTCTGGTGCTGCTCGACGAGCCCACGACCGGTCTCGACGTCGAGGCGCGGCACGTCCTGTGGCAGGCGCTGCGCGACTACCACGCCGACGGCGCGACGGTCGTCCTCACGAGCCACTACCTCGAGGAGGTCGAGGCGCTCGCCGAGCGCGTCGTCGTGGTCGGCGGCGGGCGGATCCTCGCCGACGACACCCTGCAGGCCGTGATCGGTCTCGTCGGCCTGCGGCGCGTCATGCTCACGCTGCCGGCGGGGTCCGTGCTCGACCCGGGCACGCTGCCGGGCGCGCACACCGCGCACGCCGAGGACCACGCGGGCGGCCGACGCTGGACCGTGCTCGCGGAGGACGCCGATGCGTTCGTCCGGGCGCTGGTCCGCACGGACGCGCCGTTCACCGACCTGGAGCTGCGCGGCGCGTCCCTCGAGGAGGCGTTCCTCGCGCTCACCGAGTGGGGCGCGACGCTCGCCGACCCCGACCCGGCGGCGATCGACCGGTCCCGCCGCGACGACGACGTCGAGGAGGCCGTCCGATGACCACGACCACCGCCGCCCGGCCGGTCGCGCACGTGCGGCCGTTCTGGCCGCTCGCGCTGCTGCACGCCCGGCTCAACTTCATCGAGACCGTGCGCATCCCGATCGCGGTGCTCGGCAACCTGCTGTTCCCCGCGCTCGCGCTGCTGTTCTTCGTCGTCCCGCAGCGGGCCGTCGCGGAGGACCCGCTGGTCGCGACGGCCGCCGTCGCGCAGCTCGGCACGTTCGCGGTGATGTCGACGTGCCTGTTCACGTTCGGCGTCGGCGTCGCGGAGGACCGGGCGCTCCCGTTCGACCCGTACCTGCGGACGCTGCCCGCCGGTGCCGGCCCGCGGCTCGCGGGCCGCGTCCTCAACGGCGTGCTGTGGGCCTACCTGGCGCTCGTGCCGCTCGTGCTCATCGGCGCGCTGCTGACCGAGGCGGTCCTGCCCGTCGGGCGGGCCCTCGCGGCCGTGGTCGTCGTGCCGCTCGTCGCGGTGCCGTTCCTGCTGCTGGGCGTCGCGATCGGGTACCGGCTGTCGTCGAAGGCCGCGATCGCGGTCGTGCAGGCCACGCTGTTCCCGCTGGCCTTCGCGGGCGGGCTGTTCCTGCCGCCCGAGGCGTTCCCGACGTGGCTCGACGCGATCTCGAAGGCGCTCCCGTCGCGCGCCGCCCGCGACCTCGCGGTCCAGGCGACCACGGGTTACGACGCGTACGCGTGGGCGGTGCCGGTGCTGGTCGGCTGGACCGTGCTGTTCGCCGTCCTCGCGGCGCTGGCGTACCGCAGCGACGAGGGCCGCCGCTTCCGCTGACCCTCGCGACACGACGACGGCCCGGCCCCACGGGGGGAGCCGGGCCGTCGTGCTGTCGCCGTCAGGCGAACGTGCGCAGGCGCAGCGAGTTGCCGACGACCAGGACCGACGAGAACGCCATCGCGGCGCCCGCGATCATCGGGTTCAGCAGCCCGAGCGCCGCGAGCGGGATCGCCGCGACGTTGTACGCGAACGCCCAGAAGAGGTTCTGCCGGATCACCGACAGCGTCTTGCGGGACAGCCGCACCGCCTGACCGGCCGTGCGCAGGTCGCCGCGGACCAGCGTGAGGTCGGCCGCCTCGATCGCGACGTCGGTGCCCGTGCCCATCGCGAGGCCCAGGTCCGCCGTGGCGAGCGCCGCGGCGTCGTTCACGCCGTCGCCGACCATCGCGACGCGACGCCCCTCGGCCTGGAGCCGCTGGACCTGCGCGACCTTGTCGGCCGGCAGGACCTGCGCGATGACGTCGTCCTCCGCGATCCCGACCGAGCGGGCCGCGGCGCGCGCGGCGCCGAGGTTGTCACCGGTGAGCAGCACGGGCCGCAGGCCGAGGGCCCGCAGCTCGGCGACCGCCTGCGCGGACGTCGGCTTCACCGGGTCGCGCAGGACGAGCACGCCGCGCGCGGCGCCGTCCCACGCGACGACGACCGCGGTCGCGCCGTCGTCCTCCGCGCGGCGCACGGCGTCGTCGACGGGGGTCGTGTCGACGCCCTCGTCGCGCAGCCAGCCGGTGCGCCCGACCAGCACGCGACGCGCCAGCCCGACACCCGAGTGCGCGGTGCGGACGACGCCCGACACCCCGTGCCCGGCGTGCGCGCGGAAGTCGTGCACCTGGTCGGCGCCGATGGCGACACCGTCCGCGCCCACCTCGACGGCGCGGCCGGACGCGTCCGACGGCTCGTGCGAGGCGGTCGCGATCGCGCGGGCGACCGGGTGCTCCGCGAGCTGCTCGACGGCCGCTGCGAAGCGCAGGGCCTCGTCGCGCGACGTCCCCTCGACGGGCAGCACGTCGACGAGCGCCATGCGGCCCTCGGTCACCGTGCCGGTCTTGTCGAGCACCACGGTGTCGACGGTGCGGGTGTTCTCGAGGATCTCGGGACCCTTGATGAGGATGCCGAGCTGCGCGCCGCGGCCGGTGCCGACCAGGAGCGCGGTCGGCGTCGCGAGCCCGAGGGCGCAGGGGCACGCGATGATCAGCACCGCGACGGCGGCCGTGAACGCGGCCTGCACCGAGCCGCCCACGAGCAGCCAGGTGACGAGCGTGCCCGCGGCGAGCACGAGCACGACCGGCACGAACACCGCCGAGATGCGGTCCGCGAGCCGCTGCACGGGCGCCTTGCCCGTCTGCGCCGCGGCGACGAGCCGGCCGATCTGGGCCAGCCGCGTCTCCTCGCCGACGCGCGTCGCGCGCACGACGAGCGCACCGGAGGTGTTCACGGTCGCGCCGGTCACCTCGTCGCCCGGTCCGACGTCCACCGGGACGGGCTCACCCGTGAGGAGCGACGTGTCGAGCGCGCTCGTGCCGGACACCACGACGCCGTCCGTCGCGACCTTCTCGCCCGGGCGCACGGTGAACTCGTCGCCGACGGCCAGCCGGCCGACCGGGACGCGCTGCTCGACGCGACGCCCGTCCGGGCCCGTGACCAGCAGTGCGACGTCCTTCGCGCCGAGGTCGAGCAGCGCGCGCAGCGCGTCGCCCGCGCGGCGGCGGGACCTGTGCTCGGCGTAGCGCCCGGCCAGCAGGAACGTCGTGACGACGGCCGCGACCTCGAAGTACAGCTCGGGGACGGCCATCTCGCCGTGGCCGGGGTCGGCCGCGGGCCACAGCGTGGGCGTCATGGTCATGCCGAGCTCGCCCGCGCCGCCCAGCAGCAGCGCCCACAGCGACCAGCCGGTCGCCGCGACGATGCCGATCGACACGAGCGTGTCCATCGTCGACGCGCCGTGCCGTGCCGCGCGCGCCGCCGCCTTGTGGAACGGCCAGGCCGCCCACGTCGACACCGGCAGGGCCAGCGCGGCGACGACCCACTGCCAGCCCGTGAACTGGAGCGCGGGGATCATCGACAGGAGCAGGACGGGGACCGTGAGGACGGTCGCGACCCGCAGCCGGCGGCGCAGGTCGGTGCCGCGCGCGTCGGTCGGGGCCGAGGTGTCCTCGTCGGCGTCCATCTCGTGACCGGGCGCCATCGAGTGGCCCGAGAGCGCGTGCTCGAACGGGTCCATGTCGTGCCCGTGACCCGCACCGTGCCCCGCGTCGGGCCCTCCGGCGTGCCCGGCCGCGTGCCGTGCCGCGGGGACGGTCGCCGCGCCGTGGCCGGCGTGGTCCACCGTCGCCTGCGGGTCGACGACCTCCGCGCCCGCGGCGACCTTCTCGCCGCGACGCGCGGTGACGCGCCCGTCGTACCCGGCGCGCCGGACGGCGGCGAGCAGCGCGGAGTCGTCCGCGACGCTGCCGTCGTCGGAGGCCCGGAGCTCGACGTGCGCGGTCTCGAGCGCGAGGTTCACGGTCGCCGACGCGCCCGGCACCTGGTTGAGGCGCCGCTCGACGCGCGCGACGCACGACGCGCACGTCATGCCCTGGACGTCGAGGTCGACGAGGGCGACGGGTGCGCCCGCCGTGGGGCGCTCGTCCGGTGTGCTCACAGCAGGGACCTCCGGGGGGTGACGGCGTAGCCGGCCTCGACGACGGCCTCGGAGACCGCGTCGTCGGCGAGCGGGGCGTCGGACGTGACGCGGACGGTGGACGACCCGCCGACGACGAGGTCGACGGCGACGTCGGTGACGCCGGGGAGGGCGGACAGCTCGGTGGTCACGGCGTGCACGCAGTGCCCGCAGGTCATGCCGTCGACGCCGAAGGTGGTGGTCTGGGACATGGTCTTCTCCTCTGTCGGGTGGGGGAGCAGCGGTCAGCTGCGGACGAGCCGGGCGATGGCGTCGGAGGCCTCGCGGACCTTCGCGGCGCCCTCCTCGGGGGACTTGCGGGCCGCGTCGACGACGCAGTGGCCGAGGTGGTCCTCGACCAGGCCGATGCTCACGGCCTGGAGCGCCTTGGTGACGGCGGAGATCTGGGTGAGGACGTCGATGCAGTAGACGTCCTCGTCGACCATGCGGGCGATGCCGCGGACCTGTCCCTCGATGCGCCGCAGCCGCTTGAGGTAGTCGTCCTTGGCGTCGGTGTAGCCGTGCACGGTGGCCTCCTGCGGGTCGGTGGGACGAGGGGTGTCGTCGACGCTCACCCGAACACCATACCCCCCTGGGGTATTCCCGACGCCGGGCCGGGGGAGAATCGGGGCATGCGGGTCTCGGCGAAGGCGGACTATGCGGTGCGGGCGTGCGCGGAGCTGGCGGCGAGCCCGCACGGTGACCCGGTGTCCTCGGACGTGCTGGCCGGCGGGCAGGACATCCCGGTGAGCTTCCTCGAGCGGATCCTCGGCGACCTGCGCCGGGCGGGCATCGTCGCGTCGGTCCGTGGTCGGTCCGGCGGCTACCGGCTGGCCCGTCCCGCGGACCAGGTGACGCTCGCGGAGGTGATCCGCGCGGTCGACGGCCCGCTCGTGACCGTCCGCGACGAGCGGCCGCCGAGCCTCACGTACGAGGGGTCGGCCGCCGCGCTGCTCGACGTCTGGGTCGCGCTGCGCACGAGCGTGCGCCAGGTGCTCGACGAGGTGACGCTCGCCGACCTCGTGGGCCGGCGGCTGCCGCCGCAGGTGCAGGCGCTCGCCGACACCGACGGCGCGTGGGACAACCCCTGACGGCGCACTGAGACGCTGCTGGACGGCTGCCCGCATCGCGAGAGCCGCCGTCCAGGATGCGGATGGTGGTTGTTTCGCCACCAAGACGGTCGGAATTATCTGCGAAAGCACCGCAGCAACCGCAGCCGTCAGCACCCGCGTCCCCCGAGGTGGTCCCCCGTGCGCTCCCTGATCCTCCTGGCCCTCGTCGGCCTCGCCGCCCAGCTCGTCGACGGCAGCCTCGGCATGGCGTACGGGGTCACCTCGTCGACGCTGCTGCTCGCCATCGGCACCAACCCGGCCGCCGCGTCCGCGACCGTCCACCTCGCCGAGATCGGCACGACGCTCGCGTCGGGCGTCTCGCACTGGCGGTTCGGCAACGTCGACTGGAAGGTCGTCCTGCGGATCGGCGTCCCCGGTGCGGTCGGCGCGTTCCTCGGTGCGACGGTCCTCTCCAACCTCTCGACCGAGGCCGGCACCCCGGTCATGGCCCTCATCCTGCTGGCCCTCGGCGTCTACCTGCTGGTCCGCTTCACGCTCTTCGGCCTGCGCACCGACCGCCAGCACCTCCCGCTGCGCAAGCGGTTCCTCGCGCCGCTCGGCGTCTTCGCCGGCTTCATCGACGCGACCGGCGGCGGCGGCTGGGGTCCGGTCGGCACGCCCGCGCTGCTCGCGAGCGGCCGTCTCGAGCCCCGCAAGGTCATCGGCTCGATCGACACCTCTGAGTTCCTCGTCTCGCTCGCCGCGTCCCTCGGCTTCCTCTGGGCGATCGGCTCGCAGGGCATCGACTTCACGTGGGTGCTCGCGCTGCTCATCGGCGGCGTCATCGCCGCGCCGTTCGCCGCGTGGCTCGTCCGGCACATCCCGCCGCGCATCCTGGGCTCCGCCGTCGGCGGCATCATCGTCCTCACCAACGTCCGCACCCTGGTCCGCAGCGACTGGGTGGGCTGGAAGAACACGCCGCAGGAGGGCCTCGTCCTCGGCGTGATCGCGATCGTCTGGGTCGCCGCGATCGTCTGGTCGGTCCGGGCCTACCGCGCCGACCAGGCCGCCGCCCGCGCCGAGGCCGTGCCCGTCGTCGAGGGCGAGGAGAAGGCCGCCGCGCCGGCCGTCTGACCCGACCTCAGCAGGTCACCAGGACCCCCGTCACCCGATGTGGTGGCGGGGGTCCCGTGCGTCGCGCACCGTCGTCACCTCATCCGATCGAGCGCGCCCGATATGTCGCATGGGCCCCGGTTCTCGGGGGATACTCGTCGCCGAGCGAGCGACGAGAGGCGACACCCACGTGACGATGCACGACGAGCCCAGCCACCGCGAGGACGCGGGACCCGGGCCGGTGCCACCGACCTACCGACCGCACGCCGGCACGTGGAACACCCGGGTGCGGCCCGTCGCCGCCGTCCCGCTGCTGCGGTACGACCCCTTCGCCGCCCTCGGGCACGAGGCCAGCCGCCACGGTCACGCGGCCGGCGCCGCGCACGCCCTCCACGAGCAGCCGCACGACCCCGCGACCGACCGGGCGCACGAGCACGCCGTCCCGTCGCTGTGGCCCCACGCCGACGAGCCTGCCGACGGGACGGACGAGCGACGCACCGCGTGGACCCCGAACGCGCTGTGGCGCCCCACCCCGAGCGTCCCCTTCCCGCGGCCGGCCCCGCCGACCGAGCTCGACCCGCCCACCTGGGCCTGACGCCCGGACGCCCACCGCCGTCGGCGCGTCCCCGCCGCACGCGTCACGGCCGCGGGCATGCCGACGCCCCGCCGTCCGCGAACCGGGCGACGGGGCGTCGGGAGCGTGCGCGCTCAGCAGGTCAGAACGGCATCTCCGTCGTCACCTGGTCCGCCGGGGGCGCGGTGACAGGGGCCGCGGTGCCGAAGTTCGTCATCGTGAGCGTGGTCGACATGCCCATGAGCTCGTACTGCACCTTGCGGAGCAGGTCGTCGGCGTCGACCCAGTAGGAGTACGTGATCGTGGGCGGCAGGCTCGGCGCGCCCTCCGGCATGAGCTCGGCCACCTTGTCGGCCGGGAGCTTCGTGGTGTCGACCACGACGGTGTACGGCTGCACCTCGACGCCGTCGAGCTGCTCGGGCGCGCCCGCCTTCTCGACGCTCGTGACGGCGTCCTCGAGGCCCTCGACCGCGCTGCCGCCGACCTCGTCGCCGATGCCCGCGAACTCGGCCGCGAGCGGGTTGCTCGCGTCGTTCGGGTCGATCTGGAGGTACTGGTCGCCGAGCAGGGCGGGGATCTTGAGGTAGAGCAGGCCGCCGACGAAGACCGTCTCGATGTCCCCCATGCCGGGGATGTTCATGCGCATCGCGAAGTTCTCCTGGCCGTCGACGGCCTGGAACGAGCCGGTGGCCGACATCGTCGTCGGGCCCGTCACGTCCATCGTCACGTCGTACGAGGCCTGCGCGGCCGCAGCGGCCTCGAGCCGCGTGACGACGTTCTCCGCCGAGAGAGGCTCGACCGTCGGGGTCGGCGTCGCGGTCGCGGCCGCCTTCGTGGGGACGGGCTGCTCGCTCGCGGCGGGGTCGCCACCACAGGCGGCGAGCAGGGTGGTCAGGGCCACCGCCGTGGTCACGGCGATGAGAGGACGGCGTCGCACGGTACTCCTCGTGCTCGGGTCGCCGCGGCAGGTCGCGCGGCGGAGACGGATGGGTGCGCACATGGTCGCAGGTCCGCGCGCAGATCATGACCACATCTCGCCACGCACCGGGGTGTTACCCGGACGTACGTCCAGGACGGTCCGGGTCGAACCCGGCCGAACCGGCGCACAGGAAACGCTCACACGGCCCACAGCGCGGCCGAACGAAAAGGGCGACGACGCCGGACCCCGCGCCGTCGCAGGGGGTGACGACGCACCGGCAAGCCCGCCGGTCGCGCACACGTCCACCCCCTCGCCGTCCGAAGCGAGAGGCCCGCATGTCCCAGCCCACGTCGTCCCGCCGCCGCCTCCAGTGGTTCGCGGACCGCGGCATCCAGACGAAGATCCTCGCCACCCTCGCCGTCGCCGGCACGATCGTGCTGCTGTCGTCCGGGTACGCGGTCCTCGTCCTCCAGCAGACGCGGACCGACATGAAGACCATGGCCGACGGGCAGAGCCAGATCAGCGACGTCCGCGACCTCGTGCACCAGAACCAGCTCAAGGCGCGCATGATCGTCGCCCAGATCGCCGCCTCGGACGAGCCGACGGCGAAGAGCGACTGGCGCCGCGCGCTGGACTCCAACGACACCGAGCTCGACGGCCAGATCGAGGCGTACACCGCGTCCGCGGCGGGCGGCGAGCAGTCCTGGCAGGCGTTCCTCGAGCACTACGCCACCTGGCGGGAGATCCGTGACGAGCAGCTCGTCCCGGCCGCGCTCGAGGAGGACCTGCACGAGTACGCGCGCATCCGCGAGGAGGTCGGGCAGCCCGCCATCGAGGTCTACGTCGCGGACCTCGACCGGGTCGCGGCCGAGAACACCGCCTTCATCACGAGCCTCGCCGGCCAGTCCCAGGCCCGCGCCGAGAACGCCATGATCGTGCTCGTCACCAACCTGGCAGTCGCCTTCGCCCTCGCGTCCGTCCTCACGTGGCTCGTCGTGCGCAACGTGCGGCGCGCCGTCGACGACGTCCGTCGCAGCCTGCAGGCCATGGCGCGCGGCGACTTCACCGTCGAGGCGACGGTGCGCAACGGCGACGAGGTCGGCCAGACCGCCGAGGCGCTCGGCGTCGCGCAGCGGTCCGTGCGGTCCACCCTCGCGGGGGTCGTCGAGGCGGCCGAGACCGTCGCCGCCGCCGCCGAGGAGCTGTCCGCCGCGTCGCAGCAGGTCGGCGCCGCGCAGGAGGAGACCAGTGCCCAGGCCGGTGTCGTCGCCACCACCGCCGACCAGGTGTCCCGCTACGTGCAGTCCGTCGCCGCCGGGTCCGAGCAGATGGGCGCGTCGATCCGGGAGATCGCGCAGAGCGCGTCCGAGGCCGCGAAGGTCGCGCACGAGGCGACGCAGATGGCGACCGTGACGAACGAGCGCGTCGCGAAGCTCGGCGAGTCCAGCCTGGAGATCGGGAACGTCGTCAAGGTCATCACGTCGATCGCGGAGCAGACGAACCTGCTCGCGCTCAACGCCACGATCGAGGCCGCGCGGGCCGGCGAGGCAGGCAAGGGTTTCGCGGTCGTCGCGGGCGAGGTCAAGGAGCTCGCGTCGGAGACCGCCAAGGCGACCGAGGACATCGCGCGCCGTGTCGAGGCGATCCAGTCCGACACCACCGGTGCCGTGTCGGCGATCGGCGAGATCTCCTCGATCATCGAGGCGATCAACGACCACCAGCTCACCATCGCCTCCGCGATCGAGGAGCAGACCGCGACCACGACCGAGATGTCGCGCGGGGTCGCCGACGCCGCGGCCGGCACGGGGGACATCGCCACGAACATCACGGGCGTCGCCACGTCGGCCGCGACCAGCTCCGACGTCCTGGCGCAGATGGGCAGCAACGTCGAGGAGCTCGCCCGGATGTCCGCCGACCTGAGGTCGCGGGTCGCCGCGTTCACGTACTAGGACCTGCGCCCGGCCGGCCGTGCCCGGCCGCCGGGCGCCGTCCGGACGCCGCCCTCTCCTCGTCGGGCGGCCCGGACGAGAAGGCCCGCCACCGTGCTGGACGGTGGCGGGCCTTCGTGGTCGTGCGGTGCGTGCCGTCAGGCAGGCGGGGCGGCCGCGGCGGCGGCGCGCGCGGCGGCCGGGAGCGCCGACAGGACCCGCTCGACGGCGGCGTCGTCGTGCGCGGCCGAGACGAACCACGCCTCGAACGGCGACGGCGGCGCGTACACGCCCGCCTCCAGCAGCGCGCGGTGGAAGGGCGCGTACCGCCACGCCTCCGTCGCCTGCACCGCCGCGTAGTCGCGGACGCCGTGGGTCGCGGCCTCGGGGCCGAACATCGTGCTGAACAGGCTGCCCGCCCACTGCACGCTGTGCGGGACGGACTCCTCCGCGAGCACGCGCGACACCTCGGTGCGCAGCGTCGCCGCGGTCTGGTCGATCCGGGCGTACACCGGCGCGTCGGCGAGCCGGAGCGTCGCCAGGCCGGCGGCGGTCGCGACCGGGTTCCCCGACAGCGTGCCCGCCTGGTAGACCGGCCCGACCGGCGCGAGGTTCCGCATCACGTCGCGCCGACCGCCCACGGCCGCGACGGGCAGACCGCCGCCGATGACCTTGCCGAACGTGAACAGGTCCGCGGCCCAGCCCTCCCGCAGGCCCTCGAGCCCCCACCAGCCCGAGTACCCGACCCGGAAGCCGGTGAGCACCTCGTCCTGGATGAGCAGCGCACCGTGCTCGGCCGTCAGCCGGCGCAGCTCGCCGTTGAAGCCCGGCCCCGGCGGGACGACGCCCATGTTGGCGGGCGCGGCCTCGGTGATGACCGCGGCGATCCGGTCGCCGTGCGTCGCGAACGCCTCCGCGACCGCGTCGACGTCGTTGTAGGGGAGCACGATCGTCTCGGCCGCGACGGCCGTCGAGACGCCGGCCGAGTCGGGCAGCGCGAGCGTCGCGACACCCGAGCCCGCCGACGCCAGCAGCGCGTCGACGTGCCCGTGGTAGCAGCCCGCGAACTTCACGACGAGGTCGCGGCCCGTGTGGGCGCGCGCGAGGCGCAGCGCGGTCATCGTGGCCTCGGTGCCGGTCGAGACGAGCCGCACCATCTCCGCGGCGGGGACGCGCGAGCGGATCTCGTCGACCAGGTCGACCTCGGTGACCGTCGGGGCGCCGAACCCGAGACCGCGGGCCGCGGCGGCCTGCACGGCCTCGACGACCTCGGGGTGCGCGTGGCCCAGCAGCGCCGGGCCCCACGAGCCGACCAGGTCGACGTACTCGTGCCCGTCCACGTCTGTGACGTAGGGGCCGCTGCCCGACGCGATGAACGGCGGGGTCCCCCCGACCGCGCCGAAGGCCCGCACGGGGGAGTTCACACCGCCGGGGATCACGGCCTGGGCGTGCGCGAACGTCTCCGCGCTCGTGCGGCCGGCGACCGCCGCCTCGCTGCTGCCGTACCGGCTCATGACTTCTCCTCCGCCAGCCACGCGGCCAGCTCCGTCGCGAAGTAGGTGAGCACGTGATCGGCACCCGCACGACGGATGCTGAGCACGGACTCCAGGATCGCCCGTTCGCGCTCGATCCAGCCGTGCGCGGCGGCGGCCTCGATCATGGCGTATTCGCCCGACACCTGGTAGGCGCTGACGGGAACCGTGGACACCGCGGCCACGTCGGCGAGCACGTCCAGGTACGACATCGCCGGCTTGACCATGACGACGTCGGCGCCCTCCGCGATGTCGATCGCGACCTCGCGCGCCGCCTCGCGACGGTTCGCGGGGTCCATCTGGTAGGTCCGGCGGTCGCCCACGAGCTGCGACTCGACCGCGTCGCGGAACGGGCCGTAGAACGCCGACGCGTACTTCGCCGCGTACGCGAGCACCGCGACCTGGTCGTGGCCGGCGTCGTCGAGCGCGTCCCGGACCACGCCGACCTGGCCGTCCATCATCCCGCTGAGCCCGACGAGGTGTGCCCCGGCGGCGGCCTGCGCGAGCGCCATCTCGGCGTACCGGACGAGCGTCGCGTCGTTGTCGACCGCGCCCGCGGGCGTCAGGACGCCGCAGTGGCCGTGGTCGGTGAACTCGTCGAGGCACAGGTCGGCCTGCACGACGAGCGCGTCACCCGCCTCGGCGACGGCGTCCGCGATCGCGAGGTTGAGGATGCCGTCGGGGGCCGTGGCCTGCGAGCCGACCGCGTCCCGCACCTCGGGGACCGCGAACAGCATGACGCCGCCCAGGCCCGCGCGGGCGGCGTCCGCGACCGCGCCCTTGAGCGAGTCGCGCGTGTGCTGCAGGACGCCCGGCATCGACGCGATCGGGCGCGCCTCCGCCAGGCCCTCGCGGACGAACAGCGGCAGCACGAGCTCCGCGGGGTGCAGGCGGGTCTCGGACGTCAGGCGGCGCATCGCCGCCGTCGCGCGCAGGCGGCGCGGGCGGACCCGGCCGGGGCGGGGGAGGGAGGTGGTCACGCGTGCTCCTCGGAGCGGGGGGTGGGGGGCGCGGGCGCCGCGGTCGCGGCGGACGCAGGTTCACCGTCGGGGGTGGCGGACGAACGGGTGACGGCCGGGCTCCCGGCCGCGGGGACCGCGGCGGTGGCTGCGCCCTCGGCGGCGGTCGTGGCGGTGGGTGCGCCCTCGGCGGCGGTCGTGGTGGGGCTCGCGCCGACGGCGGACGCCAGCGCGGCGACGAGGCCCGTCATCGTCTGCTCGCGCGCGACGCCCGCGAGCGGCAGGCCCAGCCTCTCGACCTCCGCCGCCGTCGTCGGGCCGATCGCGACGAGCGCGGTGCCCGCGGGCGGTGCGCCGAGCTGGGCGACGAGCTCGCGGACGGTGCTGGCCGACGTGAGCAGCGCCGCACCGATCGACCCGTCCGCCCACGCGGCCCGGACCTCGGCCGACGGCGGCGCGGCGGGCACCGTGCGGTACGCGACGACGTCGTCGACCTGCCAGCCGCGCGCACGCAGGCCGTCCGCGAGCGTCGGGGCGGCGAGGTCGCCGCGGGGGAACAGCACGCGCTGCGCCGGACCTGTCGCGCCGTCGACCCCCGGGGCCGGGAGGGCGGGCCAGGTGGCGACGAGCGCGCGCGCCGTCGACTCGCCCGCCGGGACCAGCGCGGGCGTCACGCCCGCCTCCCGCAGGGCACGCGCCGTGCCGGGGCCGACGGCGGCGACGTGCACGCCCGCGTCCGTGACGATCCCGGCGAGCGTGCGTCCCGCGAGCGCGGCGCGCTGCCCGAGCACGGGGACCGCCGCCTGGCTCGTGACGACGAGCCACCCGTACCAGCCGGCCCCGAGCGCGAGCAGCACGTCGTCGAGCGGCGTCGGGTCCTCGGGTGGCACGGTCTCGACGAGCGGCACGACGACGGCCTCCGCGCCGGCGGCGGCCAGCGCGACCGCGGCCGGGCTCACCCCCGCCGCCGGTCGGGGCACCAGCACGCGCCACCCCGCCAGCGGCCCGGCCGGGGCGGTCATCGGGCACGTCCCAGGTCGGCGAGGTCGGCGGCGCCCCGGGCGAGCAGGTCGTCGGCCAGGGCGGCACCGAGCGCACGGGCGGCGACGGCGTCCTCGGCGGGCGTGCCGCCGAGGGTCGTGCCGCGGCGCCCGCTCAGGGCGGCGCTGCCGTCGGTGCGGACCACCACGGCGTCGAGCGTGAGCGTGTCGCCGTCGAGCGTCGCGAGCGCGCCGACGGGAGCGGCGCAGCCCGCCTCGAGCCGGGCGAGCAGCGCGCGCTCGGCGAGCACGGCGACGCGTGTGGGCCGGTGGTCGAGCGAGGCGAGCGCGGCGGCGAGCGGCGTCGCGAGGTCGGTCGTCAGGCCGGTCGCTCGGGTCTCCACGGCGAGCGCGCCCTGGCCCGGGGCGGGCAGCATGACGTCGGCGTCGAACAGCTCGGTCACGGCCGCGAGCCGGCCGATGCGCGCGAGGCCCGCACGTGCGAGCACGACCGCGTCGAGGTCGCCCGGGCCGGTCGGCGAGCCGGCGACGCGACCGAGACGGGTGTCGACGTTGCCGCGGATGTCGACGACGTCGAGGTCCGGGCGCGCACGCAGCAGCTGGGCCGCGCGGCGCGGCGAGCCCGTGCCGACGCGCGCGCCCTGGGGGAGCTCGGCGAGCGTGAGGCCGTCGCGGGCGCACAGGGCGTCGCGCGGGTCCTCGCGCGGCGGCACGGCCGCGACGACGAGCCCGTCGGCGTCGCCGGTCGGCAGGTCCTTGAGCGAGTGGACCGCGACGTCGCACCGGCCGTCGAGGAGCGCGTCGCGCAGCGCGGTGACGAAGACGCCGGTGCCGCCGAGCGTGGCGAGCGAGCCGGTGAGGCGGTCACCGTCGGTGCGGACGCGCACGGTCTCGACGTCGAGGTCGCCGTGCGCGGCGAGGGCGTCGGCGACGTGTCCCGTCTGGGTGAGCGCGAGCGTGCTCGCGCGCGTGCCGATGCGGACGTGCTGGGGCATGCCGCCCAGTGTCCCTCCCGCGGGCGGCCGGTGTCGAAACCTGCGAGAGGTTCGTGGTAATGCTCACGCGAACCGTGTGACATGGAACTGACAGGCTGTCAGAAAATAGTCGTCGAAGCGGTTGTGCGGGTGCTCGAGAATGACGCGGCTCACGATTTCCCGCGCGTCACGACGAGTTGTCAGAAAAGCGCTCGCGGAAATGTGAGGCAATCCTCATCGGAGCGGTCGGGGCAGCGTGGGGCGGCGGGGTCGAGGTCGGTCGCGCCGGCCGGGGCTCAGCCGACGAGCGTCGCCGCGGCCCGCCGGGCGTCGGGGATGACCGACGCCAGGCCGTTGCCCGCGGTCCACGCGCCGCACACCGCGACCCCGGGGAGGGCCGCGGCCGTCGCCCGGACCTCCGCGACGGCCTCCCGGTGCGCCGCGCTCGGGCGGGGGAGCGCCTGCCTCCAGCGCACCACCGCGCTGCCCGCGAGCGCCGCCCGGTCGAGCGGGACGCCGAGCAGCACCGACGCGTCGCGCAGGCCCAGGTCGACGAGCGCGTCGTCGGCGGCGGGGACGTCGCGGCCGTCGTCGCCCGCGCGCCCGTACGACAGCCGCACCACGTGCCGGCCGGCCGGGGCCGTCCGGGCGAGCCAGGGCCACTTCGCCGTCGCGTGCGTGAGCGCCTTCGCGGTGACGTCGGACGCCTCGCGCGCCACGAGGACGCCCGTGCCGCGCGGCGCGCCGTCGAGCGCGGGCGCGTCGACGACGAGCGTGACCAGCGTGACCACGGCACCGGCGTCGAGCGTCGGGAGCGTGCCACCGGGTGCGTGGTCGGCGAGCAGGTCCGCGGCGGACGGCGACGCGAGCACGACGCGGGGTGCGCGGAGCACGGTGCCGTCCCCGAGCTCGACGTCGTACGTCACGCCCTCGCCCCCCGCGGCGTCGCCGCCCGGTGCCGGCACCGCCCGCAGCCGGCACGCGCGCGCGTCGGCGCGCACGTCCACGCCGCGCTCACGCAGGTCCGCCACGAGCGTGTCGACGAGCACGTGCAGACCGCCCTCGATGCCCTGCACGGCCGACCCGGCAGGTGCCGACGCGCGTAGCGTCCGCACGGCCCGGGTCAGGGACCGCGCCTCCCGCAGCGCGGCGGGCAGCCCCGGCGACACCGCGCCGACGTCGAGGTCGTCCGGGTCGGACGCGTGCACGCCCGCGACGACGGGCCGCACCAGGCGGTCCAGGACGCGGGCCCCCAGCCGCGCGCGGACCAGGGCGCCGAGCGACGTGGCGCCCGCGCCGACCCGCCCGGGCAGGACGAGGTCGAGCGACGCGCGCAGCACGCCGACCAGGCCGATCGTGCGACGGACGTCCGCCGCGAACGGCTCCGACGGGATGCCGAGCAGGCCGGTCCGCGGCAGAGGCCCGTCGCCCGACGGCAGGTGCACCCACGACCCGTGCGCGGCGGGCAGGCAGACGCGGTCCGTCAGGTCGAGGTCGTCGAGGTACGCCGCGACGGTCCCGCCGCGCGTCGCGAACGACTCGGCGCCCGCGTCGAGGCGCAGGCCGGCCACGGTGTGCCCGCGGACCGCCCCGCCCGGCTCGTCGTCGGCGTCGAGGACCGCCACCCGCAGGCCGGCCGCGGCCAGGTCGCGCGCCGCGACCAGCCCGGCGACGCCGCCGCCGACGACGACGGCGTCCCAGGTCGGGCCGCTCGCGGTCACAGCGAGTGGATCAGCGCGACCAGGCGCGTCAGGACGTCGGGATCGGTGTCCGGCGGGACGCCGTGCCCCAGGTTCACGACGTGGCCGGGGGCCTGCTCGCCGCGCGCGACGACGTCACGGGCGTGTGCCTCGAGCACCGGCCACGGCGCTCCGAGGAGTGCGGGGTCGATGTTGCCCTGGAGCGGGGTCCGGCCGCCGAGGCGGCGGTTCGCCTCGTCGAGGGGGAGCCGGTAGTCGACGCCCACGACGTCCGCGCCGACGTCGCGCATCGCGACGAGCAGCTCGCTCGTGCCCGTGCCGAAGTGCACCTTGCGGACGTCGAGGTCGGCGACCGCCGACAGCGCGCGCGCCGACGCGGGCGCGACGTGCGCGGTGTAGTCCGCGAGGCCCAGCGAGCCCGCCCACGAGTCGAAGAGCTGCGTGGCGCTGGCGCCCGCGAGCACCTGGGCCCGCAGGAACGCGCCCGTGACGTCGGCGGCCCACGTCGTCAGCGCCGTCCACGTCTCCGGGTCGGCGTGCATGAGCGTGCGCGCGGCCAGGTGGTCGCGCGACGGCCCGCCCTCGACGAGGTACGCGGCCAGCGTGAACGGCGCGCCCGCGAAGCCGATCAGCGGCGTGCTGCCCAGGGCCGCGACGGTCCGCGCGACGCCCTCGCTCACCGGCGCCAGGCGCTCCGGGGTCAGCGGGCCCAGGTCGTGCAGCGCCGCGACGTCCGCGGCGGTCCGCACGGGTGCACCCATGACGGGCCCGACGCCCGGCTTGATCTCGACGTCGACGCCCGCGAGCCGCAGCGGCACCACGATGTCGGAGAAGAAGATCGCCGCGTCCACGTCGTGCCGCCGGACCGGCTGGAGCGTGATCTCGCTCGCCATCTCCGGGTCGAGGCACGCGTCGAGCATGGCCGTCCCGGCGCGCAGGGCCCGGTACTCGGGCAGCGACCGCCCGGCCTGCCGCATGAACCACACGGGCCGGCGGGAGGGGCGCTCGCCGGAATACGCGCGCACCAGCGGAGAATTCGCGGTGCGGCCGTCGGCGAGGGGATGTGTGACGGGAAGAGGCACCCGTCGATTGTGCCCGACAAATGTCGGGATGATTCAATCGGGGGCGTGGTGCTGCTGTCCCTGGTCGCCAGTCACCACGACCTCGACCTCGCCGTGCTGGAGCGTCTCTCGTCGGACGTGCACGCCGTGGGTCGCGAGCTCGTGCGCGCGTCCACCCCCGTCACCGGTGCCGTCGTTCTCGCGACGTGCAACCGGTTCGAGCTGTACCTGGAGGTCGGCGACGTCGACCAGACGCCCGCCGCCCTGGCCGCCGCGTCGCAGGCCGTCGCGGCCCGCTCCGGGTACGCCCCCGACGAGGTCCTGACGCACCTGCGCCCGTTGACCGGCACAGCGGCCGGCGAGCACCTGTTCGCCGTCGCCAGCGGGCTCGAGTCGATGGTCGTCGGCGAGCGGGAGATCGCGGGCCAGGTCCGCCGCGCCCTCACCACGGCCCGCCGCGACGGCACCACGACCTCCGCGCTCGAGTCGCTGTTCCAGGCCGCGTCGCGCGTGTCGCGGGCCGTCGAGTCCGAGACCGGGCTCGGCGCGGCCGGGCGGTCCGTCGTCGGCGTCGCCCTCGACATCGCCGAGCGTGGCCTCGTGCCGTGGCCCGAGGTGTCGTGCGTGCTCGTCGGCACCGGCTCGTACGCGGGGGCGTCGCTCGCGGCCCTCAAGGCCCGCGGCTGCACCGACGTCCGCGTCTACTCGCCGAGCGGTCGTGCCAACCAGTTCGCGTCCGCGCGTGGCGTGCGTGCCCTCCCGGCCGGCGCCGACCTCGCGGCCGAGCTGGGCGGCGTCGACCTCGTCGTCGCGTGCAGCGGTGCCGCCGGGGCCGTGCTGCAGGTCGACGCGCTGGCCGACGCCCGCGCGCACCGCGACGCGCGTCCCCTCACCGTCGTCGACCTCGCCCTGCGCCACGACGTCGACCCCGGCGTCCGGCACCTGCCCGGCGTGCGACTCGTGAGCCTGCACACGGTCGCCGAGCACGCCCCCGCCGAGCACGCGGCCGTGGAGTCCGCGCGACGGATCGTCGTGTCCGCCGCCGACGCCTACGAGGCCGACCAGCGCGTGCGCGAGTGGAACCCCGCCGTCGTCGCGCAGCGCACCCGCGTGCTCGGTGGGCTCGAGACGGCGCTGGCCGCGCTCCCCGAGGACGCCCGCGACGAGCGCGCGGAGCGGTCCCTGCGTCGGCGCACCCGCTCGACGCTGCACGGGCCGACGGTCCGGGCCCGCGAGGCGGCGCGCGCCGGTGACGCCGTGGCCTACGCCGCGGCGCTCGCCGAGCTCGCGGCGATCGAGGTGCCGACGGTCCCCGGGCTCGTGGCCCCGGCGGTCTCCGCCCGCTGACCGCGCCGGCGCCCGGCTCGGTCCGCGTCGCGGTGCCGGTCGCTCACACGTGTCAGCGCCGGGCGCGCCCCGGACATGGTGCGTGCCGGGCCTGGACGGGGGGGAGGGCCAGGCCCGGCACGCGTTCGAGAGGGATCACAGCGGGGGGATCGCCGCTCCCTCGGTCCATGCGGTCGTCAGTAGGCCACCGTGTGCCGCTGCGCGGCGGGGCCGGGGGCCCACGTGTGGGGGACGACCTGGTTGGTCTGGATGTCGGTGAGCTCGGCGGCGTAGACGATGCCCTCGTACACGCCGGCCTCGACGCGCTCGAGGTGCAGGCGCTCGGCACGCTCGATGTCGTCGCCCAGGTGCGAGATGCGTGCGACGACGTACCGCTGGGCGTCCTGCCACTGGTCGACGACGCGGACGGAGAGGCCGTTCCAGCGGGCTGTCAGGTCGAGCTCGAACAGCTCGGTGACGTCCTCACGGGCGACCCGGCGGTACCAGCGGCCCGACGGCGCCTGGTGGAAGCCGGTCTCGGCGAGCGGCGGGTTGGCGAGCGCGAGGACGACGGTGTGGCCGCCGTCGACGACGTCCGCCTCGAGGTAGGCGCCGTGCCACTTGGCGACCGGCCCGACGCACCGTGAGAGCGATGCCAGCGCCGGACGTCGAGCCCCGAGCTGCGTGACGGTCCACCCGGTGCCGACGTCGCCGTACCGCGCGAGCAGCGTCGCGGTGCCGTCGTCGTAGACGCGGACGAGCTCGGCGCCCGGGGGGATGCGGGAGTGGCGGAGCCACCACAGCGGGAGGATGTAGCCGGGGACGTCGCGGTACTGGAGCTGCGGCGAGGACTCGAACCGCAGGATGTCGATCGACCGGTCCCACGGGCTGAAGGGCGAGCCGTCGTAGCCCAGGCCGTGCACCTCGAAGAGCTGCGCCGGGGTGGTCGCGAAGCCGACGTCCTCCGCTCGCACGACGTAGCCGGCCACACGGTCGTGTCCCGCGGTCAGGATCGCGCGGGTGAGCGCTGGTGTGATCGCCTTCTGCATGAGGGTCACGGTGGGCATCCTTGCCGAGAAGGGAGGAACCGACAGGAACAGGACGGATCGGTGCACGATTGTGCAGCCCTTCACGGGCACCTGTCCAGGTCGCGTCACCCGTCCGTGTGTCACGGGTGTACTTCTGCAGGTCAGGGCGTCTGGGAGCGTTCCCGGTCGAAGCGGTTCGACCAGATGAGAGAACGGTGAGAACCGGTCGAATCGTTACGAACGCATGGAACCTGCGGCTTTGCTGGAAGCGCTCTCGCCGATGTCGTGTCGAACGCTAGCGCGAACGGGCGGTCGGTTACGATTTATCCGATCTGTCCGATTCACTCGTTCGGCTCGGCAGGACGTCCTCGCGCCGTCACGGACGATCCTCGGTCCGACCGCCCCTGCCCGCCGGGACCTTGGTCCCGGTTCCGCCGGGCGGCTACCCGTCGCGGGCCCCGCGACCCGGGCGGTCAGCGGTCGAGGTAGGTGACCAGCTCCGCCGCGAGGCCGGTGTACGACGCCGGCGACAGCGCCTGCAGCCGCGCCGCCACGTCCGCCGGCAGTCCCAGCCCGCCGATGAACTCGCGCATGTCGTCGGCCGTCAGCCGGCGGCCGCGCGTGAGCTCCTTGAGGCGCTCGTACGGGTTCTCCATCCCCGTCACGCCCGCGACGGACGCCGCCCGCATCGCCGACTGGACAGGCTCGCCGAGGACCTCCCAGTTCTCGTCGAGCTCGCGCGCCAGCAGGGCCGCGTCGACGTCGAGCGCGCGCAGGCCACGGCGCACGTTGTCGATCGCGAGCAGCGAGTGCCCGAAGGCGGGGCCGATGTTGCGCTGCGTCGTCGAGTCCGTGAGGTCGCGCTGCAAGCGGCTCGTGACCAGCGTCGACGCGAGCGTGTCCAGCAGCGCCGACGAGATCTCCAGGTTCGCCTCGGCGTTCTCGAACCGGATCGGGTTGACCTTGTGCGGCATGGTCGACGAGCCCGTCGCGCCCGCCACCGGGATCTGGATGAACACCCCGCGCGAGATGTACGTCCAGACGTCCGTCGCCAGGTTGTGCAGCACCCGGTTGAACCGCGCGACGTCCGCGTACAGCTCCGCCTGCCAGTCGTGCGACTCGATCTGCGTCGTCAGCGGGTTCCACGTCAGGCCCAGGTGCTCGACGAACGTCCGGCTCACCACTGGCCAGTCCGCGCCCGGCACCGCGACGACGTGCGCGCCGTACGTGCCCGTCGCGCCGTTGATCTTGCCGAGGAACTCGTCGCCCGCGATCCGCCGCAGCTGCCGGCGCAGCCGGTGCGCGAGCACCGCGAGCTCCTTGCCCAGCGTCGTCGGCGTCGCCGGCTGGCCGTGCGTCAGCGCGAGGAGCGGCTGGTCCTTGTGCTCGTGCGCGAGCGCCGCGACCTCGTCCGTCAGCGCCGTCGCCGCCGGGAGCCACACGTCCTGCACCGCACCCCGCACCATGAGCGCGTACGACAGGTTGTTGACGTCCTCGCTGGTGCACGCGAAGTGCACCAGCTCGCTCACGCCCGGCAGGACCGTGTCGTCGCCGAGGGCGGCCGGGGCGTCGGCCAGGCGCTTCTTGAGGAAGTACTCGACCGCCTTCACGTCGTGCACCGTCACGCGCTCGATCTCCGCGAGCTCCGCGACCTCCGCCGCGCCGAACGTCGTCACGACGTCCCGCAGGTACTGCTCCTCCGCGGGCGACAGCGTCGGCGCGCCCGGCACCACGCCGTGCCGCGTCAGGTGGATCAGCCACTCGACCTCGACGTGCACGCGCTCGCGGTTGAGCGCCGCCTCCGACAGGTGGTCCACCAGCGGGGCGACCGCCGCGCGGTACCGGCCGTCGAGCGGGCCGAGCGCGATCGCGGGGGACGCGTCGGCCAGACGGACGCGCGCGGACGGGGCGGTGACGTCGGGGGAGGACATGCCGTCATCATCCCAGAGCCGTGCACGTCGCGGTCGTCCTGTCCGCCCGTCGTAGGGTGCCCACGTGACGGGCGAGGTGCGGGTCGAGACGGGCTTCGTCCGGCCGCCCGACGACCTCCTCGATGCGCTCGTCGCCGGGGCGCTGCGGTCCGCGGGTGCCCGTCGCGGCACCGGCACATGGGTCGAGTCCGGGTCGAGCGCGGTCGTGCTCGTGACTCCGGACGTCGTCGTGCGCGTCGCGCGGCAACCCGCGCACGTCGCCGGCATGCGTCGTGCCCAGGCGCTGGTCGACGCGCTGCCGGAGCTCCCGTTCGACGTGCCGCGGTCGGTCGGCGACCCGGTCGAGGCCGACGGCCACGTCGCGGTGCCCGTCCGGCGCGTGCACGGCGCTCCGCACCCCGCCGGCTCGGGAGACCCCGCCGCGCTGCGCCGGCTGCTCGACGCGGTGCACGGCGTCGACGTCGCCCCGCTGCGCGACCACCTCGCGCCGGCACGCGAGTTCGCGGGCGGCGCGGCGTGGGAGACGGTGCTGCGCGAGGAGGTCGTCCCGCGGCTGGACGCGGACGTGCGCGGCGAGGCGGTCGCGCGCGTCGACGCGCTCGCGGCCCTGCCCGCCGACGAGCGCGCCGTCAACCACGGCGACCTCGCGGGCAGCAACGTCCTGTGGGCGGACGGGCGGGTCAGCGGCGTCCTCGACTGGGACCTCGCGGCGTGGGACGACCCCGCGGAGGACGTCGCGGCGCTCGTGTCGTGGCACGGCTGGGCGCTCCTCCCCGCGGTCACCGACGGCGCGACCGCCGCGCGCGCGGACGTCTTCCGGCGGAGCTTCCCGCTGCAGCTCGTCGCGTTCGCCGTGCTGAACGGTCGCCCGGCCGACGAGGTGGCACGAGCCGTCACACGGGCGCAGGAGCGGCTGCGGGACGACGCCGCGCGCGTGCGGTAGGAGGCACCGCGGTCGGTCGCCGCACGGGTCGGCGGACGCGGCGTGGCCCGCCCGTCCTCCGCGCCGGTGTCAGGGGGCGACGGTGTCCGGGAGGACGGCCGCCGGCTCGGCGTCGGGACGGCGCTGGCGGGCGGTCTCGGCGAGGACGACGCCGCCGAGGACGATGCCCCCGCCGACGAGCTGCACGGCCGTCATCGCCTCACCGAGGAACACCCACGCGGAGGCCGACGCGGCGACGGGCTCGACCATCCCCAGCAGGCCGGCGCGCGCGGGGCCGAGCGAGCGGATGCCGACGAGGAACAGCAGGTACGGGACGACGGTGCCCAGGACGACGATCCACGCGACGAGCACCCACAGCGGCGGCGTGAGCGTGCCGGGCACGTCGACCGCGACGCCCAGCGTGTCGTACGGGTACGTCCATACCGGCTGCAGGACGACCCAGAACAGGGCGGCGAACGTCATCGTCCACGCGTGCGTCGACAGCGGGTCGCGCGTGGAGAGCATGCGGTCCCCGAGCAGGTAGTACGCGGCCAGCGACACGGCCGCGCCGGTCGCGGCGAGCAGCCCGAGGACGTCGAGGACGACGCCCTCGCCGACCTGCGCGACGAGCGCGAGCCCGCCGAGGCACGCGACGAGCGCCCACCAGACGCGGCGGTGCACGGCCTCCTTGAGCACGAACCGCGCCCACAGCGCGACCAGCAGGGGAGCGGTGTACTCGACGAGCAGCGCGACGCCGACGGGCAGCCGTGAGATCGCGGTGAGGTAGAGCCACTGCACGAGCGCGACGCCGACGACGCCGAGGACGGCGAGGGACACGAGCTCGCGGCGGTCGCGCAGGCGCAGCCGCCTCGCGCCGACGACGAGGACTGCCGCGACGAGCACGACGGCCGAGCCGACGCAGCGGATCTCGACGAGGCGCGTCGGGCTGAGCCCCGCCTGCATCGCGAGCTTCGCCACGGTGCCGTTGACCGCGAACAGCAGGGACCCGACGACGACGGCGAGCACGCCGATCGGCGGCGGGAGGCGGCGGGGCACGTGCGCACGGTAACCCGGGGGTGCGGCGGTGACCGGCGTCGGCTCGCGGGCGCGGGAGCGGGTGGCCGCGGTCGTCGTCGCGGGCTCCGGCGAGGCCCGTCGAGCCGTCCACAGCCCGGTCCCGCGCGAGCCCGTCCACCGGTACCGACGGGCGCGCACCCCCGTCCCCCACCGCGCACCTAGCGTCCCGCGCATGGTCAGCGCCATCGCCCCCCACGTCCGCACCGCCGGCACGAACGTCGACGAGGCGCGGAGCCTGGTCGCCGCCGCGCGACGCGTCGAGTGGCGCTCGCCGACCGTCGCGCGGTACCTGCGCGCGCTGGAGGACCTCGACGCACGGCTACGCACCACGGCCGACGCCGTCGAGGTCGCCGCACGTGCCGCAGCCACGGCCGACCGAGCGGCGTCGGCCGCGCCCGTCGGTGGCCTGGTGGGCGGTCCCTGGTGAGCGACGGCGGGCTGACGATCGTCGGCGGCGGGCGGCCGGACCTCGTCGACACCGCCGAGATGCAGCGGGCCGTGACGACGCTCGACCGCGTCGCCGACCACCTCGACGTCGCCGACCGCGCGCTCGCGGTCGCGGTCGAGGCGGCGCGACCGGGGCTGCTGACGCCCGAGGGCAGGGCTGCGTCCGCCGCGGTGCACGCCGCACGCGAGGGGAGCGCCTCACCCGCCCGGTGCGCCCAGGAGGCCCGGGCGCTCGGTCGCACGGTCCGCGCGGCCGTCGTCACCTACGACAGCGCCGAGTCCGGCGTGCACCGGATCCTGCGCGCCGTCGTCGGGGGAGAGCCGATGCTCGACGTGGCGTTCCCGGCGCTCCCGCTGGTCCGGCCGCTGCTGGGCGTCACGACCCTCGGTGCGGCGTCGGTCGCGCTCCGTGCCGTCGCCCTCGACACGCTCCTGCGCGCCGGGTGGGCCCTGCCGTCGGGCCGCGCCGACGACGTCGTGCGGGACCGGATGCGCGCCCTGAACCGGCTCGCCGCGGTGCTCGTGGCGGACGGGCGGGCCGAGCTGCTCACGCTCGGCCTCGCGACGACGTTCCTCGGACCGACCGCGGGCCACGTGCCGCCGGACCTGCGCGTCCCGATGCTCGCCCGGCTCCTCTCGGGGCTGCTCCCCGAGCCCGGCCCCACCGTCGTCGTCCCGCGCGTGGGTGCGACCCAGCTGCCGGCGCCCCGGAGCATCGCCCAGGTCCTCGCGAACGTCGCCCGCTCCTACGACGAGGGCGCGGTCGCCGCCGTGCCGGGCACCCCGGAGGGCACCATCTCGATCCAGCGGTTCGCGCATCCCGACGGGGCGGTCTCGTGGGTCGTCGCGATCCCGGGGACACAGTCGCCGTCCCTGAACGGGGTCAACCCGATGGACGCCGGGACGAACGGCCGGCTCGTCGGCGACCTGCCGGACTCGATGACACCGGCCGTCATCGAGGCGATGCGGCTCGCGGGGATCCGGGAGGACGAGCCCGTGCTGCTCGCCGGGCACAGCCAGGGCGGCATGGTCGCGACCAGCGTCGCGACCACGCTCGCCGGCACCTACCGGATCGCCGCCGTCGTCACGGCCGGCTCGCCCGACATCCCGCGCGGCCCGATGCCGCCCGAGGTGCAGGTCCTCCACGTGCGCGACCGCGCGGACATCGCGCCGCAGAGCGACGGCCGTCCCGACCGCGGGTCGCCGAACGTCCGCGTCGTGACGGGCGACGCAACGGAGGCCGGGGCGCCGCCGGTCAGGAATCCCGTCGAGGCGCACAGCGCCGCGCGGTACGTGCGGCTCGGCGAGGCCGTCGACGGCGAGCTCGACGACCCCCAGCTGCGGGACCTCGCACGTGCGGTCGGCAGCGTGCTCGGACCCGAGGGGACCACCGTGACCACCCTGCAGTTCGTCGCGACCCGCGACCCGGCGGTCGTGACCACCGACCCGCTCACAGGACTGCCGCGGCCGGACCGGCTCGCGCCCGGCGGCCCGCTCACCGCACCGCCCGGGAGGACCCGATGACGGCGGCTCAGTCCCGGTCGCCCGGGATGATCACCGAGAGGACGAAGGACACGACCGAGATGATCAGCGCCCCGAGCACAGCCGTCCCGAAGTTGTCGATCCGCAGGCCCCAGCTCGTCTGCTCCGTGATCCACGCGGTGAGCATGAGCATGAGCGCGTTCACCACCAGGGTGAACAGGCCGAGCGTCAGGATGTACAGGGGGATCGACAGGAACGCGACGATCGGCTTGACCACCGCGTTGACGATCCCGAAGACGAGCGCGATGAGCAGGATGATGCCCGCCTGCTCCAGGTTGGTGTCGGCGCCCACGATCGTCAGGCCCGACAGGACGAGGGTCGCGAACCAGATCGCGACGCCGTTGATCAGCACCCTCACCACGAACGACATGCGTCGATCCTGCCACCGGCGTCCGCGTCCGCGCGTCCGCTTCGCGCGCGTCGCCGGCATCACGGCGGTGCTGGCGGGGACGTGGACGCTGTCCGCGTGCGTCGGGACCGCGCCGTCGGAGGTCGACCCCGTGGCGTCCAGCGCCGTGGCCGCCGGCGTCGTACCGGGCAGCCCGACCGCTGCCGTCACGCCGGCCCCGGAACCTCCCGCCGCCATGGCGGTCGGCGACGGAGCAGGAGCCGTCGCCGCCGCGGACCACCTCTTCGCGCTCTGGACGCACGCGCGCACCACGGGCTCGGTCGCGGCTCTGACCGGGACGTACGCCGACACGTGCGGCATCTGCCGCGACGTCACCGACCGTGTCGTCGAGCTCGCAGCGATCGGCGTCACGGAGGCCGACGGTGACCTGGACCTCCTCGACCCGACGCCGACCGAGATCGTGCCCGGATCCTGGTTCGCCGTCACGGGCGTGCTCGTCGAGGGGCCGGCGCGGCTGGTGGACGCCGAGGGCGTGACGACCGGCACGGTCGACAGCGGCCGGTACGGCGTCCTCATGACGCTCACCTGGTACGAGGGGGTGTGGCGGGTCGAGTCGCTGGACCTCGAACCCCCGACGCCGTGACGGCGCCGCCGGGGCGACTAGCGGCGGTGGGCGTCCGCGGCGACCTCGAGGAACAGGTCGGTCGCCTCCGGCTCGCCGACGCTCACCCGCACGCCGTCCCCGGCGAACGGGCGGACGAGCACACCGGCGCGCGTGCAGCGCTCCGCGAACGACGACGCGTGGTCGCCGAGCGGCAGCCACACGAAGTTCGCCTGCGAGTCCGGCACCGTCCAGCCCTGGGCGTGCAGGCCCGCGAGCATCCGGCCGCGCTCGGCGACGATCGCGTCGACGCGGTGGAGCAGCTCGTCCCGGGCACGCAGCGACGCGAGCGCGGCGAGCTGAGCGACGTGCGACACCCCGAACGGGGTCGACGCCGCGCGGATGCCCGCCGCGAGGCGCGGACGCGCCACCGCGTAGCCGACACGGAGGCCCGCGAGGCCGTAGGCCTTCGAGAACGTGCGCAGCAGCACGACGTTGGGGTGCTCGGCGAACACCGCGAGCCCGTCGGCGGCGCGCTCGTCCCGCACGAACTCGACGTACGCCTCGTCGACGACCACGAGCACGTGCGAGGGGACGGCGGCCAGGAAGCCCGCGAGCTCGTCCGCGTGCACGGCCGGTCCGGTCGGGTTGTTCGGCGTGCACACGAGCACCGCCTTCGTGCGGGCGGTGACGGCCTTGGCCATCGCCTCCAGATCCAGCCGCCCGTCGGCGCCCACCGGCACGCGCACGCCCTCCGCCCCGGCCAGCGAGACGGCGATCGGGTAGGCCTCGAACGACCGCCACGGGAAGACGACCTCGTCGCCCGCCTCGCACACCGCGGTGAGCACGTGCCCGAGCGCGGCGACCGAGCCGCAGCCCGTGACGACGTTCTCCGGTGCCACGCCGAGCGAGGACGCGATCGCCTCGACGAGCTCCGTCGCGTACATGTCGGGGTAGCGGTTGACGTCGACCGCCGCGTCCGCGATCGCCGCGACCACCGACGGCAGCGGCGGGTACGGGTTCTCGTTCGACGACAGCTTGTACGCCGCCGCGCCGACGGGAGCCCGAGCCCCCGGGACGTACGGCGGCAGGTCGGCGAGGGCCTTGCGCAGGGGAACTCGGCTCACCGCCCCAGCATGCCATCGGCGCACGCGCCGCCTGGCGGCGACGGGCGATCGGTCGTGCGCGTCGCGTGGTGGGGCCGGGTCCGGGGCTGGGGCCGCGTCCGGGCGCGGGCGCGGGTCGGGCGATGGACCCGGGTCAGGCGATGGAGCGGCGGCGGACCGCGGCGCGGACGGTCGGGCGTGCCGGGTGGACGTGCGGGAGGGCGACGCGCGGGCGGGTGCGCAGCTCGTCGGGGGTCGGTGCCGGCGGGTGGTCCTGCAAGTGTGCGAGCACCTCCAGGAGGTTTGCGATGTCGCCCTCGACGGACGTGTCGTCGTCGCGGTCGCCGGCCGGGATGCGCACGGTCACGCGCGCGGTCGGCGCGGCGCTGCGCTCGGGACGGACGAGGTCCCGCGCGCCCGGCTCGGTCGGCGCGACGTCGTCGACGGCGACCGGGACCGTGGCCAGCGAGGCGGCGCTCAGCGAGGCGGCGGCGGCGGCGTCCACAACCGTGACGGGCGCGTCCTCGGTGTCCGCCGACCACGGCGTCGCGGGGAGGGGCGCGTGCGTGACGGTGACGCCGAGCGCGGTGAGGAACGCCGTCGCGCGGTGGACGGTCAGCGCCCGGTCCTCGAGCCCGAGGCTGCTCAGCGCCAGCCGCACGTCGTGCTCGGTGACGACGTGCGAGTGCTCCGGGGCGGCAGCGCTTGGATCGGCGGCCCCCGCGTCGGCGGCGTGCGGGCCGGTCGCGACCGCGCGGGAGGGCTCGGGTGGCGCGGTCGTGCTCCCGGCCGTGCCGGTCGTCCCGCTCGTTCCGGTCTCGTCGTCGCGCATCGTCGGGCCCCTTCCCGCGGTGGCGCTCACCGCCCTGTCCTTGTCATCGGCCGGTGGCGACGGGTTCTGGGGGATGCGAGCGGCTGAAAAGCTCGGGCGGGGTCCTGTAGGGGTTCCACAACGCGTCCGGACGAGCCTTGTTCGTCGGGTTCGCGGGCAACCTACGCATGCGTAGCCTACGCTGACGTAGGTTCGAGCCAACGACCCGGACTGCCCGACCACGAGCGGCCACCGCCGCCGGCGTGAAGGAGAACCGCGTGAGCCAGACCAGCCCGCCGACCGACGACGGTCTCGTCCAGCTGCTGACTCCCACGGGTGAGCGCGTCCCGCACCCCGACCTCGACCCCCGCGTCGCGCACCTCGACGCCGACGGCCTGCGCGCGCTGTACCGCGACATGGTGCTCGTGCGCCGGTTCGACACCGAGGCGACGTCGCTGCAGCGCCAGGGCGAGCTCGCGTTGTTCGCGCAGGGGCTCGGCCAGGAGGCCGCGCAGATCGGCTCCGCCCACGCGATGAGCCCGCGCGACCACGTCTTCCCGAGCTACCGCGAGCACGGCGTCGCGCACGTCCGCGGCGTCGACCTCGCGCAGGTCCTGCGGCTGTTCCGCGGCGTCGACCACGGCGGCTGGGACCCGGTCGCGCACGGCTTCCACCTGTACACGCTCGTCATCGGCTCGCACACGCTGCACGCGACGGGCTACGCGATGGGGCTCCAGCGCGACGGCCTGGTCGGCACGGGCGACCCCGAGCGGGACGCGGCGGTCGTCGTCTACTTCGGCGACGGCGCGACGTCCCAGGGCGACGTCAACGAGGCGCTCGTGTTCGCCGCGGTGAACAACGCGCCCGTCGTGTTCTTCTGCCAGAACAACCAGTGGGCGATCTCCGAGCCGACGTCGAAGCAGGCCAGGGTGCCGCTGGCCGACCGCGGGCCCGGGTTCGGCGTCCCCTCGGTGCGGGTCGACGGCAACGACGTCCTCGCCACCTACGCGGTGACGCACCAGGCGCTCGAACGCGCGCGGACCGGCGGCGGCCCGACGTTCGTCGAGGCGTTCACGTACCGCATGGGCGCGCACACCACGTCGGACGACCCGTCGCGCTACCGCACGAGCGCGGAGGAGGAGTACTGGCGCCGCCGCGACCCGATCGACCGCCTCCGGCTGCACCTCGAGCAGCTCGGCGAGCTGTCGGCGGAGTTCGTCGAGCAGGTCGCCGACGAGGCCGACGCGCTGGGTGAGCGCATCCGCACCGAGGTGCGCGCGATGGGCCGCCCGTCGTCGGCGTCGATGTTCGAGCACGTCTACGCCACGCCGCACGCCGTCGTCGAGGGCGAGCGTGCCTGGTTCGAGCGGTACGAGGCGTCGTTCACGGACGCCGGCCAGTCGCGGGAAGGGAGCCACCGGTGAGCACGACCACGACCGAGGTGCGCGCGGCGGACGCCGGCACCCGCGGCACGCAGAAGCTGACGTTCGCGAAGGCGATCAACCTGGGCCTGCGACGCGCGCTCGAGAACGACCCGCGCGTGCTGCTCATGGGCGAGGACATCGGCAAGCTCGGCGGCGTCTTCCGTGTGACGGACGGCCTGCAGAAGGACTTCGGCGACGACCGCGTGGTCGACACGCCGCTCGCGGAGTCGGGGATCGTCGGCACCGCGATCGGTCTCGCGCTGCGCGGCTACCGTCCGGTCTGCGAGATCCAGTTCGACGGCTTCGTCTTCCCGGCCTTCGACCAGATCACCACGCAGCTGTCGAAGATGCACTACCGGTCGAAGGGCCGCCTCACGCTGCCCGTCGTCATCCGCATCCCCTACGGCGGCGGCATCGGCGCGGTCGAGCACCACTCGGAGTCGCCCGAGGTGCTGTTCGCGCACACCGCGGGCCTGCGCGTCGTCAGCCCGTCGAGCCCCGTCGAGGCGTACGGGATGATCCAGCAGGCGATCACGTCGCCCGACCCCGTCCTGTTCTTCGAGCCGAAGGGCCGGTACTGGGAGAAGGGCGACGTCGACCTGGACGCCGACCCGAGCGGGCCGCTGCTCGACAAGGCGCGCGTCGTGCGCGCGGGCACCGACGTCACGCTCGTGGCGTACGGGCCCACCGTGCAGACCGCGCTCAAGGCCGCCGAGGCCGCCGCGGCGGAGGGCACGAGCATCGAGGTCGTCGACCTGCGCGCGCTGTCCCCGCTCGACACCGCGACCGTCGCCGAGTCGGTCCGCCGCACCGGCCGCTGCGTCGTCGTGCACGAGGCGCCCGTGCTGTACGGGACGGGCGGCGAGGTCGCGGCCCGCATCACCGAGGAGTGCTTCTACCACCTGCAGGCGCCGGTGCTGCGCGTCGGCGGGTTCCACGCGCCCTACCCGGTCGCGAAGGTCGAGCACGACTACCTGCCCGGTCTCGACCGGGTCCTGGACGCCGTCGAGCGCGCACTCGCGTTCTGACGGCTTCGCCCGCGCCGCTGCGTCGCCACCCCTGACGCGGCGGCGCGGGCCCACCCGACCCGCTCGTCGACCTACCCCCCGTCCGAGGAGGACCCGCACGTGCCGACCTACCAGCAGTTCCCGCTGCCCGACGCGGGCGAGGGCCTGACCGAGGCCGAGATCGTCGCGTGGCACGTGGCGGTCGGGGACGCCGTCGAGGTCAACCAGACGATCGTCGAGATCGAGACGGCGAAGTCGCTCGTCGACCTGCCGTCCCCGTGGACAGGCGTCGTCTCGGCGATCCTCGTCGAGCCGGGGCAGACGGTCGACGTCGGCACGCCGATCATCGAGATCGACACCGACCCGACGGGCGAGGCGCCCGCCCCGGCGCCGGCGCACGGCGGGGCGATCGAGCACGGCCACCGTGGCGGCGGCGACCGGCACGCGGGTGTCGAGCCCGGCGGTGCGGACGAGGTCGCGGCGGTGCGCGAGCAGGCCGAGGCCGCGCGACGCGCGTCGGAGGTGCGCGCGCACGACGAGCACGCCGCGGGCCTCGACGCGGGCTCCGCGGCCGCAGGGGGCCGCGACGCGACCGCACCCCGCGCGGCGGCCGGTCTCGGTGGCACGCCCGCGGCCCGGACGGCGGCAGGGCTCACGACGACGGCCGTCGCCGCCGGTGGCACGACCACGACCGCCGGGGACGGCGGT
This sequence comes from Cellulomonas fimi, assembly GCF_028583725.1. Taxonomy (NCBI): domain Bacteria; kingdom Bacillati; phylum Actinomycetota; class Actinomycetes; order Micrococcales; family Cellulomonadaceae; genus Cellulomonas; species Cellulomonas fimi. Next base: position 4,212,104 of record NZ_CP110680.1, on the reverse strand, counting down.
GCGACCACGACCGCCGCGGGCGGTCACCCCGGCACGTCGGGTGGTGGTGACGCCGCGTCCGGCGGTGAGGGCCGTCAGGCGGTGCTCGTGGGCTACGGACTGGCCGACCCGAGCGCGACCCGACGCGCACGCGGTGGCGCGCCGGGCGCGGTCGCGGCCGTGACGGGCGCCGCGGCCGGCGGCGGCACGTCGACCGGAGCCGCGACCGCCGCCCCCCGTGCGGGCGGCCACGCCCTCGCCAAGCCGCCCGTCCGCAAGCTGGCGCGCGAGCTCGGGGTCGACCTCGACTCCGTCACGCCGACCGGACCCGGCGGGATCGTCACGCGCGAGGACGTCCTCGCGCACGCCGCGCAGGCCGAGGCGCGGACGCTCGCGACGTACCCCGGCGACGACAAGCCGTGGCTCGCGACGGGCACCGTGTCCCCCGACGGCCGCCAGACGCGCGTCCCGGTGAAGTCGGTGCGCAAGCGGACCGCGGAGGCGATGGTGACCAGCGCGTTCACCGCGCCGCACGTCACCGTCTTCCACACGGTCGACGTCACGCGCACCATGCGGCTCGTCGAGCGGCTGCGGGCGGACAAGGAGTTCGCCGACGTGCGCGTCACGCCGCTGCTGATCGCGGCGAAGGCGCTCATGCTCGCGGTGCGCCGCCACCCGGAGATCAACGCGTCGTGGGACGACGTCGCGCAGGAGATCGTCTACAAGCACTACATCAACCTGGGCATCGCGGCGGCGACCCCGCGCGGGCTCGTCGTGCCGAACGTCAAGGACGCGCACCGCATGAGCCTGCTCGAGCTCGCGCAGGGGCTCGGCGATCTCACGGCGACCGCGCGCGCGGGGCGGACGTCACCGTCCGACATGGCCGACGGGACGATCACGATCACCAACGTGGGCGTGTTCGGCATCGACACGGGCACGCCGATCCTCAACCCGGGCGAGGCGGCGATCCTCGCGTTCGGCGCGATCCGGCTGCAGCCGTGGGTGCACAAGGGCAAGGTCAAGCCGCGGCACGTCACGCAGCTCGCGCTGTCGTTCGACCACCGGCTCGTCGACGGCGAGCTCGGCGCGCGCGTGCTCGCGGACGTCGCGTCGGTGCTGGCGGACCCCGCGCAGGGCCTCGTCTGGGGCTGACCCGGGCATCGAGGCGTCGCGGCGTCTCCCGGTCCCGACGTGGACCGGCCGGGCGGACCTCGGGTCCTGACCCGGCCGGTCGTCTCGTCAGACGGCCGTCGGGCGAGCAGCGGCGACCATGCGCCGCTCGACGACGATCGCGACGATCCCGAGGACGATCGCCAGCGCCTCGGTGATCGCGGAGATCCACTCGTTCGTGCCCTCCCAGCGGGACTGCACACCGAACAGCCCGACGGTCGTCGCTATGACGAACGCGCCGAGCGTCGCCGCACCGAACCCGATCGCGCCGAGCAGCGGCCAGACCGACCGCCACACGAGCAGCAGGACCCCGAGCACGAGCCCGCCGATCCCGTTGAGGAGGAACGCGGGGCCGACGACGTCGACGCTCTTCATGCCGTCGTTCCACAGGATGAGGTGGACGACGGCGGACGTGACCACGCAGACCGCGATCACGACGCGCAGGCCGAGGGCGATCGGGCGACGCGCGACCGTGCGCGCGGCACCCGCGGTGGGGGCGGTCATGGCTCAGGCCTTCCCGGGGAGCACGGCGCCGTCGGCGACGTGCACGTCGACAGGGGGCAGCGGCTCGGGTGCGGGGCCGGACACGTTCTTGCCGGTCAGGTCGAACACCGAGCCGTGGCACGGGCAGTGCAGCTCGTCGCCGTCGGGGACGACGGTGCAGCCCTGGTGGGTGCAGACCGCGGACAGGGCGACGACCGTCCCGGCCTCGGGCTGCACGAGCAGGATCTTGTTGCCGTCGGCGTCGGTCGCGGAGATCGCGCCGCCGACGGGGATGTCGGACACCTGGGCGAGCGAGCCGTCGGCCGCGGGCTGCGAGGCGCCGTCGCCCCCGCCGCCCCCGGACCCGCCCGAACCGCCGTCGCCCGACCCGCTCGCGGAGCACGCGGCGAGCACCCCGGCGGCGGCGACGCCCATGGTCACCAGGCCGGCGCGCTGCAGCACCTGCCGGCGGTCGACGCACCCGTCGCACGCGTGCGCGGCGGCGGGGGTGTCGGTGGAACGGGCGGGGGACTCCTGGATCTGCGGCATCGCGGCCTCCGGTGCTGGGCTCCGTCGTGTCAACGGTTCACACGGTCCCGCGGCTCGGATGGTTCAGCGATCCGGCAGATCCGCGGGCGGGCCGGGTGCGGCGGCGGCCTCCCGACGTGCGGCGTCGGCGTCGGCGACGGTCGCGGTGACGCCCCCGATCGCGGTCACGGGCCCGCCTGCGGTGCGCGGCGTCTCGACGGCCGGGTCCGCGGCCGGCGGCGCGTCGGCGTCGGCACCCTCGGCGAGGCGCCCCTCGATGCCGGAGACGGTCCGCAGCGGCAGCTCGGGCAGCAGGATCGTGAGCACGACGCCGACGACCATGATGCAGGCCGCGATGAGCAGCACGAGGTCGACGGACTGCGCGAACCCCTCGAGGAACGGCTGCGCGAGCCGCGGGTCGAGCGCGCCGATGAACGAGGAGTCGTCGAGCGAGGGCAGGGACCCGCCGCCCCGGATCGCCTCGGCCACGGCGGCGTTCGCGGGGTCGGCGAGCACGGCCCGGTCCGTGAGGGCGGCCTGGAGGTCGGGTGTCGGCAGGAGCCGTGCGAACGCGTCGCGGATGTTGCCGCCGACCGTCGAGAACAGGATCGACAGGAAGACGGCCGTGCCCAGCGTGCCGCCCATCTGCCGGAAGAACAGCGACGACGACGTCGCGACGCCCATGTCGCGGATCGCCACCGCGTTCTGCACCGCGAGCACGAGCGGCTGCATCGTGAGGCCGAGGCCCAGGCCGAACACGACCGACGACGCGAAGATCTGCCAGAACGGCGTCTCGACCGCGAGCCGCGAGAACAGCAGCGCGCCGACGACCATGAGCATCGTGCCGATGACGGGGAACACCTTGTACCGGCCGGTGCGCGCGGTCGTCTGGCCCGCGATGACGGACCCGGACATGATGCCGACGGTGAACGGGATCAGCGTCAGGCCCGCCTCCGTCGGCGTCTGCCCGCGGACGATCTGCAGGTACAGCGGCAGCGTCGCGAGCCCGCCGAACATCCCGAGGCCGATGACGACGTTCGCGGCCGCGCCCACCCCGAACGTCCGGTTGCGGAACAGGTAGAGCGGCAGGATCGCGTCCTGCTCGGCCCGCCGCTCGGCGAGCCAGAACAGCAGCAGGCCGACGGCGCCGGTCGCGTACGCGGCGACGGAGCGGCCCGACGACCAGCCCCACTCGCGGCCCTGCTCCGCGACGATCAGCAGCGGGACGAGCGCCATGACGAGGGCCAGCGCGCCCGGCCAGTCGATGCGGTGCTCGACCCGCCGCAGCGGCGGCAGGTGCAGCACGCGCTGGATGACGACGAACGCGAGGATGCCGATCGGCACGTTCACGAGGAACACCCAGCGCCACCCGGTGATCCCCAGGATCTCGTCGGCCCCCGCGAAGAACCCGCCGATCACCGGCCCGAGCACCGACGACGTGCCGAACACCGCGAGGAAGTACCCCTGGTACCGCGCACGTTCCCGGGGCGCGACCAGGTCGCCGAGGATCGTGATCGCGAGCGCCATCAGACCGCCCGCCCCCAGGCCCTGCAGGCCGCGGAACAGCGCGAGCTCGTACATCGAGCCGGCCGTCCCGGACAGCAGCGACCCCGTCACGAACAGTGCGATCGCCAGCAGGTAGAACGGCTTGCGGCCGTAGATGTCGGAGAGCTTGCCGTACAGGGGCGTCGAGATCGTCGCCGTCAGCAGGTACGCCGTCGTCACCCACGCCTGCAACGACAGTCCGTGCAGGTCGTCCCCGATCGTGCGGATCGACGTCGCGACGATCGTCTGGTCGAGCGCCGCGAGGAACATGCCGAGCATGAGCCCGCCGAGGATCGTGCGGATCTCCCGGTGCGTGGGCGGGTGGAACACGGGAGGTGCGGGGGTGGCCGTGGCGGCGTCTGCGGGCATCGGTCCTTCTCGACGGCGAGGTGCGGGGGACGGTGGAGCGGCGATGCGGTGCGGGCCGGGGTCCGCGGGACGCGCGGGCTCGCGTCCGACTGAGCCCAACACCGAGCATGCACCCGCGTGTTCCCCGTCACACCCGCGAGCCCGGCGAGCGTCCCGCCAGGTCGCAGGCGCACGAAACTTTTCACGGGATCGGGACGTCCCACCTGCGCAGCTACCGTGACCGGATGCCCTCCGCGACGACGGGACCGTGGCGCCTGGTGCGCGCGGGCGTCGTCGCGTCCGTCGTCGTCGCGCTCGCCGGGCTCGCGCACGTCCTCGGCGGCGGGGTGCTCCCCGCGGGTGTCGTCCTGGTCGCGCTGACCTCGCTCGTGCTCGCGGTGTGCGTCGCGCTCGCGGGCCGCCGGCTCGGGGTCGTCGCGGTCACGGCCGTCCTCGGCGTCGGGCAGCTCGTACTGCACCACGCGTTCACCGTCCTCGGCGCGACCGCCTGCGTCGCCGGCTCCTCCGTCGCGGCCGGCGACCCGCACGCCGGACACACCGCCGCCGAGCACGCCGCGCTCGCGACCGCACCCGGTGCGGGTCACGCCGGACATGCCGTCGGGCAGGTCGTGGACCACGCCGCGCACACCGGGCAGGCCGTCGGGACCGTGGCCTGCGCCGACCCCCACGGTGTCGCCGCCCCGCTGCTCGGGGCGTCCGCGATGCTCGTGCTGCACGTCGTCGCGACCGTCCTGACCGCGCTCGTCGTCGCCGGCGGCGACCGGGCGCTGCACTGGCTGCTCGCCTGGCTGCGGCCCCGCGTCGTCGTGCCCGCGCCCCTCGTCGTGCCCGCCGGTGCGCCGCTCGTCGGTCCCGTCGTCGACGCGTCGCCGCACCGAGCGCCCTGGGCGCGCGCCCACCCCCGCCGCGGCCCACCCGCGGCCCCGCCCGCACCCCCCGCGCGCTGACGCGACCGCCGGGCCCGCTCCAGGAGGGGCGATCGGTGGTCGTCGCGCGGGAGCCGCGCGCCTCGCCCGGACCGCCGACCCTCGTCGTCGAGGCCGGGCGTCGGGCCGCGCCCTTCCACGACCACCCCGCGGACCTCGGTCCGCGACGCCCGAAGGACCCTCATGCCCCTGCACGTCGCCGTCCCCGTCCCCGTCCCCGCACCCGCGCGCGCCGCGGCACGTGCGACCGCCCGCGCCGCCGTCACGCCGTCGGCCCCCGCGGCCGCCTCCCTCGCCGCACCCGCGTCGAGCGCGGCCTCTCTGAGCGCACGTGCCCTCGCGTCGTCGGCCCGTCCAGCCGCCCGAACCCGCGTCGGGCGGTCCGCGCGTCACCGGGCTGCGGTCGTCGTGGCGCTCGGCCTGGCCGTCGCGGTGCTCCCCACCGCCGCCGACGCGCATGTCCGCGTCATCCCCGAGAGCACCGTCGCGGGCGGCTGGAGCGCGTTGACGTTCCGCGTGCCGAACGAGTCGGCGACGGCCGTCACGACGCAGGTCGTCGTCGACCTGCCGACCGACACCCCGTTCCTGTTCGTGTCGACGCGGCCCGTCCCCGGGTGGACCGCGACCGTCGAGACGGCGCCGCTGGCCGAGCCCGTCGACAGCCACGGCACGACGATCACCGAAGCCCCCGCGCGCGTGACCTGGACCGCGGCGCCCGGGGCCGAGATCGGCGACGGGCAGTTCCAGGAGTTCGAGATCTCCGCCGGGCCGCTCCCGGACGAGGTCGGTCTCGACGTCGTGCTGCCCGCGCACCAGTCGTACAGCGACGGCACCGTCGTCGACTGGGACGAGGTGGCCGCCGACGGCAGCGAGCCTGCGCACCCCGCGCCGGTCCTCACCACCACGGCCGCGCCCGACCCGGACGCGGACGACGACGCCGGGGATGCCGGGACCGCTGCGCCCGGCGCCGACGTCAGCGCGTCCGACGACCCGGTCACCAGCGACGGCGAGCCGACCGACGTCGTCGCTCGCGCCCTCGGCGGCGCCGGGCTGCTCCTGGGGCTCGGTGCGCTCGCCGTGGCCGTCGTCACGTCCCGCCGGCGCCGGACCACGGCATGAGGTGGGCGATGCTGGACGACATGCTCCCCACGTCCGCCCGACGGGCCACCCCGGCGCGCACCCCGTCCGTCGCCGAGCCACGCCCTGTCGAGCGCGCGGCCGCGCGACTGCTCGCACTCGTCGCGGTCGTCGGCGCGCTCGCCCTCGCGGGTGCACCGGCCGCGCAGGCGCACAACACGCTGCGCGCGAGCGACCCCGCCGACGGGGCGACGGTCGCGTTCGCCCCGGACCGTGTGACGCTCACGTTCGACATGGCCGCCACCGCGATCGGGACGGAGGTCGTCGTGACCACGGCCGACGGGCGCGTGGTGAGCGCCGGTCCCGCCGAGCTCGTCGACGCGACCGTCGCGCAGCCGCTCGCGGGCGAGCTGCCCGCAGGCGCGTACACCGTGAGCTGGCGCGTGACCTCCGCCGACGGGCACCCCATCGAGGGCACGCTCGGCTTCACGGCCACGGCGGCGACCGTCGCCGGGACCGGCGGCGCCCCCGTCCCGGCGCCCGAGCCCACGCCGTCGGACGTTGCGACCTCGACCACCGAGACGACCGACGACGCGACGGCACCCGCCGGGACCGACGACGCGACGGCGCCGGCCGACGACGGAGCGGCCGGCGGGACCGCCGACGACGAGCCCGCCGTCGCCGGGCCGCTGCTCGCCGGCATCGGCGGCGTCCTCGTCGTCGCGGGCGGCGTCGCCGCGTGGTACCTGCTGCGTCGGCGCCCGGACGACGTCGCCGGCGACGGCGAGCCCGTCGGGCCGGACGCCTGAGCGACGCGACCTAGGCTGGAGTGATGACCACCCCGGTGCGCGGCGGCGCGCGGACCCCCGGCCAGACCGGCGGGTCCGACGCGTCGTCGCGCCCGGGCGCCGGGCCCGCGTCCCGTCCCGAGGGCGGCGCGCCGCGGCCCGGGTCGCCGCCCGTCGTGCGGGTCGCGCTGCTCGTCGTCGCCGCCGTCGCGGCGGTCGTCGCGGGCGTCGCGTTCTCCGGTGCGGTCGCCCCGCGCCTCATGGCCGACCCGGGGTCAGCGGTCCGCTGGGGGCTGCCCGTCGCGAAGACGCTCACCGAGCTCGCCGGGGCGGTCGCGCTCGGTGCGCTGGTCCTCGCGATCGGCGTCCTGCCGCGGCGCCGGACCGCCCTCGCCGCCGATGCGCGCGTGACCCCGGGCCGGGCCGACGGCCGGTCGTACCCGCGCAGCCTCCTCGTCGCCGCGTGGGCCGCGGGCGTCTGGACGGTCGCGTCGCTCGTGCACCTCGTGCTCACCTACGCGAACGTCGCGGGGCGGCCCGTCGAGTCCGCGCAGTTCGGCCAGGAGCTCGGCGTCTTCGTCACGCAGATCGACCTCGGCCGCACGCTGCTGCTCGTCACGACCGCCGCGGCCGTGGTCACCGCGCTGTCGCTCGTCGTCGCGACACCGACCGGTGCCGCGTGGACGGCCGTCGTCGTGCTCGTCGCGCTCTACCAGCAGGCGCAGCTCGGCCACGCCGCCGGCGCGTCCGGGCACGACCTCGCGACGTCGTCGATGGTCGTGCACCTCGTCGGGGCCGCCGTGTGGATCGGTGCGCTCGCCGCGCTCGCCGTCGTCGTCCGGTGGGTGGGCACCGACCTGTCCGCGTCCGTCGCGCGGTACTCCGTCATCGCGGGGTGGTGCTTCGTCGCCGTCGCCGTCTCGGGGCTCGTCAACGGCCTGCTGCGCACCGGCGGGTGGTCCGACCTCACGTCGGCCTACGGTGTCCTGCTGCTCGCCAAGGTCGCGCTGTTCGGGCTGCTCGGGCTGCTCGGCCTCGCCCACCGGCGGGCCGTCATCCCGCGCCTTACCGGTGGTGCGGCGGTCACACCCCGCGCGCAGCCCACAGCAGCTCCGGACACGCCTGCCACCGGCAGCACCAGGGGAGTCCCGAGCGCCACGGTCGACGCCGCGCGACGCGCCGGCACTGCGCTGTTCTGGCGGCTCGTGCTCGTCGAGCTCGCCGTCATGGGTGCCGTCTCCGGCGTCGCCGTCGCGCTCGGGTCGACGGCCCCGCCCGTCCCCGAGGAGCCGCCCGCCGACCCGTCGCCCGCCTACCGCCTCACCGGCCACCCGCTGCCGCCCGAGCCGACCGCGCTGCGCTGGCTCACCGAGTGGCGCTGGGACCTGCTCCTCGCGTCGGCGGCCGTCGCCGGGCTCGTCGTCTACTGGCGCTGGGCGCTCCGGCTGCGCCGGCGCGGCGACACCTGGCCGTGGGCGCGCACCGCGTCGTGGACCGCCGGGATGCTGCTGTTCGGCTGGACGACGTCCGGTGGGCCGGCCCTGTACGGGCACGTGCTGTTCAGCGCGCACATGGTCCAGCACATGGTGCTCGCGATGGTCGTGCCGATCTTCCTCGCGCTGTCCGCGCCCGTGACGCTCGCGCTGCGCGCGCTGCCGGTCCGCTCGACGCGCCTGCGCGACGACGACTCCCGCGGCCCGCGCGAGTGGATCCTCGTGCTGGTGCACAGCCGCGTCGGGTCGTTCCTCGCGCACCCCGTCGTCGCCGCCGTCAACTTCGTCGGCTCGATGATCGCCTTCTACTACACCGGGCTGTTCGAGTGGTCGCTGCGGTCGCCCGTCGGGCACCTCGCGATGGTCGTGCACTTCACGCTCGCCGGGTACCTGTTCGTCAACGCCCTCGTCGGGATCGACCCCGGCCCGCGCCGCCTGCCGTACCCGCAGCGGCTCCTGCTGCTGTTCGCGACCATGGCGTTCCACGCCTTCTTCGGCGTCGCGCTCGTGTCCGGGGAGACGCTGCTCGTCGCCGACTGGTTCGGGCTCATGGGCCGCCCCTGGGGGCCGAGCGCGCTCGCGGACCAGCAGATCGGCGGCGCCATCACCTGGGGCATCGGCGAGATCCCGACGCTCGCGCTCGCGATCGGCGTCGGGTTCGCGTGGGCGCGCGACGACGAGCGCACCGCGCGGCGACGCGACCGCAAGGTCGACCGCGAGGGCGACGTCGAGCTCGACGAGTACAACGCGATGCTCGCCGGCCTCGCCGAGCGCGACGCCCACCAGGCCACGAAGGACGCCGAGCCGCCCCGAGGCTGACCGCCGCCGCGACGCTGCCGGGAACGCCGTGCTGGCCTCGACCCGGGTCCGGTGACCGCCCGGGCGTCGGACGCGGTACCCAGCACCGGGTCGCCCACCGTCCCACCGGCCGGCCCAGCGGGTGGTGGGGAACGTTCGTCGGGTGTTCACCGGTCGCTCACCGGGCGGCGGTTCGTCGGGATCCTCCGGGTTGTTGGCTGTCGTCGCCCCCGCCCGCCGCCCTCCGAGAGGCCCGCGCATGACGACCACCGACGACCGTCCCGGACCCACCCCCTCCCGCCGCGCGCTCCTGCCGTTCCTGCCGATGGCGGGGCACACGTCGGGCAAGCGGTCGCCCGTGACGTGCCACCTCAAGTGCGGCGACGCGTGCGCGCAGCCCGTCCCGAACACGACCGACAACCCGTACTTCCGTGACGTCGTCGACGCCGCACTGAGCCGTCGCGCCGTCCTCGCGGGTGCCGTCGTGGCCGGCGCGGCCGTCGCGATCGCGCCCGTGATCGGGGACGCGACGCCCGCCGCCGCGCACGGTCCGGGCGGCGGCCCGCGCGGTCGTCTCGGCTTCACCCCGATCGCACCCGTCCCCGCCGCGACCGACGCGTTCACCGTGCCCGCCGGGTACCAGTGGCGGCCGCTCGTGCGCTGGGGCGACCCGCTGCTGTCGTCGCGTGACCGGTTCGACCCCACGACGGTCACGCCCGAGGTCGCGGAGCGGCTGTTCGGCTACAACTGCGACTACGTCGACGTCCTCGAGGACCGCGACGGCCGCTCGGGGGTGCTCGTGGTGAACCACGAGTACACGAACGAGAACATCATGTTCCCGCCCGCGACGACGCCCGAGGAGCTCGACCGGCAGCGTCGCGTCGCGATGGCGTCGCACGGCCTGTCCGTCGTCGGCCTGTACCGCGAGCGCAAGGGCAAGCCGTGGACCTACAAGGTCGGCGCGCGCGCGAACCGGCGGATCACCGCGTCGACGCCGTTCACGTTCTCCGGCCCGGCGGCCGGCTCGGCGCTGCTGCGGACCGTCGCCGACCCCGCGGGCACGACAGCGCGCGGCACGCTCAACAACTGCGCGGGCGGCACGACGCCGTGGGGCACCGTCCTGTCGGGCGAGGAGAACGTCAACCAGTACTTCCGCACCGCCGGGACGTCGGCGGCCGACAAGCGGTACGGCTTCGCCGACAAGGCGACGACGCGCGGTTGGGAGAACGTCGACCCGCGCTTCGACGCCCGCAACCCCGGGTACGAGAACGAGCCGCACCGCTTCGGCTGGATCGTCGAGGTCGACCCCGAGGACCCGACCGCTCCGCCCGTGAAGCACACCGCGCTGGGCCGGTTCAAGCACGAGGGCGCGAACGTCATCGTCGGGCGGTCGGGCCACGTCGCCGCGTACATGGGTGACGACGAGCGGTTCGACTACCTCTACAAGTTCGTGGCGAAGGACCGCTACCGCGAGGGCCGGCGGCATCGCGACGCGAACAAGCGCCTCCTGACAGCCGGCAACCTGTACGTCGCGCGGTTCCTCGGCGACTCGCCCGTCTCCGAGATCACCGGGACGGGCGCGCTGCCGTCCGACGGGGCGTTCGACGGGACCGGCGAGTGGATCCCGCTCGTGCTCGACGGCGTCTCGCAGGTGCCGGGCTTCACGACCGAGGAGGTGCTCGTCTTCACGCGGCTCGCGGCCGACGCCGTCGGCGCCACGAAGATGGACCGCCCCGAGGACGTCGAGCCCAACCCCGTGACCGGTCGTGTGTACGTCGCGTGCACCAACAACACCGACCGCGGTGCCGCCGGCAAGGAGGGCGCGACCGAGTCGAACCCGCGTGTCACGAACCGGCACGGGCACGTCGTCGAGCTCACCGAGGCGTCGAACGACCCCCGGTCGCTCACGTTCGGCTGGAGCATCCTGCTGCTCTGCGGCGACCCCGCGACGACGACCGGCACGTACTTCGCGGGCTTCCCGCCCGAGAAGGTGTCGCCGATCTCGTGCCCCGACAACGTCGCGTTCGACTCGTCGGGCAACCTGTGGATCTCGACCGACGGCCAGCCCGGCACGATCGGGTACTGCGACGGCCTGTTCAAGGTGCCGCTCGCGGGTCGTGAGCGGGGGCACGTCCAGCAGTTCCTGGCCGTGCCGCGCGGCGCCGAGACGTGCGGCCCGGTCGTGCGCGACCGCGACGAGATGGTCTACGTCGCCGTCCAGCACCCCGGCGAGGACGGCACGTGGGCGGCGCAGCAGTCCTACTTCCCGGACTACGTCACCCCGGGCTCCCTGTCGGCCGGCCGCTGGGGCGGCCCCCGCCCCTCGGTCGTCCAGGTCTACCGCTCCTGACCGCCCGGGCCGGCTGGCACCCTGACACCCGCCGGCCCGCGCCGCCCCGGGGCGACCTATCGCGCGCCTCGCCCTCCCCACCGTCGAACACGGGGGCGACCCGGGTCTTGTGACCGCTCAGGGCGTCGTTCCGGTCACCAGGCCCGGGTCGCCCCACGGTGCGGGGGGAGGTAGGCGGGTCGGTGGGGGGCGGGCGTGGTGAGGCGTCCACAGGCGGGCTTGGGTGGGGCTGGCTCCACAGGAGCGGTCGGGCCGTCTGCCGGGCGGCGGGGCGAGGCGGTGAGGTCGGGCCATGCCTGGCCGGTCCGACGTCCCGTTGCCTCTGCTCACGCTCGCTCGACGCCAGGGCGGGCTCGTGTCCGCCGCGCAGGCCTCGCTCGCAGGCGTCGGAGGCAGCAGACGGACGCGGCTCGTGTCGTCGGGGCGGTGGGTCCGACGCACCAGGTCGGTGTACGAGGTCATGCCCGGCCGGGCGCGGACGGTCGACGAGCGGCGGCAGACCGCCGCGTGGCTCGGGCTGCTCGCGTTCGGCCCGGACGCGGTCGCGGTCGGTGCCGCGGCGCTCGTGCTGCACGGGGTCGCCGGGCTCCCGGCGGACGTCCGACCGGAGGTCGCGCTCCCGGGCGGCCGTCATCTCCGGGACCGCGACGGCATCACCGTGCGGTGCTTCGGCGACCCGACACCGTTCCCGGTCCGCCGGTACGGCGCAGGGCGCGTCGCGCAGCTGCCGTGGGCGCTCGCTCAGGCACTGCCCGGTCTGGGCACGCGCCACGCCGTCGCGGTGCTCGACGACGTGCTGCGCCGCGGGCTGCTCCCGGCCCAGGCGCTCGGGGACGTCCGTCGGCTGGTCGCGGGTCGCCGCGGTGCAGCCGCCGCGCGCGACGTCTGGGGTCTTGTCGACCCGCGGGCGGAGTCGCCGCTCGAGTCGTTCGCGCGCGTGGACTGCGTCGCCGCGGGCGTGGCGCCGGACGACCTGCAGGTCGTCGTCCGGTCGGCGGATGGGGCGTTCCTCGGCCGGGCGGACCTGGGGTGGCGGCTCGACGGCCACCGGTGGTTGCTGGCCGAGATGGACGGGCGCGAGGTGCACGAGACGCCCGACGCCGTGCTCCGCGACCGACGACGTCAGAACGCGCTGCTCGCCACGGGCCGCGTGACCCTCCTCCGCTTCACCGCCGCCGACCTCGGCGCGTCGGGACCGTTGGTCCGCACGATCACCGCCGCCCTCCCGCCCCATCGTCGACCCGGGTGTGGTGACCGCTCCCGCGGCGTTTCCGGTCACCAGACCCGGGTCGGCGGGGGAGGCGGTCCGGGTGGGCGTGATAGGACGGGGCGGTGACTCTCGCGAACCTCGGGGCCGACGGCGGCCCGGACGACACGACCCCCTCGACGACCGGACCGACCACGCACGGTGGCGACGGCACCACGACCTCCGACGGCACGTCGACGACGACGAGCGGCGGCAGCAGCGCCGGAACGACCGGGGGCGGCGCCGGGCAGGCGGGTGGCGGCGGTGACGCCGACGCCGACGCCGACGTCCGGCCGGCACCCGCGACCCCGTTCCACGACCTCGACGCGTACGTCGGGATCCCTCGGGTGTCGGGGTTGGTGCTGTCGCCCGACGGCACGCGGTTGGTGACGGCCGTGTCGACGCTCGACGCCAAGCGCACGAAGTACGTGACGGCGTTGTGGGAGGTCGACCCGACCGGTGAGAAGCCGGCCCGCCGGCTGACGCGCAGCGCGAAGGGTGAGGCGAGCGCGGCGTTCACGTCGGGCGGCGACCTGCTGTTCACGAGCGCGCGCCCCGACCCCGACGCGAAGGACGGCGACGACGACCCGGTCCCCGCGCTGTGGCTGCTGCCGGCGGACTACGCCGAGGCGCGCGTGGTCGCGGACCGTGCGGCGGGTGTCGGCGGGGTGCGGACGGCGAAGGACGCGTCGGTCGTGCTGGTGAGCAGCGACGTGCTGCCGTCGGCGCCGGACGCGGAGACCGACGAGAAGCTCCGCAAGGCCCGCAAGGACAAGAAGATCGCGGCGATCCTGCACGACGCGTACCCGGTCCGGTACTGGGACCACGACCTGGGCCCGGACGCGCCGCACCTGTTCACGGCGGACCTGTCGGCGGACGTGGTGACGCCGCTCGCGGGTGACCGGGACCCGCGCCTCACGCTGCGGGACGCGACGCCGGACGCGCGCGCGGCGCTCGTCGAGCAGTCGGCGGCGATCGCGCCCGACGGCCGCACGGTCGTGACGGGCTGGACGTCCTACCTGGCGCGCGGGGACCAGCGCAGCGAGCTCGTAGCGGTCGACGTCGCGAGCGGGGAGCGGCGGACGCTCGTCGCGGACGAGGGCGCCGACCTGTACGGGCCGGTCGTGTCGCCGGACGGCCGATGGGTCGTCTTCACGCGCGAGTCGATCTCGACGCCGCACCGCGCGCCGCAGGTGACGTTGCAGGTCGTGCCGCTCGCGGGCGGTGAGGCGCGCACGCTCGCCGAGGGCTGGGACCGCTGGCCGCACGACCCGGTGTGGCTGCCGGGGTCGGACGGGCTGCTCGTGCTGGCCGACGACGACGGGCGCGGGCCGGTGTTCCGGGTCGACCTCGCGTCGGACACGGTGACGCGGGTGACGGCGGACGATGCGGTGTTCACGGACCTGCAGGTCAGCCCCGACGGGCGGACCGCGTACGCGCTGCGCTCGTCGTACGAGGCGCCCGCGCACCCGGTGCGGATCGACCTGGCGGAGGCGATCGCGTCGGGCGCGCCGGTCCCGGCGACGGCACTCGTCGGGCCGGTGGCGACGCCGACCGTCCCGGGTCGGCTGACGGAGGTCGAGACGACCGTCACGGACGGCCGACGCGTGCGCGCGTGGCTCGCGCTGCCCGACGGTGCGAGCGCCGACCGCCCCGCGCCGCTGCTGCTGTGGATCCACGGTGGCCCGCTCGGGTCGTGGAACACGTGGTCGTGGCGGTGGAACCCGTGGCTGCTGGTCGCGCAGGGGTACGCGGTGCTGCTGCCGGACCCGGCGCTGTCGACCGGCTACGGGCAGGACTTCGTCCAGGCCGGATGGGGCTCGTGGGGCGAGGCGCCGTTCACGGACCTCATGGCGGTCACGGACGTCGCGGAGGCGCGCGACGACGTCGACGCGTCCCGCACGGCGGCGATGGGTGGCTCGTTCGGCGGCTACATGGCCAACTGGGTCGCGGGGCACACGGACCGGTTCAAGGCGATCGTCACGCACGCGAGCCTGTGGGCGCTGGACCAGTTCGGCCCGACGACGGACGCGGCGTACTACTGGGAGCGCGAGATGACCGCCGAGATGGCGCTCGAGAACTCGCCGCACCGGTTCGTCGAGAAGATCGTCACGCCGATGCTCGTGGTGCACGGCGACAAGGACTACCGGGTGCCGATCGGGGAGGGCCTGCGGCTCTGGTACGAGCTGGTGTCGCGGTCCGGGCTGCCGGCCGACGACGAGGGGCGCACGCCGCACCGGTTCCTCTACTTCCCGGACGAGAACCACTGGATCCTCAGCCCGCAGCACGCGGTCGTCTGGTACCAGGTGGTGCAGGCGTTCCTCGCGCAGCACGTGCTCGGCGAGGCCGACGTCCGGTACCCGGAGGTGCTCGGCTGATCGGGTGAGATGCCGCCTCCGGATGCGGAGTGCCAATACCCGCGCCAAACTCCTCTGTCAATAGTCGAGCGCCGCCCACTTCGACCCAGATCGAGGGGCGTCCCTGGGTGTTCGACGGGACGGAAGGAGCCACGCATGGGTATCGGAGGCGGCATCGCCCTGATCGTCATCGGCGCGATCCTCGCGTTCGGCGTCCGGGACAGCATCGACGCCATCGACCTGACGATGATCGGCTACATCTGCATCGGTGCGGGAGTGCTCGCGCTGATCCTGGCGCTGGTCATCAACGCGCAGCGCAGCAACACGTCGCACCGCGAGGTCGTCGACCACCGCGCGGTGGGCACGGCGCAGCCGGTCGCGCAGCCCGTGGTCCAGCAGCCGGTCCAGCCGGTGCAGCAGACCCCGGTGCAGCCGGTCCAGCAGCAGCAGCCCCCGCAGGCCCCGCCCGCGCCTCCCGCGGGCGCCTGACCGTCGCGGGCACCCGCCCGCAGGACCACGACGCCCCGGCGACCTGACCTGGTCGCCGGGGCGTCGCGTTGCGCGGGCGGGGTCCGCGACGGTGGACCGGCGCCCGACGGGGCGGGGCTCACGCGGGCGGCGGGCTCCGCCGGCCGACTCGGCGGGGCGTCTCGTGGGCGGCGGGCTCCGGCGCGCGACTCGGCGGGGCCTCTCGTGGGCGGCGGGCTCGGCGCGCGACTCGGCGGCGCTCACGCGGGCGGCGGGCTGGGGTGCGCGACCCGGTGGGGCTCTCGCGGGCAGCGGGCTCCGGCGGTCGGCGGCGTCAGGCGCGGGCGGCCTCGACGAGGACCGCGGCGAGGTCGTCGGGACGGCTGAACATCGGCCAGTGACCGGTCGGCAGGTCGACGTAGGTGACGTCGTACCGGCCGAGCTCGGTGTGCAGCGGCGGTCCGCCGTCGACCATGGTCCGCAGCACCCCGGACGGCAGGCTCGTGCAGACCGCGGTCACCGGCACCGCGAAGCGGCGGTCGTCGCCGACGCGCACCGCGCCGCGCGCGACGGCCCCGGGGTGCGGGACGGCCCGCTCCCGGAACCGGTCGAGCGCCGCGTCGTCGAGCCCGTCGAGACTCGATCCCTGGTCGGCGAGCTCCTCCCACGACGGCAGCGGCAGGTCGGCCTGGTCGGTGGGCAGGTCGAGCGCGAGCGCGGACCCGTCCTCGAGCGGGCCGCTGTCGACGTACACGGCGCGGCGCACGCGGTCGGGCCGCCGGTCGACGACCTCCCCGACGACCGCGCCGCCGCCGGAGTGCCCGACGAGGACGACGTCGCCGCCGTCCGCGGTGACCCGGTCGACGAGCTCGACGACCGTCCGGACGTGGTCGGCGCGCGTGACGCCGTCGGTGCCGTCGGCCGGGTCGAGCCCGGGCAGCGTGACGGGGTGGGGCTCGAGGCCGGCGGCGCGCAGCCCGGGCAGGACGTCGTCCCACGCCCATGCGCCGAGCCAGAAGCCGGGGACGAGGATCAGGTGTGTCGTGGTCATGGGACCAGCGTCGCGCGAGGTCGGTGACACCCGTCTGTCACCTTCGTGTCACCATCATGGAGTCCCGACGACGACCGTGGAGCGCGACCGTGAACCGCACCGACCGCCTGTACGCGATGGCCGAGGAGCTGCGTCGCGTCGGCCCGCGCGGCACCACGAGCGCGCGGCTCGCGCGGCTCTTCGAGGTCACAACGCGCACCGTGAAGCGCGACGTGAGCGCGTTGCAGCAGGCCGGTCTGCCGGTCGTCGCGCAGGCCGGTGCGGGCGGCGGCTACGTCCTCGTGGGCGCGACGCTGCCGCCCGTCGCGCTCACGCCTGCGCAGGCGGTCGCGCTGGCCCTCGCGGTCGACGCGCTGCCGGCCGGCAGCCCGTTCGGCGTCGACGCGCGGACGGCCCGCGACAAGGTGCTCGACGCGATGCCCGCGCCCGACCGCGCGCGGGCCCTCGCCCTCTCCGAGCGGGTGTGGACGCGGCCCGACAGCGCACCCGCGAGCGGGGTGGGGCGCGCGAGCGCCCCCACGAGCCCGGCGCCGTCCGACGGTGCCTCCACGAGCACCGCGCCGCCTGGGGACGGGACGGCCCTGGCGGCGCGTGGGACTCCCGGCGATCCTCCGCGTGCCCCCCGGAGCGGCCCGCCGGTCGCGTCGTCGGGCGTCCTGCGGGCCGTCGAGGACGCGTTGTCCCGGCAGCGGGTGCTCGCGATCGAGTACGCGCCGGTCACGGGTGCGCCGTCGCAGCGACGCGTCGAGCCGATCGTCCTCACCCGCTCGCACGGACGCTGGTATCTCGCGGCGTGGTGCCGCACGCGCGACGACGTGCGGTGGTTCCGGCTCGACCGCATCCGCCGCGCCGACGTGACCGCGGAGCCGTACGACGCCCGCCCGGTCGCCGTGGTGGGCGAGCCGCCCGACGACGCCCGGCCGGTGGGCCGCCGGGAGCACGACCTCTGACGGTCCGGGCGGGCACGAGCCGGCGACCCGCCGCTGCCGGCGACCCGCCGCTGCCGGCGACCCGCCGCCGGCGGCCGGCACCGACCTCGACGAGCCGCCCGCGAGCGCGACCTGCTGAGGCCGACGGTCGGCCACCGGCCGGTCAGGCCCGGCGGCGGCGACCGATCAGCGCCCCGGCCGCACCGATGACGACGAGGAGCCCGGCGACGGCGGCGACCGGCGCGACCGTGCTGCCCGTACTGGACAGGCGCCCGCCGTGAGCCGCCGAGCTGCCGGACCCGCGCGAGCCCCCGGTCGCACCGGTGCCCGCGCCGGAACCGCCCGGCGTCGGGCTGACGGACGGCGTGGGCGCCGCGGGGACGTCGAGGGTCACGGCTCGCAGCGCGGTCTCGCCCGCGGCGTCGACGACGACGAGGCGCAGCAGCATCCCGTCGTCGGCGTGCGTGGGGGTGAACGTCGCGGTGAACGCGGTGCGCGTGGCGGGCGCGGCGGCGGACCGCAGCGACCGGACGGCGGAGACGCCCGTGATGGTGTTGGTCGTGACGGACGGCCCGACGGGCGCCCACGTGGTGCCGCCGTCGCGGGACTGCTCCCACCGGCCCTGCAGGTCGGAGCCGAGGACGACGAACGTCACGGTGGTGGACCGGCCGGCGACGGCCGCGACCGGTGCGCTCGCGTCGGGTCCGGACACCTCGACGGGGTCGGGCACGACGGTGAGCGTCGCGGCGGCGCTGCGCGTGGTGGCGGTGCCCGCGACGAGGGTCGACGTGGCGACGGCGCGGACGCGCAGCCCGTCGTCGGCGGCGTCCGCCGTCACGGTGAGCGTGCGGCCGGTCGCGCCGGCGACGGGCGTCCACGTGGTGCCGTCGGTGGACGACTCCCACGTCACGTCGGGCACGGGGCGGCCGGTCGTGGTGACGGTGAAGGTCGCGTCCTCGCCGGGGCGCGTGACGACGTCGACGGGGTCGGCGACCGTCGGGGGTGTGCGGACGGCGAGCGTGGCGGCGGCCGACGTCGCCGAGCCGCGCACGTTGGTCGCGACCGCGCGGTAGGACGCGCCGTGCAGGGCGTCGGTCGCCGTGACGGCGTAGGTCGTGCCGGTCGCGCCGGGGACGTCGGTCCAGGTGCCGTCGACGAGCGTCTGCCAGCGGACCGTCGGGGCCGGCAGGCCGGTGGCGGCGACGGTGAAGGTCGCGGTGCCGCCGGCGTCGGCCGTGGCGGGGGCCGGGTCGGTCACGGTGGGTGCGTCCTGCACGGTGAGCGTCGCGGCGGTGGTGGCGGTGACGCCGTGGCCGGTGAACCGCGCGCGGACCTGGAGGCCGTCGTCGGCGGCGGTCAGCAGGCGGGTCCAGAGCACGCCGGTCGCGCCGGGCACGTCGGTCCACGTCGTGCCGTCGGGGGACGTCTGCCACTGGACGGTCGGTGCGGGGTTGCCGTGCGCGGCCGCGGTGAACAGCGCGCTCCCGCCGACGAGGCCCGTCACGGGCTGCGGGTGCACGTCGACCACGGGTCCGTACCGCACGTCGAGCACGGCCTCGTTGCTCGTGACGGTCGCGGTGCCGTCGACGAGGACGGACGTCGCGACGGCGCGGTAGCGGGCTCCGTCGAACGTGGGGTCGACGACGACGGACAGCGTCGCACCGGTCGCGCCGGGCACGTCGGTCCACGTGCCGCCGACGAGGCGCTGCCAGCGGACCGACGGCGCGGGTGAGCCGCCGACGGTCGTGGTGAGCTGCGCGGTGCCGCCGTCGGCCACGACGACGCCCGCGACGGGGGACAGCGTCGGGCGGGTCTGCACGGTCAGGCGCGCGGCGGCGGAGGTCACGACGGTCTCGCCGGCGTGCACGGCGCGGACGCGCAGGCCGTCGTCGGCCGCGGCGACCGCGGGCAGGGTGAGCGTGGTGCCCGTCGCGGACGCGACCGGTGCCCACGTCGTGCCGTCGGTCGACCGCTCCCAGGTCGTCGTGGGGGCCGGCTTCCCGGCGGCCTCGCTCGTGAAGACGGCGTCCTGCCCGGCGACGACGGTGACGTCGGCGGGGTCGCGCGTGGTCTCGGCGCCCCACCGGACGCCGAGCGTCGCGGGCGCGGACGTGACGGGCGCGCCGAAGGCGTTCTGCACGACGGCGGCGTACCGGGTGCCGTCGGCCGCGCGCGTCGTGCCCGGCACGCTGAGGGTCGTCCCGGTCGCGCCGGGGACGTCCGTCCAGGTCGAGGAGCCGGGGGGCGAGGTGCGCCACTGCACGGTCGGCGTGGGCGTGCCGGACGCGACGACGGCGAACGCGGCGGTCGCGCCCTCGACGACCGAGGCGTCGGACGGCTGCCCGGTGACGCTCGCGGGGACGGCGGTCGTCACCGTGGTGCCGGCGGTCGAGCCGTCGACGGTGACGGACACGCGCGGGTCGCCCGGGGCGATGGTGAGTGTCGCACCGGCGGCGGAGTCGGCCCCGAGGGTCGTCTCGGCGCCGCTCACCGTGCCCGCGGTCGTCGCCCAGGTGAGCGGCACGTCCGCGAGGACCGCGGCGAGCGCGGCGGGCACGGCCGAGCCGTCGGACATCGTGACGGCGGCGCCGATCGCGGACGTCCGGCCGGGCAGGTCGATCGTCGGCGACGCGGTCAGCGCGAGCCGTGCGAAGGGTTCGCGGGTCGCCGCGTCGGGCGCGGTGTCGCACCCGGTCCCGGCGGCGGGGTCGACGCAGCCCCACCAGTTCGCGGGGACCGTCGCGCCGCCGCGCACGGCGTCCCGCGTGACGGTGCCGCCGACGGTGGTCGTGTTCCCGGCGAGCCGCGACGTCGTGACCTGGCCGTGTGCGAGGACGAGCGCGCCGTGCGACGTGGGGGTGCCCGCGGTGGCGGTCACGGTGTTGCCGGTGACGGTCGAGCCGGAGACGGTCGCGGTGCCGGTCTCGACGAGGACCGCCGAGCCCTGCGTCGACGCGCCCGACGTGGTCGCCGCGCTGTTGCCGGTGAACGTCGACGCGCTGACGGTCACGTCGACGTCGCCCGTGACGAACAGCGCGCCGCCGCCGGTGACACCGGCGCCGAGCGTTCCCACGGACGCGTTGCCGGTGAACGTCGACCGCTCGACGACGACCGCGTCGCCGGGGTCGACCCCGACGAAGGCGAGCGCGCCGCCCGCGGCTTCCGTCGCGGTGCTGCCGTCGAGCAGGCAGTCGCGGACGGTGAGCGAGCCGCCGCTCATCTGCACGCCACCGCCGACGGCGCCCTGGTCGGACTGGCCGGCGGGCGCGTTCGCGCTGCCGGTGACGCGGCAGGAGCTGAGGGTCAGCGCGTCGGGGGCGCCCGGAAGGGCCGACCCGGCGACGACCGCGCCGCCGCCCCACCACGGGTCGCTGACGAGCGGACGGCCGCCCGCGAGGGTCAGGCCGGTCACGGTCACGTCGAGGTGGCCGACGCCGAGCCGGTCGAGGTCGAGCACGCGCGACGCACCGTGCGCGTCGACGCGCGTCGCGTCGCGGCCCGCGCCGGTGACGGTCAGCGTCCGGCCGCCGGACGTCGGCGCGTACACGAGCGCGCCTGCCGTGAGGCTGATCGTGCCCGCTGGGACGGTCACCGCGGCGTCGGTCAGCGACTGCGCCTGGCACAGCGCCTCGCGCAGCGAGAGGGTCGCCGGGGTCGCGTCGGCGCACGCGCCGTCGACGGGCGCGTCGACGGTCGTGGTCACGACGAGCGGCGTCGGTGCGGCGACGGCCGCGGGGGCGGCGGCCACCGATCCCGACAAACCGCCCGCCAGGACCGCCGCAAGGGCGACGAATCGGTGAAATCGCAGGTCAGCGCGGTGCGGCACCGGGTCAGCGTAGGAGGATTCACCCGCTGGGAGGGCCTGGCGGTGGGGGTGAAACCTCGTAGGCTCACGACGCCGCGCGACCCCCGCACCCCCCCGTCGCGCACCCGTGCCCCCTCGTGCCGACGTGCCCGTACCGCACCCGGCCGACGCTCTGACAGGAGGACGCCGTGCCCTCGCCCCGCACCGTGGTGTCGCGCCGCACCGTCCTCGCGGGCGGTGCGGGAGCGGTCGCCGTGGGTGCCGTCGCGGTCGCCGTCGGCGTCCCGCTCGCGCGCCGCACCCTCCCCCTCGAGCTCGCGTCGGTCCGGGGGCTCGTCGGCAGCCGGTTCCGGACCGTCGTGGACGGGTCGACGCACGTCCTGACGCTCGCCTCCGTCACGGGCCCGCACGGTGCCGCACCGACGGCCGACGCGTTCGCCCTCACGTTCCGTGCCGCGTCGACCCGGGACCTGCCGGGCGCGATCCGCACGCTCACCCACGACGACGGCGACCTCGTCGTGTTCGTCGGGCCCGTCGGCCCGGACGGCACGGAGCTCGAGGCCGTCGTCGACCGGACCGTCTAGTGGGCCTCGCCGTGCTCGCGCTGCGCCCGACGACGCCCGCCGACGCCGCGTTCGTCGCCGGCCTGTACGCGGCGTCGCGCGCGACGGACGTGGCCGCCGCCGGGTGGGACACCGCGACGACCGCGACGTTCCTGCGCGGGCAGCACGCGGCGCGCGAGGCGGCGTTCGCGGGGACGGCGACCGACGACGTGGTCGTCGAGGTCGACGGCGCGCCGGTCGGCCGCCTCGTCCTCGCCCGCTCGGCCGGTGTCGTGCACGTGCTCGACGTCGCCGTCCACCCCGACCACCAGGGCCGGGGGACCGGCACCGCGGTGCTGCGCGGCGTCCTCGCCGACGCGCACGCCGCGGGCGCGCCGGTCCGCCTCCACGTGCGGGCCACGAACGTGCGCGCCGCCGCCCTCTACGCGAGGCTCGGGTTCGTCCCGGTCGACGACGCCGCGACCGCCGAGCAGACCGCCGGGACGGTGCTCGACGTGCTGCTGGAGGCCCGCCCGTGACCGTCGCCACCTGGTCCGACTGGCGCGCCGCCGTCGGCACCGACGTCGCCGTCGAGCAGCGCGGCGCGTGGACCGTCCGCTCGTGCTCCGACCGGCGGACGTCGTCTGGCTGGGCGACGTGGGACGTCACGTTCCGCGCACCGGTCGGCACGGGCCAGGCGACGGTCGTGCTCGACCTGCCCGGCGTCGGCCCGCAGGCGCTGCTCGCCGTCCCGAGCGCGGCGGAGCCCGACGGCACGCTCCTCGTCGCGACGTTCGTCGTGCCCGACGACGCCCCCCGTGGGCCGGACGACGCCCTCACCGGGCCCGCCGACGCCTCCGCCGACCCGACCCACCCGACGACCGACGGCACGACCGGCCCCGCGGCCGGCGCCGGGACGGAGGCCTGACCCATGCCGTACATCGGCGAGATCCGCATGTTCGCCGGGAGCTTCGAGCCGGCCGGCTGGGCGTTCTGCGACGGCCGCCTCGTGCCGATCTCCGAGAACGACGCACTCTTCACCCTGATCGGCACGACGTACGGCGGCGACGGCCAGGAGACGTTCGCGCTCCCGGACCTGCGGGGACGCTCACCGCTGCACGTCGGCCAGGGGCCGCGCATCTCGCGGTCGTACCTGCTGGGTGAGACGGGGGGCGTCGAGTCGGTGACGCTGTCGACGCAGCAGGTCCCGCAGCACACCCACCGCCCGCAGGCGGCGGTCGCGGCCGCGACGGGCACGTCCCCGGCCGGGGCGGTGTGGGCCGCGTCGACGGCGCCGGCGTTCGTCCCGTCGCCGACGCTCCCGGGCGACGCGCTCGCGGCGGACGCGGTGGGCCCGACGGGTGGCTCGCAGCCGCACGAGAACCGGCACCCGGTCCTCGCGGTGTCGTTCATCATCTCGCTCTTCGGCGTCTACCCCCAGCAGAACTGAGGACACGTCATGTCGGAACCGTTCCTCGCCGAGATCCGCCTCACGGCGTTCGGCTTCCCTCCGAAGGGCTGGGCCGCGTGCAACGGGCAGCTCCTGCCCATCAACCAGAACCAGGCGCTGTTCTCCCTCCTCGGCACGACGTACGGCGGCGACGGTCGCGTCACCTTCGCGCTGCCCGACCTGCGCGGGCGGGTCCCGGTGCACGTCGGCGACGGCTTCTCGCTCGGCCAGGCGGCGGGCGCGGAGCACCACACCCTGACCGTCGCCGAGATGCCGGCGCACACGCACCCGGTCCGCGCCGCCGCGACCGCCGACCGCACCGCGCCGGGTGCGGGCCGCTGGGCCGTGACCGACGCGCCGCACTACGGCGCGACCCCGCAGGCCGTCATGGCCGACGGGCTCGTCGGGAACACCGGCGGCTCGCAGCCGCACGCCAACATGCCCCCGTACGCCGCCCTCCAGGCCGTGATCGCGCTGGTGGGCATCTTCCCCAGCAGGAATTGAGCCATGTCCGACCAGTTCGTCGCCGAGATCCGCATGTTCGCCGGCAACTTCGCCCCGACGGGGTGGGCGCTGTGCGACGGGCAGCTCATGCCCATCTCGCAGAACACCGCGCTGTTCTCCCTCCTCGGCACCACCTACGGCGGTGACGGGAAGAGCACGTTCGCGCTGCCCGACCTGCGGGGACGCAGCCCGTTGCAGCACGGTCAGGGGCCGGGGCTGCAGCCGGTCGCGCCGGGCGAGGTCCTGGGCTCGCAGACGGTGACGCTCCTCGAGTCCGAGCTCCCCGTGCACGGCCACACCGTCGGGAGCGTGCCTGACGGCACCCGCGGCACGACGGGCAACCCGTCGGGCGGGGCGTGGGCGACGAGCCGCATCGGGCGCGTGACCGAGGAGCTCTACGGCAGTGGCCCCGGCGCGCTCACGATGAGCCCGGCGGCGCTGTCCGTGACGGGCGGCGGCCAGCCGCACGACAACATGCCGCCCTACCTCGTGCTCACCTTCATCATCGCGCTGCAGGGCATCTTCCCGCCGCGCGGCTGAGCCCCCGCGGGGGGTGTGCCGTCACCGGTCGTCGAGGCGCTCGCTGCCGCACGGGGTGCGCGGCCGCCCGACCGTCCCCGGCGTCGTGGACGTCGCGCGGCAGGTGTCGGTGCGACGCGGCAGACTTGCCGCCAAGCACCGGGACACCACCGGGCGGCGATCGGCAGGGGGGTCGATGGGATCGATGGACGAGCGCGAGGCGCGCGAGGTCAAGGCGCAGGTCGGCGACTACGTGCGGGAGCTCGCGCGGCACCGCGTGCACGCGGCGGACGTGCACGCCGCGGCGGTGCCCCTCGCGCTGGGCCTCGCCCCGCTGGCCGACGGCGGGTACGGCGTCGCCGTGCGCTACCGGCTCGGGCTCCCGGCGGTCCGCAGCATCGCGCGGAAGGTGGCCGAGCAGGTCGGCCCCGCCGCCGACGTGCGCCGCACCGGCCGGATCCGCACGCTCGCGACGCCCGGCGGCCCGGCGGTCACGCCCCGCCCGCCCGTCGTCACGGCGCGCTCGCTCGGGGAGACCGGCCGGGTGCGCCCGCTCCGGCCCGGTGTCTCGATCGCGCACGCGAAGGTGTCGGCGGGGACGCTCGGCGCGTTCGTCGTCGTCGACGGCCGCATGCACGCGCTGTCCAACTACCACGTGCTGTCGGGCACGCCGTCGGCGGCCATGGGCGACCCGATCCTGCAGCCCGGCCCGGCGGACGGCGGGCGCACCGCGCGCGACAAGGTCGGCGAGCTCGCGGGCCGCGTCGAGCTCGAGCCGCACGGCCGCGCGACCGTGGACTGCGCGATCGCGCTGCTGGACGACCCCGAGGTGGACCTGCGCTACCCGGTCGGGCCGGTCACGACGACGGCGGTCGCGGTGGGCAACGAGGAGGTCGCGAAGGTCGGCCGCACGACGTCCGTGACGCACGGCCGCGTGACCGCGATCGAGCTCGACGACGTCGTCGTGGGCTACGGCGAGGAGCTCGGTGAGATCGCGTTCGACGGGCAGATCGAGGTCGAGTCGACGGGCGGGTCGGCGTTCTCGCGCGGCGGCGACTCGGGCTCCCTGGTGTACCGCGAGGACGGCGTCGCGCTGGGCTTGCTCTTTGCGGGTTCGGAGACCGGGAGCGAGAATGGGTCCGGGCTGACCTACCTCAACCCCATCGATGCCGTGCTCGACGCCCTCGGTGCGACGCTCGCCACCTGACCCTGCCCCGGCGAGCGGCCCGACCTCCGCGGTGGCACGGCGGGAAGCGGTGCAGCATGGCGGATCTCGAGCAGGCGCGCGCGGCGAAAGAACGGTTGCGCGCCGACCTCGCCGGGCGACCTGACGTGCGGGGGATCGGGATCACACCGGACGGCGACGGCTACCTGCTGCAGGTCAACGTGTCCTCACGCGGCCGGTCCGCCGAGGTGCCGCGGGCGGTCGACGGCGTCGCGGTGAAGGTCCGCGTCGTCGGCGCGATCACCGCCAGCGCCTGACCGCGAGGGGCGCACGCCCCGGACGCCACCCCGGACGATCTCCGCGCAGCAGCCCGAGGGCCCGGCCGCCGTGACGACCGGGCCCCCGAGAACCGCGAGCGCTCAGGCCAGCGAGCAGGGCAGCCCGTTGAGCGCGACCCCGGTCGGCTGACCGGGAGCGCCGCTGCTCGACCCCATGAACCCGAAGCTCACCGAGCCGTGGTGCGCGATCGTCCCGTTCCACGCCGCGTTGCGGGCCGTGACGACGGCGCCGGACTGCGTGGCCGTGCCGTTCCACGCCTGCGTGACCTTCTCACCCTTCGTGAACGTCCACGTGAGCTCCCACCCGTTCACGGGCGTCATCGACTCGTTCGCGACCGTCACGTTGCCGACGAAGCCGCCCGACCAGGCGTTGGAGACGTCGAACTTCACCGAGCACGACCCGACGGGCACCGTGCCCGAGCTGAACGTGAGCGTCGCGGACCGCGCGGAGACGTTCCCGGCGGCGTCGGTCGCGGTGACGTACACGGAGTACGACGTGCCGGGCGTGAGGCCGGACAGGGTCGTGGCCGCCGACGTGGGCCGCGCGAGGACCGCGCCCGTCGTGGCGTCGTGGACGGTGTAGCCCGTGACGCCGACCGCGTCGGTCGACGCGGGCCACGTGAGCGACGCCGTCGTCCCGTCGACCGCCGCGGCGGTCGGGGTGCCGGGCGCGGACGGGGCCGTCGTGTCGACCGGGTCCCCGGGGTCACCAGGGTCGCCGGGGTCGCCCGGGTCCGTGCCGCCGCCGTCGAAGACCACGTCGGAGCAGTTGTAGAACGACTCCGGGCTGTCGGTGCGCTCCCAGATCGACAGGATCACGTGCCGGCCGCTCTTCTGCGGCAGCTGCGCGGTCCAGTAGTACTCGGGACCCGTCGGGCCGCCCGACCGGGTCGGCGGGTTGAGCACCCGGTCGAACGGCGCCGGCTCGAGGTCGTCCCAGCCGATCGGCTGCGTCGGGTCCCAGCCGTCCTTCGTGATCCACTGCGTCCACCAGCCGGGGTGGGGGACCGTCGCCGCGTACTGGAACGTGATCTGCCCGCCCGACTGCAGCTTCGTGGTGGGCCAGTGCGCGCTCGGCGTGTTGAACGCCGCGAACTTCGGGTCCGGCGCGCACAGCTTCCCGTCGGCGATCGTCTGGTGCTGGCCCGCGATCGTCCCCAGCAGGTTGCCGTACCAGTTGTAGAACGGGTAGCTGCTCGCGGCGAGCGCCTCCTGGCAGATCGGGTTGGTCGGCAGCATGTTGCCCGCCTGCCCGGCCGCCTGACCGCCCGCGAGCCCGTCGAGGTAGCACGCGTAGGTCCGGGTCTGGGGGTAGGTGAGGCCGCCGTGGGCCTCGGCGCCCGGCGCCGGCAGCGCGACGAGCGCGGCGGCGGCGAGCCCCGCGGTCGCGGCACCGACCAGGGCTCGGCGCCGCAGAGCGGTGAGGGTGGACACGGGGGACTCCTTCCGACGTGCGGCGACGTCGCCGCGGGGCTCGCCCCCTGACCGGCGTCTCGCCGGCCCGGGCGGCTGCCTGGGGCAGGGTCCGGTCAGGGTCGCGGGGCGGGAAGGACGTCGACAAGGCGCCGAACCGTTTCGCCCGCGGGACGGCGACGACGCCACGAGCGTCACGTCGCGCTCACCCGTTCGGCCCTGCACGATCGAGGCAATTGGGGTCGCACCGGACGGGCGGGCGGCCCGGAACGACGCGGGGCCGGGGTGATCTCATGGACCTCTCATGCCCTCAACTGTTCGGACAGGTGTCCGAGGGACGATGATGGGCGCGTGACGCGCCGGGGGACCGCCGAGGGGACCCGCAGGGACCATCGGTCCGCTGCGGCGCTCGTCGGCGTGCGGGGGCTGGCGACCGCCGCCCACCGGTTCGACCGCTGCCGCACCCTGGACGACGTCGTCGAGGTCGCGACCTCCGTCGGCGTCGAGGTGCTCGGTGCGAGCTCGTTCGCCGTGCTCCGCATCGAGCAGGACACCGCGCGCGTGGTCCGCGTGCAGCCCGAGCCCGCCGACCCGCGCCTGGTGTGGCGCGTCCGCGCCTCGTACCGCGCCGACGACCGCCCCGCGCTGCGCCGGCTCATCCGTGACCGCGTCAGCTGGGTCGCGCACGCCGTGGACGTCACCGGTCGACCCGTCACGGGCACCGACGACGGGGCCGGCGACGCGGTCGAGGTGCAGTCGCTGCGCGAGATCGGGGGCGCGACCGCGCTCGCGGCGGCGATCGTCGTCAACGGCGCCGTCTGGGGTCAGCTCTACGCGATGCGCGAGCTCGGGTCGCCGCTGTTCGGCGTCGACGACCTCGCGCGTGCCGAGGTGCTCGGTGCGCTGCTCGGCGGCGCGATCGCGCGGGTCGACCTCGAGGGCCAGGTCCGGCACCTCGTCGCGGACGACCCGCTGACCGGCCTCGCGAACCGACGTGTCGCGGATGCCGCCGCCGAGGCCGCCCTCGAGTCCGGCCAGGAGACGTGCATCGTCATGTGCGACGTCGACGGCCTCAAGCGCGTCAACGACGAGCTCGGCCACGACACCGGCGACGACCTGCTGCGGTCCGTCGCCGACGTGCTCCGACGTGCGGCCGACGCGCTGCCCGGCACGACGGCCGCCCGCATCGGCGGCGACGAGTTCTGCCTCGTGACGGTCGGGCGGCGCCGCGTCGAGGTCGCGGAGGTCCTCGCGGCGACGATCGCCGAGTTCCCGCTGCCGCACGGCGCGGCGATCTCCTACGGCATCGCGACGACCGCCGTGACCGGCGCGACGTCCGCCCGGCACCTGTTCCGGCAGGCCGACATGGCGCAGTACCGGGCCAAGCGGGCGCGGGCGCGCGCGCTGCGGGCCGCCGCACCGACGACCGCCGACCCCGCCGTCACCGCGGAGCGCGTCGTCGTCGCCGGGTCCGCCGCGATCGTCGCCGCGCAGTCCGGCATCGTCCCGCGGCTGTGCGCGCTCGCGGCCGCGGCCACCGAGACGCTGGGCGGCGCCGGGTGGGCGGTCCTCATGCGACGCCCTGGGGAACCCTCCGACGCGGCGGCCTCGGCGGTCGCGCGCGGCGGCGCGCCCGTCGACCTGACGCAGGCCGAGTCGCTCACGACCGTCGTCGAGCACGGCCCGTGGGTCGTCGAGATCGGCGTCTCCGCGACGGCCGCGACGGGCGAGGTCCTCGACACCTCCCTCGACGCGCTGGTCGCCGTCGCGATCCTCGGCGCCTCCTGACCCGCCGCGGCGTCAGCCGTGCAGGGGGAGGGTGAGCGTCGCAGGTGCGCCCTCGACGACGCGGACCGGCACACCCCAGTCCTGCGCGTTGAGGTGGCACGCCGGGTACTCGACGGCCGGGTCGGCGTCGCACGACGCCGCGTGCGCGGTCACGTGCAGCACACCCTCGCCGACCGTCGGGTCGAGGCGCAGCGTGCGGGTCAGCGGCACGTCGTCCCCTGAGCCGTCGAGCAGCAGCCCGGGCGGCGTCGACGACACCTGCAGGCGCGTCGACGGGCCGTACCGGTCGTCGTACTTCTGCCCGGCGGCGGGCGTGAACACGACGTCGAGCAGCACCTCCCCGGGCGCGAGGTCGGTCACGGGCCGCTGCGTGCGGTGCGCACCGCCGTCCACGACCTGCCCCGCGCCCGCGGGGAGCGCCACGCGCGTGACCCGGTGCGCGGCCGACTCGACGACGAGCACGTCGAGCGCGCCGTCGCCCGCCCCGGCACCGGCGAGCACGACGAGGCCGCTCGGCTCGGCGAGGTCGCGCGCGACGGTCGTCACCTCGCCGGCCCCCGCGGGCTCGCCGGTGGGCGGCGGCACGTAGCGCCGGACCGCGCCGTTGTAGGTGTCGGCGACGAGGACGGACCCGTCGGGCAGCGCGGCGACCCCGAGCGGGTGCTGCATCCGTGCCTGGTCGGCCCGCCCGTCGCGGTGACCGAAGTCGAACAGCCCCTCGCCGACGGCGGTGTGCAGCGTCCCGTCGGCGGGGTCGAGCCAGCGCAGCGCGGACGTCTCCGAGTCGGCGACCCACACGCGCCCGTCGGGCCCGACGGACAGCCCCGACGGCTGCGCGAGCCACGCGTCGGCGCCCGGCCCGTCGAGCAGCCCCTCGTTCATGGTCCCGGCGACGTGCCGCAGCCGCGTCCCGTCGAACGTCCACAGCGTGTGGTTTCCGGCCATCGCGACGACGAACGCGCCGAGCGCGTCGGACCAGACGACGTCCCACGGCGACGAGAGCCGCACGTCCCGGGCCGGACCGTCGTAGCCCGCACCGGTGCCTCCGCCGCGCACGTTGTCGGCCGCGCCGACCATGAGCTGCTCGCCCGTCCCGGCGACGGTCGTCACGCGGCCGTCGGCCAGGCGCACGCCGCGCAGCGCATGGTTCACCGTGTCGGCGACGAGCACGTCGTACCCGAGCGCCTCCCGCATGTGGTCGGGCACGAGGGCCAGGCCGTTCGGCTCGCTGAACCTCGCCTCGTCGGGGCCGCCGTCGAGCAGCCCGCGCTCGCCCGAGCCGATGCGCCGCAGCAGCGTCGACCCGTCGGCCGCGACCTCGGTCAGCGCGTGGTGTCCCGCGTCCGCGACGAGCAGCGACCCACCCGGCAGCGGCACGGCCTTCGCGGGGAACCGCAGCGTCCCGGCGGTCGGCGCGGGCGGCACGTACGGGCCGTCGCCGCGGTGCAGCGTGCCCTTCGCGTCGTGCTCGGCGACGAGGTCCGCGAGCAGCACCTCGAGGTTGTGGCGGTGCCCCTCGCCGGCCATCTGCGCGACCACGTACCCCTCGGGGTCGATCACGACGAGCGTCGGCCACGCGCGCGCCGTGTACGCCGACCACGTGACGAGCTCGGGGTCGTCCAGCACGGGGTGGTGCACCTCGTACCGCTCGACGGCCGCGGCCAGCGCGACCGGGTCGGCCTCGTGCACGAACTTCGGCGAGTGCACCCCGACGACGACCAGCACGTCGCGGAACCGCTCCTCGACCTCCCGCAGCTCGTCCAGCACGTGCAGGCAGTTGATGCAACAAAAAGTCCAAAAATCCAGAACCAGCAGTCGACCACGGAAGTCCTCGAGCGCGAGTGTTCGGTCTCCCGTATTGAGCCAGCCGCGGCCCTGCAGCTCGGAGGCGCGGACACGGGGCAGGCGGGGGGACGTCGCGGTCACGTGTACTAGTTTCCCAGGCTGCCGAGTACAGGTCGTGCGCGTCAGTCGGTCGGCCTCACAGCCCAGCCTGAGGCCTGTCCCACTCGCCGTACTCGCCTGAATCCGCTGACGCGTGCACGGCGCCCCCCGGTGGGCCGGGCTTCGGAACTGCTTCGGCGTCTCGCCACGTGATTCTCACCCAGTCCCGTCCGACGAAGCGTCGGCCCCGAACGCCGCGAACGACATCGATCTGCCCTATCAAGACGCCGATGAGGCGGCGCCGGTCCTCGTTCGGCAGCTCGTCCCAATTGCCATCGCTGCGTACGCGGTCAGCGAGCGCGCAGACGTCGGGTGTTGTGGCAACCAAGCAAGCAGGGTGTTCCTCGGCCGAGGCGACCCGAGCGGACGTCGTCGCGCGCTCGTCCTCCGCCTCCTCGTAGGAGAGCACACCGATGAGCGCGAGCGCATTGACGCGGTCGTCGTCAGCGCGCGCGTCCAGCAGTCGCCGTTCCGCCGCTCTGCGGGCCAAGACGTCGTCCGGCGACATCAGCCTGCCGCGCCGATCTGCGCGCCGTGGGCCTCAAGCAGGGCCAGACGCGCCATCACGCTCCGAGCCACGTGCGCCTCGAGTGGCGCCCGCAAGGCCGAGAACCCATCGCATCGGCCGGGGCCCTGCGCCGCGTCACCGCAACGGTAGGACGCGTGCCGACCAGCCCCCACGACCGTCGCGGCCGTTCCGCAGGATGCACAGCGAAGCAAGCCCCGCAGGAGCGAGAACGACCGTGCGCTGCGGCGCTCGGCCTCAGCGGGAGTCGACCCGCCAGAGACGGCCGTCCGGCGCTCAAGCCCTTTCAGGATGCGAGAGCGTTCGTCGGGGGTGATCACGCCTGTGCCCACCGAGACGGGGACCCCGTCTCCGTCCAGGAAGACCTCCGCGGAGGCGGGCCACCTCTCTGGAGTTCCATCCTCCCGGAGAGCGCGCACGCGGATGCTCTGGAGTCCCGCGAACCCAGGCGTCCGGACGAGAGCCGAAAGCGAGCCGATTCGCCAGCGCCTGCCTTCGTGCGCCCCTCCGCGCCATACCGGATCGGACGGCGCCGGGATGCGTTCGGCATTGAGCCAAGCGCACACCCCGTAAAGCGTCTGTCCGTCGAGCAGAGCGTCGGCAATCCTTCGAGCCACGGGATGTGTCACCGGATCGGGCTCGAGGTGACCTGCGACGATGCGTAGTCCGAAAGGCGGCTTACCGCCTAGCCACCGTCCTTCCGCGCGCCGATATCGCTTGGTACGGCTTACGCGTGCCGAGATCCGCTCCGACTCATCGCGGTCCATCTCTGCGCGCAGCAGCATCCCGGCTCGCTTGCGCGGATCCCCGGTGTCCATGCCGTCGAGGCTCAGGATCCGCCGCGGCGAGTGCGCGTGGCGGTCGAGTAGCTGGGCGATGGACCCAGCGCCTCGTCGGGTGGAGCGACTCTGCGCATGGACGATCAACGTGTGAAAGTCGGCTCCGCGATGCAGGTCCGCGAGCGCTGCGTCCCACGCGGGACGTGCGTCGTCGGACTGGATCGAGGCGCTCGCGCCCTCCCGTTCCGCGTAGACGCGGACCACAGTGAGGCCCAGCCGACCCGCGTAGGCGCGGGTCTCGAGCTCCTGCTCCTCGAGCGAACGGTTCATACCGACGTCGTTGCGGGCTGACCTGCGGAGGTACAGGGCGCATGCCTCGGCGGCGGATCCATTGGTGAGCACGCACGCCATGCTGGCTGGCGCGCTCTTTGTCGTGTCAAGCAGTGCGGATTGGTTCGTCGCGGGAGTCGCCGCCTCGGCGGGCCTCGCGCCCGGGTGGGGTCACTGGAGGCGGGACGCGAACGTGAGGCCGAGCGCGACCACCGCGGCGACGAGGAGCAGCAGCCAGTAGCCGCGGCGGCGCCAGAACTGCGCGGGCGGCTCGGCGTCGTGCGCGTCCGACGGGTCGTCGGCGGGGGGCTCGTGGTCGGGGGTCTCGCTCGGCACGGGGCGCTCCGTCGGTCGTCGGGCGGGCGGGTCGGACGGCCTCATCCTGCCGCGCGCCGAGGCGTCGACCAAGGACCCGACGCCCCCACGCACGCCGTCCGCCGACGACGGACGCCCGACCCCGACCGGCCGGGACGACGGACGCCCGCCGCCCGACCCTCACGGGCCGGGACGACGGGCGTCCGGGTGGTGCGGTCGGTCAGGTCGGTCAGTGCGTGCCGCAGGAGACCGCGGTGACGCCCTGGCCGTTGCCGCTGCCGATGAAGCCGGCGGTGGCGGTGCCGCCCGCGGGCAGCTTGCTGTTCCAGTCGACGCTGGTCAGCGTGTTCGCCGCGGACAGGGTGCTGCTCCACGCCTGCTGGACGGTCGTGCCGCCGATCGACGTGTGCCACCCGGTGATCGCGCTCGACCCGGCCTTGACGGTGACCTCACCGACGAAGCCCGAGCTCCACGAGTTGACGACCTTCACGGTCGCGGTGCAGGTGCCCGGGCCCGAGGTGTGCGTGGGCGTCGGGGTCGGCGTGACGGTCGGCGTCGGCGTGACCGTGGGCGTCGGCGTGACGGTCGGCGTCGGCGTGACCGTCGGCGTCGGGGTCACGGTCGGCGTCGGGGTGCTCGTGCCGCCGATGTTGATGTCGGAGCACAGGTAGTACGGCTGGTCGAGGTGGCTGGCCTGCCAGATCGTGAACAGGACCGCGCGGCCGCTGTAGCCGGTCAGGTCGACGTCGGTCTGGTAGAGCCCCGTCGTCGGGTAGCGGCCGGTCTCCTTGACGAGCGTGATGTCGTCCCAGCCGAGGGCCTCCTTCGTCGGGTCGTAGCCCGGCTTGGAGACGTAGATGCGCAGGTAGTCGGCGCCGTGC
Source organism: Cellulomonas fimi (assembly GCF_028583725.1). Taxonomy (NCBI): domain Bacteria; kingdom Bacillati; phylum Actinomycetota; class Actinomycetes; order Micrococcales; family Cellulomonadaceae; genus Cellulomonas; species Cellulomonas fimi. Next base: position 4,178,248 of record NZ_CP110680.1, on the reverse strand, counting down.
TTCGCGCCGTCGGTCAGCGTGAGCTGGAACTTCGTCGGGACGTTCTTGGCGACCCACGGGCCGGGCGTGTCGAGGTAGTCGTACCGCGGCGAGAAGGTCTGCCCGCCCGAGCAGAGCTGCCCGTTCGGGATGACGGCCTCGTGCCGGCCGCCGACGTTCTCGCGGTACAGGCCGTTCCAGTTCCACATGGCGTTCGGGTCGTGCTGGTACGCGCCCCAGCACATGGGGTCGACGTTCTTCATGTTCGTGTTGAGGTGGTCCGAGCCCCAGACCTCCCAGCACCGGTAGTTCCGGGTGGGCGGGTCGGTGACGGAGCCGTGGGCGGAGGCGGGTGCGGACGTGACGACGGCGGCGCCGATGGCCACCGCGACCGCCGCGAGGGCGGCGAAGAGCGTGCGTGGGCGTGCACGGACGGTCATGCGGGTCTCCTCTCGATGCGGGACGGCCCCCGTGAGCGCGTCCCGGCACCGGCCTCGCTGCCGCCCGCCGAGGTCGCGTCCCCCTAGGGGCTCCACCCTGCGGACGCGCTGCCCTTTCGGGCCACCGTCTGAAGCGATTCGCGTCGCAGTTTCGACAGCGGGACGTGCACGGACGCGCGCCGCACCTTCCCCGGGCCACCGGGCACGGGGTGTGCCACGATCCGCTCATGACGGTCGGGTTCGTGCTGGGCGGCGGCGGCGTGCGGGGCGCCGTGCAGGTCGGCATGCTCCAGGCGCTGTTCGAGGCGGGCATCCGGCCCGACACCGTCGTCGGCACGTCGATCGGGGCGATCAACGGTGCGGCCGTCGCCGCGGACCCGACGCCCGCGGTCGTCGAGCGGCTCGTCGAGGCGTGGGCGTCACCGGCCGCGTCGGCCGTCTACGGCGACTCCTGGCCGAAGCAGCTGCGCCGCCTCGCGCGGTCGCGCACGCACCTCAACGACCCCGCGCCGCTGCGCGCGCTGCTCGAGGACATGCTGGGCGCCGACCTCGCGTTCGAGGACCTCACGGTGCCGCTCGCGGTCGCCGCGGCGAGCATCGAGCGGACCGCGGAGCAGTGGTTCGACCACGGGCCCGTCATCCCGGCGGTGCTCGCGTCGTCGTCCGTCCCGGGCATCCTGCCCCCGACCACGATCGGCGACGAGCACTACGTCGACGGCGGCATCGTGAACTCCATCCCGCTCGGCGAGGCCGTGGACCGCGGTGCGACGACGGTGTACGTGCTCCAGGTCGGACGGATCGAGGAGGCGGTCGTGGTGCCGGAGAAGCCGAGCGAGGTGGCGCGCGTGAGCTTCGAGATCGCGCGCCGGCACCGCTTCACGCGCGAGATCGAGCGGGTGCCCGACGGCGTCACGGTGCACGTCCTGCCCAGCGGCGGGCCGGCGCCGGGCGACGAGCGGCTCGGGTCGTACCGGCGGATGGACGCGACCCGTCGACGCATCGACGCCGCCCGCGAGGCGACGCGCGCGTACCTGGCGGCCCGGTCATGACCTGGCGGCTGCCGCCGCGGTGGGTCCGACGGATCGTGCTCGCGCCGGCGGTCGTCGCCGTCGCGGTGCTGCTCGTCCCCACGAGCCTCATGCTCGTCCTGCTGGTGCTCGGGGCCGTGACGTGGGCGCTGCCCGGGCGGCTGCGCGTGCCGCGCGCGCTGTGGATGGCGAGCTTCTACGTCCTGTGGGACGCCGTCTGCCTGGTCGCGCTCCTCGGGCTGTGGATCGGGTCGGGGTTCGGGTGGGCGATCCACCGGCCGTCGTACGAGCGCGCGCACTACCGGCTGGCCCGGCGCATGCTGCAGGTCCTGTTCTGGCAGGTGCGGTGGACGCTGCGGCTGCGCATCGACATCGTCGACGCCGACCTCGGGACGGTCCTGACCGGGCAGCCGATCGTCGTCGCGAGCCGGCACGCCGGCCCGGGGGACTCGTTCATCCTGGTCCACGCGCTGCTCAACTGGTTCGACCGTGAGCCGCGGATCGTCCTCAAGGACACGCTGCAGTGGGACCCCGCGATCGACGTGCTGCTCAACCGTCTGCCCACGCAGTTCATCACCCCGCGCAAGGCCCGCCGTCACGGTGCGCCCGGCCTGGCCGCGGCCGTCGGCGACCTCGCCGAGGGGCTCGGTCCGCGCGGTGCGCTCGTGATCTTCCCCGAGGGTGGCAACTTCACGCCGCGGCGGCGGCGCGCCCGCATCGACGCGCTGCGCCGCGACGGTCGCGCCGAGCTCGCCGTGCAGGCCGAGCAGATGACGAACGTGATGGCACCGCACGCCGGTGGCGTGCTGTCGGCCCTCGACGAGGCGCCCGACGCGGGCGTCGTGTTCGTCGGCCACACCGGCCTCGACCGGCTCGTCACCGTGCACGACATCTGGCGTGAGCTGCCCATGGACAAGCGCATCGTCATGAAGGGGTGGAGCGTCGCGCCCGCGGACGTGCCGCGCGACCGGGACACCGCCGAGGAGTGGCTGTTCGCGTCGTGGCTGCGCATCGACGAGTGGATCGAGGCGCACGAGCCGCCGTCCGACGGGACGCCCGGCGGCGGTGCGGCACCGGCGGGCGGGACGCCGGTGGGCGGTCAGGCGGCGTCGAGCACGTAGACGCGCGGGTGGTGGCCCTTGGCGAACACCCGGAGCGTCTCGCGGACGGACCACAGAGCGGACGCGTCCCGCAGGCAGCGCTCCATGACCTTGACCTCGTGCGTCACGACGACGCACCGCGCCCCGGGGGCGGCGGCCGCGCGGGCCGCCCGGAGCACCCCGGCGTGGACGTCCACCGCCGAGGCGTGGTCGCCGTGCAACCCGCTCCACGGCGGGTCGACGAGCACGAGGTCGAACCCGGCGGCCGCCCACGCGCCGTCGTCGCCGGGCGTGGCCGTGAGGACGTCCGCGGTGGTGAGCGTCGCGCGGACGCGTGCGGCGGCGAGGTTGGCGCGGGCCGCGTCGAGGGCGTCAGGGGAGACGTCGACGCCCACGGCGGACGCGGCCGGGCCCGCGAGCAGGCGCTCGACGAGCAGCGTGCCCGAGCCGCACATGAGGTTGAGCACGCGGTCCTCGTCCCGGACCTCGCCGAGTCGGACCATCGCCGCGGCGATCGTCGCGTTGAGCGCGCCGGGGTAGTCGACCACGCGCCACGTCCGGGCGGACAGCGGGCGTGGCCCGACGCGGACGAGCACGTCCCAGCCGGGGTCGACGTCGGTCGCGCGGCTCGCGGAGCGGCCGGTCGGACGGCCGGCGGTGCGGTCGGCGGTGCGGTCGGGAGTCCGGGCGCCACGACGGACGCGGATGACCAGCTGACCGTCCGCCGCGTCGTGCTGCAGGCCGGTCGCCTCGTGGACCAGGTCGGCGAGGCGCGCGAACACCGCGGAGTCGGCGCCCGCCGCCTCGAACCGGAACGACGACGAGCCGGCCACCCGCAGCGACGCGTAGACGGCGTCGACGATCCGCGCGAGGTGGTCGCCGCTGGTCAGCGACCGCGGTCGGGGGACGTCGAAGTGCAGCGACACGTACGCGGCGACGGCGGTGCGCAGCCGGAGCACGTCGGCGAGCGGGCCGTCGACCCGGACGGCGAGCGCGTCGTCGCGTCCGGCGACGTCGACGGGCGCGCGTCGCGGCGCGAGGACCTGGACGGCCTCGTCGAGCAGCACGTCGCGGAGACCGTCGAGGTACGTGAGCTCGACGAGAGTCCCCGCTGGACGGGCGGGTGCGGGCTGCGTCCGCCGGTCACGCGCCGGTCGGGACGCGGGCTGCTCGCCCCGCCGGTCGCGGCGGTCGGGGCGCTGGTCGTCGGGACGCTGCCCGCCGCGACCGGGACGACCTCGCCCGCCCGGCCCGGGGCGTCTGCCGGGTCGGCCTGCGTCGTGCGGCACGTCAGGCGGGGACGGGCGTGAGGGCGCCGACCGCGCGCAGCACGAACGTCTCGGTCTGCTCGATCGCGCGCTCGCGCTCGGCGCCGCGCTCGGGCACGCCGCGGCCGGAGAGGCACGCGTTGACGAGCGGCACGATCGTGTCGACGTCCTGGTCGGGGAAGACGCCCGTCTCGATACCCGCGGCGAGGATGCGCCGCAGGATCTGCTCGACGACGACGACGTGCTCGCGGACCCGCTGCTGCGCGCTCCGGGACAGCACGGAGCGCAGCTCGGGCCCGGGGGCGACGTGGTAGACGCGCGTCAGCGACGCCTGCTGGCGGACGTAGGTGCGCAGCTGCTCGACGGGGTCCTCGATGTCGTCGAGCGAGCGCTGCAGGGTGGCGGTGTACTGCTCGGTCTCGTGGGTGATGAACCCGAGCAGCAGCGCCTCCTTGTCGGGGAAGTGGTTGTAGACGGCGGTGCGTCCGACGCCGGCGGCCTGCGCGATCTCGGCGAGCGTGATGGCGTCGAAGCCGCGCTCGGCCATGAGGGCGGACAGCGCGGCGAAGAGCTTGCTGCGCGTCTGCTCGCGGTGCTCGTGCAGCGACCCGCCGATGATCTTGGGCATGGTGACATCGTCTCACGTTCTGTCAGAAACCCGCGCCCGCGCCCGCCTGCCGGTCAGCCCTGCGCGCGCGGCCGCGCGAGCACGCCCCCGACGAACCCGAGGACGGCGCCGACGAGGATCAGCGGCACGCCGTTCGTCACGACGAACGCGTCGTCCACCCGGAACTGCCCCTGGGCGATCAGTGCCCCGATCCCGAGCAGCGCCGCGAGGATCGCCGACCGCCGAATCTGCTTCCCCGTGCCGGTCAGGCCGAGCAGCATGACGAGCGCGAGAAGCGCGACCAGCAGCGTCGCCGCGACCGCCGCCGCGATGCTGATCGCCACCTCGTCGCCCGACGCGGCCTCGGTCACCACCAGCTCGAGGTCCACCACCTGACCGTCGAGCCACGGCAGCAGCGCACCCGCGATCATCGCGATCGCGCCGAGCCAGACCAGCCACCGCTTCGCGACGGGCCGCCAGTCCCGGGCGCTCTGCGTGAGCGTCGCGCGACCCTCGACCGACCCCGCGGCGTCGCTCGCGACCACGGTCACCGCGCGCGACCTCGACGTCCCGCCGTCGGGCAGGGGAGCGTCGACCGCGAGCTGCACGCGCGCCACCTGGCCCGGCGCCACGGTCACCTGTCCCGGCGAGAACGCGAACCGCGCCTGCCCGAGCTCGTCGCTCGCCGACAGGCGCACCGTCAGCGGCGACGCCCCGGCGCGGTTGTCCACGTCGACCGCGAACACCCCGCGCCGGGCCTGCGTCGACAGCGTCGCGGGATGCACCTGGAGACGGGCCGTCGTGATCGGGTCCGCCGGCGCGCTCACGTCGACCAGACCCGTCGCCTCCACCTCGCGCCGCCCGTCCGACACCACCACCGAGAACGGCCGCGACGCCGACGTGCCCGGTGCGGGCGCGGTCGTCCGCAGCAGCGCGTGCACCCGTGTCGCCCGACCGCCCGGCACCACGAACCGGTCGTGCCCGAACGAGAACGCGACGAGCCGCTGCGGGTCGCGGCCGGCGACCTCGACGGGCAGCCCGTCGTCGTCCGCCCGGTTGTCGACGATCACGTCGAACGCGCCCGTGTCCGTCCCGACGACGTGCAGGTGGCTCGGCTCGAGCCGCACCGTGAACGGCTCCGGCTCCTCCACGGCGGCCGTGCGCAGCACGACGGTCACCGTCGTCGAGACGGGCCCGTCGTCGTCCGACCCCGAGAGCGTCGAGCTGCCGGGTGGCCTCGCGTCCGGCGTCGGGGGCGGGCGCGGTGAACCGGACGCGGACGTCGGCCGTGCCGAGCGCCGGGACGTCCACCGACGGCGGCACCACGGAGGCGCGCACGACGTCCTCGTCGTCCTGCACGGTCAGCGCGTAGTGCCGCGGGTGGTTGGACGCGCGGTTGTCGAGCGTGACGGTGAACGACCCCTCGGTCGCGTCCTCCAGCTGGATCAGGTGCGGGCGGCTGGTGAGCGTCGCCGGCGGACCGTACGGCGGGACCGTCACCCGGACGGCGACCGGCGCCGCCTTCGCCGGGTCGAGCGACGACCGCACCGCCATCGGCAGGTCGAGCTCCTGGGCGACGAGCGCCTCGCCCGGCCGGGCGGCGAGCGTCACCGTGACGGTGCGCGCCTCGCCCGGCATGAGGTTCGCGTCGTCGTGCGTCGCGACCAGCCACGACGGCGGCGCGAGCGCGTGCACGACCATCCCGTCGACCACCGGGGACGCGTTCTTCAGCGACAGCGTGAACGTGCCGGGCGCGTCCGCCGTGACGACGACCGCGGCCTGCTCGGGCGACACCACGGGCACCTGTGCGCGCTCCTCCGGGCGCAGGCCCGCGGCGGCCGACCCGCCCGACGCGGCGGTCGTGGACGACGTGCTCGTCGGGGCGGCCGTGGCGGTCGTCGCCCCCGGGGGTGCCGAGCCGGACGCGGGCGCGCCCGTCGCGCCGGTCGGCGCCTGACCGCCGTCCCAGCCGAAGTAGGTGTCGCACACCCGGCAGAACTCGGCCGTCGCCGGGTTCACGGCGCCGCACACGTCGCAGATGCGCTCGGCCATTGCGTCTCCCTCGACCCTCGTCAGGCTAGCCGCGCGGCCGCCCCCTGCCCACGGGCTGTGCACCAAAGGGAACGCGATGCTGCCCTCGCGGCGCGGGGGCGCACCGGCGTCCCGGGCGTCCGTCGCCCGACCGGAAGGAGCCGCGGCGGTGCCGCCACGTACGCGACGCGCCGATCCTTCTGCGGACCTCCGCGCGCGGAAGCAGGACGATTCGTACACTCGGAGGTCACGGGGGGCCGGTGCTCGGCGATGGGTCGAGGGGAGAGTCATGTCGCAGCACGACTCCGTGCGTGTCGCCCACGAGCACTTCGTCACGACCGGGCGGCTCGCCGGGCAGCACGTCCGACGCCTCGTCGCGGACTCGTGGCGGCGCAGCGCGCGCAGCGGCGTCGATCCCGAGGTCCCCGCGCCGCCCGTCGACATGGCCGGGCGCACCCTCACGTCCTACCGCCGCGCGCACCCGCTCGCCGCCGCGATGCCCGTGGTCCGCGACCTCCTGGTCCGTCCCGGCGCCGGCGCGGGGTGGATCACCGCGCTCACCGACGACGCGGGCCGGCTGCTGTGGGTCGAGGGCGACCGGGACGTGCGCCGCAGGGTCGAGGGCGTGGGGTTCGTCGAGGGCGCCGTGTGGAGCGAGGACCGTGCCGGCACGAACGCACCGGGCGTCGCGCTCGTCACCGAGCGGCCCGCGCAGGTCGTCGGGACGGAGCACTACGCGCGCACGGTGCACCCGTGGAACTGCACGGCGGCGCCCGTGCGCGCCCCGTCCGGGCAGGTGCTCGGCGTGCTCGACGTGACCGGCGGGCCCGTCGTCGCGACCGCCGTGATGATGTCGCTGGTCCGGGCCACCGTCGCGGCCGTCGAGGCGGAGCTCGCGCGCACCGCCGTCGCCCCCGTGCTCCAGCTGCCGTCCGAGCGCGCCGTCACCGCCATCACGGGCGGCCCCCGGTCCGCAGCGGGCGCGCGGCTGCGTGTCCTCGGCCCGGCCGTCCCGACGCTCCACCTCGACGGCCGCGACGTGCGCCTCACGCTGCGGCACGCCGAGATCCTGCTGCTCCTCGCCCAGCACCCCGCGGGGCTCACGGCCGACGAGCTCGCCGTGCAGCTCTCCGACGACGTGCTGTCCGACGTCACCGTCCGGGCCGAGGTGTCACGGCTGCGACGCGTCGTCGGACCCCTCCTGTCGTCGTCGCGCCCCTACCGGCTGACCGTGCCGGTCCGTTCCGACGCCGACACCGTGCGCGGGCTGCTCGAGGTCGGGGACGTCGTCGCCGCGCTCGCCAACCACCCCGGCGTCGTCCTGCCGCGGTCCGTCGCGCCCGGCGTCGAGCGCATCCGCGAGGACCTGCGCGCCGACCTGCGGGCCGCCGTGCTGGCCAGCCCCGAGGAGGGTGCGGTGTCGCGGTGGGTGTCGTCCGACGACGGTGCCGACGACTGGCAGGCGTGGCAGCGGCTCGCGGTCCTCGCGCCGCGCGGCACGCCCGCGCACGTCCAGGCCCGCGGCCGCCTCGACCTCCTGGCCCGCCGCCTCACCGACCGCGCCGGCTGACGTCCTACTGCCGCCTCCCCACCCGTGTCGCCCGCCCTCGCGCACGGCGACCCGGGTGTGGTGACCGGACTCGCCGATGTCCCGGTAGCAAGCACCGGGTCGACGACCTCCTGACCGCCCGCGGCGGTGCAACGGTCCTGCAACGCGCCGTGCCTAGCGTGGGCGTGTCGGGGCAACGACGCCGCGACCCCGGGCGCGCCACAAGCCTTCGCCCGCGGACCCCGCCAGGGAGGCGTGATGACCGTCTACGCGCCGCCGGGACAGCCCGGCAGCCTCATCTCCTACCGCGACCGCTACGACCACTGGATCGGCGGCGAGTTCGTCGCGCCCGCGTCGGGCCGCTACTTCGAGAACCCCAGCCCGGTGACGGGCCGGACGTTCACCGAGGTCGGCCGGGGCGACGCCGACGACATCGAGCGTGCGCTCGACGCCGCGCACGGCGCCGCGCGCTCGTGGGGGAGGACGACCGCGACGGAGCGGGCCGTCATCCTCAACAAGATCGCGGACCGCATGGAGCAGAACCTCGAGATGCTCGCGGCGGCCGAGGCGTGGGAGAACGGCAAGCCGGTGCGCGAGACGCTCGCGTTCGACATCCCGCTGGCCATCGACCACTTCCGCTACTTCGCGGGCGCGATCCGCGCGCAGGAGGGGTCGATCTCGGAGATCGACGGCGACACGATCGCCTACCACTTCCACGAGCCGCTGGGCGTGGTCGCGCAGATCATCCCGTGGAACTTCCCGATCCTCATGGCGACGTGGAAGCTCGCCCCGGCGCTCGCGGCGGGCAACGCCGTGGTGCTCAAGCCGGCCGAGCAGACGCCCGCGTCGATCCTGCTGCTCATGGAGCTGATCGGGGACCTGCTCCCGGCGGGGGTCGTCAACGTCGTCAACGGGTTCGGGGTCGAGGCGGGCAAGCCGCTCGCGTCGTCGCCGCGGGTCCGCAAGGTCGCGTTCACGGGCGAGACCACGACGGGCCGCCTGATCATGCAGTACGCGAGCCAGAACATCATCCCGGTGACGCTCGAGCTCGGCGGCAAGAGCCCGAACATCTTCTTCGAGGACGTCGCGCGCGAGAAGGACGGCTTCTACGAGAAGGCGCTCGAGGGCTTCGCGATGTTCGCGCTCAACCAGGGCGAGGTGTGCACGTGCCCGTCGCGCGCGCTCATCCAGGAGTCGATCTACGACGAGTTCCTGGAGGCCGCGAAGGCCCGCACGGAGAACCTCCGCCAGGGCGACCCGCTCGACACCGACACGCAGGTCGGCGCGCAGGCGTCGAACGACCAGCTCGAGAAGATCCTGTCCTACCTGGACATCGGCCGCGCGGAGGGGGCGCGGGTGGTGACGGGCGGGCACCGGGCGGAGCTGGCGGGCGACCTGTCGGGCGGGTACTACGTGACGCCGACGATCTTCGAGGGGAAGAACTCCATGCGGGTCTTCCAGGAGGAGATCTTCGGCCCGGTCGTGGCGGTGACGGCGTTCTCGGACTACGAGGACGCGATCTCGATCGCCAACGACACCCTGTACGGCCTCGGTGCCGGCGTCTGGTCCCGCGAGGCGGCGATCCAGTACCGCGCCGGTCGTGACATCGAGGCGGGCCGCGTCTGGACGAACTGCTACCACGCGTACCCCGCGGCGGCGGCGTTCGGCGGCTACAAGGGCTCGGGCGTCGGCCGCGAGAACCACAAGATGATGCTGGACCACTACCAGCAGACGAAGAACCTCCTGGTGTCCTACACGCAGGAGTCGCTCGGGCTGTTCTGACGGGCGGGCACGCGGTCGCGGCGGAGGTTCGGAGGGGAGCTTCCGCCGCGGCCGTCGGGCTCACCGCGGGACGACGGGCGACGCCGCCCGACGGCGGCCGGCCGGGGGACCGGTCGTCGCCGGGCGGGGGAGGAGGCGAGATGGGACTGCCGGAGCGGGTCGCGGCCACCGACGCCGCGCTCGACATGCTGCGGACGCTGCGCGCGCAGCACGGCGAGCTGATGATCCACCAGTCGGGCGGGTGCTGCGACGGGTCGTCGCCGATGTGCTACCCGGCGGGCGACCTCATCACGGGCGACGTCGACGTGCACCTCGGCGACCTCGACCTGGGCGACGGGGCGGCCGTGCCGGTGTGGATGACGCGCGCGCAGTACGAGTACTGGAAGCACACGCACCTGACGATCGACCTGGTGCCGGGCCGCGGCGCGGGGTTCTCGCTCGAGGCGCCCGAGGGTGTGCGGTTCCTGCTGCGGTCACGCGTGCTGACGGACGCCGAGTACGAGGAGCTGCACGCCGCGGGGGTGGTCTGAGGCGCCCGCGACGGACACGCGGCGTCGAGCCACCGACAGGTGTGGACCCGACGGCGACACGGCGACGCGGAGCGTCTAGCGTGCGGGCATGACGAGCGAGCCGACGACCGAACCCGCCGACGCCCAGCCCGCCCCGGCGATCGAGCCGGACACCAAGGACTGGACGTGGGTGCTGCGCGAGCCGTGCCCCGAGTGCGGGTTCTCCGCCGCGGACGTCGACGTGCACGCGATCGGCGGCACCGTCCGCGACCTGACCCCGCGCTGGATCTCGGCGCTCAACCGCGAGGACGCGCGCGTCCGGCCCGCGCCGCACGTGTGGAGCGTGCTGGAGTACGGGGCACACGTGCGCGACGTGCTGCGGGTGTTCGACGGCCGGCTGCAGCTCATGCTCGAGCAGGACGACCCGCTGTTCGAGAACTGGGACCAGGACGCGACCGCGCTCGAGGACCGGTACGACCTGCAGGACCCGGTCGTCGTCGCGGACGAGCTCGCCGACGCCGCCGACGTGATCGCGGACCGGTTCGACGCGGTGCGCGAGGAGCAGGTGGAGCGTCCCGGTCGCCGGTCGAACGGCTCGGTGTTCACCGTCCGCACGCTCGGCCAGTACTTCGTGCACGACGTCGTGCACCACCTGCACGACGTGCGCGCCTGACCCCGCCGCAACTTTTGTCCACAGGGTCTGTCCACAGCGGTGTGCAAAGGGTTGCCCCGATGTGGACACGTGAAGCGATTAGGCGCTGACCTGCACGTCCGGCGTGTCCCGGGGACTCGCCGCGTCCGACACCACGCCGAAACCTGCCCGCAGCAATCCCGGGGTACGGTCCGCCCATGATCCTGGCCGAGGTCGTCCCCGCGCCGCTCGTCGGCCGGCACGTCCTGGTGCTCCCCGCCGGCACCGACGTGCGCCCGCTCGCCGCCGCGTGGTTCCCCGGCGCGACGTGGGAGCGCCGGCCGCTCGACCCCGGCGAGCGCCCCGCCTCCGCCCGGCCCACCGGCGCGCGGTTCCGCGGCATCGTCGTCGAGGCCCCCCGGCCCACGACGGGACTGCTCCGGCTCGACGCCACCGCCGGGCCCGTCCGGCTCGACGAGGCCGTCGCCCGCGCGCTCGGGCTCGGTGCGCGCGAGCTCGACGCGTGGACGCTGGGCACGGGCGACGACCCGGAGGAGACCGGCGCCGTCGGGGCCGCGACCCGGCACGACCTCGCGGAGGGGTGGACGGTCGCCGCCGCCCGCCGCGTCGGCGGCGCCGTCCTGCCCGCCGACGGCTCGCGTGTCGTCGCCCCCGACCCCGCCGCCGCCGTCGACCTCACGCTCTGGTCGTCCCTGCCGCTGGCCCCGCCCGACGTGGTCCCGCTGGTCCGGCCCGCGCTCGCGGGCGCGCGCATCGGGCCGGCCGACCTCGCGCCCCCGTCCGCGGCGGACCCGACGGCCCAGCCGTTCTCCGTCACCGCGGGCTTCGAGTACGACGGCGCCGTGACGATCCGCGCCGCGCGCGCCCGCGAGGTGCCGCTCGTGCTGTCGACCGTCGACCAGCGCCAGTACGGCACGTGGGCGTACCACGTCGCGTGGCAGCCGCCCGACGGCACCCAGCTGCTCGCCGAGCAGCCGTCGCAACTCCACCTCATCGCGCGGTCGCGCGTGACGCCGTCCGTCGCGCGGGTCGCGGCGACGCTGTGGCGGGTCGCGGGCGGGACGGTCGTCGACAGCGGCGGGTTCGTCGTCCCGCCCGAGGAGCTCGCCGAGCGCGGCCGCGACCTGCGCTGACGCGACCACCGGCGGACGGCCACCGGGCGCCAGAGCGTCGCGGACACGTGCTCGTCCGAGCCGCGGCCGGCCGGCCGCACGTCAGAGGAACGGGTCGCTGCCCGCCGGCACGAGGTCGACCTGGACCGACGGGTGCGCACCGCGGCCCTCGGTGAAGATCACGCCGCGCAGCGGCGGCACGTCGTGGTAGTCCCGGCCCCAGCCGAGCAGCACGTACCGGTCGTCGACGAGCTGGTCGTTGGTCGGGTCGATCTCGACCCACCCGGCCCCCGGCGCCCACGCCGACACCCACGCGTGCGACGCGTCGGCGCCCCGCAGCTTCTCGCGGCCCGCGGGCGGGCGGGTCTCGATGTAGCCGCTCGAGTAGCGGGCGGGCAGCCCGTGCAGCCGCAGCGCCGCGATCATGAGGTGCGCGAAGTCCTGGCACACGCCAGCGCGCTGCGCGAGGAGCTGGTCCTGCGTCGTGTGCACCGTCGTCGAGCCGGAGCGGTAGGTGAGCTCGGTGCGGATGCGGTGCGCGAGGTCGACGAGCACCTCGCCGATCGGGCGGCCCGGGGTCAGGCTCGGCGCCGCGAAGTCACGGACGGACCGGGTGCGGGACACGTGCGGCGACGGGAGCAGCGCCTCGCGCAGCCGGACGAGCGCGTGCTCGTCGACGGTCGCGACGCCGTCACGGACGGACTCGGCGACCTCCTCCCACGGCATCGTCGGCAGCCGGTCGGGCTCGGGCTGCGCGCGCGACACCTCGATCGTCGAGCGGGACGTCACGACGAGGCGCGTGTGCGGCTCCGTGACGCCGAAGTACGTCGTGCGGTTGCCGAAGTAGTCGACGTGCGCGGCGGTGTCGGCGGGCGCGGGGTCGATCTCGAGCGCGGTCGCGAGGCACGCCTGGCCGGGCACGTCGCGGGGCGTGAGCGTCGTGCGGCCGTACGAGTCCGTCACTGGCTGCGGGTAGGCGTACGTCGTGCGGTGCACGAGGTCGTAGGTGCGGGTCATGCGGGCGCGTCCCAGAGGTCCTCGAGCGCCTGGCCGGGCGCGGGTCGGACGAAGTGCACCTTCTCGATCTCGTCGGCCGCGGACCGCAGCCGCCAGCGCATCGACTCGAGCGTCTCCGCGAGCCGCACGCGCCGGCCGTCCGCCCCGACGACCGAGGCTGCGGCCGGGTCGAGCTCGTCGACGAGCGCGACGACGTCGCCGAGCAGGTGGTCGCGCTGGTCGGTCGACGCGCCCGCGACGGGCACCGCGGCGAGGTCCTCCTGGAGCCGGGCGAGCTGGTACGCGAGCGACCGCGGGTTCGTCCGGTCGAGCACGAGCAGCTCGAGCACCTGTGGCACGCGCGCGCCGCCCTGGTAGCGCCGCCGCGCGGTGATGACGGACTCGTGCGTGGTGAGCACCGACTCCAGCACCAGGCGGTCGACGGCCACCGGGCGCTGGTCGACGAGCGTCGCCTGCAGGCTCTCGACGAGGTGCTGCGCGCGCTCGACGCGTCGGCCGGCGTCGAGCAGCCGCCAGCCGACGTCCCGCACGAGCCCTTCGGCGGCGATGCCCGCGACGGCGAGCAGCCCTTCGAGGACGCCGTCGAGCGCGGGCCGCAGCCCCGCCGTCACGGCGCGCAGGTCCGCGGCGGACGACGCCGATCGCGGCGCGCGGCTCCGGGACCTCTCGTCGCGCAGCGCGCGCTCGATCCGCGCGATCGGCCCGAACGTGTCGGTCGAGAGCTGGTCGCGCACGGCCGCGGCGCACCCGGCCATCCGCCGGACCGAGCGCGCGACGGTCCCGTCGAGCCGCGGGTCCAGCGCGAGCGCACGCAGCGCGGGTGGCGTCGGCGCGACGGGGTGCACGGTGTCCGGGGCACGCCCCTCCGGCGTGCCGGCCGCGGCGTCGGGCGTCGCGGCGGTCGCCGTGCTCGTCGTCGGACCCGCCGGCAATGCATCGGGCACCAGGCTCGCGAGCAGCACGGCGAGCGCGCGCCCGCCGGCCGACGCGGGCCGCGCGTGGAAGTCGTCCCAGCGGTCCGCGACGACCCGCAGCACGCGCGCACGGTCCTCCGCACGCTCGGCGTAGCGGCCCATCCAGTACAGGTTCTCGGCGGTGCGCGGCGAGATGCCCGTCGCGGGGATGCGCGCGACGACCGTCTCCGCGGGCGTCTCGTCCGCCGGCTCGACCGCGGGCTCCGCCGACGACGCGAGAACCCACACGTCCTTGGCGCTCGCCCCGGTCGACGACGACACGACCGCCTGCGGGGCGACCCGCGCGAGCCCGCCCGCCATCACCGTGTACGTCGACCGGTGCGCCACGGCGAACGTCCGCAGGACCGCGGCGCGCGGCCCCAGGTCCGCGGGCCCGACGCCGTCGGCGGACGTCAGGTCGGAGCCCACGCCCACCGGCGAGCCGTCGACGACCGGACCGGCCGGGCCGACGGGCTCCTGACCCACCCACGCCCACGGCTCCGCGGCGATCCGGGCCGCGAGGTCGGCGCGCTCGCGGTGCCCGAGCGTCCAGCCGAGGACCGCGCCGCCGTCGGTGCCGCGCGCGGTCGGCAGCAGCACGAGCCGCGCGAGGTTCGTCAGGACGTGCTGCCGGGCGGAGTCCTCGCCGCACCACCACGTCGCGGCCGACGGCAGCAGCAGGTCCTGGTCGAGGACCGTGCGGGCCAGGCGGGGCAGGTAGGCGAGCAGCGCGGGGTTCTCCAGCACGGAGCTGCCCAGCGGGTTCACCAGGCTCACGGTGCCCGCGCGCACCGCCCGGACCAGCCCGGGCACGCCGAGCCGCGACCCGGCGCGCAGGTCGAGAGGGTCGCACCACTCGGCGTCGACACGGCGCAGCAGCACGTCGACGCGCTCCAGCCCGTCGAGCCCGCGCATCCACACGCGCCCCTCGCGGACCAGCAGGTCACCGCCCTCGACGAGCGGCAGCCCGAGCATCGACGCGAGGTACGCCTGGTCGAACGCCGTCTCGCTCGCGGGCCCCGACGACAGCAGCGCGACGCGCGGCTCGTCGGACTCGCGCGGTGCCGCGTCACGCAGCGCCTGCCGCAGCGCGTGGAAGAACGGTCCGAGCCGCTGGATCGACGCCTGCCGGTACACGCCGGCCATGACCTGCGCGACGACGCGGCGGTCCTCCATCGCGTAGGCCGCGCCCGACGGCGCCTGCGTGCGGTCGGCCACCGCGCACCACGCGCCCGACGCGTCCCGCACCAGGTCGGTCGCCGTGAGCACGAGCTCGCGCCCGCCCGGCATCCGCAGCCCGTCGACCTGCCGGAGGAACCCCGGGTGCGCCAGCACGGTCGTCGGGGGGAGCAGCTGGTCCGTGAGCAGGCGGCGCGCGCCGTACACGTCCTGCAGGACCGCGTCGAGCAGCTCGGCCCGTTGCACGAGCGCCGCGTCGAGCGCCGTCCACTCGGGTTCGTCGAGCACCACCGGGACCGGGTCGAGGCGCCACGCGTGCGCACCGCCCTCGGGTGCGTCGGCGCCGTACGTGACGCCGTGGTCGGCGAGCAGCCGCTCGGCCTCCGCGTGCGCACGGGCCAGGTCCGCGGTCGTCGGCTCGTCGCCGGGGTCGACGACGCGCGACCAGTCGGGGCGGAAGTCGTCGAGCGTGACGCCCGCGTCCGACCCGTCGGCCGGTCGCACCGGCGTCGAGAGCAGGTCCGTCACGGGGAAGAGTCTGTCCCATCGCCCCCGCCAGGCGGGGGTGCGACGTCGCCGCGCGTCGGTGGCGACCGTCGCCGGCGCCGCACGACGTCGCGCGCGGTCGAGGGAGCGGGAGACGCGGGAGGGGTCAGCCGCCGCGGTTGGGGGGCTCGAAGTGGATCCCGTCGTGCCCCGCGCGCTCCTCGGCACGGACGACGTGCATGACCGCGTTGATGAGCGCCAGGTGGGTGAACGCCTGCGGGAAGTTGCCGAGGTGCCGACCCGTCCGGGTGTCGATCTCCTCGGCGTACAGGTTGAGCGTCGACGCGAACGACAGCAGCCGCTCGCACAGCGCGCGCCCGCGTTCGAGCTCGCCGATCTCCACCAGGGCGCTGACCAGCCAGAACGAGCAGATCGTGAACGCGCCCTCCTCGCCCTCCAGCCCGTCGTCGGTCTCTTCGACGCGGTACCGCAGGACGAGGCCGTCGACGGTGAGCTCGTCGGCGATCGCGAGGACGGTCGCGCGCACCCGCGGGTCGTCGGGCGGCAGGAACCGCAGCAGCGGGACGAGCAGCAGGGACGCGTCGAGCGCGTCGGAGCCGTACCGCTGGACGAACACCCCGCGCGCGTCGACGCCGTTGCGGCAGATGTCGGCGTGGATCTCGGCCGCGAGCTTGGCCCACTGCTCGGCGAAGTCGTGCTCGTCGTGCATGCGCGCGAGCCGGGCGCCGCGGTCGAGGGCGACCCAGCACATGAGCTTCGACGCGGTGAAGTGCTGCGGCTCGCCGCGGACCTCCCAGATGCCGCGGTCGGGCTCGTGCCAGTGCCGGATCGCGGCCTCGACCTGCCGCTTCAGCACGGGCCACAGCGACTCGGGGAGCTGCTCGCGGGACTTGGCGTGCAGGTACACCGAGTCGAGGACGGCCCCCCACACGTCGTGCTGCGCCTGGTCGAACGCCGCGTTCCCGACGCGGACCGGCTGCGCGCCCTCGTACCCGGACAGGTGCCCGAGCTCCGACTCGTCGAGCCGCTCCTCACCGCCGACGCCGTACATGATCTGCAGGTCCTTGTTGTCCCGGCACACGTCGTGGATGAACGCGAAGAAGTCGTTCGCCTCGCGGTCCAGCCCGAGCGTGTAGAGCCCCCACAGCGCGAACGTCGAGTCGCGGATCCACGCGTAGCGGTAGTCCCAGTTCCGCTCGCCGCCGGGCGTCTCGGGCAGCGACGTGGTGGCCGCCGCGAGCAGCGCGCCCGTGGGCGCGTACGTCAGACCCTTGAGGGTGAGCGCCGACCGCTGCAGGTACGTCCGCCACGGGTGGTCCGGGAAGACGCCGAGCGTGATCCACTCGCGCCAGTACTCCTGCGTGCGCCACGACATGTCCGACGCCTGCTCCCACGTGCGCGGCGCCGGCAGCGGCGACCACGAGAGCGCGACGAACGCCTTGTCGCCGTTCGACATCCGCGTCCGGGCCGACGCCGCCCGCCCGTCGACGCCCAGCCGCAGGCTCGACGTCAGCGTCAGGCTGAGCGCACCGTCCTCCTGCGGGACCGTGCGCACCGCGTGGTAGTCCGCGCCGGTGTACTCCCACTCGGTGTGCCCGCAGCCGTAGTCCAGCGACGGCTCGCACTCGACCTGCAGGTCGACCGTCCCGCTCACGCACGTGATCGTGCGCAGCAGGATGTGCTCGGCGTCGTCGTCCGTCGGCGTGCGGCGGTGCGTCGCCGACCGCTCGTCGTTGTTGTGCCACGGGCCCATGACCATCGCGTCGCGCACCACGAGCCAGCCCGTCGGCGTCTGCCACGTCGTCTCCAGCACGAGGGTGCCCGGCAGGTAGCGCCGCGCCGTCGGCACGCGGATGCCGTGCGGCCCGACGCGGAACGACCCGGCCGCCCGGTCGAGGATCGCCGCGAACACGCTCGGCGAGTCCGGCCGCGGCACGCACATCCACTCGACCGCGCCCGACGGCGAGATCAGGCAGTTCGACTCGCAGTCCGACAGGAACGCGTAGCTCGCGATCGCCGGGAACGCCGAGCGGTGCTGCGCGTCGGAGCCGTGGTGCGGGCGCGTGAGCGCCACATCGGCCCGGGACGGCGCCTCGGGCGGGGGCACGGGGGTCATGTCCTCAGCGTCGTCCTGCACGGTGACGGCATCGGCACGGCCGTGTTGCGGTCGTGTGACGTGCGACGACGCCGTGCTCCGGCCCGTGCGGGGCACGGCGTCAGCCTCCGCCCACGGACGCGACCGCGCGCCGCACCGCCTCGACGGTCGCCGCGACCTCCGCGGCGTCCGTGGCCCAGTTGCTCACCGAGAACCGGACCACGTCCCGGCCCTGCCAGTGCGACGTGTACGCGTACGCGACACCCTCGTCGCGCAGCGCCGCCGACACCGCCTGCGTGCGCGCGTCGTCGGCCAGCGCGACGCACACCTGCGTGTAGACGACGTCGTTGACGACCTCGACGCCGTCGACCTGCGCGAGCCCCTCGGCCAGCGCGGTCGCGCCGTCGGCCAGCCGCTCGACCAGCGCCGCGACGCCCTGCCGCCCGAGCCACGCGAGCGTCGCCCACACGGGTACCCCCCGCGACCGCCGGGACATCTCGGGGACCGTCTCGTGCGGGTCGCTGGTCTCGGCGGCGACGAGGTAGCTCGCGCGGATGCCGAGGGCCGTGCGCGCCGCGTCACGGTCCGCGACGATCGCGATGCCGCTGTCGTACGGCACGTTGAGCGTCTTGTGCGCGTCGGTGGCCCACGAGTCGGCCGTCTCGTAGCCGTGCGTGAGGTGCGCGAGCCGCGGTGACGCCGCCGCCCACAGCCCGAACGCGCCGTCGACGTGCACCCACGCACCGGCCTCGTGCGCGGCCGCGACCGCCGCGCCCACGTCGTCGAACGCGCCCGAGTGCACGTTGCCCGCCTGCAGGCAGACGATCGCCGGCCCCTCGCCGTCGGCGAGCGCGTCGGCCAGCGCGTCGACGGCGATGCGCCCCTGGCCGTCAGCGGCGACGAGCCGGGCCGCGCCCAGCCCGAGGTACCGCGCCGCGAGGTCCACCGACCCGTGCCGCTCCGCACCCGCGATCAGCCGCACGCGCGGCGCACCCGTCAGCCCCTCCGCGTTGACGTCCCAGCCGGCCTTGCGCAGCACGTGCTCGCGACCCGCGGCGAGCCCGACGAGGTTCGCCGTCGTCGCACCCGTCACGAAGCCGACCGCCGACGCGGCCGGCAGACCCAGCAGGTCCAGCAGCCACTCACCCGCGAGGTCCTCGACGGCCGTCGTGCTCGGGCTCGCGTACCGCATGCCGCCGTTCTGGTCCCACGTGCTCACGAGCCAGTCGGCGGCCAGCGCGACCGGGTACGTGCCGCCGATCACCCACCCGTAGAACCGCGGCGACTGGCTCGCCAGCAGCCCCGGCTCCACCGCGTCCGCGAGGCGGTCCAGCACCGCGCGCGGGTCCTGCGTCGACTCCGGCAGGGTCCGCCCGAGCGCGTCCTTGACCTCCCCGACGTCCGCGGCCGGGGGGATCGGGCGCTCCGGCACCTGGTCGAGCCACTCGACCGCCCGGTGCCGGGCCGCGTCGAGCAGGTCGCGGTAGTCGTCGACCGGGGACATGGGCACCGCCGTCCGTGGTGCGCCGTCCGTCCGGGCCGTGCACCCGCCGCGCCACGGGCGCCGTCGCCCGCGGGGGTCCGCATGCTTCGGAGTGTTCTCCCGCCTCCGGGTGCCGTCAACGCGAGGGCGACCCCGCCCACGGGCGCACGAGGGCCGGGCGCCGTCGGACGGCACCCGGCCCTCGTGTCCCGCGTCGTGCGGGCCCGACCCGCGTCAGCCGCGCGGCGCGGCGCCCGGGAGCGGCGGCACGACCGGCGGCAGCGCACGCTGCGGTGCGGCCCTGCGCGCCTGGTCCGGCACGACGAACGGCTGCGCGTCACCGACGCACACCGTGCCCTCGTCGGGCAGCGTCCCGTCGAGCAGGTAGCCGTCGACCGCGTCGGTCACGCACGCCGACGTCCCGTAGGCCGTGTGTCCCCAGCTGTCGCTCGACAGCAGGCGGCTGCTGCCGAGGACCGCGTCCGCGCCGACCGCGCCGTCGTAGTTCGTCGCCGGGTCCCAGTAGTTGCCGACGACGAGCACGGGGTGCGCCGACGAGCGCGTGAACGGTCCGCGGTACGCGTCCTCGTCCTTGACGGTCCACGTCGACGTCGCGCACGGCGCCGACGCCCACGTCCACAGCGGTCCGAAGCCCGGCGCGTCCGCGTCGGCCCGCTTGGCCGCGGCCGGCCACTGCGACGCCTTCGACGGGTTGAGCCCGTCGGTGCACAGCACCGACTGGAACGCGTCGAGGCCGTTCGGGTACGGGAAGCCCAGGCCCAGCGACGCGCGCTGCGCGGCCTCCTGCGCGGCCGCGGCGTCCTGCTCGGCCTGCAGCGTGCGGAAGCGGTCGAGGAGGGCGGCGTTCGCCTCGGCCCCCTCGGGCGTGCCCGTGCCGCCGGCCTGGAGCGACGCGACGAAGGAGATGTCGGAGTCGACCCACTGCCAGCCGTCGGGCGCGTACAGGTCGGACAGCAGGAAGGAGATGAAGGTCGCGTAGGTGAGCGTGAACAGGACCTCGCCCGTCTCCGGGTCCACGATGTCCACCGGCTGCTGCCGGAGGCCGTCGATCACCTGCTCGTAGACCGCGTGCGGCTCGCCGAGCGACGCGGTCTGGCACACGTCCGCGGCGTCGGCGCACCGGTCGAGGATCTCCTGGAGCGCCTTCGACGCGCCCTCGCCGGAGCGCAGCCGCTGCGTCTGCGGCACCGACGCCGTCGCCGGCGTCCCCGCCCACGCCGTCGGGTCGAGCACCCCGTCGATCACGAGCGAGCGGACCCGGTCGGGGAAGAGGTTCGCGTACACGCTGCCCAGGTACGAGCCGTACGAGAAGCCCAGGTACGTGAGCTGCGCGTCGCCGAACGTCCGCCGCAGCACGTCCATGTCACGCGCGACCTCGGCGGTCGACATCGACCCGGACAGCGGCTTGCCCGTCGTCGAGCAGGCCCGGCCGAACTTCTCCGACGACGCGACCGCGGCCTTCGTCTCCGCGTAGTCCACGGGGAACGCGACGTCGAGCAGGCCGGACAGCGCGGCCGCCTGCTGGCCCACGTCCTTGAAGCACTGCACGTTGCTGCTGAAGTTCGTGCCGCGCGGGTCGATGCCGACGACGTCGAACCGGGCGAGCAGCTCGGGGCTGAGGAACTGCGGGGCCACGGCGGCGATCTCGACGCCCGAACCACCGGGACCGCCGGGGTTGAGGAAGAGGGTGCCGATCTTCCGCGCCGGGTCGGACGCCGGGATCCGCAGCACCGCGACCTCGGTCGTCGCGCCGCGCGGCTCGTCGTAGTCGAGCGGGAGCGCTGCCACCCCGCACTCGGCCGTCGAGCCGAACAGCGGGCTGCAGTCGAACCACCCGAGGTCCGGGGCCTTCACCCGGTCGACGCGTGCGGCCTCGGACCGGGACGTCGTGTCCCCACCACCGGTGGGTGCCGCGGACGCCGCCGTCGCCGTCGGGACGACCGCGGCGGCGGCGGTCAGTGCGGCGAGCGCCGCGACGAGCGTGCGTGCTGATCTGCGCAACTGCATGCTTCCCCCTGCCGGCGTGCCGTCGGCCGCCCCTGTGCGACCTGTCGGCCGGCACGCGCCGCGCCCACCCTCTCGACGGCGTCGGGCGTGTCACAAGGCCCTCGTCGGCCCCTTCACGGGACGTCCCCAACTGGACGTCCGCCCTGGTCGGAGATGCCGTGGCGACGGTCGACGCGGCAGCCGGTGCGGAGCGCGGCGCTCGGCGCCACACTCGACGGCATGGACGTCATGACGTGGGTCGACGGGTACGAGCGGGCGTGGCGCGGCAACGACGTGGCGGGTCTCGGCCAGCTCTTCACCGACGACGTGCGCTACCTGCGGTCCGCCTACGACGACGGCCTCACGGGGATCGACGCCGTCCGCGAGTTCTGGCCCGACGACTCCGCGTTCACCATGCACGCCGCGCCCGTCGCGGTGCAGGGCGACACCGCCGTCGTGCGGGTGGACGTCCAGTACGGCGGCGACGAGCCGCACGAGTACCGCGACCTGTGGATCCTGCGGTTCGCGGGCGACGGGCGCGTCCGGCACTTCGAGGAGTGGGCGCACTGGCCCGGCATGCCGGGGTGGAACCCCGCCGCCGAGTAGCCGCTCCGTCGAGCCCGCCCAGCGGCGTTGCCCCGCTGTCTGCGCGACCGGTGTCGTTACAGCGATGATCTCGTCATGCTTCGACGAGATCGAGCATCTGTCGACATCGCGCCTGTATGCTCGGCGCCATGCTGATCCGCTTCGCCGCCAGCAACTTCCGGTCGATCGCCGAGCCCGTCGAGCTCTCGATGGTGGCCATCGACCGTGACCGCGAAGCGGCTCACGAGATCGCTGGTCTGGGCGAGAGCCTGTTGACGCGTGCGGCGATCTACGGTCCGAACGCCTCAGGGAAGTCGAACGTGCTCGCCGCTCTGGGCTGGCTTCGCTCGGCCGTCCAGGACTCGATCCGGTTGTGGGACGAGGAGATCCCGTTCGAGCCGTTCGCGTTCGCCGCCTGGCCCAGCGGCACGGCGGAGTTCGTCCTCGACGCCTCGATCGACGGGGTGCGCTTCGAGTACGAGCTCGAGGTCTCGTCCGACAGGGTCGAGCACGAGGCGTTGTTCGAGTACCCGGAGCGCCGACGTCGCCGTGTGTTCGAGCGCCGCGGCCAGGGGCTCGTCCTCGCGCGGGGACTCGGTGCGCTGTCCGGAGCCCGCGAGCTCATCACCCCGCGGTCGCTCGCGCTGTCGACCGCGCGCCGGTTCGACGAGCCGAAGACGGCTCGCTTCGCGCGAGAGCTCCTCGACGCGCAGACGATCATCCCTGGCGCCGTCCCGCTGCGGAATCGCGTCTTCGCGTCCTGGGGTTTCTCGTACGCCTCCACGTCGCGACTGCTGGACCCCCGTGAAGCGCAGGATCCCCTCTTCGGCCCGGACGACCCCGCCGTGAACCGACACCGAGGACGAGAACTGGCACTCGAGCTGCTCAGGATGGCCGACCTCGGGGTCGAGGACGTGAAGGTCGTCAACTTCGAGCACCTGATGCCGGACGGAACGACGATGCCCGACAGGCGACTCCAGCTGGTCCATCGCGGGGACGACGCGCGTGTGCCCTTCGACTTGGAGGTCGAGTCGCAGGGGACACGGACGTGGTTCCGTCTGATCGGACCCGTCGTCCGTGCGCTCGGACAAGGCTCTTTGATCGTGATCGACGAGCTCGACGCCAGCCTGCACCCGACGCTCTCCGCCCAGGTTCTCAGGCTGTTCGGCGAGCGCTCGACGAATCCGCGCGGCGCCCAGCT
Organism: Cellulomonas fimi; assembly: GCF_028583725.1. Classification (NCBI taxonomy): domain Bacteria; kingdom Bacillati; phylum Actinomycetota; class Actinomycetes; order Micrococcales; family Cellulomonadaceae; genus Cellulomonas; species Cellulomonas fimi. Next base: position 4,155,164 of record NZ_CP110680.1, on the reverse strand, counting down.
CGTCTTCAGTGCGCACGACACGCAGCTGCTCGACGAGCTCAACCGCGACGAGGTGTGGCTGACCGAGAAGCTCTCCAGCGGCGCGACTCGTCTGGGGGCACTCTCGGAGTTCGCCGGTGAGCGGGTCCGACGGTCGCAGAATCTCGCCGACGCGTACCTCCACGGACGGTTCGGTGCCGTGCCCGACATCGACCGGACAGGCCTCTTCCGTGCGCTCGGCCTGATCGGATAGTCCGCGTGCGTCGTGGAGCGCGGGCCCGCTCGCTGACCCGCCGCGTCGGGACGAGACCCGAGCGGAAGACGGTCGTCGTCTTCTGCGAGGGCTCGGAGACGGAACCGGCCTACGTGGCGGGCCTGAGGCGACTCCAGGCCGTGCGTGACCGTTCCGCCGTGGTGATCGAGCTGGACCCGCGACACGCCGTCCCGCTGCCGCTCGTGACGGCTGCAGCAGAGAGATCTCGCGATCCGGAGGTCGACGAGGTCTGGTGCATCTTCGACGTCGAGGCGCCCAAGCCGCACCCTCGGCTGGATGAGGCGATCGCGCTCGCGGCGGCCTCCGGCGTCCATGTCGCGCTGTCTCACCCCTGCTTCGAGCTCTGGCTCCTGCTCCACGAGCGTGACCAGACGGCCGCGATGACGACCCGGCAGGCGGTGACGGCAGCGCGCGACCTCGCGGGGGTCTCAGGAAAGACGATCGATGCGGCCGCGTTCCTCGATCGGCGGTTCGCCGCGGCGCGCCGCTCGCGGCTTCTCGACGAGCGACACGCCCGCGACGGGACTTCGCAACCGGCCAACCCGTCGACCTCGGTCCGCGACTTCATCCGGGCCGTCGATCCCGACTACACGGACGAGTGACGCACGCGCCCGGATACGACGGCGGCCGGCACCCGAGGGGTACCGGCCGTGACGCGTGGAGCGGGTGACGGGAATCGAACCCGCGCCATCAGCTTGGGAAGCTGAAGTTCTACCATTGAACTACACCCGCGTGACCGTCCGGTCGGCGACCTCTGCGCTCGTCAGGGGCTCGCAGAGCCCCGAGGGGTCGGTCGCCGTCGTCGGCCCCGACAGCATACCCGGCACCGCGTGCCGCGCGAAGCCACGTGCGAGGCCGGGCGTGAGAAGGTCGGGCGCATGGCTGCCGTGCTCCGCCCGTACCACCCGTCCGACCTGGCGGCGATGTACCGCATCTGCCTGCTCACCGGCGCCGCCGGCGGCGACGCGACGCACCTGTACCGGAACCCCGACCTGCTGGCGCACTTGTACGCCGGCCCGTACCCGGTCGCGGACCCCGGTCTGACGTTCGTCGTGGTCGACGACGAGGGGGTCGTCGGCTACGTCGTCGGGACGGCCGACACGCCCGCGTTCGACGCGTGGCTCGACGCGCACTGGTGGCCGGTGCTGCGCGCGCAGCACCCCGTGGTCGACGACCCGGGCGACGGCACCGAGGACCACGTGCTGGTCCGCCGCATCCACGAGGGGGCCGCCGGCCCCGACGAGCTGTACGACCGGTACCCCGCCCACCTGCACATCGACCTGCTGCCCCGCGCGCAGGGGCAGGGGTGGGGACGTCGGCTGATCGAGGCGCTGGCCGACGCGCTCCGGGCCCGCGGCGTGACCGGCCTGCACCTGGGCGTCGACGCGCGCAACACCGGGGCGATCGCGTTCTACGAGCGCGTCGGGTTCCGTCGCGAGCGCACGCACGACTGGGGCGCGACGCTCGTCCTCGACCTCTGAGGGCGACGTGCCCCCGTCGCGTCCGGGACGAGCGGCCCCCGCCGCGTCCGGGACGAGCGATGCAGGGCGGGCGAGGCGCAGGGCCCGTGCGCCCGTCCCGCCCGTGCGTGACGTCGGGCGACCTTGCGGCGCGTCAGGGACCGGGCGCCCGCCACGCCTCCTGACGCTCGGCGACGTCGCCGAGCACGCGGGTGAAGAGCGTGAAGATGCGGTCGCCGACCGCCTCGCGGTGCCGGTCGGCGATCGTCGCGGCGGTCGTGGCCAGCACGCGGCGCGCGTCGAGGCCGCGCGCGGTGGGGACGACGAGCTTGGCGCGGCGGTCGACGGGGTCGGGCTGCCGCTCGACGTAGCCGAGGGCCTCGAGCTCGTCGACGGACGTCCCGACGACCTGCTTGTGCTGGCCGGTCCGGCGTCCGATCGCGGTGGCCCGGCTCCCGGCGTCGTCGAGCGCCGCGAGGACCGCGCGGTGCGGCGGGCGGAGGTCGGCGTGCCCCGCCGCTGCGAGGTGGTGGGCGGTCTCCTGGTCGATCGCGGCGCGCAGCCGCGCGGCGAGGGCGCCGAGGTCGGCGGGGGCGTCGGTCGACATGGCACGGCCTCTCGTCAGCGAACGTGACGGTCATCAGCGGTGACCGTCAGTGACGGTGACCATATCGCCGCGCCGACGCCGAGCCGCGGACGCGACGACGCCCGGGCGCACCGTCGTGCGACCCGGGCGTCGGCGGCAGATCAGACCGTGACCGTGACCGCGAAGGTCCCCGTGCGCTCCTCGCCCGGCTCCAGCACGAAGATCCCGGTGCCGGGGACGCCCGCCTCGAACAGCGCGACGCCGTCGTTGACGTTCGTCGCGGGCTCGATCGCGAAGTACGCGCGGCCGCGCGGCGCGTAGAACACGAGGTGCTCGTACACCGGGTCGGCCGTGAGCTCGACGAGCACGTCGGGCTGCGCGTACCGGATCGTGATCGGCTTCTCGGTGTCGCGCGCGTTGTAGACGTCGTCGATGAACGCGCCGTCGAGCACCCGCGGCGCGAGGAAGTCGGCGCGCGGTGTCAGCGGGCCGGACGGGCCCGTCGGCATCGGGACGCCCGGGTAGCACGCGTGCGCCGGCACCTGCACGACCGGGTGGCCCAGCGGGCGCGGGGCCACGGCGCCGACGGGGGCGAGCGCACGCTGGAAGTACGGGTGGTGGCCGAAGCCACCCGGGAACGCCTCGACGTCGACGTTGCGGAGCGTGGTCGTCACCTCGAACCGCCCGCCGCGCACCGCGTACGTGATCGTCGACGTGAAGTGCCACGGGAAGTTGATCCCCACGTGCTCACGCGTGTCGATCCCGACCGTGACCGACCCCGGTGTGCGGTCGAGCACGTCCCAGCGGGCGTAGCGGACGGCACCGTGGATCGCGGTGCCGTCCGCGCAGTCGCGCTGCAGCCGGTGCGAACGGCCGTTGAACGTCAGGACGCCGTCGCGGACGCGGTTGGACCACGGGATCATCGGGAAGCTCGCGCACTTCTCGACCACCCCGCGGCCGCCGCGGCTCGTCGGGCGCAGCAGGTCCCGCCACACGCCGTCGGACGTGCGGATGCGGCCCGCCGCCAAGGACGCGCCGGTGCCCGGCAGGACGTCGACCTCCCAGGCGCCGTCCGCGATCGTGACGACCCGCGGGTCGTCCGTCCGCACCTCGGTCGGCGCCGCGTCGAGCAACGTCATGTCCCCGCCCCGTCCCGCGTCGCCGCGCTCAGACCGTGACCGCGACGCGGACGGTCGTGCCGGCAGGGGCGTACGGCACGGTGTTGCCCTCGACGGGGGCGCCGTCGACCGTGAGCGTCCCGCGGGCCCCGGGAGCACCCGAGTTCGTCACCGTGATCTCGTACGTCGCGCCGCGCGCCACGCGGGTCACCGTGTACGACGGGACGTCCGGACCGATCTGCGGGTCCACGACCAGGCCGTCGTAGTCCGGGCGGACGCCCAGCAGGTACTGCGACACCGCGACGAAGTTCCACGCCGCCGTACCCGTCAGCCAGGAGTTCTTCGCCTCGCCGGCGCGCGACGCCTCCTTGCCCGCGATCATCTGCGCGTACACGTACGGCTCGAGCTTGTGCGTGTCGGAGATCTCCTCGCGGTACGCCGGGGTGATCCGCTTGTAGTAGTCGAACGCCTGCGCACCGCGCCCCACGACCGTCTCGGCGATGATCACCCAGGGGTTGTTGTGGCAGAAGATGCCGCCGTTCTCCTTGTAGCCGGGCGGGTACGTCGAGACCTCGCCGAGCTCGATCTGGTACGTCGTGTACGCGGGGTACTGGAGCACCAGGCCGTGCGGGGTGCCGAGCATCTCGTTGACCGAGTCGAGCGCCTTGATCGCCGGGGCGTCCGCGTCCGCCGGGCCGTCGCCCACGCCGATGCCCGCCATGACGGCGAAGCCCTGCGGCTCGATCCAGATCTTGCCCTCGGGCTTCGCGTCCGTGCCGACCGGGTTGCCGTAGTAGTCGTAGGCCCGCAGGAACCACTGGCCGTCCCAGCCGTGGTCGAGCACCGCGGCGCGGACCTCGTCGACGTACTTGCGCGCCTCGGTCGCGACGTCGGCCAGGCCGCGACGCTCCGCGAGGGTCGCGTACTCGGCGCCGTACAGCACGAACTGCGCCGCGATGAACACCGACTCCGCGACGCCGCCCGCCTGGTTCTCGGTCGTCTGGAACGACTCGCCGGGCGTCGTCGAGAAGCAGTTGAGGTTGAGGCAGTCGTTCCAGTCGGCGCGGCCGATGAGCGGCAGGCCGTGCGGGCCGCGGTTCTGGACCGTGAACTGGAACGAGCGCGTGAGGTGCTCGAACAGCGGGACCTCGGAGCCGGGCTCGTTGTCGAACGGCACGGGCTCGTCGAGGATGCCCCAGTCGCCGGACTCCTTGATGTACGCGGCGACGCCGGCGATGAGCCACAGCGGGTCGTCGTTGAAGCCCGAGCCGATGTCGTTGTTCCCGCGCTTCGTCAGCGGCTGGTACTGGTGGTACGCCGAGCCGTCCGCGAACTGCGTCGACGCGATGTCGATGATCCGCTCGCGCGCACGCTCCGGGATCAGGTGCACGAAGCCCAGCAGGTCCTGGTTGGAGTCGCGGAAGCCCATGCCGCGGCCGATGCCCGTCTCGAAGAACGACGCCGAGCGCGACATGTTGAACGTGACCATGCACTGGTACTGGTTCCAGATGTTGACCATCCGGTCGAGCTTCTCGTCCGTGCTCGACACCGAGTACGTCGACAGCAGGTTCGTCCAGTAGGCGTTGAGCGCCTCGAGCGCCGCGTCGACCTGCTCGCTCGTCGCGAACCGGCCCAGCAGCGCGTGCGCGGGTGCCTTGTTGACGACCTGGTGCGCGTCGTCGGCCCACTTCTCCTCGACCGGGTTCTCCAGGTAGCCGAGGACGTAGACGAGCTCGCGGGACTCACCGGGGGCCAGCGTCACCGCGACGGAGTGCGAGCCGATCGGGTACCAGCCGGAGGCGACCGAGTCCGCGGACTTCCCGGCACGCGGCACCGCGGCCTCGCCGAGCGAGTTGTACGCGCCGACGAACGTGTCGCGGTCGGTGTCGAAGCCGTCCGCGCGCGTGTTCACGCCGAACACGGCGTAGTGGTCGCGGCGCTCGCGGTACTCGGTCTTGTGGTAGATCGCCGAGCCGTGCGGGCCATCGTGCTCGACCTCGACCTCGCCGATCGACAGGTTGCGCTGGTAGTTCGTCTGGTCGTCCTGCGCGTTCCACAGGCAGAACTCCACGAACGAGAACAGCGTCGCCGTCTTCGGGGCGTCGGACGTGTTCGTGACGGTGACCTTCTGCACCTCGGCGTTCTCGCCGAGCGGCACGAAGAACAGGGTCTGCACGCGCAGGCCGTTCCGCTCACCCGTGATCTTCGAGTAGCCCAGGCCGTGCCGCGCCTCGAAGCGGTCGAGGTCCGCCTTCACCGGGAGCCACGACGGCGTCCACACGTCGCCGCCGTCGTTGACGTACAGGTAGCGGCCGCCCGCGTCGGCGGGGATGTTGTTGTAGCGGTACCGCGTGAGCCGGCGCATCTTGGCGTCGCGGTAGAACGAGTAGCCGCCCGCCTGGTGCGAGAGCAGCGAGAAGAACTGCTCCGACCCGAGGTAGTTGATCCACGGGTAGGGGGTGTGGGGCGTCGTGATGACGTACTCGCGCGCCGCGTCGTCGAAGTGGCCGAACCGCATGGGGCATTCCTCGGGTGCTCGGAGACGTCCGTGCCCGCCTCCCCGTGGATCCGCGTCGGCGCGGTCCGTCGTCGGGATGTCTGACGCGGCGTCTGGTCGGTGCGAGAGCGCTCCCACGCGCCTCACGGAAGGATGATAGCCGCCACACGCGATATCGAGAACGTCGCACCTCCGCACGTCCGTGCGAGGCGTGTGGATGACACGTGCACACAGCCCCGGACGGGGTGAACCGGACGGGCGTCCGGGCGACTACCGTGGGCCCGTGCTGCTCTCCGACCGTGACATCAGGGCCGAGCTCGAGTCGGGCCGCGTCGGCCTCGAACCGTACGAGCCGGCGATGCTCCAGCCGTCCAGCATCGACGTGCGCCTCGACAGGTTCTTCCGCCTGTTCGACAACCACAAGTACCCGGTGATCGACCCGTCGGTCGACCAGCCCGACCTCACGCGCCTCGTCGAGGTCGAGAACGGCGAGCCGTTCGTGCTGCACCCCGGCGAGTTCGTCCTCGGGTCCACGTACGAGCAGGTCACGCTGCCCGACGACGTCGCCGCGCGGCTCGAGGGCAAGTCGTCGCTCGGCCGGCTCGGGCTCCTCACGCACTCGACCGCCGGGTTCATCGACCCCGGATTCTCCGGGCACGTGACGCTCGAGCTGTCGAACGTCGCGACCCTGCCGATCCTGCTGTGGCCCGGCATGAAGATCGGCCAGCTCTGCTTCTTCCGCCTGACGTCCGCCGCCGAGCAGCCCTACGGCTCCGCCGCGTACGGCTCGCGGTACCAGGGCCAGCGCGGTCCGACCGCGTCGCGGTCCTTCCAGTCGTTCCACCGGACGCAGGTCTGAACCGCATGGCCGACGCGCTGCCCCGGCTCAACGTCGCCGACGCCACGCTCCGCGACCGGCACCTCCTCGGGCTGCCCGAGGGGATCGCCGCCGACGAGGTCGAGGTCCTCGCGATCTCCCGCTTCGCCCAGGCGCACTGGGAGGAGTCGACGCAGGACGTGCCTCAGCAGCGCGGGTTCGTGCGGCCCGTGACCGCCGCGCTCGGCATCCGTGCCGTCACCGCCGTGCCCGTCCGCGCGCTGCGTCTCGCCCGGCTGTCCCGCCTGAGCGGGCCGTTCGCCGTGTCCTCCGAGGACGCCGTCGGCCTCGGGCTGCCCGCGGCGACCACCGTCGTCTACGACCTCGACTGCCCGCGCGAGCGCGGCGAGCGTCCCTACCCCGGCGGCGACCGCGACGGCCTCAAGCGCGCGTTCCCCGACGGGCTCCCCGTCCGCGAGGAGGAGCGCGTCGTGCAGTGGCTCGTCGCGTGCGCGCGGCGGCTCGGCGGCGCCGTCCGGATCGGCGGCTCGGGCGTCGTGCTCACGCCCGACGTCGACGGCGCGATCGACCTGACGCTGCTCACCGACCGGTGGCTCGAGCCCGCCGAGGCGCTCGCCGTCGTGCAGACCGTCGTGCCGCGCGCCCGGCTGTCCGAGCCGACGTCGCGCTGGACCGGGCCCATGGCGGGCGTCGGGCGTGGCTCGACCAGCGGCGCCGGCGGGATCACCGAGGCCGGCGGGTCCGGGCTGCGCGCCGCGCTCGAGCAGCACGGCGTCCACGACGAGGCCGAGCGCGCGCGCCTGATGGCCGAGGCCGCCGCGTTCGACGAGCTCATGATCGCGTCGCCGCCGCCCGCCGAGTCGTACGGCGTCCTCGTCGACCTCGGCGTCGACGGCACCATCTCCGTCGAGGCCGCCGCCGAGACCGAGCTCCCGCCGCTGCTGCGCGACCTGCCGTGGACCGCCGACGGCGTCGTCGCGTACCGCGTGCACTGGGAGCCGCTCCTCGTCGAGGAGCTCGAGATGGAGAAGCCCTCGTTCCCGCACAAGGTCGCGCGCGGGCGCGCCGCCCCGCAGGTGCAGGCCGTCACGCGCGCGCTGCACGCCGTCCTCGGCGGGGAGATCGCCGACGACGCCGACTTCCTCGTCGACCCCGCCGACCTGTGAGCGCTCACGCCGGCTGGACGACCACCGGCAGCCGCGTCGTCTACGAGAACCGCTGGATCCGGGTCCGCGAGGACGACGTCGTCCGGCCCGACGGCGAGCCCGGCGTCTACGGCGTCGTCGAGGTGCGCCACGCGTCGGTGTTCGTCGTCGCGCTGACGGACGACGACCAGGTCGTGCTGGTGTCGCAGCGGCGGTACGCGACCGGCGCCGAGTCGGTCGAGGTGCCCGCGGGCGGGACCGACGGCGAGGACCCGCTGGCCGCCGCGCAGCGCGAGCTCGTCGAGGAGACCGGGCTGGTCGCGTGCGAGTGGACGGCCGTCGGGCGCATGGACGCGCTCAACGGCATCGCGAACGCGCCGGAGCACGTGTTCCTCGCGCGGGGTCTGTCGCGCGTCGCCGACGACGGTCGCGGGCGGGTCGAGGAGGGGATCGACACCGTGCGGACCGTGCCGTTCGCCGACGTCCTGCGCCTCGTCGCGGACGGCACGATCCGGGACGGCGAGTCGGTCGCCGCCCTCGCGTTCGCCGGCATCCACCTGGGCCGCTTCCGCTGAGCCGTGCGTCCCGGGATGCCGGGGCGGCGTCGGGCGCGTAGACACGGCGCATGGGTGTGGTGATCCGGTCCGCCGTCCTCGGGCTCGCCGTCGGCGGGCGAGCCTCTGCAGCGATCCGCGTGCCCGTGGGGGCGGCCACCCGTGGGCGGCACGGCCCCGGTGCGGCGGTCCTGCGCGGGCTCGCGGCGGTCGCGGTGCTGGGCGAGACGGCCGGGGACAAGCTGCCGTCGGCGCCGCCGCGGACGGAGTTCCCGGCCTTCACCGGACGCCTCGTCGGGGGAGCGCTCGGTGCGGTCGCGCTGTCGGTCGTCGAGCGGCGGAGCGTCGGGGCGCACGTCGTCGCGGGGCTCGTCGGGCTGGCTGCGGCGTACGCCGGGTCCTACGCCGGGGTCGCCTGGCGGCGGTGGGCGGCGACGGACGGCCCCGACGCGCTGCGCCCCGACTGGCGGGCGGCGGCGGTCGAGGACGCGCTCGTCCAGACGGTCGCGGGCGGCCTCGTCCGCACGTCGCGCGGCTGACGGGTCAGGGGGTGGCGACCGTGTCCGCCGCGAACTGGGTGCGGTAGAGGTCGGCGTACAGGCCGCCGCGCGCGACGAGCTCGTCGTGCGTGCCGTGCTCGACGACCCGGCCGCGGTCGACGACGACGATCGAGTCGGCGCGGCGGACCGTCGACAGGCGGTGCGCGATGACGAGCGACGTGCGGCCGACGAGGGCCTCGTCGAGTGCGGCCTGCACGGCGGCCTCGGACTCGGAGTCGAGGTGCGCGGTCGCCTCGTCGAGCACGACGACGTCGGGCGCCTTGAGCAGCAGCCGGGCGATCGCGAGCCGCTGCCGCTCGCCGCCGGACAGCCGGTAGCCGCGGTCGCCCACGACGGTGTCGAGCCCGTCGGGCAGGCGCATGACGAGCTCCCAGACGTGCGCCTGCCGCAGCGCGCGCTCGAGGTCGGCGTCGGTCGCGTCGGGGCGCGCGAACCGCAGGTTGCCGGCGATGGTGTCGTGGAAGAGGTGCGCCTCCTGGCTGACCACGCCGACGGTCGCGCGCAGCGAGTCGAGCGTGACGTCGCGCAGGTCGGCACCGGCGATGCGGACGGCGCCGCGCGTCGGGTCGTACATGCGCGTGACGAGCTGGGAGATGGTCGTCTTGCCCGCGCCCGACGGGCCGACGAGCGCGACGAGGTGGCCGGCGGGGACGGTGAACGAGACGTCCGCGAGCGTGTCCTCGGCGGTGTCGGCGCGCAGGGTCGCGACGGACTCCAGCGACGCGAGCGACACCTCGTCGGCCGTGGGGTAGCGGAAGCCGACGGCGTCGAGCTCGACGCTCGCGCCGCGCCGGGCCACGTCGTCGCGCAGGTCGTGCGCGTCGGGCTTGTCGGTCACGGTCGGCTCGAGGTCGAGCACCTCGAGGACGCGCTCGAAGCTCACGAGCGCCGTCATGACGTCGACCTGGACGTTGGACATCGCGGTGAGCGGGCCGTAGAGGCGGCCGAGGTACGACGCGAGCGCGACGACGACGCCGACGGTGAGCTCGCCCTGGATCGCGGCGAGACCGCCGAGCCCGTAGACGATCGCGGTCGCGATCGCGGCGAGCGTGGTGAGGCCGACCCGGAACCACGTGCCGTAGAGCGCGCGCTTGACGCCGATGTCACGGACCCGGGACGCCTGCTCGGCGTACGCGGCGGACTCGCGCTCGGGGTCGCCGAACACCTTGACCAGGTGCGCGCCGGCGACGTTGAACCGCTCCTGCATGGTCTGCGCGGCCTGCGCGTTGAGCTCGTACGACTCGTGCGTGACGGCGGCGATGCGCGGCCCGAACCAGCGGGCGGGCAGGACGAACAGCGGCAGCAGCACGAGCGACAGCAGGGTGAGCCGCCACGACATCGAGAGCATCGCGGCGAGCACGAACACGACCGTGAGCGCGTTGCTCACGACGTTCTGCAGCGTCGACGTGAACGCCTGCTGCGCGCCGAGCACGTCGCCGTTGAGCCGCTGCACGAGCGCGCCGGTGCGGGTGCGGGAGAAGAACGCGAGCGGCATGCGCTGCACGTGGTCGAAGACGGCGGTGCGCAGGTCGAGGATGAGGCCCTCGCCGATGCGGGACGACACCCAGCGGTCGGCGACCGCGAGGCCCGCGGACAGGACGGCGAGCGCGGCGACCGCGACGGCGATGAGGACGACGAGGCGGGTGTCGCCGTTCGTGATGCCGTCGTCGATGAGGTGCTTGAACAGCAGCGGCGGCAGCGCGCCGGCGCCGGCCTCGAGCGTGATGAGGACGAGGAAGACGGCGAGGGCGCGGCGGTGCGGCCGGGCGAAGGTGAGGATGCGGCGCAGCGTGGCGCGCGAGAGACGTCGGCGGCCGACGGACCGGTCGCGGGCGAAGCCGCGCATCTGCGGGTTGCCGCCGCCGCGGCCCATGCCGGTGGGCGCGGGACCGGGGTGGTGGGGGAGAGACATGAGGAGTCTCCCTTCGTGCGGGGGGACGTGCCGGGTGAGCACGCGATGCTGAGGTTAACTCACTATGTCGTAGGTTCACAACCGTTCGCGGGGCGGGTACCGTCACGGCCGTGAGCCCGCACGACGACGCTGCCACCGACCCGGCCCCCGCGCCCGGCGTCGGCGCCGGCGCAGGTGACGAGTCCTCCGAGCTGCTCGACCTGCTGCACCGGCTGCTGCGCGACATCCGCCGGTCGGCGTCGGCGTCGCTCGGGCCGGGCGGCCAGGCACCCGGGCAGGTCCGGATGCTGCGCGTGCTCCAGCACTGCGACGGGCCGCTGCGGCTCGGGCACGTCGCGTCCGCGCTCGACGTCGCGCCCCGGTCCGTCACGTCCAAGGTCGACGCCGCCGAGGCCGACGGGCTGGTCCGGCGGATCGCCGACCCCACCGACCGCCGCGCGACCCTCATCGAGCTCACCGACGCCGGGCGTGCTCTCCTCGCCGACGTGTCCGCCCGGCGGCACGAAGGGGTCGCCGGGCGCCTCGACCGCCTGACCCCCGGCGAGCGCGCCCAGCTCCTCGCGCTCCTGCGCCGTCTGGCCGACGACCCCACCCCCTGACCGCCCTGCCGAGCCCACCCGGCGCCTCGCTCCTGCGTCGCCTGGCGACGACCCACCCGCGGCGAGAACAACATCAGCGCCGCGGAGGGGCTCCCCAGCGGCGCTGATGTTGTTCTCGTCGTGCGTCGTGCGTCGTGCGTGCGGACGGGGTCAGGTCCGGCGGGGCGCCGGGGAGATCACGCGCAGAGGGCCGTGTCGATGACCGCGTCGACGTGCTGCATGGCCGCCGGGTCCGAGACCGACGACGGGAGCGCCGTGACCGCGACGGACGCGGCGCGGCCGTCGGTCGTCACGCCCTCGCGCGTCGAGTAGCCGAAGATGTCGCCGCCGTGCCCCCACGCGACACCGCCGCAGCTCAGCGATGTCTCGGCGATGCCGAGGCCGTACCGCATCGGCCCCCACTCGGCGGGCACGGGCACGGTCTTCTGCATCTCCGCGAGCTCGGCCGGGCCGACCAGGCGGCCGTCGAGGATCGCGGTGTACAGGCGGATCAGGTCGCTCGGCGTGCCGACCGCGTCGCCCGCGCCCCAGGCCGCGCTCGGGTCGAGCACCGTGACGTCGCGCAGCTCCCCGCCGGGGGTGTCGGAGTGGTACCCGTGCGGGTGGCGGCCGCGGATCTCCCGCTCGCCGACCGCCGGGAAGTACGTGCCGCGCAGGCCCGCCTTCTCGACGACCCGCTGCGTCAGGACCTCGTGCAGAGGGCGACCGGTCACCTTCTCGACGAGCAGGCCCGCGATCACGTAGTTGGTGTTGCTGTACGTCCACGAAGCACCGGGGGCGAACGTCGCGGGTCGTGTCATCGCGGCGTCGAGCAGCGCGCGCGGCTGGAGGTAGGTGTCGATCATGGCGTCGACGCTGGACAGCCCGTCGGCGAGCAGCACGTCGAGGTACTCGGGGACGCCGCTCGTGTGCTGCAGGACCTGGCGGACCGTGATGGTGCCGCCGTCGACCCGCTCGGCGCCCGTGCGCCCGTTGTCCACGAGGCCCGGCAGGTACGTGCCGATGGGCGCGTCGAGGTCGATCTTCCCCTCGCCGACGAGCTGCATGACCGCGACGGCGACGAACGTCTTGGTGTTGCTCGCGAACCGGACCTGGCCGTCCGTCGGGACACGCGCGCCGGTCGCGAGGTCGCCGACGCCGGCGACGAGGTGACGCGTGCGGCCGCGCTCGTCACGGACGGACGCGAGCGCGGCGGGGAAGCCGTCCTCCCGGACGAGCGCGTCGATCGCGTGCCGCACCACGTCACGGCCGTGCCCCCCGCGGCCCCGGTCCGTCTGCTCGGGTGCGGGCGCAGGTGCACCGGTCGTGGTCGGTGCTCCGGCCGTCGCCGGGGCGACGAGCGTGCCGCCCACGAGCGCACCCGCGGCGAGGAGCGCGGCCGCGCCGCGGAGGACGCGCCGTCGGTGCCGGGGGCCGGAGCCGGAGGAGGCCGAGGTCCCCTCGGGGACGGGCAGGTCGGGGGTCGCGGGGTGCGTCGGTGCGGTGCTGCGCATGGGACTTCCTTCCGCGGGCGGTCGCCCGGTGTCGGGGGCACGTCCGGCCGGTGCGGGCCGGACGATGCGGACACGTCCACCGTCGCCGCCGCACCCGTACCGGGACCATCCGGTGACCCGACGAGCCGACGGTGGGGACAACCCCCGGTCCGCGAGCCCGGCCCACGGCCCCGCCGCCGGGGTGCGGGGGCCGCGGGGCACGCCTAGCGTCGACGGTCTGCGTGAGGAACCGGCGTGGACCCGCGATGCCCGAGGAGACCGCCGTGACCGACCGACCGATCGACCAGCCCCGCCCGCTCGCCGTCGTGACCGGCGCGTCGAGCGGGATCGGGCTCGAGCTCGCCCAGTGCTTCGCCGACGGCGGGTTCGACCTGCTCCTCACGGCCCTGGAGGCGGACGTCTCCCTGGTCGCCGACCGGCTCGGCGCCGAGGTCGCGACGCGTGCCGTCCAGGCGGACCTGTCGACCGTCGAGGGCGTCGAGATGCTGCTCGCCGAGGTGCGCGCGCTGGGCCGCCCCGTCGACGCGCTCGCGCTCAACGCGGGCACCGCGCAGGGTGGACGGTTCGTCGAGACGCCGCTCGACGGCGAGCTCGAGACGATCCGCCTCAACGTCGAGTCGACCGTGCGGCTCGCGAAGGCGCTCCTGCCCGCGATGGTCGAGCGCGGCGCCGGGCGGGTGCTCGTGACGTCGTCGACCGCCGCGACGCAGCCCGGCCCGTACTACGCGACGTACGCGGCGTCGAAGTCGTTCCTCACGTCGTTCGCCGAGGCGGTGCGGTACGAGCTCAAGGACACGGGCGTCACCGTGACGGTCCTCGCGCCCGGGCCGACCCACACGGACTTCTTCGCGCAGGCCGGCATGGAGGACACGACCGTCGCGGACAGCCCGAAGGACGACCCGGCCGACGTCGCCCGGCAGGGGTACGAGGCGCTCATGAAGGGCAAGGACAAGGTCGAGGTGCACTCGCTCAAGGCCCGCATGCAGACGGCCGCCGCCGCGGTCCTGCCCGACACGGCGAAGGCCGCGATGCACGCGGCGTACACGAAGCCGAAGGACGACTGACCGCGGGACGACCGGCGCGGGTGCGCGAGGTCAGGGTGTCGGGGCGCGGAGGGAGTCGCGGAGCAGGACGGCGATGTCGGCGACCTCCGGGACGCCGACCGAGGCGCGCGCAGGGGACCCCGGGCCTACCGCGGGGGAGGTCGGGCCGGCGGGGGACGCGGTGCCGACGGGCTCGGCGCCCGCGCTCGCTCCGGTGGTCGCGGCCGACGCGGCGACGGCGGCGACGCCGTCGGAGAGCATCACGGTGCAGTACGGGCACGCGGTGGCGACGACGTCGGCGCCGGTGCTCATCGCCTCCTCGGCGCGCGTCGCGTTGATGCGCGTGCCGATCGACTCCTCCATCCACATGCGTGCGCCGCCCGCGCCGCAGCAGAAGGACGCCTCGCGGTTGCGCGGCATCTCGGCGAGCTCGGCCCCCGGGATCGCGGCGAGCAGCTCGCGCGGGGGCGTGTAGACCTGGTTGTGCCGGCCGAGGTAGCAGGGGTCGTGGTAGGTGATCCGCTGCCCGCCGGCACCGGCGCCCTCGGCGGACGGCTCGACCGGCACCAGCCGCCCGTCGGCGACGAGGGTGTTGAGCAGCTCGGTGTGGTGCAGGACGGTGAACCGCCCGCCGAGCTGCGGGTACTCGCGGCTGATCGTGTTGAAGCAGTGCGCGCAGGTCACGACGATGCGCTGCGCGCCGACCTCGGTGAGCACCTCGACGTTCTGCGACGCGAGCATCTGGTAGAGCAGCTCGTTGCCCGCGCGGCGGGCGGGGTCGCCGGTGCAGGTCTCGCCGTCGCCGAGCACGGCGAACGACACCCCGGCGGCGTGCAGCAGCTCGGCGACGGCGCGCGTCGTCCTCTTGGCGCGGTCCTCGTACGCGCCCGCGCAGCCGACCCAGAACAGGTAGTCGACGTCGGCGGCGGACTCGACGTCCGCACCGACGACGGGGACGTCGAAGTCGAGGCCCTTGGCCCAGTCGAGCCGCGCCCGTGCGGGCAGGCCCCACGGGTTGCCCTGCCGCTCGAGCTTGGTGAACGTGCCGCCGAGCTCCTTCGGGAACGCGGACTCCATGAGCACCTGGTAGCGGCGCACGTCGACGATCGTGTCGACGTGCTCGATGTCGACGGGGCACTGCTGCACGCACGCGCCGCAGGTCGTGCAGGCCCACAGCACGTCGGGGTCGATGACGCCCGCGGCGACGAGGTCGACGCCCGCGTGCGGGTCCTCGTCGACGGTCCCGACGGCGGCGGCCCCGGCCGCGTCCGCCGCCGCGCCCGCGCCGGTCGCGCGCAGGTAGGGGGCGGTGGCCGCGGCGTGGTCGCGCAGCGAGAGCATGACGAGCTTGGGGGACAGCGGCTTGCCCGTCGCCCAGGCGGGGCACTGGTCCTGGCAGCGGCCGCACTCGGTGCAGGTCGCGGTGTCGAGGAGCTGCTTCCAGGACAGGTCCTCGATCGCACCGGCGCCGAGGCGCGCGTCGTCGGGCAGGTCCTCGAGCGCGGCGAGGTCGACCGCGGTGCCGTCGGCGAGCGTGAGCGGCGCGAGCGGGCCGAGCGCGGGGCCGCCGTCGGGCTCGCGGCGGGCGTAGACGTTGACGATCGCGAGGAACCGGTGCCAGGCGACGCCCATGGTGGGCTGCAGGCCGACGACGACGAACCACGACATCGACACGACGATCTTCACGGTCGCGACGACGACGACCGCGGTCTCCAGGGCTGACGTCGAGGCGCCGGCGAGCGCGCCGCCGAACCAGGCGGTCAGCGGGAAGTGCAGCCCGAGGCCCGTCTCACCCGCCTGCGACAGCAGCGCGTACTCGAGGCCGCGCAGCACGAGCACGGCCGCGACCACCGCGAACACGGTGGCCTCGACGAAGTACGCCTGCGCCTGGTTCGAGCCGAAGAACCGCGACCGCCGACGCTCGGCGTCGGGTGCCGCCGCGCGCGGCGAGATCCGCAGCCGCAGGACGAACAGCGCGACGATCCCGAGCAGCGCGGCCCACGCGAACGCCTCGACCACCCACTCGACGGGCCACAGGTGCCCGATCAGCGGGAGCGCCCACGTGGGCGAGACGACCTGCCCGTACCCGGCGACCAGCGTGAGCACGAGCAGCGGGAACGACACCATGACGACCCAGTGCGCGACCCGCACGACGGGCCGGTGCTGGAACCGCCCGTGCCCGACGACTTCACGCAGCAGCGTCGCCAGACGCGTCCCGACGGGCCCCGACCGGCCGGGCGCCGAGCGCCCCACGCGCACCGTCCGCACGATCGCGGCGACACCCCGCGCGAACACCGCGACGCCGACCACGGTCGCGACGACGACGACCGCCAGGCACACCCACTGCAGCACGCTCACGCGCACACGGTAACCGCGACCCCCGGGCCGCTCACGGGACGTCCGGAGCAGGCTGCGGCGGACGGGTGGTAGCCCCGCCCGTGGGAGGACCATGGGAAAGCGGTTGATAGGATCTTGACCAACTCCTTGAAGCCTCCCGACCGACCACCCGCCCCCGACAGGACGGAGCCGGACGCGTGCTGCTGCTGCTCACCGTGCACCTCGCAGCAGCCGTCGTCGCGCCCACCCTGGTCCGTCTCCTGGGGCGTCGCGCGTTCTGGGTGCTGGCCCTCGCACCGGCCTCCGCGGCGGTGTGGGCGCTCACCTGGACGCAGCAGGTCCAGGCCGGGAACGGCCCCGTCGAGCAGGTCGAGTGGATCCCCGCGCTGGGGCTGGAGCTGACGTTCCGGCTCGACACCCTCTCGTGGTTCATGACGCTCGTCGTCGGCGGCGTCGGCGCGCTCGTGCTCGTCTACTGCGCGGGGTACTTCTCCGCGTCGGCGCACGGGCTGGGCCGGTTCGGCGGGGTGTTCGTCGCGTTCGCCGGCGCGATGCTCGGCCTGGTCACGGCCGACGACATGCTCCTGCTGTTCGTGTTCTGGGAGCTCACGACGGTCACGTCGTACCTGCTCATCGGCCACTACTCGGAGCGCAAGCCCAGCCGTCGGGCCGCCATGCAGGCCATCGTCATCACGACCGCGGGCGGCCTCGCCATGCTCGTGGGCGTCGTGCTGCTGGGTGAGGCCGCGGGCACGTACCGGATGTCCGCCGTCATCGCCGACCCGCCGGGCGGGACGATCGCCACCGTTGCGATCGTCTGCCTGCTGCTGGGCGCCGCGACCAAGTCCGCGCTACTGCCCTTCCACTTCTGGCTGCCCGCCGCGATGGCGGCGCCGACGCCCGTGAGCGCGTACCTGCACGCCGCCGCGATGGTCAAGGCGGGCGTGTACCTGGTCGCGCGCTTCGCGCCCGCGTTCGCGACCGCACCCGTGTGGCGCTGGATGATCGTCGTGCTCGGCGGCGGGACGCTGCTGCTCGGCGGGTACCGCGCGCTGCGGCAGCACGACCTCAAGCTCGTGCTCGCGTTCGGGACGGTCAGCCAGCTCGGCCTGCTCGTGCTGCTCGTCGGGCTGGGCACGCAGGCGACGGCGCTCGCGGGTCTCGCGATGATCGGCGCGCACGCGATGTTCAAGGCCGCGCTGTTCCTCGTCGTCGGCGTGGTCGACGCCGCGACCGGCACACGTGACCTGCGGCGGCTGTCCGGGGTGGGCAAGGAGCTGCCGCTCACGGCGATCGCGGGCGGGCTCGCGACGGCGTCGATGATCGGCCTGCCGCCGTTCGCCGGGTACGTCGCGAAGGAGGCCGGGCTCGAGGGCGTCGCGCACCTCGACGAAGGCGTGGTCGGGCCGATCGTGCTCGTCACGGTCGCCGTCGGTTCCGCGCTCACCGTCGCTTACGGCCTGCGGCTGTGGTGGGGCGCGTTCGCGACCAAGCCGGCCGTGATCCCCGAGGCTGTGGCGCCCGACCCCGGCGACGGCCCCCCGCTGCACGAGGGCGCCGAGCCCGACGCGACCCCCGCGCCGATCACGCACCCGACGCTCCTGCTCGTGTGGCCCGCGATGATCCTCGCGGTGCTCGGCCTCGCGGTCGCGCTGCTGCCGCAGCTCGGCGAGCACCTGCTCGCGCCGTACGCCGACACGTACCCGCTCGGGGAGCCGGGCCACCTCACGCTGTGGGCGGGCGTCGGGCCGGTGTTCTGGCTCACGCTCGGCATCCTGGGCGCCGGTGCGCTCCTGTTCGTGGCCCGTGCACGCGTCGAGCAGTGGCAGTCCGGGCTGTACCGCGGGCCCGAGGCCGACAGCGTGTACCGGAAGTTCATGCGCCGGCTCGACGACTTCGCCGCCGACGTCACCGCGGTCACGCAGCGTGGTTCGCTCCCGCTCTACCTCGGCATCATCCTGGTCGTCTTCGTCGGGTCCGTCGCGACCGTCCTCATCACGCAGACGACGGTCCCCGACGCGATGCGCCGGTGGGACAACCCGGCCCAGATCGTGTTCGCGGCCGTCGCGGTCACGTCCGCGATCCTCGCGGCGCGCGCCCGTCGCCGGCTCAAGGCCGTGATCCTGCTCGGGATCGGCGGCTACGCCGTTGCCGGCCTGTTCCTCCTGCACGGCGCCCCCGACCTCGCGCTCACGCAGGTGCTCGTCGAGACGGTCACGCTCGTCGTGTTCGTGCTCGTCCTGCGGCGCCTGCCCCCGTACTTCTCCGACCGGCCGCTCGCGGCGAGCCGGTGGGTGCGGCTCGGGGTCGGCCTGGCCGTCGGGCTGACGGTCGCCGGGATCGCGCTCGTCGTGCCGGGTGCGCGCGTCCACGCACCCGTCTCCGAGCACTTCGCGGAGGAGGCCGTCGAGTTCGGCGGCGGCAAGAACATCGTCAACGTCACGCTCGTCGACATCCGCGCCTGGGACACCATGGGCGAGATCTCGGTGCTGCTGGTCGCGGCGACCGGTGTCGCGTCGCTCGTCTTCCTCTCGCGTCGCGGCGGGGCCATCTACCGCGCGGGCGACGCGCCCGCGGACCGGGCGGTGTGGGGTGGCAGCGAGGACCCGATGGCGGTGCTGCGGCGGCGCTCGGGCGGCGAGGCGGACGGCGGCGAGTCGTCGTCGCGCGACCGGCAGTGGCTGAGCGCGGGCAAGACGCTCGCGCCCCAACGGCGGTCCGTCATCTTCGAGGTCGTCGTGCGGCTGCTGTTCCACACGATGCTCGTGTACTCGATCTACCTGCTGTTCTCCGGTCACAACGCGCCCGGCGGCGGCTTCGCCGCGGGGCTCGTCACGGGCATCGCGCTCATCGTGCGGTACCTCGCCGGCGGGCGGTACGAGCTCGGCGAGGCGGCGCCCGTGCAGCCCGGTCTGCTGCTGGGTCTCGGCCTGTTCCTGTCGGCCGGTGTCGGGCTCGTCGCGCAGCTCGCGGGCGGGTCGGTCCTGCAGTCGTGGATCCTCGACATCCACCTGCCGGTGATCGGGGACATCCACCTCGTGACCAGCCTGTTCTTCGACGTCGGCGTGTACCTGGTCGTCGTCGGGCTCGTGCTCGACATCCTGCGCAGCCTCGGTGCCGAGATCGACCGGCGTGCCGAGACCGGCGAGGACGACGCGCGCGTCGAGTCCCCGCTGACGACCGACGCCGAGCGCGCGTCCGACCGTGCCGTCGCCGCACGGGGAGGCGGTGGGTCGTGATCGACATGAGCCCCAACCTCGTCCTCGTCGTCGCGATCGCCGCGCTGTTCACCGTCGGCGTCTACCTGCTGCTCGAACGGTCGCTCAGCCGCGTCCTCATCGGCGTGATCCTGCTCGGCAACGGGGCGAACCTGCTGTTCCTGGTCGCGGGCGGGGCCGCGGGTCGCCCGCCCATCGTCGGGGCGACGCCCGAGGGGCAGATGTCCGACCCGCTGCCGCAGGCGATGGTCCTCACGGCCATCGTCATCACGCTCGGTCTCTCGGCGTTCCTGCTCGCGATGGCCTACCGGTCGTGGCAGCTGCACCGGCACGACGAGGTGCAGGACGACGTCGAGGACCGCCGCATCGCGCGGCTCGCCGCGATCGACGAACGCGCGACGACCGACGACGACACCGTGGGGACCGGGACGCGCATCGACGAGGAGGCCGCGTCGATCCGCGACGAGACCGACGAGGGCGCACCGGCCCGGACCGCAGGGGAGGGGGAGCGATGACCGACTGGACCTGGCTCGTGCCGCTCCCCGTCGTCGTGCCCCTGTCGGCCGCGGGCCTCGCGCTCGCGCTGTACCGCCGCCCGACGCTCCAGCGCGTCGTCAGCGTCGTGGCGCTCACGATCGTCGTGGTCGTGTCGGCGGCGCTGCTCGTGCTGGCGGACGACGGGCCGCTCGTCGTGGACGTCGGCGGCTGGGCCGCGCCCGTCGGGATCGACCTCGTCGCCGACCGCCTCTCGGCGCTCATGCTCACGGTCTCCGCGACCGTCACGCTCTGCGTCCTGCTGTACTCGCTCGCTCAGGGCCAGGAGGACGACGAGGAGTCCGCGCCGATCTCGATCTTCCACCCCACGTACCTGGTGCTGACCGCCGGGGTCGCGAACGCGTTCCTGTCCGGCGACCTGTTCAACATCTACGTCGGGTTCGAGATCCTGCTCGCCGCGTCGTTCGTGCTGCTGACCCTCGGCGGGACGCGCGAGCGGATCCGCGCGGGCACGATCTACGTCGTCGTCGCCCTGCTGTCGTCGGTGCTGTTCCTCGTCGCGCTCGCGTCGATCTACGCCGCGACGGGCACGGTCAACCTCGCGCAGCTCGCGATCCGCCTGCCCGAGATCGACCCGGGAGTGCGCCTCGTCCTGCAGGTGCTGCTGATCCTGGCGTTCGCGATCAAAGCGGCCGTGTTCCCGCTGTCCGCCTGGCTCCCGGACTCCTACCCGACCGCCCCCGCACCCGTCACCGCGGTGTTCGCGGGCCTCCTCACCAAGGTCGGCGTCTACGCGATCATCCGCACCCAGACGCTGCTGTTCCCCGAGGGGCGGATCGACGACGCCCTCATGTGGGCCGCGCTCGCGACGATGGTCGTCGGCATCCTCGGTGCCGTCGCGCAGGACGACATCAAACGTCTGCTGTCGTTCACGCTGGTCAGCCACATCGGGTACATGGTCTTCGGCATCGCCCTGTCCACCGACGCCGGGTGGACGGCCGCGATCTACTACGTGGTGCACCACATCACCGTGCAGACCGCGCTGTTCCTCGTCGTGGGGCTCGTCGAGCGTGCGGGCGGGTCGACGTCGCTGACCAAGCTGGGTGGTCTGGCCAAGCTCGCGCCGCTGCTGGCGATCCTGTTCTTCGTACCCGCGATGAACCTGTCCGGCATCCCGCCGCTGTCCGGGTTCCTCGGCAAGCTCGGGCTGCTGGAGGCGGGGGTGCAGGTCGGCACGCCGCTCGCGTACGTGCTCGTCGTCGGGTCCGTCGTCACGTCGCTGCTCACGCTGTACGCGCTGGTCAAGGCGTGGAACAAGGCGTTCTGGCAGGTGCCCGAGGAGGAGCGCCCGCCGGTGCGGCTGCCGTTCGGCATGGTCGGCCCCGCCGCCGCGCTCATCGTCTTCGGGCTCGGCCTGACGGTCGCCGCCGGCCCGCTGTACGCGTACACGGAGCGGGCCGCCGACGCGCTCACCGAGCGCACGCCCTACGTCGAGGCCGTGCTGCCCGACGGGAAGCGCGGCAAAGGCGTCTCGGTCGACGTGACCGAGGAGGCCGCGCACGGCGGCGAGGCCGGCGAGGCGGGCACGGACGCCGCCGACACGACCGGCAGCCCGCCCGACGCGACCGGCACCAGCGGCAGCGCGTCCGACGCGGCCGTGCGCACCGACGTCGCGGGGGTGGGCGGATGAGCCTGCACCCGCGCCGGTCCCGGTGGCGCACCCAGTGGGCGACGGTCGTCTGGCTGACCGTCGTGTGGGTGCTGCTGTGGGGCGACCTGTCCGTCGGCAACGTCCTCGCGGGCGGGGCGCTCGCGCTGCTCGTCACGACCGGCCTGCGCATGGCCCCCATCCAGTTCGGGGGCCGCGTGCGGCTGCGCGGCCTGGCGGTGCTCGTCGGGCGGTTCGTCCTCGACGTCGTCCGCGCGTCCGCCGAGGTCAGCCTCATCGCGCTGCGCCCGCGCTACACGCCGCACGGCGCCGTCATCGGCGTGCAGCTGCGCAGCCACTCCGACCTGTACCTGACCCTGACCGCCGAGCTCTGCTCGCTCGTCCCCGGGTCGCTCGTCGTCGAGGCGCACCGGCTCACCGGCATGCTCTACCTGCACGTGCTCGACGTGAACGTCAGCGGCGGGATCGAGGCCGCGCGGCGCACGGTGCTCGAGCAGGAGGAGCGCGTGCTGCGGGCGTTCGCGTCCGACGAGGAGCTGCGCGAGGCGGGGGTGACCGCATGACCGTCGTCGTCGTCATCTGCAGCGTGCTGCTCGTCCTCGGAGCCGCGTTCGCGATCGTCCGGGCCGAGAAGGGCCCGTCGATGCTCGACCGGACGGTCGCGCTCGACGTCGTCGTCGCGACGATGATCGTCGGCGTCGCGCTCTACGCGGCCGCGAACCGGCGGGCCGACGTCGTGCCGATCCTCGTCGTGCTGTCGCTCGTGGGCTTCGTCGGGTCGGTGACCATCGCGCGGTTCGCCGCCGTCGAGCCCGAGGGTGAGGGACGCGTCCGCACGCGCGAGGAGATCGCCGCCGAGGAGGCCGCCCGCGCGGCCGCCGAGGAGGAGGAGCTCGCGCGGGAGCACGAGGAGCACCACGGCGGCGGCGCGGACGAGGAGGTCCGATGAACAACTGGTGGGACACCGTCGCCGACGTCGCGTCCGTGATCTGCCTGCTCGGCGGTGCGCTGCTCGCGTTCGCGGCGGGCGTCGGCGCGCTGCGCTTCCCCGACCTGCTGGCCCGCATGCACGCCGCGACCAAGCCGCAGGTCCTCGGGCTCGTGCTGTGCCTGATCGGCCTCGCGCTGCGGCTGCGGTCCGGTGGCGCGGTGTGGGCTCTCGTCCTCGTCGCGCTGTTCCAGATGCTCACCGCGCCCGTCGCCGCGCACATGGTCGGCCGTGCCGGCTACCGCACCGGCAAGGTCCGGGGGGACCTGCTCGTCGTCGACGAGCTCACCGCGGACCTCGAGCGTGCCCGGTCCACGACCGGGTCCGGCGAGGCCGACCGGGAGCGCCGGGTCGACGACGAGGACATCGGGCCGCTCTGAGCCCCGCGTCCGGTTTCAGCCGCCGCCCCGCCGCGCCGAGGGGTTGAATCGGGGTATGACGCACCACCGGGACGTCGTCGTCGTCGGGTCGGGCCCGAACGGGCTCGCCGCCGCCGTCACGCTCGCCCGCGCGGGCCTCGGCGTGGTCGTCCTCGAGGCGCAGTCGACCGTCGGCGGCGGGGCACGGACGCTCGACCTCGGCCTGGCCGACGGGATGGTGCACGACCTGTGCTCCGCGGTGCACCCGATGGCGTGGGCGTCGCCGTTCTTCCGCTCGTTCGACCTGCGCGCGCGGGGCGTCGAGCTGCTGACGCCCGAGGTCTCGTTCGCGCAGCCGCTGCCCGGCGGTCGGGCGGGCATCGCGTACCACGACCTCGACCTCACGGTGGAGCGGCTCGGGGTCGACGGGCCCGCGTGGCGGTCGCTCGTCGGACCGCTCGCCGAGCACCCGGGGCACGTCGTCCGCGTCGCGCTCGGGGACAAGCGGAGCATCCCGCGCGGCCTGCTGCCCCACGGCGCGCCCGCCGCCGTCCACTTCGCCCTGCGCGTCCTGGAGCAGGGCACGCGCGCGTGGGACCGGCCGTTCCTCGACGACGTCGCCCCCGCGCTCCTCACCGGCGTCGCCGCGCACACCATCACCGCGCTGCCGTCCCTCGCGGGCTCCGGCACCGCGCTGCTGCTCGCGTCGCTCGGGCACGCGGGCGCGGGCTGGCCCATCCCGCGCGGCGGGTCCGGGGCGATCGTCGGCGCGCTCGTCGACGACCTCGTCGAGCACGGCGGGGAGATCGTCACCGACCACCCCGTCCGGTCCTGCGACGACCTCCCGCCCGCGCACGCCTACCTGTTCGACACCTCGCCCCGCACGCTCCTCGACGTCATGGGCGACCGCCTCCCGCCCCGCGCGCGCCGCCCGCTCGAGCGGTTCCGGTACGGCAACGGCGCCGCCAAGGTCGACTTCGTGCTGTCCGAGCCGGTCCCGTGGACCGTGCCCGAGGTCGGTCGCGCGGGCACCGTGCACCTCGGTGGGACGCGCGCCGAGATGGTCGAGTCCGAGGGCGCCGTCCAGGACGGCCGGCACGCGGAGCGCCCCATGACCCTGCTGAGCGACCCGACCGTGGTCGACACCTCACGCCGCGTCGGCGACCTCCGGCCGCTGTGGACCTACGCGCACGTGCCCGCCGGGTCCGACGTCGACGTCACCGAGGCCGTCACGGCGCACGTCGAGCGGTACGCGCCCGGGTTCCGCGACGTCGTCGTCGCGTCCCGCTGCATCCCCGCCGCGCAGATGCACCGCCACAACGCGAACTACGTCGGCGGCGACATCTCCGCGGGCGCCGCGACGATGGTCCAGATGTTCGCCCGCCCCAGCGCCCACCGCGATCCCTACGCCTCCGGGCGCGACGGGGTGTACCTGTGCTCCGCGTCGACGCCGCCCGGCCCCGGCGTGCACGGCCTGTCCGGGTGGTTCGCCGCGCGACGCGTGCTGCGCGAGGTCTTCAACACCGACCAGGTGCCCACGCTCGCGCCCGACCGCGCCACCGAGGCCTGGCCGGTCATCTAGACGGGATCCGGCTGTCACCGCCGTGATCGCGGCGGGCGTCGTCGACCACCGCCTGGGCGGCCTTGCGGAGCGGCACGAGGAAGCCGCTCTCGACGGTCGCGACGACGACCTGGTCGTCGCGACGGTGGTAGTGATGCGCTAGGAAGTCGCGCATCCCGATGACGTTGCTCCAGGGCACCGCCGGGTGCGCCTCCCGTGTGCTGGCGGGGAGGTTCTTCGCCGCTTCTCCGATCGCCATGAGGCGGTAGGCGAGCGCATCGACGACGAGTGCCCGGGGGATGTCTGCCGTCGTCGGCGTGCGCGAGACGCGCATGTAGTCCAGGAGCGCGTCGACGGCTCGCACGATGTCGCCCGCCCACTCGTGCTCCGCACGCGCACCCATCAGACGGCGACCGCCTCGGCGATCGCCGAGGGCGCGACGTGGTCGGCGAGAACATGCTTCGAGGCGACGTCGACCCGTTCGCCCAGGATCTGCTCGAGGTCCCGGGCGAGATCCATGAGCGGAAAGATGCCGACGTCGCGCACGTCGATGTCGACGAGGAAGTCGATGTCGGAAGCCGGGCCGTCCTCGCCGCGCGCGACCGACCCGAAGACGGCGATGTGCGTCGCACCCGCCCGCCGGGCGGCCGCGCGGATCTCGGTCCTGTGCGCGTGCACCTTCGCGAGGCGACCCGTCCGGACGTCGTACGACACGTCGACCGGAGTCAGCCGGACGTCGAGCCGTGCACCTGCGGCAGCGACAAGACGTTCGAGCGTCGTCAGGGAGGGCGACTCGTTGCCGTGCTCGTACCGGGAGACCGCCGCCTGAGACGTGCCGGCCCGCCGTCCGAGCTCGGCCTGGCTCAGCCCTGCGGCCGTGCGGGCATGACGGAGGATCGACGCAGAGTCCACGTCGAGACAATACCGAATTCGGTATGGCTCAGTCGACCAGGTCGCGGCCCGTCTCGGTGCGGGCGGTGAACGCGGCCGTGCCGCGGGTCGCGAGCGCACGTGCGACGCCGACGAGCGCGCCGGTGATCGCGGCGGCCGCGATGACCTCGCCGAGCCGGTAGTCGCCCTCGTCCTCGGGCTTCGGGGGTGCGTAGCCGCGTGTCGCCTTCCACCCCTGGGCGACGACCTGCTGCGCGATCCACGCGGCCGCGAGCGCCGCGCCGACCCCGACGAGCTTGGAGACGGTCGACTGCTTGTCCATGCGGGGAGACCTCCGGGCGTCGGGGACGGGACCGGCGTCCACGCTAGCCGGGGACCGGTCGGACCGCTGGTCGGACGGGCGTAGGATCGCAGGCGAACGACAGGGGAGCGTCACGTCGCCGGCAGCCCCGCCGACGGCCAGGACGCTGAGAGTGCGGACCACCGCAGACCCTCGAACCTGATCCGGTTCACACCGGCGTAGGGAGTCGGGCTTCTCAGTCTCCGCAGTCGTCGTCGGCGCGCCCCTGCGAGGGTGCCGCCGTGCGACGCGCGGGGACCCCCTCCTGCTGACGAAGGAGGAGCACCACCGATGGCGAGCACGTCCCGCCGCACGTCCGTCCCCGTCCTGGCGCTGGCCGCCGGGACCGTCCTCGCGCTCGCGAGCTGCTCCGCGATCGGCGGCGACGACCCCGCACCGACCGCGTCGGAGGGCTCGGGCGGCACCGTCACGCTGGTCACGCACGACTCGTTCGGCCTGTCCGACGGCCTGCTGGAGTCCTTCGAGGAGGAGAGCGGCCTCACGGTCGAGGTCGTCCAGCCCGGCGACGCGGGTGCGCTGGTCAACCAGCTCGTCCTGACGAAGGACGCGCCGCTCGGCGACCTCGTCTTCGGCGTCGACAACACGTTCGCGTCGCGCGCGATCGACGAGGGCGTCGTCGAGCCGTACACGTCGTCCGCGCCCGCCGCGGAGGACGCCGCGCGGTACGCGGTCGACGGGTCCGACGCGCTGACGGCGGTCGACTTCGGCGACGTCTGCCTCAACGTCGACCACGCGTGGTTCACGGAGAAGGGCCTCGCGGAGCCCGCGTCGCTCGACGACCTGACGAAGCCCGAGTACAAGGACCTGCTGGTCGTGCCCAGCGCGGTCACGTCGTCGCCGGGCCTGGCGTTCCTGCTCGCGACCGTCGGCGCGAAGGGTGAGGACGGCTGGCAGGACTACTGGACGGCGCTCGTCACGAACGGCCTCAAGGTGTCCGAGGGCTGGTCCGACGCGTACTACACGGACTTCAGCGGGGGTGGCGGCGACGGGCCCCGGCCGATCGTGCTGTCCTACGCGTCGTCGCCGCCCTTCACGGTGCCGGACGGTGCCGAGGAGCCGACGACCGGTGCGCTGCTCGACACCTGCTTCCGCCAGGTCGAGTACGCGGGCGTGCTCGCGAACGCGGCGAACCCCGAGGGTGCGCAGCAGCTGCTCGACTTCCTGCTGTCCGACGAGGTGCAGGCCGACATCCCGGGGTCGATGTACATGTACCCGGTGAGCTCGGCGGTCGACCTGCCCGAGGAGTGGGCCCGCTGGGCGCCGCTCGCCGACGCGCCCTTCGAGGTCGCGCCCGCCGACGTCGACGCGCACCGCGAGGAGTGGCTCGCGGCGTGGTCGGAGATCGTCGCGGGCTGAGCCGATGACGACGACGCTCGCCCGACCCGACGCCCCCGTGGCGCCGGGCGGGCGGGCGCGTCCGTCCGCGGGGGCGGTCGTGTTCTGGACGGCGGCCGTCGTCGTCCCGCTGCTGTTCCTCGGGGTGTTCTTCGCGTGGCCCGTCGTCGTCATGGTCGCGCGCGGGTTCGTGGTCGACGGCGCGCTCGACCTGTCGGGGTTCGCCGACGTGTTCTCCCGGCCGCGCACGTGGCGGATCGTCGGGCTGACGCTCGCGCAGGCGTCCGTCGCGACGGTCGTGTCGGTGCTCCTCGGCGTACCCGGCGCGTTCGTGCTGTACCGGCGGTCCTTCCGCGGCCGGGCGGCCGTGCGGGCGCTCGTCACCGTGCCGTTCGTGCTGCCGACCGTCGTCGTCGGCGTCGCGTTCCGGTCGCTGCTCGTCGAGGGCGGGCCGCTCGGGTTCCTGCGGCTCGACGGGACGTTCACCGCGATCGTCGCCGCGCTCGTGTTCTTCAACTACGCCGTCGTCGTGCGGGCCGTGGGCGGGCTGTGGGAGCGGCTCGACCCGCGCGCCGAGCAGGCCGCCCGCGCGCTCGGTGCGTCGCCGTGGCGCGCGTTCCGGACCGTCGCGCTGCCCGCGCTCACCCCGGCGGTCGCGTCCGCCGCGTCGCTCGTCTTCCTGTTCTCCGCGACCGCGTTCGGGACCGTCCTCGTCCTCGGGGGGCTGCGGTTCGGGACCATCGAGACCGAGATCTGGATCCAGACGACCCAGTTCCTCGACCTGCGCGCCGCCGCGGTGCTGTCGGTCGTGCAGCTCGTCGTCGTCGCGGGTGCGCTGCTCGTCGCCGGGCGCACGCGTGCGCGGCGCGAGCGGGCCCTCGACCTCGGCGCCCCGACGGCCACGGTCCGACCGCTGACCCTGCGTCGACCTCCCGGCACGCCGCGTGGCGACGGGCACGCGCTCGACCTCGCCGCCGCCGCGGTCACCGCCGTCGTCGTCGTGCTGCTCGCGCTGCCGCTCGTCAACCTCGTCGTCCGGTCGCTGCGCACCGCCGACGGGTGGGGCGTCGACCACTACGTCGCGCTCGGCGCGACCGCCGACACGCTCGGCGTCACCCCGCTCGAGGCCGCGGTCACGTCGCTGCGCGTGGCCCTCGACGCGACGACGATCGCGCTCGTCGTCGGCGGGCTCGTCGCCCTCGTGGTGTCGCGGCGTCCCCGCCGCGCGCTCGGCCGCCGGGCCGTCGCCGGGCTCGACGCGGTGTTCATGCTGCCCCTCGGCGTCTCCGCGGTCACCGTCGGGTTCGGCTTCCTGCTGTCGATGCACGACCCGTTCGGGCTGTCCGTCGACCTGCGCACGTCGCCGCTGCTCGTGCCGGTCGCGCAGGCCGTCGTCGCCGTGCCGCTCGTCGTGCGGACCGTCCTGCCCGTGCTGCGCGCGATCGACCCGCGCCTGCGCGAGGCCGCCGCGACCCTCGGCGCCGCGCCCGGCCGCGTCCTCGCGACCGTCGACCTGCCCGTCGCCGCGCGCGCCCTCGGACTCGCCGTCGGGTTCGCGTTCGCGGCGTCGCTCGGCGAGTTCGGTGCGACCTCGTTCCTCGCCCGCCCCGACCGGCCGACGCTGCCCGTCGTGATCTTCCGGCTCATCGGCCGCCCGGGCGCGGACTCCTACGGCACGGCGCTCGCCGCGTCGGTCGTGCTCGCGGTGCTCACCGCGGGCATCGTCGCCGCCTGCGAACGGCTGCGGGCCGGCAACCCCGGAGGTGACTGGTGAGCGGACTGCGCGTGCGCGACGTGGTCGTGCGGTACCCGGCCGGACGGCGCGGGTGGACGACCGCCGTCGACGGCGTGTCCCTCGACGTCGCCCCCGGCGAGGTCGTCGCGCTCCTCGGGCCGTCGGGGTGCGGCAAGTCGTCCCTGCTGCGGGCCGTCGCGGGGCTCGAGCGGCTCGCGGCCGGGTCCGTCGCGTTCGACGGCGAGCCCGTGGACGCCGTGCCCGTGCACCGGCGCGGGTTCGGGCTGATGTTCCAGGACGGGCAGCTGTTCGCGCACCGCGACGTCGCGGGGAACGTCGCGTACGGGCTCACGGGCCGCCGCGCGGGCGTCTCGGGCGGCTCGCGTGCGTCCGGCGGCGGTGCGACGCCCGCGGCCGAGGCGCGGGCCGCGCAGGTGGACGCGCTGCTGGACCTCGTCGGCCTCGCCGGGTACGGCGCGCGGCCCGTGAGCACCCTCTCGGGCGGTGAGCGGCAGCGCGTCGCGCTCGCCCGCGCCCTCGCGCCCCGGCCCCGCCTGCTGCTGCTCGACGAGCCGCTGTCCGCGCTCGACCGGTCGCTGCGCGAGCGGCTCGCCGTCGACCTGCGCGCCGCGCTCGTCGCGACCCGCACCACCGCCGTGCTCGTCACGCACGACCAGGACGAGGCGTTCGCCGTCGCCGACCGCGTCGCGGTGATGGACCACGGCCGGCTGCTCCAGGTGGGCACCCCCGCCGACCTGTGGCAGCGGCCCGCCGACCGCCGGGTCGCGGCGTTCCTCGGGTACGAGGCGTTCGTGCCCGTCACCGCACCCGCTGCCGACCCCCTCGTGCGCGCGCTGGGGGAGCGGGCGGCCCGGGACGGCGCCGTCGTCGCGCTCGCCGAGGGCGCGTTCGTGGTGGAGCGCGTCGCGCCGGCAGGGGTCGTCGGGGCGGTCGGGGCGGACGGGGTCAAGGGCGTCGTCCTCGGGGTGACGTCGCGGCGGGGCCGGTCGGAGGTGCGCGTCGACGTCGACGGCGTCGGGACCGTCACCGCGCTGGCGCCGGTCGGCGTGCAGCTCGACGCGGGCAGCGTCGTGCCGCTCGCCGTCGACCCGGACGCCCTCGCCGTCCTCCCGCTCGACCCCCCGTCGTGGTGAGGCGCGCCCGCGCCGGTCGCACTACCGTCGGAAGGGTCCGGCACCGGGCGGTGGCGGACCCGCCGACGACGCCGAGGTGATGCCCGAATGACACTCGACCGCCGCGAGATCGTGTCGCTCGACCTGCATGCCGACCTCCACACCGTCTGGGCGCACCTGCGTGACCCCGAGCTCGTCCGCCGCTGGTTCGGCTGGGACTACGACGGGCTCGACGCCGAGATCCGCGACTACTTCGTCGCGCAGCCCGTCGTCGGGCAGGAGTACGAGGGCGACACCCTCTCGCACACCCTCACGACCCCCAGCCACGACGTCATCGCCGTGACCGCGGCGTCGCACGACCCCGGCCACACGCACCTGACGATCACCCGCCGCAGCCACGACGGCCTCGCGACGTACGACGGCGTCTACGACCCGATCGACGAGGGCTGGATCCAGTTCGCGCACCAGCTGCAGTTCCTGCTGCGCGCCCACCCCGGCCAGGAGCGCCGCACCCTGTCGGTGTTCGGGCTCGACGCCGGCGACCGCCGCGACCGGCTGCTCGACCGCGCGGGTCTGCACGGCGTCCGGGGCATCCCGGTCGGTGGCCACGTGCAGGCCCGGCGGCCCGACGGGACGCTGCTCGGCGGCACGCTGGTCTACAAGGCGGAGCACCAGTTCGGGATCCAGCTGCACGGCATCACGGAGTCGTTCCTCGTGATCCTCGAGGTGCCGATCGCGAGCCACCCGCCGCACGGCACCGTCGGCGCGGTCCTCTCGACGTACGGCATCGACGACGCGACGTTCGCCGAGGTCGAGGAGCGCTGGTCCGGCTGGTGGGCCCGTTCGCAGCCGCACGGCACGGCCGTCGGCGCCTGACGCTCCGGAGCCGACGCGACCGTGGCGCCCGTCCCCGTGCGGGGCGGGCGCCACGATGTCCGGCGGGCGCGCGTGCGCGTCAGTCCAGGCGGAGCTGCCACTCCCCGGACCCGCCGCTCGGGGCGAAGCCGAGGTCGATGTTGATGCGCAGCATGTAGGAGTTCTCCTCGGCGTTCCACGTCGCGACGCGACGCGCACCGGGCCGGACCTCCGCGAGCCGCTGGAGGTTCGCGGCCTTGACGAGCATCCCGAGCCGGCGGCCGCGGTGCTCCTTGAGCACGAGGGTGTCCTCCTGGTGCACGAACTCCTCGTTCTCCGGCGGCAGCATGAGCACCGTGTACGCGGCGAGCGTGTGCGTCGGCACGTGCTCCGCGGCCGCGACGACGAGCTCGATTCCGCGGTCGACGAACTGCGCCTCGGTCCTGCGGATGCGCGTCGCGTCCCAGACGTCCTCCTCGAAGTCGAGGCCGCCGAGGGGGACGTCGGTGCTCATGCGTGTGTTGAGCGTCGCGTACTCGTCGATCCACTCGTCGGGCGCCGCCGAGCCCCAGTGCACGACGCGGTAGTCGTCGCCCGCGGACGCCTGTGCCTGCGCGCGGTGCGCCGCGAGGACGTCCGGGTCGACGGGCACCGGCAGCACGGACCGTCGCGCGACCTGCTCGAGCTGCCAGCCGCGCGACGTCACGAAGCGCACGGCCGGGTCGTCGACGGCGACGCGGCCGGTACCGGTCGTCGGGACGAGCGTGCCCGGACCCTCCGCGGGCTCCGTGCGCTGGTCGGTGCTCGCGGTGAGCGCGCGCCGGTTCTCGGCCTTCGCGATCCGCAGCGCCTCCTCGTGCAGCGCGGCGCCGATGCCGCGACCGCGGAACTCCGGCAGGACGCCGATCTCGACGTGCGCCGTGTGGGTGTTCTCCTGGATCGGCAGCTGCACCGCCATGTACGCGAGCGGGGTGCCGTCGTCGTCGCTCGTGACCAGGTACCGCGGCTTGCGGACGTAGGCCTGGTCGCGCAGCGAGCCGAGGATCTCCTGCGGGGTGCGGTCGTAGTCGTGCGTGCCCCACTCGTGGGCGATCACGCGGTTCGCCGTGTCGGTGAGCGCGAGCAGCGGCCCCGCGCCCGGTGCCGCGACGGACTCGGGGACGGGGACCGGCTGGATCGACCATGACGCCATGCGTCCCAGCGTCCGCCCGGGTGTCGGGCCGGGTCGAGGGTTTTGTGCGATCCGGTCGGCGGGTCCGTGCCCGGCGCTCGGATGGGGGTGCGTCACCCGTCCGGGGCCGTCCCTGTGCCGCGTCCCGGGCCCGGGCCCCGGCCGGCGGCGATACTGGCGGGCATGCTCTGGCTCGAGGTCGTCGGTTGGCTCGGTTCGGTCCTGGTCGTCGTGTCGCTCATGCAGGCGCGCGTCCTGCGGTTCCGCGTGCTCAACCTCGTCGGGGCGGTGCTCGCGACCGGGTACAACGCCGTCGTCGGGATCTGGGCGTTCGCCGTCATGAACGGGGCGATCGCGATCATCGACGTCTACTGGCTGTGGCGGCTGCTGCGCGAGCGGCACGACGACCGCGCGTACACGGTGGTCGACGTCGGCGCCGGTGACGCGTACCTGCGGCACTTCCTCGCCGTGCACGCCGAGGAGATCGGCCGCTTCCAGCCGGGGTTCGCGCTGGCCGGCGACGCGTCGGGGTTCCTGGTCGCGCGCGGTGACGAGGTCGTCGGCGTGGTCGTCGTGCGGGACGTCGGGCACGGCGTCGGCGTCGTGGACCTCGACTGGGTGACGACGCGCTTCCGCGACTTCACGCCCGGGGAGTTCGTGTACCGGCGCAGCGGCGTGTTCGCCGAGCACGGGTGGCGTGTGCTGCACGTCGAGCCGGCGCCGGCGATGCGCGAGTACTTCGCGAAGGTGGGGTTCCGCGAGACCGCGACGCGGTGGGTGCGCGAGGTGGAAGCGGCCTGACGGACGCACCCGTCGGGGTCGGTCGTCCGGAGGATCCGGGTGTCCGGGTATAGAGTTTCGGCCACCCGAACTTTTGAGGAGGACCGGTGACCCGAGTCGACGTCGACGTCGAGCGCGCGGAGACCGACCGCGTTCGCCGCGCACGACGGACCCCGCTGCTGCTCGGGCCCGCGTTCGTCGCCGCGATCGCCTACGTCGACCCGGGGAACGTCGCCGCCAACCTCACGGCGGGAGCCCGGTACGGCTACCTGCTGCTGTGGGTGCTCGTCGCCGCCAACGTCATGGCGGTGCTGGTGCAGTACCAGTCCGCCAAGCTCGGGCTCGTCACGGGTGAGTCGCTGCCCGGCGTCCTCGGCAAGCGCATGCGCCGCGGGCCGCGGCTCGCGTACTGGGGGCAGGCCGAGCTCGTCGCCGCGGCCACCGACATCGCTGAGGTCGTCGGCGGGGCGATCGCGCTCCAGCTGCTGTTCGGCGTCCCGCTGCCGCTCGGCGGGCTGATCGTCGGCGTCGTGTCGATGGTGCTGCTCGCGACCCAGAACGTCTACGGGCAGCGCCGCTTCGAGGCCGTCGTCGTCGCGCTCCTCGCGGTCATCACCGTCGGCTTCCTCGCCGGCCTCGTCGTCAGCCCGCCCGACGCGCGCGGCGTCCTGTCCGGCCTCGTGCCGCGGTTCGACGGCACCGACTCCGTCCTCCTCGCGGCGTCCATGCTCGGCGCGACCGTCATGCCGCACGCGATCTACGTGCACTCCGCCCTCGTGCGCGACCGGCACGGCCACGCACCCGCGGGCGAGGGGCGCGTCCGGCTGCTGCGCGCGACCCGCTGGGACGTCGGCGGGGCGCTCGTCGTCGCCGGGCTCGTCAACATCGGGCTCCTGCTGCTCGCGGCGTCCGCGCTGCGCGGCGTCGAGGGGACCGACTCCATCGAGGGTGCGCACGCCGCGATCGTCTCCGCGCTCGGCCCGGCGGTCGGCATCGCGTTCGCGGTCGGGCTGCTCGCGTCCGGGCTCGCGTCGACGTCGGTCGGCGCCTACGCGGGCGCGACGATCATGGAAGGGCTGATCCACCGGCGCATCCCGCTGCTGGTGCGTCGCGTCGTGACCCTCGTGCCCGCGATCGTGCTGCTCGCGGTCGGTGCCGACCCGACCTGGACCCTGGTCCTCAGCCAGGTCGTGCTGAGCTTCGGCATCCCGTTCGCCGTGATCCCGCTGGTCCGGCTCACGCGCGACCGGTCGCTCATGGGCGCCGACCGCAACGGCCCGTGGCTGCACGCGGCCCTCGTCGTCGTCGTCGCGCTGGTCGTGGCCCTCAACCTCACCCTCCTCGCGCTGCTCCTCCTGGGCTGACGACACCGCGTCGGCCGAGGGTCGGCGGGCCGCGGTGCAGGTGGGGTCAGGGGTGTGTCAGCTCGGCGAGGCGGGACTCGAGGTGGGCGCGTTCCGTCGGGTTGGTAACCAGTGTGAGGGCGTGGCGGTAGGAGGCCGCGGCGGCGGACCGTCGGCCGGCACGGGCCAGGAGCTCCGCGCGGACCGCAGGGACGCGGTGCAGGCGGGGGAGCGCCTCGTCGAGACCGTCGAGCAGCGCCAGGCCGGCGTCCGGGCCGTCGGCCTCGGCGACCGCGACCGCCCGGGCCAGGCGCACGACGGGTGACCCCGTCAGGCGTTCGAGCTCCGTGTACCGGGCGGCGACGACGTCCCAGCGGGTGGCCTCCGACGTGGGCGCCGTCGCGTGCTCGGCCGCGACCAGGGCCTGCAGGAGGTACTCGCGGGCGAGGCGCGACATCGGCGGGTACGCGGAGCGCCGAGGCGTCCCCTCGCCGCGCGCGACGTCGCCCGGTCCGGCGACGGGGGCGACCTCGGGGGTGAGGGTCGACAGGAGCGTCATCGCCTCGGTGATGTCGGCGTGGCGCCAGCGCGTGCGGTCCTGGTCGGGGAGCAGGACGAGGGCGCCGTCGGCGTCGAGGCGGGTGTCGCGGCGCGAGTGCTGGAGCAGCAGCAGCGCGAGGAGCGCGCGGACGACGGCCCGGTCGGGGAGCAGCCCGTCGAGCACGCGCAGCAGGCGGATCGCCTCGTCGCCGAGGTCCACGCGGAGCGGCACGTCGCCCGACGTCGGCTGGTATCCCGACGTGAAGGTCAGGTAGACGACCGTGGCGACGACGTCCAGACGCTCGTCGAGCCGCTCGGACGGCGGGGTCGCGAAGGGGATCCCGGACGCGGCGAGGCGCTTCTTCGCGCGTGTCAGCCGCGCCGCCATCGCCGACTCCTGCACGAGCAGCAGCCGCGCGATCTCGGCGGTCGACAGCCCGACGACGAACCGCAGCGTGAGGGCGACGCGGTCGTCGGGCGCGATCGCGGGGTGGCAGCACGCGAACACGAGGCGGAGCTGCTCGTCGGCGACGTGCGCGCCCGGGTCGACGGCCGCCGACGCGGCCGCGCGCATCTCGTCGTCGACGACCATGAGCGGCGCCTTGCGTCGCTGCACCGCCTCGGTGCGGAGCCGGTCGAGGACCCGTCGACGGGCGGCCGTGAGCAGCCAGGCCCCCGTGCTCGCCGGCACCCCGTCGACGGGCCAGTGCCGTGCGGCCGACTCGAGCGCGTCGGAGACCGCGTCCTCGGCGAGGTCGGGGCGGCCGTACTGGCCGATGAGCAGCGCGATGAGCCGCGACCAGTGGGTGTGCCACGCGTCGGCGAGCGCGTCGGCGGCCTCGCGCTCCGCGGACGCGTCGGCGGGCGTCATGCCGCGACCACCGGGTGCACCTCGAACGTCCCGGCCGGCAGGAGGGTCAGGACGTCGACGAGCGCGTCGAGGTCCGGGGCGTCGAGGACGTGCAGGCCGACGAGCGGCCCGTCGGGGGTGGCGGCGGTGCCGTCCGTGAGGGTGAGCCCTTCCGCGCGCGAGCGGACGGTCGTCGCGACGTCGGGGGAGCCGAGCGTCTCGTCGAGGACGGTCGTGACGCCGAGGACGGCGGCGAGCGCGGCGACGTCGTCGCGCAGGGACCGGCGCGGTGCGAGCACCCCGGCGAGCGCGGCGGCGACCTCGGCGGTGTCGGGATCGGTGTCGCCGCCGCCGTCGTCCTGCGTGCCGCGCGGCCCGCCGGTCGCGAGCTCGTCGAGCAGCGCGGCGTCGTCGGCGGGGCGGACGGACGGGCCGCCGTAGCGGAGGACGACGAACCTCACGACCGCCCACCCCCGCGCGTGGCGGGTGCGGGCGCGGCGGGTGCGGGCGCCACGGGCGCGGCGGTGCGGCGGCGGCCTCGCGGCGTGGTCATGGGGCGATCCTCTCGGGGTGGCGGTGTCGGCGGGATGACGAGGCAGCGGCCGCCGGGTCGACGTGGCGTCAGTAGTCGATGACCGCGACGGGCCGGACCTCGATCGTGTACGACGGCGGCAGGCGTCGTGCGTGCTCGACGACGTCGTCCCGCGACGCGGCCTCGACGAGGTAGAAGCCGCCGAGCTGCTCGGTGGTCTCGGCGAACGGCCCGTCGGAGCGGACGCGGGCTTCCCCGGGGCGCAGCGTCGTGGTCTGTGCGGTCGGCTGGAGCGCGTCGTTCGCGAGGATCGCGACGCCGTGCTCGGCGGAGTGCTGCTCGTAGTCGCGGTGCCGGTCGAGGTAGGCCTCCTGCCGCTCGGGGGTGGCGGTCGCCCAGGCGTTCTCGTCCTCGTACAGCAGGACCATCCAGCGGGTGCGGTCGTCGGTCATGTCGGCTCCTCCGGGTGACGGGCGGGGGCGGTCCAGGTGTCGGTCCAGGTGTCCAGGGACACCGTGCACCGCGATGACGCGCGGCGGTACCCGGAATCGACACGGTGCCGCGGCATTGACATGCAAGTCCTCACTTGCCTATAACTGATCCGTGCCCGACGAGGTGTTCAAGGCGCTCGCCGACCCCACGCGCCGCGTGATCCTCGACGAGCTGCAGGAGCGCGACGGGCAGTCGTTGTTCGAGATCTGCTCGCGCCTCGCGATGAAGCACGGCCTGTCGTCGACCCGGCAGGCGATCTCCCAGCACCTCGACGTGCTCGAGGCGGCCGGGCTGGTCGTCGTCCGGCGCGAGGGCCGGTACAAGCTGCACCACCTCGACACGTCCCCGCTCGCCGAGATCACGCGCCGCTGGCCCGTCCCCGGGACCCGCGACGGGCTCGACGACGCCACCACCGAAGGAGCCGACCCATGATCCGCCTCACCGTGACCAGCGTGTTCGTCGACGACCAGGCCAAGGCGCTCGACTTCTACACCCGCGTCCTCGGCTTCCTGCCGAAGCACGACATCCCGCTCGGCGAGGACCGCTGGCTGACCGTCGTGTCCCCCGCCGCGCCCGACGGCGTCGAGCTCCTCCTGGAGCCCGACAAGCACCCGGCCGTCGGCCCGTACAAGGCGGCGCTCGTCGAGGACGGGATCCCCGCGGCGGCGTTCGGCGTCGACGACGTGCACGCCGAGTACGAGCGGCTCCTCGCGGCGGGCGTGCGGTTCGTGCAGCCGCCGACGGCGATGGGGCCCGTGACGACGGCGGTCCTCGACGACACGTGCGGCAACCTCGTCCAGCTCGCGAGCTGAGCCTCGACCGGCCCCTGGCACGAACCGCGGCGCGGTGGCACGGTGGCCCCCGTCGACGAGGAGGCGGTCATGCGGCGAGCGGTCGTGACGGGCGGGGGCACGGGGATCGGGCGCGCGGTCGCGCGGCGGCTGGCGGCGGGCGGGGACCGGGTGGTGCTCGTCGGGCGGCGCGCGGACGTGCTGCGCGAGGCCGCCGCGGCGATCGACGCCGAGGTGGGCGCGGGCGTCGCGTCGGTCGAGACGGCGGACCTGCGCGAGCCCGACGAGGTGACGGCGCTGACCGGCAGGCTGCTCGACGGCGGTCCGGTCGACGTCCTCGTCCTCAACGCGGGCGGGATGCTCGACGCCGACGGTGACGACCTGGCCGCGACTGCCCGGCTGTGGACCGACGACTTCCGCCTCAACGTCCTCACGACGGTCCTGCTCGGCGAGTCGTTGCTGCCGCACCTGCCGCGCCCGGGCGGCCGCGTCGTCGCGGTGTCGTCGGTGGCCGCGCTGCGCGGCGCCGGGTCGTACGGCGCGGCGAAGGCCGCGGTGAACGCGTGGGTCACCGGCGTCGCGGCGCGCGTCGCGTCGGACGGCGTGACCGTCAACGCGGTCGCGCCCGGCTTCGTCCCGGACACGGGCTTCTGGACGGACCGGCTCGACGAGGCGGACCGTGCCCGACGCCTCGCGCGGGTGCCGGCAGGGCGAGCGGGCACGCCCGAGGAGGTCGCGGCCGCGGTCGCCTACCTCACCGCGGCCGACGCGGGGTTCACGACAGGCCAGGTGCTGGGTGTGCACGGCGGGGCGGTGCTCGCCCGGCTCTGAGACGCGCTCGACGTCGGGTCCGGCACGGGCCGCCGTCGCGCGGGGTGGCGTCGTCGCGCGCGAATGCGGGGCGCGTCGCCGCGCGCATTGAATCGTTCAAGATCCGAAACGCTTCACCGCCACCCGGGGGCTGACGCCGCGGCGAGCGCTTCCCTAACGTCAGGCGACGACCCACCCCGCCCGAAACTGCCGGCCGCGGCGCGGGGTCCGCAGCGCGCGGGCGACGACGCCCGGGCGCGAACCGAAGGGGACAGCCATGACAGCACGACGGGCGGCCGCGGGACTCCTCGCGGCCGCGACGATGGCGACGGGTGGCCTCATCGCCGCCGCGGGCGCCGAGGCGGCCGTGGGCTGCCGCGTGACGTACACCGTGACGAACCAGTGGGGCGCGGGCTTCGGCGCCGACGTGAAGATCGACAACCTCGGCGACGCCGTGGACGGGTGGACGCTGACGTGGGCGTTCGGCGCGGGCCAGACGGTGACGCAGGCGTGGAACGGGACCGCGTCCCAGTCGGGGGCGGACGTCAGCGTGCGCGACGCCGGGTACAACGCCCGCGTCGCGTCGGGCGGCAGCGTGTCGTTCGGCTTCAACGGCGCGTGGAACGGGTCGTCGAACCCGGCGCCGACGTCCTTCGCTCTCAACGGCACGACCTGCACGGGCGGGACCACCCCGACGAGCACGCCGACCAGCACCCCGACGGCGACGCCCACGACCACCCCGACCAGCACCCCGACCCCGACGCCGACCACCACGACGCCACCACCGTCCGGCGCGTGGCAGGCCGAGGACCTGGACCGCGGGCTCATCAGCGTCCGCAGCGGCTCGGGGAACCTCGTGCAGTGGCGGCTGCTCGGGACGGAGCCGGCGAGCACCGGCTTCAACCTGTACCGCGGCGGCACCAAGGTGAACGCCTCGCCGCTCACCGGCGCGACCTCCTACCTCGACGCGGGCGCGTCGGCGAGCGCGACCTACACCGTGCGCGCGGTCGTGAACGGTGCCGAGCAGGCCGCGTCCGGGACGTCCCTGACGTTCGCGAACGGCTACCTCGACGTGCCGATCTCCAAGCCCGGGTCGGACTACGTCGCGAACGACGGCTCCGTCGGCGACCTCGACGGCGACGGCCGGCTCGAGGTCGTGCTCAAGTGGGACCCGACGAACGCGAAGGACAACTCGCAGTCCGGCGTGACGGGGAACGTCTTCCTCGACGCGTACGAGCTCGACGGCACGCGTCTGTGGCGCATCGACCTCGGCCGCAACATCCGAGCGGGCGCGCACTACACGCAGTTCCAGGTCTACGACTACGACGGCGACGGCAAGGCCGAGGTCGCGGTCAAGACGGCCGACGGGACGCGCTCGGGCACGGGGCAGGTGATCGGCAACGCGAGCGCGGACTACCGCAACTCGTCGGGCTACGTGCTGTCCGGCCCCGAGTACTTCACGGTGTTCCAGGGCCAGACGGGTGCGATCGCCGCGACGACGGACTATGTGCCGCCGCGCGGGACGGTGTCGAGCTGGGGCGACTCGTACGGCAACCGCGTCGACCGGTTCCTCGCCGGGACGGCCTACCTGGACGGCGTCCGGCCGTCGATCGTCATGGCGCGCGGCTACTACACGCGGGCCGTCGTCGTCGCCTGGGACTACCGCGACGGCACGCTGACGCGGCGGTGGACCTTCGACTCGAACGCGTCGGGCAACAGCGCCTACGCGGGCCAGGG
Organism: Cellulomonas fimi; assembly: GCF_028583725.1. Lineage (NCBI taxonomy): Bacteria > Bacillati > Actinomycetota > Actinomycetes > Micrococcales > Cellulomonadaceae > Cellulomonas > Cellulomonas fimi. Next base: position 4,115,123 of record NZ_CP110680.1, on the reverse strand, counting down.
CAACCACTCGCTGTCGGTCGCGGACGTCGACGGCGACGGGCGGCAGGAGATCCTGTACGGCGCGGCCGCGATCGACGACAACGGCACCGGGCTGTGGACCAACCGCACCGGGCACGGCGACGCCGGGCACGTCGGCGACCTGATCCCGAGCCGCCCCGGCCTCGAGTACTACAAGGTCACCGAGTCGACGAACCAGCCCGACTCCTGGATGGCGGACGCGCGCACCGGTCAGCTCCTGTGGAGCACACCGTCGGGTTCCGACAACGGGCGCGGGGTGTCGGGCGACATCTGGTCCGGCTCGGCGGGCGCCGAGTCGTGGTCGTCGTCGGACTCGCAGCTGCGCAACACGTCGGGCACGGGCGTCGCGCGCAAGCCGTCGTCGGCGAACTTCCTGGCCTGGTGGGACGGCGACACGACGCGCGAGCTGCTCGACCAGACGCGCATCGACAAGTACGGCACCGGCGGTGACACCCGCCTGCTGACCGGGTCGGGTGTGCACAGCAACAACGGCACCAAGGCGACACCGACACTGTCCGGCGACATCCTCGGCGACTGGCGCGAGGAGGTGATCTGGCCGACGTCGGACGACAGCGCGCTGCGGATCTACGCGACGCCGGTCCCGACCGACACGCGGCTCTGGACGCTGCTGCACGACCAGCAGTACCGCGTCGCGATCGCGTGGCAGAACACCGCGTACAACCAGCCGCCGCACCCGTCGTTCGCGCTGGGGGCGCCGTTCACCCTGCCCGCGAAGCCGAACGTGTACCTGCGCTGACCGTCCGCGGCCGGTCCGGCGACGCTCAGGCCCTCGGGGTCGAGGTCGTCGGGCCGGCCGCCGTGGCTCGACCCGCGCTCCAGCCGTCGATGAGGTCCTGGAGCAGACGGATCCGGAGGTCGTCCGGTACGTCCGCGGGGAGGGAGGTGTAGTCGAGCTCGGCGCCGGCCGCCCGCTGCGCACGGCCCGCTTCGTACGCGCGCTTGCGCGCGAGCGCGGCGGCGGTGAACCCGGCGGCCCACGCGCTGTCGACGCCGGTCGGCGCCGGGACTGCGAGCGACGCCCGGTCGGTGACCTTGCACGCCGCGGTGACGCCCTCCCGGTACTTCCGCTCGTACTCGACCTTGCCGGCGTCGAAACCCTGCTGGAACACCGCCGAGTCGGGACCGGTGAAGACGGGCCAGGCGGTCTGGGGCGCGTTCGTCAGACCGAGCTCCCGCCCGCGCTGGAACGGCGTCGTCGACTCGGTCTCCTCGGTGCGCTTGCGCTTCTCGCGCCCCTGCGCCATCTCCCTGCGATCGTTCTCCCAGCGTGCCGGGGAGCCCGGCGCGAACGCGGTGGGGGAGGCTCCGGTCAGCGTGCCGTCGAAGTACTGCTCGTCCGCGCCCAGGCCTCCGAGGAACGCCCGGTTCGAACCGCCGAGGTAGTCGGCACGCGCCTCCAGCGCCTCCTTGGCCGCCGGGTCGGTCTCGAAGTGGGCGTCGTATGCCGCCCGGTCCTGCTCGGCGACCAGGCGATGGGTCAGCCGCCCGATCCGCTCGACGACGAACTGCTGCTCGAGCACGGGCAGGTGGAACTTCACGAACCACTCCCGGAGCGTGGCACCCCATCCCTTGCCGGCTGCCGTGCGGTTGATGACCGTGAAGGACGGCGACAGCGGGTTCGCGGCGAGGAAGTTCTTGCCGTAGTAAGGCGATGCCCTCAGCCAGTCCGTGATCGAGGTGTCGCTCTTGCCGAGCGCCCCGTTGCACTTGCGGCAGATCCGCACCAGGTTCTGCAGGTCGTTGGAGAACTCGTGCACGGCGGCGCCGGTCGCGGCCACCGTGCAGCCCGGCTGTCCGGGCTTCCCCTGGGTCATGAACCACGTGGAGAACTTCGGCGTCGCCTTCGCGACTGTCGTGTACAGCGCAGCGTCCACCTGCATCGCCTCGGCGAGGAGGTTCAGGTTCGCACGGAGGTCGCTGAACGCCTGCTGGTGGTCCACCTCGAAGCCCGTCGCCTCGACGACCCGCATGCAGCTCGGGCAGATCTGGGAGTAGCTGCCGTCGTCGTTGCGCCGCATCACCCGGTGGGTGAGGGCGTCCTCCATGAGGGCGAGGTTGACCGACCCGGTGGTCTGGCCCCCCGCGCCGGGCAGCGTGTTCGACACGGAGTGCCACGCGCCGTCGTCACGACCCGTCGTGGCGGCGGGCTGGGTGGCGAACCCGCGAGGCGTGCTGTACCGGGAGTCGTGCTGGGGGTCGGGGAGCGTGACCGAGGTGCCGAACGCGGCTGCCTTCGCCAGGCGGATCGACTGCGTGCGGTGCTGGATCGCGGTGTCGAGGGCCGTGGAGGGCGTGACCGCCATACGGGTGAGCGAGCCGACGAAGTCGCCGAGCTGCGTGTCGGTCAACCAGTCCACGAACGCCTGCGTCATCGCGGGGAGCGCGGCGGTCGCCTGCCGCTTCAGGTCGTCCAGCGTCGAGTACGTGACCGTCACGACGCTCGCGTCGGTGCTCGCCCAGTACGTGACGACGAGCCGGAGGGCCACCGACCAGGTGTCGACGCTCTTCGGCAGGTCGGCGGTGCCGACGGGCCTCGGGGCGCGCCGCTTCTTCGACGTCCCGGTCGGGGCCGGCTGCTGCTGCAGGGCCCGCTGCACCGGGGAACCGGCCGCCGTGCCGATGAGCAGGCGTGTCACGGCCTGGTTGCCCACGAGGCGCTGGAGCGCGGTGACGGCGTCCGGTCGCGCGCCGCTCGCGGGGGCCGCCCGCGGCTCGACCGCGGGATCGGCGACGCTTCCCGTCCGAGCCTGCACGGCAACCCCCGCAGTCGTGGCTCATCCGTCCTCCGGGAACGGTAGGCGGACCCGGCCGCCGTCCCGTTGCCCCATCGGGCGGCACCCTGGGTACGGTCCTCGGACCTGTTCTTCCCACGAACGAACGATCGTGCTAGAACTGGCGCATGGGCAAGGGTGACGAGACGCGGCAGGTGGTGATCGACCGTGCGGTCGAGATCGCCGGGCGCCTCGGCGTCGCGGGCCTGACCATCGGCTCGCTCGCGGCGGCCACGGAGATGTCGAAGAGCGGGCTGTTCGCGCACTTCCGGTCGAAGGAGGCGCTGCAGCTCGCGGTGCTGGCCCGGGCGCGCGAGAGCTTCGTCGACGAGGTCGTCCGCCCGGCGCTCGCGACGACGCGCGGTGAGCCGCGGGTGCGTGAGCTGTTCGAGCGGTGGCTCGCGACGTCGCAGGCCAGCGCGGCGGGGTGCCTGTTCGTCTCGGCGGCCACGGAGTTCGACGACGACCCCGGGGCGGTGCGCGACCAGCTCGTGCGCGACCACCGCGACCTCGTCGACTCGATCACGCAGATGTACCGCGCGGGGGTCCAGGAGGGGCAGTTCCGCGACCACCTGTCGCCCGAGCAGTTCGCGCACGACCTGTACGGCGTGATGCTCGGGCACTTCCACGCGCACCGGCTGCTGCGCGACCCGGACGCCGAGCGCCGTACGCGCGACGCCTTCGAGCGGCTGCTCGCCGGCCTCCGCACGGACGCCTGACGCCCGACCCGTCCCACCCCCCGAGCTCGAGGAGCGCACGATGACCATCACGGGATCTCAGAAAAGCACGACCGTTCGTTCGCATGTGCGCCTGCCGCGGGGTGTCCGGACGACGATCCGGCTGACCGACCGCGTCGCGCCCGCGCTCGTCGCCCGCGTCGCGCTCTACCTGTGGTGCCGACCCGCCGGCGCGCGTCGACCCGCACCGATCCCCGGCGGCACCCGGTGGACGCTGCCCGTCGGTGCCGGGCACGTCGTCGGCCAGACGTGGGGGAGCGGACCGCGCGTCTACCTCGTGCACGGCTGGGGCGGGCACCGCGGCCAGCTCGCCGCCTTCGTCGAGCCGCTCGTCGCCGCCGGGTACGAGGTCGTCGCGTTCGACGCCCTCAGCCACGGGGAGTCGGGTCCGGGGGCGTTCGGCCCACGGCAGTCGACGCTCCCCGAGATGGCGGAGACCCTCGCCTCCGTGGTGGCCGCGCACGGTGCGGCGCACGCCGTCGTCACGCACTCGTTCGGCGGCACGACGACGACCCTCGCGATCCTCGACGGCCTCACCGCGGCGCGCGTCGCCCTCGTCGCCCCCATGGCCGACCCCCTGCCGTACACGCGCGACCTCGCCGCGGTGCTCGGGTTCGGCGAACCGACCCGGCAGCGGTTCCTCGCGCTCATGGCACGACGGTCGGACCGGCCGCTCACCGACTTCGACGTCGCACGGGGCGTCGAGACCCACGACGGCCCGCTGCCCGTCGCGCTCGTCGTCCACGACACGCAGGACAAGGAGGCGCACCTCGCCGACGGCGAGCGTCTGGCCCGCTCGTGGCCGGGCGCGCGTCTCGTGACGACGACCGGCCTGGGCCACCGCCGGATCCTGCGCGACCCGGACGTGGTCGCGGAGGTCGTCGCCCACGTCACCGCCCCCTGAGTCCCGCCGCGTCCACGGCGCGGGCGGAGGAGGGGCGGGGGCTGCCAGACTCGGGCCGTCGGGCGGGCACGCCCGGCGAGTCCCGCGTCGACGAGGAGTGCGATGACCACCGACACGCCCGCGCCCCGGCACGCCGAGCAGCGCGTCGCCGACACGCTCCACCGGCTGCGGACCGACGTCGACCTGTGGGTCGCGACCGCCGACACCGCGGGGACGCCGTACCTCGTGCCGCTGTCGTTCCTCTGGGACGGCGACTCGATCCTCCTGTCGACCACGGCGGCGTCGCCGACGGCACGCAACCTCGTGGCGAGCGGGCGGGCCCGGATCGCGCTCGGGGCCACCCGCGACGTCGTGCTCGTCGACGCCGACGTCGAGGTGTCGGACACCGTGCCCGGCGAGGTCGGCGACGCGTTCGCCGCCGCGACGGGCTTCGACCCGCGCGCGGAACCGCAGGACTACCTCTGGTTCCGCGCCCGCCTCCGCACGGTGCAGGCGTGGCGCGAGGCGAACGAGCTCGCGGGCCGCACGCTCCTGCGCGACGGGTCCTGGCTCACGCACCCCTGACGGCGCACGTGCGCCGGGCGCCGTTCGACCGCCGGCCGCCGCTCGTCAGGCGGGGTCGGGGGTCGGGGTGGGCACGAGGATCTGCGGGCGGGGGACGGGCGGGCCGTAGCCGCGGCGACGGGCGCGCACGACCCGCACGACCAGGGCGGGGTGCAGCAGGGTGAGCGGCGACGCGACGAGGTGGTAGAGCCGTCCGAGGGCGAGCTGGGCGCGGGTGTCGCCGTGCGCGCCGAGCCGGTTGACCTCGCCGATCCACCGGCCCATGGCGCGGCGCGCGGGCGACGCGCGTCGTGCGGACGGCACGAAGTCGCGGTCGACGCCGGTCGCGATGTCCCACGGCAGGTCGGTGAGCCGGCGCAGCCGGCGGACGAGCGCGTGCGCGCCGCCGGGGCGGGTGAGGGTGCGTCGGCGGTCGGCCGTGCGGAGCGCGAGGGCCTCGAGCGCGGCCACGGTGACGCCCTGGCCGTAGACGGGGTTGAAGGCGCACAGGGCGTCGCCGACGACGAGGAGCCCGTCGGGCCAGTCGGGCAGCAGGTCGTAGCGGTGGCGCTGGTTGCCGGTCTGGCGGTGGACGGCGACGTCGCTCACGGCGCGGCCGGCGCCGGCGAGCTCGGCGATCGCGGGGTCGGGAAGGGTGTCGAGGAAGGCGAGCAGCGCGTCGGGGTCGCGCGGGGGTCGCTGGTCGCCGGCTCCGACGGCGCCGACGATCCAGCGGTCGCCCTCGACGGGGACCGCGATGCCGCCGGTGCCGCCCGGCTGGGTCTGCACGACGATCCCGGGCACGCCGACGCGGTCGTGCGGCAGGTCGACGACCCACGACGAGTAGCCGACGCGCGCGTCGAGGGTGTCGGTGCGGGCGGGGGAGACGCCGAGGTGCTCGAGCCAGGAGGGCAGGCGTGACGAGCGGCCGGTGGCGTCGACGACGAGGTCCGCGGGGAGCGGGTCGCCGTCGGCGACCTCGACGTCCCACGCGTGGGAGTCGGGTCCGCCGACGGGCGCGTGCGCGAGGCCGTCGACGCGCACGCCGGTCCGCAGGACGACCCCGGGGAGCGTGCGGACGTGCTGCCGCACGACGTGCTCGAACACGGGCCGGGTCACGGAGAGGATGTCGAGCTGCCGCACGCGGGCGGCCCAGCCGGCGGACGCGAGCCACGCGAGGTCGCCGGTGTCGATCACGACGGCGCCCGCGGCGACGAGGTCGGCGCGGGTCCCGGGCAGCAGCTCCTCGACGGCCTGCACGCCGCGGTGGAGGAACACGTGCGGCTGCGGGCTCTGCGGGACGCCCCGGCGCGGTCCGGGCGTGTCCGGGAGGTCGTCGCGCTCGACGAGCGTGACGGTCCGGCCGGGTCGCGCGAGCGCGGCGGCGGCCAGCAGCCCGGCGAGCCCGGCGCCCAGCACGACGACCTGACGCACGGGTCGGTGCGTCGCCGGCCGGGAGGACGACCGGACGTCGGGTGGGCGTCGTCGCACGTGGTCATGGTTCCGCGCGCCCGCGCGCCGTGACCAGGCCCGTCCCGCAGCGTGGGCGGCGGTCGGCGCGGGTGAGAAAACTACTCGCGAGTATCAAACGCCGGCGGACCCCCTCCTGGTCGGGTGTTGCTGCCCGGTACGGCAGCGCACCGGACGACCAGCAGGGGGGTGAACAGCAGATGACCATCGAGATCACGGAGGTCGAGGAGATCACCGCGACGCGGATCCACCTCGACCCGGAGGCCTACGTGTACGGCGCGGCCTGACGGACGCACCGAGGCCGGCCCGGCCCAGCGCCGGGCCGGCCTCCGCGCGTCACGGCCCGTCCCGACGGACGCGTCTCCGCGTCGACGCCCGGTCCCCGGGCCCGACGCTCCCGGCCGGGGCACCGCGACCTGCGGGTCCGGTGCCCCGGCCACCGCACTCCCGGCGCGCGACCGGCGCCGCGCGCACCGGCGGCCCGCACCGCCACCCCCCGACCCGAACGAGGACGTCATGGTTCCCCGACTCAAGTCGCTCACCTGCCTCGCCCACGACGGCGAGCTCGTCGTCAGCCTCGAAGACCCGCGTGCGGCTCGCCGACCCGGACGGTCGCGTCCTCGCGCTCCTGCGGCTGCTGCTCGACGGGACGCGCGACGTCCCGGCCCTCGCCGCCGCGCTCGACGAGCAGGGCCTGCACACCGACGCCGCCGACGTGGCCGGTGTCGTCGCGCAGCTCGACCGCCTCGGCTGGCTGGAGGACGCCGCCGCCCCGGAGACGTTCGACGCGCACGACCGCGAGCGCTACGCGAGCAACCTGTTCTGGTTCGACGCGTTCACGACGCTCGACGTCCCCCGCGAGGAGCCGCAGCGCCGCCTGCGCGACGCGCACGTGCTGGTCCTCGGTGCCGGGGGTCTGGGCTCGGCGACGCTGATGAGCCTCGCGGGGCTCGGGGTCGGGACGCTCACGGTCGTCGACCAGGACCTCGTCGAGCTGCGGAACTTCGCGCGGCAGTTCACGTACACCGAGGCGGAGGTCGGGCAGCCGAAGGCCGAGCGGGTCGCGGACTGGCTGCGGGCGTTCGACCCGTCGCTGCGCGTCACCGCCGAACGCCGCCGCGTCGAGTCGCAGGAGGACGTCGCGGACCTGCTGCGACGGTTCCGCCCGGACCTCGTCGTGCACGCGATCGACGACCCCGCCGAGATCGACCGGTGGGTCAACGGCGCGTGCGTCGCCGCGGGCGTGCCGCTCGTGCGCGGCGGGCTCGCGTACACGCAGGGCCTGTACTGGTCGGTCGACCCCGGGGTCAGCGCGTGCCAGGAGTGCCTGGTCCGGCACCGGGAGCGCCTCGCCGACGGCGTCGACCGGATCGCCCTGGAGTGGCCCCTCGTGCTGCGCCAGGAGCACCGCAACCGCGGGATCGGTCCCGTCGCGCAGGTGCTCGGCGGGCTCGTCGCGATGGAGGCGATGCGGTACCTGACCGGCCTGACCCCGCCCGCCGCGGCCGGCCGCTACCGTCTCGTCGACTTCGGCGGCGACTGCTCGACCCGCACCGACCCCTGGCCCGCGGACCCCGGCTGCCCGGTGTGCGCGACGGCGCCCGCGCGGGCCGCCGCGTCGGCGGCGTGAGGGCCGCGCGATGAGCACGGTCCCCGCGACGACGCAGCGCACCGCACCCGTGCCGACCTCGACGGCCGCGACGGCGGCAGCGGCCCCCGCCACGCCGCTCGACGCGCCCGACGCGCCCGACGCCGACCTCGTCGCCGCGACGTCCGTCCTGCGGCTGCACGACCTCACGACGACGCCGCAGGGTGACCGGGTCGTCGTCGGCCACCCCGCCACGGGCCGGTTCGTCGCGCTGCCGGAGGTCGGCGCCCGGGCCCTGGCGCTGCTGGCGGAGGGGCGGACGGTCGCCGACGTGGAGTCCGCGGTCACGCCGCCCGGCGCGAGCGAGCCGGTGGACGTGCTGTCGTTCGCCCGCTCGCTCGTCCGGCTCGGCTTCGTCGCGGCCGTCGACGAGGCGGCGGTCGCCGCCCCGGACCGGCACGACGGGGGACCGGCCGGGCGTGGCTGGGCGGTCGCGCCGCGCGTCCGCCTGCCGTGGCTGTTCGGCCGCACCGCCGGCGTGCTCGCGGCGCTGGCCGCCGTCGCGTCGCTCGTGCTCGTCGCGACCGTCCCCGGCGTGCGGCCCGACCCGCTCGACCTGTTCTTCCTGGCCAGCCCCGCGCAGAGCATCGCGGCCGTCGTGGTCGTCACGTACGTGCTCGCGGGCGTGCACGAGCTCGCGCACGTGCTGGCGGCGGCCGCCCTGGGGGTGCCGGCGCGGCTGCGCGTGACCAGGCGGACCTACTTCCTCACGTTCGAGACGAACCTGACGGGCCTGTGGGCGCTGCCGCCGCGCCGCCGCGTCGGGCCGCTGCTCGCGGGGATGGGCTTCGACGCGCTCGTGCTGTGCGCGGCGCTGGTGCTGCGTGCGGCCGCCGTCGGTCCGGACGCGTTCCTCGCGGCGGTCGTGATGATCGAGCTCACGGCGATCGTCGTGCAGCTGTTCGTCTTCCTGCGGTCCGACGTCTACGCGGTGATGACGGCGCTGCTCGGGTGCACGTCGCTCGACCGCACGACGCGCCTGCTGCTGCGCCGGTCGGTCCGCCGGCTGTCGCCGGAGCAGGCGGCGGCGCTCGCGGCGGCACCGGCACGGGACGTCGCGGTCGCCCGCTGGTACCGGTGGGTGCACGTCACGGGGTACGCGCTCGCGGCGGCGTTCTTCGTGCTGGTCTTCCTGCCGTCGACGTGGTTCATGCTGCGTTGGCTCGTCGAGTCGGTGGTCGTGCACGGGCCGGCGACGTGGGCCTTCTGGGAGGCGGTGCTGCTGGGCGTCGTCATCCTGTCGCCGCGCGCCGTGACGGGCCTGGTCGCGCTGCGCGACCTGCGGGACCGGCGCCGCGACGCGCGGGCGGGCCGGTCGCGCGTCACTCCGGCTGGGGTGCGTCCTGCTCGTCGGCGTGCGCGACGTGCCGCAGCTGCGACCAGATGAGCACGACGAAGATCGCGGAGCCGACGAACGCGAACCAGAACGGCGCGGTCACGCCGTAGTGCTGCGCGAGCACCCCGCCGATGCCGGCCCCGACGACGAGCCCGCCGAACACGCCGACGAGGTTGACGCTCGCGACGCGCCCTTGCAGCGCGGTCGGCACGGCCCGCTGCCGGATCGTCACGGACGTCGTGCCCCACACGAACGCGTGCGCTCCGAACACGAAGAACACGACCATCGCGAACCAGGCGGTCGTCGTCAGCGCGAGGGCGAGGTGCGTGAGCGTCTCGATGATGAGGCCGATCCGCATGAGGTTCGCGAGGCTGATCCGTGCGGTGAGCCAGCCGTAGCCGAACGTCCCGACGAGCCCTCCGACGGCCTGCACGGTGGTCACGAGCCCGAACCCGATCGCGCCGAGACCGAGCCGCTGCTGCGCGTAGAGGACGAGCACGGACCAGGCGGCGCCGAAGGTCACGTTGAAGATGAGGATCGTCAGGACGAGCGTGCGGACGGCCGCGTGGTGCAGCACCCAGCGGACGCCCTCGGCGATGTCGTGGACGAGGTGCGTCGGCTCGCGCTCGGTGTGCACGGGCGGCACCCGCAGGCGCGACACCATGAGTGCGCCCGCGGCGACGAGCACGGCCTCGGAGAAGAACGGGACGGCCTGGCCCGCGGCGAACAGCGCGGCGCCGATCGGCGGCCCGGCGAGCTGGTTGACGGTGACGAAGCCCGCCATGAGGCGCGAGTTGGCGAGGGCCAGGTCGTCGCGCCGCACGAGCATCGGCACGAGCGTCGAGGACGCGTTGTCGGCGAACGTCTCGGCGGTGCCGAGCAGGAACATCGCGACGAGGACCAGCGCGACGGGCGCCGCGTCGACCGCGACGGCCGTGGCGAGGAGCGCGAGGACGACGACCCGGACGAGGTTGACGCCGACGACGAGCCGACGCCGGTCGAGCCGGTCGGTCAGCGCGCCCGCCCAGAGGCCGAACAGCAGCGGCGGCAGCCACTGCAGGAGTGCCGCGAGGGCCACGACGAGCGCGTCGTCGGTGCGGGACGCGACGAGCAGGGGGCCGGCGGCGAGCACGATGCCGTCGCCGAGGTTCGTCGTCCACGACGAGGCGAGCAGCCACCGGAACCCGGTGCCGAGCCTGTGCGGGACGACGGACTCCACGATCCGCGACGGCACGCCGAGCACGGTAGCCCGGCGTGCCGCGTCGCTCCGAACGGATACGCCGGTCGCGGGAGCGTGCGGGCTCAGCCGACGACCGCGGCCTGCGGGACGGCGACGGGCACGCGCGGTGTCCGCACGCCCACGACCAGCAGGTACAGCATCAGGCCGACCTCGGCGACGGTCGCGGGCACGACGAGCAGCGTCTCGACGGCCTCGGGCAGGGCGGGCACGGCACCGACGACGACCGCCGACACGAGCCACGACGCGGAGCCTGCGGCGATCACGGGCGCCGCGACGCGCGGGAACATCCCGGACCGTGCGACCAGCAGTGCCGTCGGCGCCATCCAGAGGCAGAAGAACACCCCCGCGAACGTGTAGGCGTCGGCCTGCATGCGCAGGAGCAGCAGCGCGAGCCCGTCGGCGTCGCCCACCGCCGCGTGCACGGCGGGGTCGGTGACGACGAGCACGGCGCCGGCGTGGAACGTGAGCATCACGAGCGTCATCACGGCGGACAGCCACGTGCCGAGCACGACCATCGCGGCGGCGCGGGCGTGGACGTGCACCAGCAGCCGGTGCAGCAGGACGCCGAACAGCGCGAACGCGGTCGCGGCGAGCAGGTCGGCCGCGATCGCGACCCGCATCTCGGTGGCGTGCTCGGCGATCGCCGCGGCCGTCGCGGTGGCGCCGTCGCGGTCGAGCACCTGGGCCCGGGCGACGAGGTGCGCCCAGCCGCCGAGGACGGCGACGAGCAGGTAGAGCAGACCCGCGAGGCGGGCGGTGCGCTTCGGTGTCATGACGGTCTCCTTCGGGCGTGCTCGTCCGGCACCCCGACCCGGTGGGTCACGAGGCGCTGAGGGTGAGCGGGAGCGGTGGGTGCGGGGTCAGGCGTCCGCGTCGTCGGGGTACTGGAACACCTCGTCGAGCGGGACCCCGAGCTCCCGCGCGATCTGGAAGGCCATCTCGAGGGTCGGCGAGTACCGGCCCTGCTCGATGGCGATGACGGTCTGGCGGGTCACGCCGATCCGTCGGGCGAGCTCGGCCTGCGTCATCTCGTCGCGGGCGAAGCGCAGGGCGCGGATGCGGTTGGTGACGCGCGTGCTACCCAACGAAGGCTCCGCGGTAGGCCCGGAGCTGGGCGACGGCACCCCACGTGGTGCCGATCGCACCGAGGAGGAACAGCGTGCTGCCGATCCAGAACCAGTCGACCTCGAGCATCGCGAGCGCGAGGACGGCGACCGCTCCGACGGCGGTGGCGACGAGCGCGATGCGGTCGCCGTAGCGCTCGATCTGCGTGTCCCGGACGTCCTGGGACGTGTCGTGGTCGCGCGTGACGAGGGCCAGGAGGATCGCGCCGACGATGCTCGCGACGAGGGTGAAGCCCATCGCCCAGAGCATCGGGCCGGCCCAGGCGACGTCGGCGACGGGCTCGCGCAGGGCGCGCGGCACGACGACGACCAGGTAGCCGAGGGTGCCGAGCGGCACGGTGACCGCGGTGGTCCACGCGGTGCGCTCGCCGTAGGTCAGCGGGACGTGCTCGTCGTCGGGTGCCATGGCGTCTCCGGGGTGGAGGGACGGGAGTTCGGACACCACGAATGTATGGCAGACACGACACCGTGTCTAGTTTGCTTTACATCCCGGTGGCGTCCCGGGGCGGCGTGAAGGTCAGCGGAGCGCGGCCAGCAGCTCGGGGTCGTCCATGCCCGGGAGCGCGTAGCCCGTCGCGTCGTCCCACGGCACCTGCTCACCGTCGACCCGCACCGACCACCACGCGTCGGGCACCGCGCGCCGCAGCTCCGTGAGCGTCCCGCACCAGTGCACGAGCGTCGTGAGGGCGTGCAGCGGGTGCACCGGGAGCTCCGTCCGACCACGCAGGACGACGGCCTCCGGGAGGTCGGCGTCCGGGGCGAGCCGGGGGGCGTCGGCGCGCAGCCCGGCGTTCGCGCGCTCGACGATGCCGGCGACCGCGGACTCCTCGTCGGGGTCGAGGGGCGTCGGGCGCTCGGCGATGTACTGGAGGGTGACGGCCACGGCCGCACAACCTACTGCCTGGTACCGCCCGGTTGTGACGGTTCGACCGGAAACGGCCGGTTCGACGCCGGACCGTGACCCGCGAGGCCCGGCACGGTCCGCGTCGCGCCTGGACACGCGTCCGGGTGTGACGAAGATGGTCCGAACGGCCCAGGCCGGAGGCGTCCACATGATGGGACGATGGAGGGGCCGGTGACCCCGGCGACCCCGATCCCCCGGGCGCCCGCGAGGCGCCCCGCGCACTCACGAGGAGCGTCCCCGATGGCCACCGACACCCTGCCCGGACCCGTCACCGCGCGTCCCGACGAGCCGATGGGCCAGCGCGTCCGCGCGCTCGTCGACACCGTCCGCTGGGCGCCCGCCCCCCGGTTCGAGGGGACCGCGGCGAACCGCTGGCGCTACGTCGCCTACCTCGGCGGCAGCATGCTCGCGTGGACCGTCGTGGGTCTCGCCGTGACCGCCGGCCTCGGCCGCGCGTTCGGCCTCGCCTGACCTCCCCGGGTCCCGCCCGCGGGCGCGCGTTGCTCCGGTCGGGCGAATCGGACGGCGAACCCTCAAGTCGGGCATATCGCCGCCGATAGCGTGCGCGCCGTGCCCGTCGCCGTCGCAGCCGCCCCCGTCCTCCCGGCCGCGCGTCCCGTCGAGCCCGGCGCCACGCCGCCCCGGGCCGGGACCGCGCGCGAGCGGCGGCGCGGACGCCGGTGGCCGGGCGGTGCGCCGGCGCAGGCCGCGCGGAGCGCACGTCGACGGCTCCACACCGCGCTCGGTCCGCGGGTCATGCGTGTCGTGGTCCTCACCGCGGCGACGGCCGCGCTGGTCCCCGTGCTCGTCGTCGCGCTCCGCCCGGCGACGGCCCCGGCGCTCGCGTCCACGGGCGCGGTGCTCGGCCTCGGAGCCGTCACGGACCTCGGGCCGGCAGCCGGTGCGCTGGTCGCGGTCGTCGCCTGGGCCGTGGGGACGGCGGTCGGCGTCCCCGCCGGCACGGTCGTGGCCTGGCTCGCGCTGCGGCCCGTCGTGGCGCGCGACCGGCGTCGGCTCCGGGCCGCGCTCGACGGCGCGAGCGTCGTGCAGGGCGTCGGCATCCGCCCCGGGTACGGGCGCAGCCGTGCGGTCGAGCTCGCGGACGGGTCGGTCGTCACGATCACCCGGCTCGTGGGCCGTGACGACCGCGGCCGCCAGGTCGGCTTCACGCGGTCGGGCGGGATCGACGGCGTCGGCCGGGCCGCGGCTGCGATGGCGCTGACCGCGCACCAGCAGGCCGTCGGCGAGCAGCCGTGGTTCCCATCGCTCGTCGACGGGCGCCGCCCGCAGCGCTGGGGCACGTTCGGCACGACCCCCTGACGACCCCCTGACGAGCGCGGCGAGCGGCGGGTCGCCGCCCCGACCCGCGAGGCGGCGACCCGGCGTCCGTGCCGGCGCAGGTCAGGGGCGGGTGGCGAGCCAGGTCTCGAAGGCGTCGAACGACGTCGGGCGTCCGAGGAACCGCTCGACGAGCTCCGCCGCGTCCGCCGTGCCGCCCGGGGCGAGGATCGCGTCGCGGTAGCGGCGGCCCACCTCGGGGTTCATGAGGTCGTCGCCGAACGCCGTGCGCAGGTCCTTCGCGATGACGAGGCTCCAGAGGTACGTGTAGTACGCGGGTCCGTACCCCTCGAGGTGGCCGAAGCCGGTGACCTGGTGCGTCTCGGGCAGCGCCGCGTACGGCCCGAACCGCGCGTCGATCTCCGCCGTGTAGGCGTCGAGGTCCTCGGGCGGGGCCGCGTGCAGGCCGTACGACAGGGCCGTGAAGTTGAGCTGCCGACGCGTCCACGCCCCGCGCCCGAACGCGTCCGCGCGACGCATCCGCTCGACGAGGTCCGCCGGGATCGGCTCGCCCGCGTCGTCCGTCGCGAACGTGCGCAGGACGCCCGGGTCCCACGCCCACTCCTCGAGCAGCTGGCTCGGTGCCTCGACGAAGTCCCACTCGGTCGCGACGCCCGTGAACGCGGCCCATCGCTGCGCGCCGCCGACGATCTCGTGCACCAGGTGCCCGAACTCGTGGAAGAACGTCACGACGTCGTCGTGCTCCATCGTGCCCGTCGGGAAGTTGCAGACCAGCACGCCCTCGGGGAGGTGCTCGCCGACGACGCCCGGCACGAGGGGGAACTGCGCGGCGTGGTTGAACTTGCCCGGTCGCGGGTGCATGTCGAGGTAGACGCGGCCGATGCGCTCGCCGTCGGACTCGACGTCGAGGACGTCCACGTCGGGGTGCCACGTCGGCGCCTCGACCGGCACGAACGTCAGGCCCAGGAGCCGGCTGACGGTGCCGATCACGCCGTCGCGGACCTGCTGGTAGCGGAAGTAGCGGCGGACCTCCTGCGCGTCGACGTCGTACTGCTCGCGGCGCACGACCTGGTCGTAGTACAGGCTGTCGGCCGGGGTCACGGCGGCAGCGGACGGGTCGTCGGCCCGGAACCGGGTGAGCAGCACGTCGACGTCGTCGCGCGCACGGTCCACGGTCAGGCCGTCGAGGCGGTCGACGAAGTCCCGGATCGCCGCGCCCGAGCCGATCATCTTGACCTCGGCGTCGTAGCTCGGCCAGTCCGCGTAGCCGAGCAGCTGCGCGCGCTCGTCGCGCAGCCGCAGCAGCTCCGCGAGCACGGGCCCGTTCTCGGGCCAGGCCAGGCGCAGGTACTCCGTCGTGAGGGCCGCGCGCACCGACGCGTCGCGCGCGTACGTCCGCACCGGGATGAGGTCGGGGTAGTCCGTCGTCAGCGTGACGAGGCCGTCGTCGCCCGCGGGGTGCTCGGCGCGGAAGTCGTCGGGCAGGCCGTCGAGCTGCTCCGGGCGGACCTGGATGCGGCGCGTGCCCTCACGGATGTTGCGCGCGAACTCCAGCCCGAGCTCGGTGCACCGCTCCGCGAGCGCCTTGAGCTTCGCGCGCTGCTCGTCGGACTGGTCGACGCCCGCCCGGCGGAAGTCGCGCAGCACGTGCTCGCGCAGGCGGCGCGCGTGCTCGTCGAGCCCGTCCTCCGTCGTCGCGGCCAGCACCTCCCACAGGTCGCGGTCGAGCCCGCGCGCCGTCGCGAGGTCCTCCGCGGCCTGCGCGCGCTCCTCCGCGGCGGACCGCAGGTCGGCGTCCGGGTGGACCTCCGCGAGCAGGTGCGCCGCGGCCGACGCGCGGCCCAGCGCGAGGTCGCTGCGGTCCCACAGGTCCAGCACCTGCGCGGTCGTGCGCGGGGTGCCGTCCTTGAGGGTCGCGAGGTGGGCGCGGGCGGTGTCGAGGGACGCGTCGACGGTCTCCGCGAGGAACGCGGGCCAGGCGTCGGCGTCGGTGGGGAAGCGCGTGGGAGCGGCAGTCATGCGCCGACGCTACACACGCCGCCGGGGGTGTCGGGCGGCGATGTCGGGTGGATCCACGAGCCCGCCGGGTGCCAGGCCGGTGTCGGGGGAGCGGCCCGTGAGGCAGTAGAGGACGCCCGCGGGGTCCCGCATGACGGTCCACCGCGCGAAGCGTTCGACGACCCGCGCGCCGAGGTCGACGTGCTCCGCGACGACGACGTCCCGGTCCGGCCCGGCCGCGGCGACGTCGACGTGCCCGGTGACGTGCGTCCGGCCGTCGTCGTCGCCGAGCCGCTGGAGCAGCAGCCGCACGGGCATCCCGTCGGGCCGGGCGAGCGGGACGAGCTCGCGCGCCGTGTCGCCCGCGACGGCCCAGCCGGTCAGCGCGGACCAGAAGGCGCGCTCGCGCTCGACGAGCGGCGCGGGGATGTCGAGGCAGAGCTGGTCGACGCGCGCCCGCCCGCCGCGCGGTCCGTCGACGGGCGCGGGCCGTCGACGCTCCCCGCCGTCCGGCACGACGCAGAACACGAACCCGCCGGGCGAGGCGAGCACGACGTGCTCCTCGCGGTACAGCTCCGTCGCGCCCAGCCCGGCGGCGTCGGCGGCTGCCGCGGGCACGTCGTCGACGTGCAGGTCGAGGTGCACCCGCGGCCCGTCGTCGAACCGCTGCACGCGCAGGAACGCGTCGCCGTCGGGCGGCAGCAGCGTGGCGAACTCGCCGTCCGGCCCGCGCGGCGTGGACAGGTGCGTCGCGGTCACCGCCTGCCAGAACGCGACCCCGTCGGAGAACCGGTCTCCGGGCAGGTCGAGGAAGATCGTCGCCCACACGACACGTGCACCGACCGACGCGCTCATCCGTCCTCCTCCGCCGGCTCCTCGGCCGTCGCCTCGTCCACCCAGTCCAGCAGTCGTCGCAGCGCGTCGTCGGCACCTCCCGTGACCACCCGCGGTGTCCCGGCCACCACGAGGCCGGTCGACCCGTCGGCGGCCAGCAGGTCGCCCTCCGTGACCGTCCGGCGACCGACACGGACGACCCCGCACGCGACGTCGACCTCCACGTCGGCCGCCCCGACCACGGCGGGGAGGCCCAGCGAGCGCGCGACGACCGCGGCGTGGCTGGACGCCCCGCCGCGCGCGGTGAGCACGCCGACCGCCGCGCGGAACCCGGGCAGGTCCTCGGGCGAGGTCTCCGGTCGCACCAGGAGCACAGGCCCGTCGACAGCCAGACGCACGGCCGCAGCGGACGTCAGGGCGACGCGACCGGCGGCGACCCCCGGGCTCGCGGGTGTCCCTCGCGTCACGACGTCGTGCGGGTGCGCGGGGTCGAGGTGCGGGACGCGCGCCTGCCGGAGGTGCGCGGCGGTCACCCGACGCACCGCCTCGCCGCGGTCGAGCAGGCCCTCGTCGACCAGGTCGACCGCAACCCTCACCGCGGCCCGCCCGCTCAGGGTCGCGCGACGGACCTGCAGCAGCCAGAGGCGGCCGGACTCCACGGTGACCTCGACCTCGACCGCGTCCCGGTACCGGCGTTCGAGCACGTCGAGCGCCGCGCGCAGGTCGGCCCACGCGTCCGGGGCGACGGCGGCCAGGTCGGTCACCGGCCGCACCGCGGACGTCCCGTCGACGACGTCCGCACCCTGGTGCCGCACGAGCGCGTCCCCCACCGGTCCCGGCGCTCCCGTCAGCGGGTCGCGGCTCTGCACGACGGCCGAGCCGCTGCGGGCGTCACGGTTGCCGAACACCATCGCCTGCACGACGACCGCGGTCCCGGCGTCGTCGGGGATGCCGTGCAGCAGCCGGTACGTCCGGGCGCGCGGCGCACCCCAGGAGTCGAGCACCGCCGCGACCGCCTGCTCCACCTGCGCGGAGGCGTCGTCCGGCGGTGCGCCGTGCCGGTCGACCGTCGCCCACCCCTCCCGGAGGCGCCGACGGCAGTCACCGGCGAACTGCTCGTCGCCCGTCTCCGCGGCCAGCGCGGCCGTCGCGTCCGTGGTCAGCCCGACGTCGAGCACGGTCGAGAGCATGCCGGGCATCGAGACGGCGGAGCCCGACCGGACGGAGACGACGAGCGGGCGGTCGCCGCCGAGCGTGCGCCCGGTCTCGGCCTCGACGTGCGCGAGCCCTGCCGCGACGGCCGCGCTCACCTCGTCCGGCAGGCGTGCCCCCGGCCTGGCGGTGCCGTCCGTCCTCGTGCCGCTCCACGCCTGCCACGCGTCCGTCCCGATGACGAACCCCGGCGGGACGGGCAGCCCGAGCCGCGCGCACACCAGCAGACCGTGGCCCTTGCCCCCGACGATGTCCACGCCGGGGGAGTCGGCGGCACCGAGGAGGAACGTCGAGGTCACGGGGCTAGCATCCCTCGTGTGCCGGAACCTGCCGCGACCGACGCCGACCTGCTCGTCCTGCACGCGCTGCGGTGCGTCGGCCACGCGGGCCTCGCGCGCGTCGCGGACGCCGCCGGTCTCCCGGAGGACGAGACCGAGTCGCTGCTCATCGACCTGGCGCTCGACGGGCTCGTCGTGCGCGACGGCGGTCCCTCGGGCACGTGGGGGCTGACGGACGCCGGTCGGGTCGCGGACGCCGACCGTGTCGCCGCCGAGCTCGACGCCGCGGGCGCCCGCGACACGGTCACGTCGGTCTTCGACGACTTCCTCGCCCTCAACCCCGAGGTGCTGGACCTGTGCTCGGCCTGGCAGGTCCGGACGGTCGACGGCCTGACCGTGCCCAACGACCACGCGGACCAGGCGTACGACGACCGGGTGCTCGCCGCGTTCGTCGACCTCGACGGTCGGGCGGCCCTGGTGCTGCACGCGCTCGCGGGTGCCCTGCCGCGGTTCGGCCGGTACCGCGTCCGCCTGGCCGACGCCCTGGCGCGTGCGCAGCGCGGTGCCCGGCAGCACCTCACGGACACGACCGACTCGTACCACGCGGTGTGGTTCCAGCTCCACGAGGACCTGCTCGTCACCCTGGGCCGCCCGCGCTGGTGACGTCCGCCTGACGGCCGCGCCACGCGGGTGGAGGGCGGGCCTGTGGTCAGTGGCGGCGGGCGATCGTCGCGAGGTCGAGCGCGTCGATCATGACGCCCGTGTCCTCGCGGACCCAGCGCGCGCCGGTCGCGCGGCGCTCGTCAGGACGGGCGTACCGGTAGCGGTAGGTGCGCGCGCGGACCCAGCGGGGGCGCTCACCGTCGAACGGGTCGTGCCGCAGGAGCCGCAGCGTGGGGCGGTCGGCCTCCAGGAGCCGGACGAGGAACGGCACGAACCAGCGCAGCTGCGCGGACGAGCCGAGCGCGAGGAACCACATGCCCCAGTCGAGCCGCAGGTGGTAGGGCGCGAACTGGCGCGGCAGCCGGCGGACGTCGCCGGGCTTCCCGTGGAACCCGTACTCCTCCCAGTGCGCGCCCGGGCCGGGTTCGGCGTCGCGCGTGCCCTCGACGGCGACCTCGGTGCGCTGCCGGGTGATCGTGCCGAACGCGCCGTAGGCGTTGACCAGGTGCCAGACGTTGAACGACGCGTTCATGCGCTGGTGCCGCGAGACGAGGTTCCGCAGCGGCCACCAGGACAGCACGACGCACAGCGCGGACACGGCGAGCACCACGACGACGAAGGCGACCGGCGGGTCCGCGGCGCGGGCGGGGCCGGCGACGTCGACGCCGAACGGCCGCAGCACCGCCGCCCACGACGCGTCGTCGATCGCGGACAGCGCGAGCACGATCGTCAGCCAGTTGAGCCACGCGAAGTTGCCCGACAGCACGAGCCAGAGCTGCGTCACGACGACGACCGCCGCCGCGACCGCCGCGACCCGCCCGGGGACCAGCAGGAACCACGGCACGACGAGCTGCGCGACGTGGTTCGCGGCGACCTCGACGCGGTGCAGCGGGCGGGGGAGCAGGTGGAACAGGCGGCTGAGCGGGCCGGGCATCGGCTGCGTCTCGTGGTGGTAGTAGAGCGCGGTGAGGTCGCGCCACGCGGGGTCGCCGCGCCACTTGATGAGCCCCGCGCCCAGCTCCAGCCGGAACACCAGCCACCACAGCAGCGCGAGCACGGTGACGGGTGGCGCGACGTCGTCGGACCCGAGGAACGCGACGAGGAACCCGGCCTCGAGCAGCAGCGACTCCCAGCCGAACCCGTAGAAGACCTGCCCGACGTTGACGACCGACAGGTACAGCACCCAGAGCACGAGGAACGCGAGCATCGGGACCCACCACGGGCCGGCCTGCGGCAGCCCTGCGGCGAGCGCGACGGCGACGACCAGCCCGACCCAGCCGAGCGCGACCAGCCGCCGGTCGGAGTACCGGCGCAGCAGGCTCGGCGACGACCGCCACGGCACGCGCGCCACGAACGACGGCACCGGCAGGAGCCCGTGCTCGCCGAGCAGCGGCCGGAACTGGCGCAGGACCGCGACGAACGCGACGACGTACACGGCGGCGACCCCGCGCTGCACGGCCGCGCGCGCCACGGTGTAGCCCTCGGCGTCGAACCACTCCACGCGCACCACTCCCGCCGTCCAGCGTGCGCGCGGGGCGGTGCGGGCGCGACCCGGTCAGCCGCCGATCCGGTCAGCGCCCGATCCGGTCAGCGGCCGGGCGGGCAGCGGGCGGGCGGCAGCGGGCGGGCCGGCAGCGGTCAGGCGCGCACGAACGGGATCGCGCCGACCGTGCGCGTGAGCTCACCGCGCGTCGCGCGGTTCGCGGAGACGATCGACAGCACCAGTCCGTAGATCACCAGCAGCACGACGAGCGCCATCGCGGTGCTCAGCGGGCTCGCGAGCGGCACGGGCTCGTCGCTCGCGAACGTCATGAGCAGCACGACGTGCACCGCCAGCAGGACCCCCGTGTAGAGGAGCTGGCTGACGTGCCAGTTGATCGCGCGCCGCACGACCTCGTGGCCCGTCGGCGTGAGCGTCTTGCGCACCGCGGCGCGGTACCCGAGCGCGCCGACGAGCACGAGCAGGTTGCTCAGCATCGGCACGCACAGCAGCAGCCCGAGCCCCCACCACCACGCGCCCGCCCCGGTCGTGGGGGGTCCGCTGACGGGAGCCTCCTGCCCGGGTGCCAGGGGCGGCGGGACACGGTCGTACGGGGTGTTCGAGGGCCCGCTCGGGTCGCGCGGGCCGGTCGGCTGGGGGCTGGTCCACTCGCTCACGAGCCCATCCCACCAGGTCCCCGACGCTCGCCGCGCTCCGACACCGCGCGCCGAACGCAACATCAGGCGCGTCTGAGGCGCACGAAGCGCGCGCAACGTTGCGTTCGGGCGATCGAGGTATGGCGGGCGAACGGGGGGACGGCGGGTGGGGAGACGGCGGCGCCCGGTCCGTCGGGGGGCCGACGGACCGGGCGCGGGTCGGGGGCGTCAGGGGGTGGGCGACGGCTCCGGGGCGAGGTGGGTCTCGTGCTCGTGCGGGTGGCGGCGCTCCAGGGCGGCGCCCTCGACGTCGACGTCGGGCAGGAGGCGGTCGAGCCACCTCGGGATCCACCACGCCTTGTCGCCGACGAGGTGCATGAGCGCGGGGATCAGCACCATGCGCACGACGAACGCGTCGACGAGCACGCCGAACGCGAGCGCGAACCCGATGGGCCGGATCATCGCCGAGTGCGAGAACACGAACCCGCCGAAGACGGAGATCATGATGATCGCGGCGGCGGTGACGACGGCCCGCCCTGCCCGCAGGCCCTGCACGACCGCGATCCGCGCGGGCGCGCCGTGCGCGTACGCCTCGCGCATGCCGGACCCGAGGAACAGCTGGTAGTCCATCGCGAGGCCGAACAGGATGCCGACGAGGACCGTGGGCAGGAAGTTCAGCACCGGGCCGGGCGTCTCGACGCCGAAGACGCCGGACAACCAGCCCCACTGGTAGATCGCGACGACGCCGCCGAGCGCGGCGAAGAAGGACAGGATGAACCCGAGCGTCGCGACGACCGGCACGAAGATCGACCGGAAGACCACGATGAGGATGAGCAGCGACAGGCCGACGACGACCGCGAGGTAGGTCGGCAGCGACGCGGCGAGCGTGTCGGAGACGTCGATGTTGCCGCTGGCCTGGCCTGCGACGCCGATCGACTCGACGCCGTCGACCGACAGGTCGCGCAGCGCGTGCACGAGCTCCTCGGTCGACTCGCTCGTCGGACCCTCGGCGGGCACGACCTGGAACGCGACCGTCGTGCCGTCCTCGGACGACCCGATCGGCGCGACCGCGACGACGTCGTCCTGCTCGAAGATCGCCGAGCCGATCCGGGCCTGCTCGACGGTCTCCTGTCCCTCGGCGGGCGCCTCGGGGAGCGTCGCGACGACGACGAGCGTGCCGTTCTGGCCCTCGCCGAACCGCTCGTCGATCGTCGAGTAGGCGCGGTACTGCGTGGAGTCGTGCGGCTCGGACGAGCCGTCGGGCAGGCCCAGCCGCAGCTCGGTCGCGGGGAGCGCGACGATCACGAGGGCGCCGACGCTGAGGAGTGCGCTCAGCACGGCCTTCCACGTCGTCATGGACCGCAGGGGCTTGGTCGGTGCGGCCACGACGACGTCGCCCGTGCCCGAGCCGGCGGCGGCGAAGGCGGCGCGCTCGCGGCGGTTGAGGACGCGCGTGCCCATCATCGACAGCAGCGCGGGCGTCATCGTCACGGCGATGAGGACCGCGACGAGCACGGAGAACGCGCCGACGGTGCCCATGAGGCCGAGGAACGGGATGCCGGTGATGTTGAGCGCGAGCAGCGCGATGAGCACGGTGGCGCCCGCGAAGACGACGGCGTTGCCCGACGTGCCGTTGGCGAGCCCGATGGACTCCTGCACGTCGTAGCCCTGCTTGAGCTGGCGGCGGTGCCGGTTGACGATGAACAGCGCGTAGTCGATGCCGACGGCGAGGCCGAGCATGACGCCGAGGATCGGGGTCACCGACACCATGTCGACGACGCCCGACAGGGACATCGCGCCGAGCGCGCCGATGCCGACGCCCAGCAGGGCCTGGAGGATCGGCAGGCCCGCGGCGAGGAACGTGCCGAGCATGACGACGAGCACGACGCCCGCGACGACGACGCCGATGACCTCGCCGACGCCGAGCAGCTCGGGCACGCCGCCGGAGATCTCGGACGAGTAGTCGACCTGCACGCCGTCGATCGGCTCGTCGAACGTCCCGACGAGGCCGTCCTTCGTCGCGTCGGCCAGGTTCATGGACGCCTCGGTGAAGGACACCGGCACGACGACCGCGCTGCCGTCGGCGGACACGAGGCGGATCTCGGCGGCCATGTCGAGCAGCGTCGAGCCGGCCTCGAGCTGCGGCTCCTGCGCCTCGAGCTCCGCGCGGCCCGCGTCGATCGTGGCCTGCTGCTCGGCCACGACGGCGAGCTGCGCGTCGAGCTGCGCCTGCTGCGCGTCGAGCTGGGCCTGCTGCGCCGCGACCTGCGCCTGCGCGACCGGACCGGCGCCCGCGGCCTGCTGCGCGGCGGCCTCGAGCTGGGCACGGCCCGCGTCGAGCTGCTGCTGCGCGGCGTCGAGCTGGGCCCGGCCGGCGTCGAGCTGCTCCTGGCCCGCGTCGAGCTGCGCGCGCCCCTGCTCCATCTGCGCGCGGCCGTCGTCGAGCTGCTGGCGCTGCGCCTCGAGGTCGGCCTGCGTCGCGAAGGGGTCGACGACGTCGCGGACGCCCTCGACGTCGCGCGCCTCCTCGATCCGGTCGGTGATGGCGGCCTTCTGCTCGTCGGTGAACGGGGACCCGTCCTCGGTCGAGACGACGACCGTGCCCGTCCCGCCCGCGGCCGACGGGAGCTCGCGCTGGAGCTGGTCGGTGACCTCGGCGGTCGGGGTGTCGGGGATCGTGAACGCGCTCGCGAGCGTGCCGCCGAAGGCGACGTAGGCGACGCCCACGGCGACGAGGACGGCGAACCAGCCGGCGACGACGGCGCGCGCGTGGCGCGCCGAGGCACGCCCGAGGCGGTACAGGAGCTCAGCCATGGTGGGGGTCTCTCCGGTCAGAGGTGGCGGTGCCGGGTGGTCAGTGCGAGGTCGGCGCGGGGACGCCGGTGGGGGTGCCGGTCCGGGCCGCGGGTGCGGCCGGTCCGGTCGCCGCGCCGTAGCCCGTGCGGGCGGCGGCGAGGAGGCGTTCGACGAGGTCGGCCCAGACCTGGCGTGAGCGGTCGTCGTCCGCGCCGCCGGTGGCCTGGTGCCAGTAGCCGTGCACGACGAGCGCGCCGCTCATGAGCGAGCCGACGAGCAGGCGCACGTCGAGCTCGTCGGCGTCGGGGTGGCGGCGCAGCAGCTCGGCCGACATGCGGCCGCTGACCTCGGTGAACGCGCGGCCGATGAGCGCGGCGTGCCGGGGGGTGAGCTCGTCGTCGGTGGTCTTGCCGAGCACGCGCGTGAGGTAGGCGATGGGCGTGACGAGGTCGGTGGCGCGCAGGGCGTGCGCGAGCTCGTCGAACATCGTCGCGTCCGCGTCGGTCGTGGCGTGCGACTCGAAGCTGTCGACGACCGTGCCGAGGATGTCGCCGCACACGGTGATGACGATCTCGTCGAGCGACTCGAAGTGGTTGAACACCGTGCGCCGGGACACGTCGGCGCGCTGCGCGAGCTCGTCCACGCTGAACGACGTGCCGCCGGTCTCGCGCATGAGGGCGGCGGCGGCGTCGACGATCGCGCGGTGGTGCCGCTCTCGCAGCGCGGCGCGTCGTCCGGTGGTCACGGTTTCGACACTAAGTGCACCGTTGCACTCAGTGCAATCTGAGTCGGACCTCGTTCACCCCGCGTGCAGCGTGAGGAGCGCCACACCCGGGTCGGGGTCGGACGCGAGGCGCGCGTGCGTCTCCACGTCGAACCGCTCGTCGCCGTACCGGAGCTTCGCGCGCTCGACGCCCTCCGCCGCGAACCCCGCACCCGCCGCGACCTTGCAGGACGCCGGGTTGTTCACCCGGTGGCCGAGCTCCAGCCGGAACAGCCCGAGGTCGTCGAACGCGAACCGCGCGACCGACGCGACCGCCCGCGTCGCGAGCCCGCGACCCCGCTCGCTCGCCGTCAGCCAGTACGACACCCACGCCGTGCCGTGCCCGTGCTCGACGTGCGCGAGCGCCACGTGGCCGACCGCGCGCCCGTCGACGCGCACAGCGAACGCCCACGTCGGGTCCTGCGACGCGACGAGCTGTGTGGCGATGAGGTCGCGCGCGGCCTCGACGGTCGGCACCGCACCCCCGCCGAGCTGCAGGACCAGGTCCGGGCTCTCCGCGACCGCGGCGACGAGCGCCTCGGCGTCCGACGGCTGCCACGGCGCGAGCGTCGCGACGCGCCGCGCGGTCGGCACACCGGCGGACGCGGTGACCGGCCCGCGGGAGAGACGACCGGGCACGGGAGGCGTGCGCCGGCCCGTCGGTACGGCCCCCGGCAGCGTGCGGCGAGCGGTCGCGCCGGTGCCCGGCAGCGTGCGGCGGGTCATCGGGCCGCCACCCGGAGGACGTCGTCGACGCGCTCGACGGAGACGCGGCGCAGGTCGTGCGCGAGCGCGGTCGCGCCGGCGTCGACCAGCGCGTCCGGGGCGAACGTCCCGACGACCGCGACGACCGGCATCCCCGCCGCGCGCGCGGACGCGACACCGTCGGTCGTGTCCTCGAACGCGAGGCAGTCCGCCGGGTCGAGGCCGAGCACCGCGGCGCCGCGCACGTACGGCTCGGGGTCGGGCTTGCCGCGCGTCACGTCCTCCGACGTGACGAACACGTCGGGCACGGGCAGCCCCGCGGCGCGCAGCCGCGTCGTCACGATCTGGCTGCGACCCGAGGTCACGCACCCCCACGCGCCCGACGGGAGCGCGGCGACGAGCTCGCGGGCACCGGGCAGCGCGACGACCGACGCCGCGGCGGCCAGCCCGGCCTCGCGCGAGAGGTCGAGCGCCCGCTCGCGCAGGTCCGACGGCACGAACCCGTCGACGAGGTCCTGCGCACGCGCCGCGACCGACGCCGCGACGATCGGCTCCGGGGCGATCCCGATCGTCTCCGCGAGCCACCGCCACGCGCTGCGGATCGCGTCCGCCGAGTCCACGAGCGTGCCGTCGACGTCGAACAGCACGCCACGGCACTCGACGACCCAGACGTCGGACGGCACGGTGAGCGGGGAGGACATGCCAGCAGCGAACCAGGCGTCGCGCGGTCCTGCCCGCTCGTCCGCCTCCCGGGCGTCCGCCGCTCGCCGTCCGTCGACGGGCGGGAGGCCCGCCGCGCCCGGGTTACGGTCGGTCGCATGCACCTCGTCGTGAGCAACGTCCGTCCCTGGGGAGCCGAGCCGTCCGACGTGGTGGTGACCGACGGCAGCGTGAGCGCCGTCGTCCCGGCGGGCACCGCGACCGTGCCTGAGAGGGCTGTGCGCGTGGACGGGCGCGGGCTGCTCGCGCTGCCCGGGTTCGTCAACGCGCACGCGCACGTCGACAAGTCGTGGTGGGGCCAGCCGTGGGTGTCGTACGGCGGCGAGGCGACGACGCAGGGCCGCATCGCGCACGAGCGCGCCGAGCGCGACCGGTACGGCATCCCGTCCGTCGCGTCGACGACCGCCGTGCTGCGTGAGCTCCTCCGGCACGGGACGACCGCCACGCGCACGCACGTCGACGTGGACCTCGGCGTCGGGCTGCGCGGGATCGAGCACGTCCGCACGGCCGCCGTGGAGCTGGGCGGTGCCGTCGACGTCGAGGTCGTGGCCTTCCCGCAGGACGGCGTGGTCCGCCGCCCGGGCGTGCTCCGGCTGCTCGACGAGGCCGCCGCCGCGGGTGCGACGCACGTCGGCGGTCTCGACCCCGCCGGGATCGACCGCGACCCGGTGCAGCAGCTCGACGGGCTCTTCGAGATCGCCGAGCGGCGCGGAGTGGGCGTCGACGTGCACCTGCACGACCGCGGCGACCTCGGCGCGTTCCAGGTCGAGCTCATCGTCGAGCGCACGCGCCGCGCCGGCCTGCACGGCAGGGTCACCGTGTCGCACGGTTTCGCGCTCGGAGAGCTCCCCGCCGCACGTCAGGAGGACCTGCTCGACGAGCTCCGCGACGCCGGGATCGGCTGGGCGACCGTCGCACCGGTCGGCACCGCACCCCTGCCGTGGCGCGGCATGCGCGAGCGCGGCATCCCCGTCGGGCTCGGCACCGACGGCATCCGCGACCTGTGGTCGCCGTTCGGCGACGGCGACCTCCTGCGGATCGCGCTCGGGTTCGCGCGCCTGCACGGGCTGCGCACCGACGACGACCTCACGGACGCGGTCCGGCTCGCGACCTCGTCCGCGGCGGGGTTCGTCGGGCGCGACCTGCACGACCTCGTCGTCGGTGCGCCCGGCGACCTCGTCCTGGTCGACGCCGAGAACGTGCCCGACGCGCTCGTCCGCGTCCCGCCGCGCGCGCTCGTCGTGTCGCGCGGCCGCGTCGTCGCCCGCGACGGCGTCGCCCTCGTGTGACGCGAGCGCGGTCCGACCTGCGGCGGTCAGCCGGTCAGTGGAGGTCGCGCGACGACATCACGCGGTCGACGGCGAGCCGGAGGACGACGCGCTCGACGCCCGGCCGCGGGGGCCGGTACCGCTCGGCGTACCGCCGGACCGCGTCGGCGACCTCGGCCGGGTCCTCGACGACGGTCATCTCGCCCTCCAGCGTGAGCCAGCGTCGGCCGTCGACCTGGCAGAGCGCGGCCCGGGCGCGGCCGCTCTCGCCGGCGAGGCGGACGTTCGCCGCCTTGACGCTGCTCGGGCCGGTCGTCGTGCGGGTGACCCCGGCGACCGCGTCCCACGTGAAGCCCACGGGCACGACGTGGGGCGTCCCGTCGGGCCGCAGCGTCGTCAGCGTCGCGAGGTGGCGTTCGGTGACGAACGCGAGCTGGGCGTCGGTGAGGCGGAGCACGGCTCGACCCTAGGCGCCGGCGTCGTCACCGAGGGTCGAGGCGGAGCGTCACGTCGACGACGGACGGGCCGACGACCGTGCCGACGATCCGCGCGCCGTACCGGTCGTACTTCGCGTGGTACGCGGCGTCGAGGGCGGGGTGCACGTCGGGTGCGGGCGTCGCGAACGCGACCTCCTTCTCGATCCCGCCGACCTGCACACGGCCCGTCCCGGACGCTTGCGCGCGGCGGAACCAGCCGTTCGACGGCCCGTACGCGGAGCGGATGTAGACGTCGTCGCCGGCGCGCACGACCCAGATCGTCACGCCCGGCCGCAGGGTCCCGTCGGGCCGGTACGACGCGACCCGCAGCTCGTCGGTCGCGTCGACCACGGCCAGCTCGTCGGCGGTCCAGCTGCTCATCGTGCGGTCCTTCCAGACGACGCGTCGGGTCATGGTCCCCAGACCACCATGGCCCCCGACGGGGAGGGAGTGCCTGTCGTGACGGGTACCCGCAGGGCCTCCCTCGATGCGGCGGGCGGACGTAGCGTCGACGGCATGGACAACCGCGACGAGATCCGCGACTTCCTCGCGTCGCGCCGGGCGAGGATCACCCCGCAGGAGGCGGGGCTGACGGCGTTCGGGTCGAACCGTCGCGTCCCCGGGCTGCGCCGCGAGGAGGTCGCGATGCTCGCCGGGGTGTCCGCCGACTACTACGTGCGGCTGGAGCGCGGGAACCTCGCCGGGGTGTCCGAGCAGGTCCTCGCGTCGCTCGCCGACGCGCTCCGGCTCGACGAGGCCGAGCGGCTGCACCTGCACGACCTGGCGCGCGCGGCGGGCACCCGGCCCGGGCGCGCACGTCGCCGCCCGCCGCTCGTCGTGCCCGAGAGCGTGCGCCTGCTGCTCGACGCCCTGACCGGCGCGCCGGCCGTCGTCCGCAACGACCACCTCGACCTGCTCGCGTGGAACCCGCTGGGCCGCGCGCTGTACGACCCCCTGTTCACGGGACCGTCGCACGACGACCGCCGCCCGCCGAACCACGCGCGCTTCGCGTTCCTCGACCCCGCCGCGCGCGACTTCTGGGTCGACTGGGAGCGCGCCGCGCACGACACCGTGGGCATCCTGCGGGGCGTCGCCGGCCGTGACCCGCACGACCGGCACGTGCAGGACCTCGTCGGTGAGCTGTCGACCCGCAGGGAGGAGTTCCGCGCGCTGTGGGCCCGGCACGACGTGCACCTGCACCGCGGCGGCACGAAGCGCATCCACCACCCCGTCGTCGGGGACCTCGAGCTCCTGTACGACACGCTCGCGATCGCGCAGGCACCCGGCCTGACGCTGCTCGTCTACACCGCCGCACCCGGCACCCCGACGGCCGACGCCGTGCGTCTGCTCGCGAGCTGGGCCGCGACCCCGACCGCGTCGGGCGCGACGTCGCCCGCGTCGTCGCACCCGCGCTGACCGACCCACCAGGAGGACCCATGCACACCCGCTCGCTCGGACGCGACCTGCGCGTCTCCGCCGTCGGCCTCGGCGCCATGGGCATGTCGATGAGCTACGGCCCCAACCCCGGCGACCGGGAGGCGATGATCGGCGTCCTGCGCGGCGCCGTCGACCTCGGCGTCACGTTCGTCGACACCGCCGAGGTGTACGGCCCCTACGTCAACGAGGAGCTCGTCGGCGAGGCGCTCGCGCCGGTCCGCGACCAGGTCGTGATCGCGACGAAGTTCGGCTGGCACATCGAGGACGGCGCGATGGCCGGGCTCGACTCGCGCCCCGAGCAGATCCGCCGCGTCGCCGACGCGTCGCTCCGGCGCCTGCGCACCGACGTGATCGACCTCTTCTACCAGCACCGCGTCGACCCGGACGTGCCGATCGAGGACGTCGCCGGCACGGTCGGCGAGCTCGTCGCGGAGGGCAAGGTGCGCGCGTTCGGGCTCTCGGAGGCCGGGGCGGCCACGATCCGCCGCGCGCACGCCGTGCACCCCGTCGCCGCCGTGCAGAGCGAGTACTCGCTGTGGACCCGCGACCCCGAGCCCGAGGTGCTGCCGACGTGCGCCGAGCTCGGCATCGGGTTCGTGCCGTTCAGCCCGCTCGGCAAGGGGTTCCTCACGGGCACCGTCGACGCGTCCACGACGTTCGCCGACGACGACATCCGACGGCGGGTCCCGCGCTTCACCGAGGAGAACCGCACGGCGAACCAGGCGCTCGTCGACCACGTGCGTGCGCTCGCCGACTCGAAGGGCGCGACGCCAGGGCAGGTCGCGCTCGCGTGGCTGCTCGCGCAGCAGCCGTGGGTCGTGCCGATCCCGGGGACGCGGCGCATCGAGCGCGTCGCGGAGAACGCCGGCGCGACGGCCCTCGCGCTGTCCGCCGACGAGATCGCGGACCTCGACGGCCTCGCGGCGCGCGTCGGTGTCGCGGGGAACCGCTACAACGACGCCGGCATGTCGATGGTCAACCGCTGACCCGCTCGGCGTCGGCCGGTGTCGGCCCGAGCACCAGCGGTCACGCCCGCGGCGGCCGGTGTCCGACGGCGAACGTGCGCGTGAAGCCGAGGACCACGCCCCACGGCCGCCGCGGGTACGCGACGTCGAGCGCCGCGGTGTACTGGTCGAGGAACGCGGCGCGTTCGGCGTCGTCGGTCAGCACGTCGAGCACAGGCCGCAGCCCGGTGCCGCGCACCCACTCGAGCACCGGCGACGGCTGCTCGCCGCGCGGGTCCAGCACGTGCTCGTACGTCGTCTGCCAGACGTCCGCGTCGAGCCGGAGCGTCGCCAGGGCGTCGAGGTAGTCGACGGGCGCGGCCACCGCAGCGGCTCGCTGCAGGACGGGGAGCAGGTCGTCCGCGCGCGCGTGCCGGGCGGCGACCTCCCGCATGAGCGCGTGCGACGGTGCATCGAAGTTCGACGGCACCTGCATCGCGAACCACCCGTCGCCGGCGAGCGCGTCGACCCAGCGGGGCAGCAGGTCGAGGTGCCCGGGGACCCACTGCAGCGCGGCGTTCGTGACGAGCACGTCGACGGGCTGCCCGAGCGACGCCGGGTCCCAGTCCTCGGCCCGGACCTCGACCCACTCGACGCGGCCATCCGGGTCGAGTGCGCGGGCGGCGTCGAGCATCTGCGGCGAGGAGTCGAGCCCGACCACGCGTGCCCCGGGCCAGCGCTGCGTCAGGCTCAGCGTGAGCGGTCCGTCACCGCACCCGAGGTCGACGACGAGCCGCGGCCGCTCTGCCCCGACGCGCGCGAGGAGGTCGGCGAACGGGCGCCCCCGGTGCGAGGCGAACCGGGCGTACTGCTGCGGGTCCCACATGGCGGCCTCCCGCGTCCACAAAGTATCTCGACATCAAGATACCCGCCCGTCGCCGCGGGCGCGGTCCCGGCAGCCGGTCTCGGCTACGAGCGGTCGTCACCGCCGGAGGCCGCAGGACTCGCGACGCCGGTGTCGGTGAAGGCGCGACGCGTCACCATCGCCTGCCCCACGACCAGGAGCGCGAACCCCCACAGCGCATACCGGTCGGACGCGGCGAAGGCGTCGAGGTCCTGCGAGCCCTTCGCGATCGCGTTCCAGTTGAGCGCCGCGACGAGGTTGCCGAGCCCGACGACGGTCACGAGGCCGCCGACCGAGACCCACCGCCGGACCCACCGGGCCCACCCGCTCGCGCGCACCTCGGCCGGCGCGGCCGTCCCGGCCATCGCGGTGCCGCTCACAGGTACCGGAGCATGAACTCGGTCTCGGGGTCCCGGCC
Organism: Cellulomonas fimi; assembly: GCF_028583725.1. Taxonomy (NCBI): domain Bacteria; kingdom Bacillati; phylum Actinomycetota; class Actinomycetes; order Micrococcales; family Cellulomonadaceae; genus Cellulomonas; species Cellulomonas fimi. The sequence continues at coordinate 4,083,556 of NZ_CP110680.1, read as the reverse complement.
CATCGTGGGGTCCGGGGCCGCCGAGGCCGGCTGGGACGGGGTGGTGTCCGCCAGGCGTACGGGCTCCGGAAGAGCGGCGTAGCGCTGCGGTGCGGTCTCGTCCGGCATGGCGTCCCCCGTCGTCGGCGTGCGTCTCCTGCAGGCTAGACCTACGGGAGACGCCGCGTGGTCGGAACTGCCGCTGCTGTGCGGACCTCGGAGTGCGCGACGCCCGGGCTCGCCCGTCAGGGCGACGCGGCGGAGGCCCGACGACCCGGGAGCACGAGGTCCAGCACCCGGTGCAGCCGCCGCTCCTCAGGGTCCACGAGAGGCGGCACGAGCAGCGTCGTCATCCCGACGTCCACTGCCCCGCCGTCCCACCCGCCCCGGTCGCCGACCATGAGGACGTCCGACGCAGGGAGTGCCAGCCCGTCGAGCGCCGCCCGGAAGATCGCCGGGTCCGGCTTCGCGACGCCGAGCTCGAACGACAGCGCCCACGCGTCGACCACGTCCGCCCACGTGCGCCCGTCAGGCAGGCGGTGCGCTGCGAAGACAGGGCGCAGGTCGACGTGGATGTCGGACACGACGCCGATCCGGACACCCGCCCCGGCCAGCGTCGCGAGCAGGTCGCCGACGTCGTGCGCGAACGAGTTGGCCGCGACGTCCGACTCGGCCGCGTACAGCGCCGCCGCCAGGTCGTCGTCGAGCCCGGCCGCCCGGAACCAGTCCTCGTACGCGGCGCGGTGCCCGGCGGCGTCCGTGTCGATCGTCGACGACTCGACGGGCGTGCTGTCCGTGCCGCGCAGGGCGGCGAGCACGCGCTCGGCGTCCGTCGGGCTCGCCGGGCGGCCGAGCCGGTCGAGCGCCGTCCCGACGAGCCACGAGTAGGTGGGCGCGACGACGAGCGTGCCGCGCCAGTCGAGCAGCACCCCGCGGAACGCGGGCCTGTGCGGCGAGGGCGCCGACTCCTCGGTCGGCTCGGGCGCAGTCACGCGGCGACCTTAGCGGCAGGTGTGCCGGACGGGAGAGCCGCGCAGGGGACGACGCGTGGCGCGCCCGGTCCGCCTGCTATCTGCGGAATCGCCCGTTCATGCCCTACCGTCGCCAGAAGGTGCCCGTGCCAGCCGTCCGGAGGTGTGCGGTGAGCGAGGTCGTCCAGGAGCCCGTGGCGCAGCGGGGGGCGCTGCAGAAGGTGCTCGACGCGGTCGAGCGGGCGGGCAACAAGGTCCCGCACCCCGTCATCATCTTCCTCGCGCTGATCGCGCTGATCATGGTGCTGTCGGCCGTGTTCCAGGCTGCGGGCAGCAGCGTGACGTTCGAGCAGGCGCAGCTCGGGTCCGACGAGGTGCAGACCGTCACGGTCAGCGCGCAGAGCCTGCTCGACGCGGACGGCATCCGGTTCGTGTTCACGTCGGCCGTCGCCAACTTCAACGGCTTCGGCGTCGTGGGCGTGATCGTCGTCGCGATGATCGGTGTCGGGCTCGCGGAGGAGGTCGGCCTGATCGGGGCGTTCATCAAGCGCCTCGTGAAGGTCACGCCGCCGCGGTTCGTGACGTTCTCGATCGTGCTGCTCGGCGTCATCTCGTCGATCGCGACCGACGCCGGCTACCTCGTCCTCATCCCGCTCGCCGCCGCGGTGTTCGCGTCGCTCGGCCGGCACCCGCTCGCGGGGCTCGCCGCGGCGTTCGCGGGCGTCGGCGGCGGTTTCGGCGTGAACCTCCTGATCACGCCCGTCGACGGGATGCTCACCGAGATCACCAACGAGGCGATCGCCGACCCCGCGCAGCACGTGTCCATCACCGGGAACCTGTTCTTCGGGATCGTCTCGACGTTCCTCGTCGCCGTCGTCGCGACGGTCCTGACGGAGAAGTTCGTCGAGCCGCGCCTCGGGACCTACCGGCGGGAGGACGAGGCGCCCGCGGCGGACGACCCCGAGGTGGGCCCCGCGCCGGCGGCCGCGAGCGGCGAGCTGTCCGCCGACGAGCGCAACGGCCTGCGCTGGGCGTTCTGGGGGTTCGTCGGCGTCCTCGTGCTGGTCCTGGCCCTGTCACTGCCGCCGGGCGCGCCGCTGCGCAACCCCGAGACGGGCAGCCTCGTCGAGGACTCCCCGCTGCTCAACAGCATCATCTTCCTCATCCTGCTGTTCTTCTTCGTCATGGGGCTCTGCTACGGCAAGGGCGCCGGCACCGTGCGGAACAGCATGGACGTCATCAACCCGATGACGAAGACGATCGCGAACCTGTCCGGCCTGATCTTCCTGCTGCTCGTCATCAGCCAGTTCATCGCGTACTTCAACTACTCCAACCTCGGCACGATCGCCGCGGTCGGCATGGCGGACTCGCTCGAGGCCGCGAACCTCTCGACCGTGTGGCTGATCCTCGGGCTCATCGCGATGACCGCGGTGATCGACATCTTCATCGGCGGCGTCGTGCCGAAGTGGGCGATCTTCGCGCCCGTGTTCGTGCCGCTGTTCATCCAGCTCGGCGTCTCGCCGGACCTCGCGATGGCCGCGTACCGCGTCGGCGACTCGCCGATCAACGTCGCGACGCCGCTCATGCCGTACTTCGCGCTCATCGTGATCTTCGCCGAGCGGTACCGGCGCAAGGTCGGCGTCGGCTCGGTCATCTCCCTGATGCTCCCGTACACCGTGGCGCTGCTGGTGACGTGGAGCGCGCTCCTCGTCGTCTGGTACCTGGTGGGCATCCCCCTCGGCCCCGGCGCCTCGATCTACCTGGAGTGAGCCCCGGGCGCCTCAGGCAGCCAGCTCCGGGTCGGCGGTGACCTCGACCGTCGCCCAGACGTCGCCGTCGAGCGACCGGAGCGCGTCGACGACCGCGCGCCGGACCCGGTCCTCCGCGTCGACGTCCCAGGTGCCCGGCTCGACGACGAAGTCGACCTCGACGTACAGCCGGCGGCCGAGCTTCGTCGCGCGCACGACGGGCTCGGGCAGCCCGAACCGGTCCCGCACGTCGGCGACGGCAGCCGCGAGCGCCGCGGCGACGGGCCCGGACGGCGCCGCCTCCAGCAGCTCGCGCGCCGCCGCACGCACGAGCCCGACCGGCACCGGGACGATCACCGCGCACGCCACCAGCAGCAGCACCGGGTCGGCGTACCGCGTCGCGGCCGTCGCGCCGAGCGCGTCGAGCCCGAGCGCGGCCGCACCGCCGACGCCGACGACCGCGCTCAGCACGGCGCCGGCCCGCCACTGCGCGACCTCCGCGTCGACCAGGTCCGAGCCGCGCGTCCGCCGCAGCCACGCGACGACGCCGAGCGACACGGCGGCGCTGGTGACGCCGTAGAGCAGCATCGTCGCGGGGCTCGCGTCGGAGCCGCCGGCCAGCAGGGTCGTCACGGCGTCCGCCGCCGCGTACGCGACCGTGCCGAGCAGGGCGGCGCCCTGCAGCGCGACGGCGAGCGGCGTGACGGCGTGCCTCCCGAACGGGTACTCGACGGTCGGCGGCGAGGCGGCGGCCCGGGCGGCGGCGAGCGAGACGCCCGAGAGCAGGATGCCCGCGAGCAGGAACACGCCGTCGAACACGAGCACGCCCGAGTCCGCGACGACGCCCCAGACGACCGCGCCGCCACCGGCGACGGCCGACGCGGCGACGGACACGACCAGCGCCCGCCGCTCGTCGGCCGCCTGCGCACCGGCGCGCGGCGGGTCCGTCATGCCGGTGCGCGGTACGCCGACGCGACCTCGGCGAGCAGCCGCGCGCCGAACCCGGTGGCGCCCTTGGTCCGCCACGCGTCGTCCTTATCCGAGCGCATGGGCCCGGCGATGTCGAGGTGCGCCCAGGGGGTGTCGCCGACCCACTCCGCCAGGAAGAGCGCGGCCGTGATGGCTCCGGCGAACTCGCCGCCGAGGTTCTTGATGTCGGCGACCTCGGAGTCCATCCACGACCGGTACCGGCGGTCGAGGGGCAGCCGCCAGACCCGTTCGTCGGTCGCGTCCGCGGCGTCCTCGACGAGCCCTTGCACGCGGTCGTCGTTGCCGAGCAGTCCGGCGGTGAGCGGCCCGAGCGCGGCCAGGCACGCGCCCGTCAGGGTCGCGATGTCGACGATCGCGTCGACGCCGTCCTCCTGCGCGAGCGTGATCGCGTCCGACATGACGAGGCGGCCCTCGGCGTCGGTGTTGACGACCTCGATCGTCCGCCCGGCGCGCGTGACGAGCACGTCCCCGAGCTTCGTCGCCGTCGCGGACGGCATGTTGTCCGTCAGGGCGAGGTAGGCGGAGACGCGCACGGGCACGTGGAGCTCGCGGAGCACCGTCATCGCGGCGAGCACCGCGCCTGCGCCGGTCATGTCCATCTTCATCGCCGCGTGCATCGCGTTCGACGGCTTGAGGCTGATGCCGCCCGAGTCGTACGTGATGCCCTTCCCGACGAACCCGAGGTGGCCGGGCTCGGCGTCCCCGTCGGGCACGTAGTGCAGGACGACCATCCGGGGCTCGACCGCGGACCCGGCGTTGACCCCGAGCAGCCCGCCGCACCCGAGCGCGAGCAGCGACTCCTTGTCGTGCACCGTGACGTCGAGCCCCGCGTCGGTCGCGAGCCGCCGCGCGACGTCGGCGACGTCCGGGGCCGTCAGGTGCCCGGCCGGGGTGTTGGCGAGGTCGCGGGACAGCGCCGCGGCGCGCGCGAGGACCAGCCCGCGCGCGGCCCCCGTGCGGGCGGCGTCCGCGGCGTCCTGCGGGACCCGCAGGTCCAGTCGCTCGACGGGGACGGTGTCCGCCTCGGAGCGCAGCGGGTCGTAGCGGTAGCGGCCGAGGACCACGCCCTCGACGACGGCCTGGGCGGCGGCCGCGACGTCCGGCGTCCCGCCCGTCGGCGCGGTCGCGAGGTCCGTGACCAGGTGCGCGGCTCGACCGTCGGCGCGTGCGAACGCCGCCGCGGCGTCCCGCAGGACCGCCGGGCCGACCTCCGCGGCGGGTCCGAGGCCGACGAGCACGAGCGACGTGTCGTCACCGGCCCGCGGGAGCGCGAGCGTCGCCCCGGGGGTCGCACGGAAGCCCCACGCTGCGAGTGCGTCGCGGTCGAGGCCGATGCCGGCGGGCAGGTCGCCGTCGCTCGTGACACCGACGCCGACCGTGCGGGCGGGTGCGTCGGGCGGCACCACCTCGACGCGCAGCGCGCGCACGAGCGGGAGGGACGGAACCGGGTCGAACGTCATCGTGGTCTCCTTCGCGTGCCGGGTGGTGCTCCTGCAGTGCCCCTGCGTGCCCGTCAGCCGGTCGGCCAGACGAGCGGGATCAGCCCGACGGCGACGACGAACCAGGTCGCCGTCGTCGCGAGCCCGAGCTTCCAGTAGTCGCCGAACCGGTACCCCGCGGGGTTCATCACGATCATGTTGGCGGGTGTCGCGATCGGCGTGAGGAACGACGCCGCCCCGGCGACGGCGACGAGCATGAGCACGGGCGCGAGCGCGACCCCGGACTCCTGCGCGGCGGCGACGGCGATCGGCACGACGATGAGGACGGTCGCGGTGTTGCTCACGACCTGCCCGAGCACGAGCGTGAGGACGAACAGCGCGGCGAGCAGCAGGCGCGCGTCCCCGCCGGCGACGAGGTCGACCAGGTACCCCGCGACGAGGTCCGCGGCGCCGCTCGTGCTGATCGCCGTGGACAGCGGGATGAGCCCCCCGACGAGCACGACCGTCTGCCACGACACCGCCCGGTACGCCTGCGCGGGCCGCACCACGCGCAGCAGCACCATCCCGACGGCGCCGACGAGCCCGGCGATCGCGGGCGGCACCAGGCCGGAGGCCAGGAGCGCGACGGTCAGGACGAGGACGGCGACGGCCCGCCACGCGGTCGCGCCGAGCGGCACGGCCCGGCGCACGAGGTCGGGGTCGTCGACGACCAGCACGTCGGCCGAGCCGGACAGCGCCTCGACCGCGGGCCATGTCCCGTGCACGAGCAGCATGTCGCCCTCGGCGAGCTCGGTGGTGCGCGCGCCACGCGGCCGGCCGAGCCGCCGGACGGACAGCACCGTGACGTCGGCGTACCGCAGCCCGGGGAAGACGGGCCGCCCCACGAGCGCCGACCGCGGGGGGACGACGAGCTCCGCGACGCCGACCTCCCGGCCCAGCAGCGCCTCGCGCGTGTGCCGCGTGAGGGGCGTCGCGACGACGTCGAGGTCGTGGTCGGCGACGAGCGGCGCGACCGCGTCGCTGGGGCCGCTGACCACGAGCACGTCACCCGCGGCGATCGCCTCCGCCACGCCGCCCGGACCGCCGTCGGGGTGCTGCACGCCGAGCACGACGACGTCGTCGGGTGCGCGCACGTCGGCGAGCGCGGCCCCGACGAGGTCCGACGACGCCCGCACGCGCGCCCGGAAGAAACCCCGCTCGAGCCGGTAGTGCTCGACGAGGGTGCCGAGGTGGTCGGAGAAGTCCGCGGGCACGACGTCGGGCTGCCGCTCGGGGAGCAGCCGCGGGCCGAGCGTCACGGCGACCGCGACGGTCACGGCGACGAGCGGCGCGCCCACGAGCGCGAACTCGAAGAAGCCGAACCGCTCGCCGGTCGCGTCGGCCAGGGCGTCGGACACGATGACGTTGACCGTGCTGCCCGACAGCACGAGGAGCGCGCCCGCGCTCGCGGCGAAGGCGAGCGGCATGAGCATCGCCGCGGGCGCCTGCCGGGACCTGCGGGCGGCGAGGACGACGACGGGCAGCAGCGCGGCGGCGGCGCCGTTCGGCGTGACGACCGCGGCCATGACCGCGGACAGGAGCATGACCGCGACGAGCAGCGGGCCGCGCCGCGTCCCGGCCCGGTTGACGAGGAGCTGTCCCGCCCAGGCCGTCACGCCCGACGACTCCAGGCCCTCGCTCAGCACGAACAGGGTCGCGATGAAGACGACGACCGGGTCGCCGAACCCCGCGACCGCCTGCGACGCGTCGACGAGGCCCGTCGCCCAGAGCGTGAGCGCGGCGAGGATCGCGACGACGCCGACGGACAGCCGGTTCCACACGAACAGGCCGACGACGCCCACGAGCACGAGCAGGCTCACCGCCGCGTCCGACACGCCGCCTCCTGACGGTCCGGGTCCGCTCGCCACACTAGGGCGAACCGCCCGGTTCCTCCCGGTGGGCGCGGCTGGTCGGGCCTACGATCGCGACATGCGCCCGATGCGGCTCGTCCTCGCGGCCCTGGTGTGCACCTGCGTGCTGGTCGGGTGCGCGGTGGCCGACGCCGAGCCGCGGTCGAGCGGCGAGGACGTCGCCGGGTCGTGGGGCGCGTCGTCGACGGAGGGCGAGGCGTACCTGGAGCTCGCGGAGGACGGCACCGCGTCGGGCTCGGACGGGTGCAACCGCATGACGGGCGAGTGGCGGCGCAGCGACGAGGGCGTCACGTTCTCGGCGTGGGCCACGACGCGCATGGCGTGCCCTGCGGTCGACCCGTGGCTGTCGCTCGCGGTGGCGGCGCGCCTCGAGGACGACCAGCTCGTCTTCGTCGACAAGGACGCGAGCCAGCTCGGGACCCTCACCCGCACCGGCACCGCATGACGTCGGCCGGCGACGGTCCGGCGGGCGCGTCCGGTGGCGACGGCACGGCGGGCGCGTCCGGTGGCGACGGCACGGCGGTGGCGGGCGACGAGCGCACGGCGGGAGCACGCGGCGACGGACGGGTCGGCGTGGGCGTCGCGGCGGGTGCCCGCCGGTGCCGGTCGGTGCGGGCCGCCGTGTGGCTGGTCGTCGGCGTGTGCGCGTGGGTCGCGGTGACGCGGCTCGTCGGGGCGGTCGACTGGTCCGCGGTCGCCGACGCGTTCGCGGGGCTGCCCGTGCTCGTCGTCGTCCCCCTCGTGCTCGCGCTGCTGCTGCGGCAGACGCTCAACGCGGTGCCCCTGACCTACTACGTGCCGGGCCTGGGGCTGCGCCGCTCGATGCAGAACGACCTCACGGCGAACGTGGTCGCGACGTTCACGCCGCCGCCCTCGGACATCGTGGTGCGCGTCGCGATGTTCCGGTCGTGGGGCGTCGACCCGACCGCGGGGATGGCGGGCGTCACGCTCAACACCGCGAAGTTCTACGCGGTGCGGTTCCTCGCGCCGACGCTGGGCCTCCTGCTGCTGGTCTGGGGCGGGGTGGACCGCCGGCAGTGGGTGGTCGCGGTGGTGTGCGGGCTGGTCGCCGCGGTCATGCTCACCGCTCTGGTGCTGCTGCTGCGCGGGGACCACCTGGCGGCGTGGTTCGGGCGCACGGCGGCGCGGCTGGTCGCCCTGGTGCGGCGCGGGAGGGCGGTGGACCCCGACGTGTGGGCCGCGACGATGGTCGAGGTGCGCGCGCGGTCGTCGGCGAGCCTGCGGCGGGGCCTGCTGCCGTCGATGGTGGCGCTCGTGGGCATGGTGCTCGCGGACGGGCTCGTGCTGCTCGTCGCGCTGCGCGCGTGCGGCGTGACGGGCCTGTCGGTCGTCGACGTGCTGGGGCCGTTCCTCCTGGTGTACCCCCTGACGCTGTTCCCGCTCTTCGGGCTGGGGCTGCTCGACGCGCTGCTGGTCGGTGCCTGGACGACGGCCGTGGGCGTCGAGCAGGAGGCGGCGATCGTCGCGGCGACGATCGTGTGGCGGGTGGTGACGATCCTCGGGACCCTCGTGCTGGGCCTCGCCTGCCTGGTCGCGTGGCGCTCGCGGCACCGCGGCGAGGTCGCGGCTCGCTAGGAGGATGCAGTCGGGGCACACGCTGGAATGCGTTTACCGAAACGATTCAAGACCCTGTGCCGCGCCCACCGGTCCTCCTAGCCTGCGAGACGCCGACCGGACCGTCGGGGCGCCCGACGGAGGGTGCCGCCCACCCGGCCCGGTCACACCCTCGAAAGGTGGACACCGTGGTCACTCTCCTCGGACGCGCCGACCGCCCGGTCCGCGCCGCGCTCCTCGCCGGGCTCACGGCGACCGGGCTCGCCGTCGCCGCGCTCGCCGTCGCACCGCCCGGCCACGCCGCACCCGGCACGAGCTGCACCGGCTCGACCGTGCACGGTTCCGCCGTCCAGGACGGCAGCACCTGGCGCGCCTACCGCGGCAGCCGCGAGCTCTGGTCCGGCAGCGACATGCTCACCGCGATCAACACCGCGATCGGCGGCCTCGACGCGGGCCGCACCAGCAAGCAGCGCGTCGTCGTCAACGGCAGCGGCACCATGTCGGCCAACGCGCGCATCACGCTGCCGAGCTACACGACCCTCGAGTCCTGCGGCACGATCCACGTCACCGGGTCGGGCTCCGGCAACGTCGCCGGCGTGTACATGCGCGGCGCGACCGACATCGAGGTCGCGCGCCTGTACCTGACCGGCACGCCCGTCTACGGGATCTTCGCGCGCAACGTCGACAACCTGCGCCTGCGGGAGATCGACATGCGGCTGTCCGGCGGCGGCATCGGCGTGCGCATCGACAACCTCGGCGACACGAGCCGGTACGCGCGCAACATCAGCATCGACCGCGCCTACGTCTCGGGCGCCGGGTCGCACGCGGTCGAGACCTACGGCGTCGACGGGCTCACCGTCGGGACCGTCACCGCGCGGAACGTCGGCGAGTCCGGCCTGCTGCTCAACGCCACGATCAACGCGTCCGTCGGCACGGTCGACGCGCAGGACGCCGGCAGCGGTACCGGGTACGCGGCGTTCCGCATCGCCAACCGTGCGGGCCGCGTCGGCTCGTCCTACCCGACCAACATCACGGTCGGCACCGTGAAGGCCAGCGGCGGCGGGCGCGGCGTCTTCTGCGTCTCCGAGTCCGGCGGGCTGAGGATCAACCGCGTCGAGATCAGCCGGACCGGCAACAACCCCGTGCTGATCGAGAACTGCACCAACGTGACCCTGGCCGCGACGAGCGGGACGGTCGTCGGGGGAGACGTGCGCCTCGCGGCGCGCTCGACGATGCCCGCCAACCGCGACATCGCGATCCGCAACCTGGCGCTGTCCGGCGGTGCGCGCGTCGTCGAGAACCCGTGCACGGTCAACCTGACGATCGCGAACGTGACGGGCGGCTCGATCGTCCGCTGCTGACCACCGCCCGCCACCTGCGCCCGCCCGTACGGACCCGGCCGGCCGGTCCGACCGCTCCCGCGACCCGGGTCCGGTGACCGCTCGACGACCTCGAGCGGTACCCAGACCCGGGTCGACGGCGACGGACGAGGGGAGCGAGCGTCCGGTCAGGAGCGGTCAGGGGCGGTCAGGGGCGGTCGGGGACGGTGGCCCGGTCGTGGGCGGTGAGCGCGCGGGCGCCCGCGGCCGCGGCCGCCAGGAACGACGCCGCGAGGGCCACGTACGCCCACCGGACGCCCCACGTGTCGGTCACGGCCCCGAGGGCGAGCGCCGTGACCAGCGCGCTGCCCGGGAGCGCGGCGGTCCACACGCCCATGACGCGGCCCCGCAGGTGCGGTGCGGCGACGAGCTGCACGAGCGTGTTGGCCGCGGCGACCCACCAGATCGAGACGAACCCGAGCACCGCGGCCGCGACGACGGCGACCGCGAAGCCGGGAGCGAGCCCGACGGGGAGGATCGCGACGCCGGTCGCGAACGCCAGGACCGCGACCCGCCGTCCCGTCGGCGCACCACCGCCCGCAGCCGCGATCGCCCCGGGGAGGGCACCCAGCCCGAACGCGGCCATGAGCGCGCCGAACCCCTGCGGCGGCAGCCCGAGCGCGTCGGTCGCCAGCACCGGGACCATGACGCCCTGGTTGAAGATCATCGTGCTGGCCGCTGCGAGCACCACGCACGCACGGATGACCGGCTGGCCGAACGTGTACGCGAGCCCGGCGCGCAGGCTCGTCGTCGGCTTCTCGCCCGCGCGGACGGCGGTCCGGGCGCGCAGCCCGCGCAGCGCGAGCAGCACCCCGAGCGGCAGCAGGTACGTCGCCGCGTTGAACGCGAAGCACGCCGCGGGCCCGACGAGCGCGAGCAGCACGCCGCCGACCGACGGCCCGATGACGCGCGCAGCGTTCATGACGACCTCGTAGAGGCTCACGGCACTGGCCAGCCGCTCGCGTCCGACGAGGTCGAGCACGAACACCTGCCGTGCCGGCCCGTCGACGGCGGCGACCACGCCCGACGTGAACGCGAACGCGAGGACGAGGGGCACCGTGACCGCGCCGGTCGCGGTGAGGACGGCCAGCAGCGCCCCGAGCGACATCAGCAGCACCTGGGTGGTGAGCAGCAGCCGCCGACGGTCGAACCGGTCGACGAGCGCGCCGGCCGGGGCGGCGCCCACGAGGATCGGCAGCATCGCCGCGGTCGTGACGAGCCCCAGGTCGACCGCGCGGCCCGACAGGTGCAGCACGAGCCACGCGAGCCCCGCGGCCTGCGTGACGTGTCCCGACGACGACAGCACCTGGCCGGAGAACCACCACCGGTAGCGGCGGTCCTCGAGCGACGAGAAGGCGGCGCGCGTCCGGTCGAGCCCCGACCGCACGGACGACACCGCCGGGGCTGGTGCGGGCGCGGTCTCGGGGCTGCTGTCCGTGCTGGTCACCCGGCGGATCCTGCCACCGCGCCCCGACGAGGTCCGCTCGAATACCTGGTGGCCCCGGTAAAGGAGTGCCTGCCTCGGCGTCCGAGGTGCGAGGTTGGCCGTATGGAGCGCTCGGTCTTCGACCTCACCCAGGACGAGCTGTGGGACGCCGACGTCGCCGCCCGCTACGACACTCCCGGTGAGGGGATGTTCGCGCCGGAGGTGCTCGGACCGACCGTCGACCGACTCGCGGCCCTGGCCGGTGACGGCCGCGCCCTCGAGCTCGCCGTCGGCACGGGCCGCGTCGCGATCCCGCTCGCCGAGCGCGGTGTCCCCGTCACGGGCATCGAGCTGTCGCGCGCGATGATCGCCCGGCTGCGCGAGAAGGTCGACGAGCAGACCCTTCCCGTGGTGCACGGCGACATGGCGACGACGCGCGTCGACGGCCCCTTCCGGCTCGTCTACCTCGTCTTCAACACGATCTCGAACCTGCTGGACCAGGACGCCCAGGTCGCGTGCTTCCGCAACGCGTCCGCGCACCTCGAGCCCGGCGGCCGGTTCGTCGTCGAGCTGTGGGTGCCGCAGCTGCGCATCCTCCCGCCCGGGCAGCGCGCGACCGTCTTCGCCGTCGAGCCCGGGTACGTCGGGATCGACACCGTCGACGTGCTCCGGCAGCACGTCGTCTCGCACCACGTGCGGTTCGGCGGCGAGGAGGGCGTCCGCCTGGGCCGCAGCCCGCACCGGTACGTCTGGCCCGCCGAGCTCGACCTCATGGCGCGCATCGCCGGCCTGGAGCTCGAGTCGCGGTGGGCGGACTGGTCCGGCGCACCGTTCGACGAGGAGTCGACGTCGCACGTCTCCGTCTACCGCCGCCCGGACGGCCGACGGGTGCCGGCCCAGGCGCGGTAACCCTTGCCGCCGGAGACGGCCCGGTGCAGGTCGGGCGGGCGTCGCCGATGATGGGACGGTGACGGACGACCCGGCGCTCAGCGGCCGGCTGCTGGTGGCGAAGAACCGGCTGCTCGACCCGAACTTCCACCGTGCCGTCGTGCTGCTCCTGGACCACGGCGACGAGGGCGCGTTCGGCGTGGTCCTGAACCGTCCGGTCCCGGTCGACGTGGACGTCGTGCTGCCCGCCTGGCAGGACCACGTGAGCATGCCCGCGACGCTCTTCCAGGGCGGTCCCGTCGGGCTCGACGGCGCCATCGGCGTGGTCACCGCGCCGGTCGGGGCGCCGCTGCCGGCGACGGTCGACCGGCTGGTCGGACCGTTCAGCCTGGTCGACCTGGACTCCGACCCGGCGGCCCTCGACGGTCTCGTCACGGGCGTGCGCGTGTTCGCGGGTCACTCGGGCTGGGGTGCGGGCCAGCTCGAGGGCGAGCTCGAGGAGGGGTCCTGGTACGTGCTCCCGGCCGAGCCCGACGACGCGGTCACCGCCGACCCGTCGACCCTGTGGCGACGCGTGCTGCGCCGGCAGGGCGGTGACCTGGCGATCGTCTCGACGTTCGCGGAGGACGCCTCGCTCAACTGACGGGCGGCCGCCACGCGCCCCGACGTGCGGGCAGGCCGTCTCGACCGGACCGGCCGCGACCGGTGTGGATAACCCGGTGCACCGGTCGCCGACCTGCGCCTACGCTCGCCGACGCTCCGGGAGAGCAGCCGGACGGCGTCGCCGTCGCGGGTCCTGCGTGTCGTCCGGAGCACCTGCGTGGATGCAGGCGCCCATGGAGCGCTCAGGGTTCGACTCCCGTCTCTGCCGGCCGGCGCGTGGTCGCAGGGTCGGGCACGGTCCGCGACGTCCGTCGACGACGGCACGTCCCCCGTGCCCGGCCCGACCGCGCGCCGGTCGGTGAGCGCGCAGCACGCAGGACCCCGGGTCGACGGACGGCGCCGGGACGTCGGACGGAAGGAGGTCGAGCAGATGAAGCTGGTCGTGCAGGAGTGGGAGCGGGTCCTGGTGTACGAGGACGGGCGGTTCGAGACCGTGCTCGACCCCGGCCGGCACCGGCTGCGGGCGTGGCGTCGGCGGACCGTCCGGGTGGTCGTCCGGCCGCGCCTGGTCGTCGTGCCGCTCCAGGAGGTCCTGACCGGCGACGGGCTGGCGGTCAAGGTGAGCCTCATGGCGACCGTCCGCGTGGTCGATCCGCGGACGTGGTTCGAGGCCGTCGACGGGCCGGACGCGTTCCTCCACGCGGCGCTGCAGGTCGCGCTGCGGGAGGCGGTCGCGCGCCGGACCCTGGACGAGCTGCTCGCCGACCGGACGGTCGTGCCGGACGAGCTCCTCGCGGCCGTCGCCCCGGCCGCCGCGGAGGTCGGCCTGGCGGCCGAGCGGATCGCGCTGCGGGACGTCGTCGTGCCGGCGGAGCTGCGGCGGGCGGCCGCCGAGGTCGTGACGGCCCGCGCGCAGGGTCTCGCGGCGCTCGAGCGGGCGCGGTCGGAGGTCGCGGCGACGCGGGCGCTGGCCAACGCCGCGCGGCTGCTCGACGGCCAGCCGGGGCTGCTCCAGCTCCGGACGCTGCAGGCGGTCGAGGCGGGTGGTGCGACCGTCGTGCTGTCGGCGGACCCGGCCGGGACGGCGGCGGCGCGCGCGACGTCCTGACGCACCCCGGATGTGCACGTGGGCCCGGTCTCCTCGTCGAGGAGTCGGGCCCACGTCGTGCGGTCGCGCGGTCAGCCGGTCGCGCGGAGGTCGTCGTCCGGGTCGCCCTCGGCGGCGGCCTCCCAGCGCAGCAGGTCGCCGGGCTGGCAGTCGAGCACCGCGCAGAGCGCTTCGAGGGTCGTGAACCGCACGGCCTTGGCGCGGCCGTTCTTGAGGACGGCGAGGTTGGCGGGGGTGATGCCGACGCGGTCGGCGAGCTCGCCGACGGACATCTTGCGACGGGCGAGCATGACGTCGATGTCGACGACGATGGGCATCAGATCACCTCGTCGAGCTCGGCGCGCAGCGTCGTCGCCGTGGTGTCCAGAGCGACGGCCTTGGCGAGCAGCATGCGCAGGACGAACACGACGAGCGCGATGAGCGCGGTGCCGACGCCGCCGATCACGACGAGCATGACCATGCCGGGCGGCACCTCCTCGCCGGGGGCGAGCAGGAACGACAGGACGACGGCGATCAGCGTGGCGGCGATCGCACAGCCGATGACGACGTCGACCCAGCGGAACGCCCGCGTCGAGAAGACGGTGTCGCGCTTGACCATCGTCACGAGCTTCCAGATGGCGACGAGCGCGACCTCGGCGGCGAGCGCGAACAGGACGCCGATGATCGGCAGGCCCCAGCGCAGGTGGGCGACGTCGCGGCCGGCGTCCTGGAGGTCCAGGTAGACGACCGGCATGAGGAAGAGCTGGACGAACAGCAGCCCGGCGAACGCGAGGACGATCACCACGCGCAGGGCGAGGATGGCCAACCGGCCCATGGGCACCTCACTGGAGAGTCGATCTATCGAGAAACGATAGAAGGCTATCGTTTTGCGTGAGGTCTGGCAACGGGCGCCGGCGCCCGGCGGCCAGGTCGCGTCAGGAGGGGCGCGATGCCGCGACCCCGGACGCGACCGAGGCCGCCCGCGGTGACGTGCGCGGACGGCCTCGGTCCGGGAGGGGCCGGTCAGTCCTCCCGTTCAGGTGACGTCTACCCGGTCGCGCACGTCGCACCCGGAGTCGTGCTGCTCCCGTTCTTGTAGAACGTCACGCCGAAGGAGTTGCCGGACCCGTTCGGACGGGCCTGGCGCGTGCTGCCGCTGCCGCTGAGCGTCGCGTTCCAGCTGCTCTGCACGGACTGGCTGCCGTTGAGCGTCAGGGTCACGACCCAGCTGCTCGAGCCGCTCACGGTGTAGGTGACGTTGAAGCGGTCCGACCACTCCTCGGCCCGCGTCGCGGTGACCGTGCACGAGCCCGTGCTGCCACCGCCGCCGCCCCCGCCGCCGCCGTCCCCGCCGGCGCTGGACGGTGCGACCGCCCGCCCGGTCGAGGACGAGATGTGGCCGGCGCACAGGTTGCGCGAGCGCAGGTCCTGCAGGATGCCCGGCAGGGCCTGCACGGTCGCCGCCGGCCAGTCGTGCATGAGGATGATCTGGCCGTTCGTCAGGCGGGACGCCGCCTGCCGGATCTGGTCCGCGCTCGCGTTGTTCCAGTCGTTCGAGTCGACGTCCCAGAGGATCTCCCGCAGGCCGAGCGACTGCTCGACCGACCTGAGCGTCGCGTTCGTCTCGCCGTACGGCGGCCGGAACAGCGTCGGCGTGACACCGGCCGTCTGCTGGATCGCCTGCTGGGTCCGCGAGAGCTGCGACTGGATGTCGCTCTGGCTCATGTTCACCAGGTGCGGGTGGTCCCAGCTGTGGTTGCCGATCTGCAGGCCGGCGTTCTTGTAGGCCTGCATGAGCGACGCGTTGTTCTGCGCGTTCTGGCCCGTCGGGAACACGGTCGCGGTCGCGCCGTACTGCCGGAGCGTCGAGATGATCTGGTTCGACGTCCCGCTGTTGGGCCCGTCGTCGAACGTCAGGCCCACGTAGCCCGCGGAGCACGACTGCGGCTGCTGCGTCGGCGTGGGTGTCGGCGTCGCCGTCCCGCCGCCCCCGCCACCGGTGCTGCCCCCGTTGCACGTCGCCGACGGCGTCGTGCTGTTCCCGTTCTTCATGACGGTGATCCCGAAGGTGTTGCCGGAGCCATTGGGCGTGACCGTCCGGGTCGAGCCGCTGCCCGAGACGTTGGCGTTCCACGAGTTCTGGATGGTCTGGCCGCCGTTGAGCGCCAGGTTGACGGTCCACGAGCTGGAGCCGCTGACGGTGTAGCTGACGTTGAACCGGTCGGACCAGTCCTCGGCGCGCGTCGCGGTGACCGTGCAGCCGGAGCTCCCGCCGCCGCCGGTGTTCCCGCCGCCGCCCGTGTTCCCGCCGCCGCCGGTGTTCCCGCCGCCCGAGCCCTCGGACACCGTGATGTTCGAGGAGCCGCTGCTCTGGTACCCCTCGGTCGCCATGATCATGTAGTTGTGGTTGCCGAGGTTCATGCCCTTGGACGCCCACGCGTCGAAGTGGTTGCCGGACGTGATGGTGCCGCCGACCCGCTTCTGCTGACGCACGCTCCAGTACTGGTAGAACGTCGAGCTGTTGCCCTCGATCGACGGCTTGTTGACGCGCTGGGTGCGGTAGATGTCGTACGTGCCGCCGTCGCTGGTGACCGTGCCCATGAAGGTGCCGGTGGGGCGGTAGGTGCCCCAGCTGTCGACGATGTAGTACTCGATCAGCGGGTTCTGGGTCCAGCCGTACAGCGTGAGGTAGGCGTTGCCCGACGGGTTGAACTGGCCCGAGTAGCTGACGGTCTTGCGGCCGCCGGTCTGCCAGCCCTTGCCGGCCACGAAGTTGCCGGTGTTGCTCCACTGCGTCGAGTACTGCCCGCCCGACCCCATGTCCATCGACACGGTGCCGGGGCTGTCGGTCCAGAACGAGTACCACCAGCCGTTGTTGGTGCCGGTGGAGTTCGACGTCACCGCGGCGGACGCCGGGCTGGCGATCACGAGCCCGGCCGCCACGAGCGCGCTGGCGGCCAGCAGGGCCGTCAGCGCGGCGAGCGGGCGGCGCCGGCGGTGGCGGGGTCCACCGCGAGTTCGAGCGAAACTATCGGTCATCGTGCACTCCTTCGTGCCGATCGTCGGGACGGGGGGAGGTCGTCCGGCGCGCGTCGCGAGGGTCGTGCGCAGCGGTCGCGAGCCGGACGCACAGGGCGTCCACGGAGGGTGTTCGCCCTGTCGATATCGTTATCGAAGCCGAGTGTGGCCGATGACGGCGGCGATGCCGAGGGGGCGTCGGGGTCCCGAACCGATTAAGTCGGCCGGTTCGGTTGCTGCGTCCGCGGCGCGACCACCATGGGCGCGGCGGCGAGGCGGGTTTCGATAGCGGGCCGGTTGCGATCCGCGACGTCAGCCGCGGCCGAGCTGCTCCATGAGGTCGTCCGCGACCCGCTGTGGCGTGTACGCGTCGAACGCCGCCTCGTCGAGCGACGTCACCTCGAGCTGGACCAGGGCGTCCGCGCCCTCGTCGTGGAACAGCGCGGTCGCCTCTCCGTACCCCGGCCCCGGGTACCACCGGTGGTTGACGTGCACGTCGACACCCGCGACCTGCACGGTCGACGACGTGTTCTCCTGGTCGGAGGTCGTGCGCTGGTCGAGGAACAGGTCGACGGTCGTGCGTGCGTCGCCCGCGGACCCCGCCTGCACGAGCTGCAGCTGGGCGCTCAGGCCGTCGCCGCGGAACTCGCACACGTAGCGGAAGGCGTCGTCGGCGGCCGCGTCGTCCCCGTAGGGGCCCCAGCCGCTCAGGTCGGTGCGCGCCGTCGCGCCGCGCGCCACGACCTCGTCCGCCAGGACGCAGTCGTCGCCCGACAGCACCGGCGCGGAGCTCCCGTGGCCGGCCGAGCCCGGCCAGCCCTCGGCGGCGTCCTCGAGCCAGCCGGCGGGGACGGCCGTCGCCGGCTCGACCTCCTCCGGTGCGCCCGAGCACGCGGCCGGCAGCAGCGCGGGCAGGCAGACGACGGTGGCGGGCACGAGGACGCGGGTCACGCCGGACACCGTAGGCGGTGCGGCCCGGGTGCCGGGGGAGCGTCCGCGCAGGTCGTCGTCCCGGCCGGGCGCGTCCCGGCCCTCGTCGCCCCGGCCGCCCCCGCCCGCCCCGCGCGCGACCCGCCGTCGCCCGGACGGTGACGGGGGTGGGCAACGGCGGCGAACCGGCGGACAGTGGGGCTGACGGGCCCGACCGTCGGGCGCGGCAAGGAGGCCGACCATGTGCCGCTGGCTCGCCTACACCGGCTCCCCGGTCACGCTCGACGACCTGCTCTACAAGCCCGCGAACTCGCTCGTCGTGCAGAGCCTGCACAGCCGGCTCGGCGCCGAGCCGACCAACGGCGACGGGTTCGGCGTCGGCTGGTACGACGAGCACCACACGGCGCCGGGGGTGTTCCGCAGCATCGAGCCCGCGTGGAGCGACCGGAACCTGCGCGAGCTCGCGCAGCACGTGCGGTCCGGCACCGTGTTCGCGCACGTCCGGGCGACGACCAGCGGCTCGGTCGTGCAGCAGACGAACTGCCACCCGTTCCGGCACGACCGGTGGCTGTTCATGCACAACGGCTTCGTCGACGGCTTCCCGACCCTCAAGCGCGACCTGCAGCTCGCCGTCGACCCGTCGCTCTACCCGCTCATCGAGGGCACGACCGACTCCGAGACGCTGTTCCACCTCGCGCTCACGCTCGGGCTGCGCGACGACCCGCCGTCAGCCGTCGCGGCCACCGTGGGCCTCGTCGAGGACACGGCGCGGCGCCACGGTGTGCCGTACCCGGTGCAGGGGACGTTCGCGGTGACCGAAGGGCGCCGGCTGTGGGCGTTCCGCTACTCGTCGGAGGGGCGGTCGCGCTCGCTGTTCCGCAATCAGGACGTCGCCGTGCTGCGGCACCAGTACCCGGACAACCCCGTGCTGCACGACCTCGCCGACGACACGCGGCTCGTCGTGTCCGAGCCGCTCGGCGACCTGCGCGGTGCGTGGCTCGAGGTGCCGGAGAGCACCTGCCTCGTGATCGACGGCGGCGAGGAGGAGATCCTGCCGTTCACGCCGACGGTGCCGGCCGCCGCCTGACGGCGGTCATGGGCGCAGCAGCACCTTCGTCGCGCGGCGCTCGTCCATCGCGGCGTACGCCTCGGCGACCTGCTCCAGCGGCAGCTCCAGGTCGAACACGACGCCCGGGCGCAGCCGCCCGTCGAGAACCTCGGGCAGGAGCTCCTCGATGTAGCCGCGCACCGGCGCGACGCCGCCGCGCACGCCGACGTTGGTGTCGAACATCGTCCGCACCGGCAGCTCGGGACCGCCCGCGGGCACGCCCACGAACCCGACCTGCCCGCCGGGCCGCGCGGACCGCAGCGCCTGGTCCATCGACTCCTTCGTCCCGACGCACTCCAGCACGACGTCCGGCCCGATGCCGTCGAACAGCTCCTTGAGCCGCGCCACGCCCTCGTCGCCGCGCTCCGGGACGACGTCGGTCGCGCCGAGCTCGCGCGCGAGCTCCTGCCGCTGCGCGTGCCGCGACATCGCGACGATGCGCGACGCACCGAGCCGGCGGGCCGCCGCGACCGCGCAGAGGCCCACCGCGCCGTCACCGACGACCGCGACCGTCGACCCCGGACCGACCCCGCCGGACACGGCCGCGTGGTGCCCGGTGCCCATGACGTCGGACAGCGTGAGCA
Organism: Cellulomonas fimi; assembly: GCF_028583725.1. NCBI lineage: Bacteria > Bacillati > Actinomycetota > Actinomycetes > Micrococcales > Cellulomonadaceae > Cellulomonas > Cellulomonas fimi. Next base: position 4,063,921 of record NZ_CP110680.1, on the reverse strand, counting down.
GGTGCGGGACGAGGGCGCGCCCGGTGTCGCTCTCCAGGTCGACGCCCGGCACGACGACGAGCGTCCCGTCCGCCAGCGGCACCCGGACGCGCTCGCCCTGACCGCCGTCCGCGAAGCCGCCCTCGCGGTCGTCGGAGCCCCACCAGCCGCCGTGCAGGCACGACGTGCTGACGCCGTTGCGGCAGTTGGCGCACGTGCTGTCGCAGACGTAGAACGGCGCGATCACGGCGTCGCCGACCGCGACGTGCTCGACCGCGTCGCCGACCTGCTCGACGATCCCGATGAACTCGTGCCCGATGCGCTTGGGCGACCGCACGGGCTGCACGCCGCGGTAGGTCCACAGGTCGGAGCCGCACACGCACGCGGCGACGACGCGCACGACCGCGTCGCGCCCGCTGCCACCCTGCCGCAGGACCGGGTCCGGCACGTCCTCGACGCGGACGTCCCGCTCGCCGTGGATGACGGTCGCGCGCATGGGTGCTCCTCGGGTTTCAGGGGCTCCGCGGCCGACCGGCCGACGGCGCGGTCAGTGTAGGCACCGTGCCGCTCGGCCCGCGTGGCGGGAACGGGCCGGGCGGTGCGGGCGAGGTCAGGCGCGCGTCGCCGCGGGCCGTCGCGTCCACAGCAGCACCGGCAGCAGCAGGAGCGACAGCACGCCGCCGACCAGCGACAGCGTCGCGAAGCTCGTCGCCGACATGACCACGCCCGACAGCGCGCCGCCGCCCGCGCCGCCCAGCGCGATCAGCACGTCGAGCGAGCCCTGCGTCCGCGCGCGGTTCGCGGGCGTCGTCGCGTCGACGACCAGCGCCGTGCCCGCGATGAGGCCGAAGTTCCACCCCAGGCCGAGCAGCGCGAGCGCGACCACGAGCAGCGTCGTCGAGTCCGCGGGGGCGAGGGCGGCGGTGACGCCCGCGAGCAGCAGCGTCACCGCGGACGCGACCGCCATCGGGACGCGGCCGACGCGGTCGACCAGCGGGCCCGTCACGAGCGACGGCAGGAACATCGCGCCCACGTGGATGCCGATGACGAGGCCCACGGCGGACAGGTCGTGGTGGTGCGCACGCATGTGGACGGGCGTCATGGTCATGATCGCGACCATCGCGACCTGCGTGAGGACCATGACCGTCGCACCGACCGCCACTCCGCTCCCCGGTGCGACCGCCGGTCCCGGGACGACGGCGGTCGTCGGCGCGCTCGCGTCGTCGAGACGCCGGGCCACCAGGTACGGGTCGGGACGCAGGAGCGCGAGCAGCACCCCGCCCGCGGCGAGGAACGCCACGCCGGCGAGCAGGAACGGTCCCGCGAGGGACGGCAGGCCGAGGTCCGTCGCGAGGTCGCCCAGCGGTGCGACGAGGTTGGGGCCGGCGACCGCGCCGAGCGTCGTCGAGACCATCGCGACCGAGATCGCCGTCCCGCGCCGGTCCGGCAGCGCCAGGTCCGTCCCGGCGTAGCGGGCCTGCAGGTTGGTCGCCGTCCCGGCGCCGTAGACGAGGAACGCGACGAGCAGCAGCGGCACGCTGCCCACGGCCGCCGCCGCGACGACGCCGAGCCCGCCCAGGCCACCCGCCGCGAACCCGCCGGCGAGGCCGACCCGGCGGCCGTACCGCTGGGTGACCCGTCCGACGAGGAACGCGCTGACCGCCGCGCCGGTCGTCATGAGCGCGGCCGGCACCCCCGCGAGCTGCTGCGAGCCGAGCATCTGCTCCGCGAGCAGCGCGCCGACCGTGACGCCCGCCGCGAGCCCCGCACCGCCGAGCACCTGGCTCGCGACGACGACCCGCAGCGTCCGCCGCTGCAGCGCGTCGCGCGCCGCCGGGTCGACGAACCGCTCGGTCGTCTCACGCGACGACATCGTGCGCGCCCCACGGGCCGGGCGCCGCCGGCCGCCGCCCGCCGTCGAGGACGTGCCACAGGATCTCGCCCTGCGCGTCGGTCGTCGTGCGGGAGCGGCGGAAGCCCACGCGGGCGAGGACCCGCAGCGACGGCTCGTTCCACGGCCGGACGGTCGACCACAGGCGCGTGCGTCCGGTCCCGAACGCGGCCGCGACGAGCGCGCGCGAGCCCTCCGTCGCGTAACCGTGCCCGTGCGCGGCGGGGAGCAGCTCGTAGGCCAGCTCCGGCTCCTCCAGCGAGCCGCGGCCGACGACGATCGCGCAGTAGCCCAACGCGTCACCGCCCTCGCGGAGGCGCAGGACGCGCGCGCCGATCCCGTGCTCGGCGACCAGCTCCTGCATCGCGGCGATCCGCACCGCGGCGTCGTCGGGCGTGACGACGCCCTTCCCGCGCGCCGTGAAGAGGTCGGCGAGCCAGCCCGCGTCCGACGGCACCTGCGGCGTCATGACCAGACGCGGCGTGGCGATCCGCTCCGGCATCGGCGTGAAGGTCACGCGTGGCAGTCAAGCACGCGCGGCGGCCGCCCTGCCGAGCGCGACCGGCGGGCTCCGTGGAGCGAGCGCGGTGCCGACGCCGGCCTGCGTCGCGGAGGGTCGACGTCAGGCCGGCGCCGGTGTCGTGAGGCCGTCGGTGAGGTGGCGGACCAGCAGCCACCCGGTCCGCTGGGACGGCGCGGCGACGGCGGCGGGGGAGTGGGAGAGGCGGCGGATCACGCGACGGCCCATCGCCTGGCGGCGCGTCAGCCAGCGCACGACGAGCAGGTGCCCGACGCGCGCGACGGCACCCGCGGGGAGCGGCGCCGCGACGACGGCGCGGGAGCGGCCCGTCTCGCGCGCGCGGCGCGCGTGCTCGTCGACCAGGTGCTCGAGCAGGGCGGCGACGTTGCGCGGGGTCGCGGGGACCTCGTCGAGCAGGGCGTCGACCTGCCCGGGCGTGGGGGCGCCCGACGCGGCGACGGAGAGTCGGCGGTGGAACGTGAGGAGCCGGTCCGCGGACCAGTCGTCGCCGTGCTCGGGGAGCGGCGGGTCGTCGTGGGTCCTGCGGAAGCCGAGCACGTGTCCTCCTGGCGTCGTCGAGCGACGCGTCGTGCGTCGTCCCCCGAGTGTGCACGCGCTCCCACGGTCGGCGATGTCCGTTTCGTACTTTTCCCCTGATCGGTCGACCGCTGATCGGTCGACCCGGCTCGGCCCGGCGGACGCCGTCAGCCGCGGTGCAGCGCGCCGTGCAGGTCGCGCAGCAGGGCGATCTCCGCGCCGTGGTGCAGCACCTCCTGGTTGACCCACCAGACGATCTCGAGGAACGGCTGCTCGGCGTCGTCACCGTCCGGGTACGTGCAGCGGCCGACCTCGTCGAGCGCGGCGTCGTCGGCCGTGACCAGGGCCTCGCGCCACGCGCGCACCCCGCGGGCGAGCAGGTCGACGGCGGCGTCGGCGGTGCCCGGGTACACGAGGTCCGCCTCGGACCCCGTCCGGCTCCCGACGGTGTACTCCGCGCGGAAGAGGAGCATCTCGGCGACGTGCGCCATGCGCCAGGCGATCGTCGTGACCGGCGGGGGCCAGGGGTGCGGGCGGCCGCCGTCGCGTCCCCAGTCGCCGGCGCCGACCAGCACCGTCGCCCCCGGTCCGGGGCCGTCGGCCTTGCGGCGGACCGACCACGCGCCCGGAGCCGGTTCCCACAGGTACTCGGCGTCCGTGAGCGGCGAGACGGCGACGCGCTCGCCGTCGCCGCTGTCCGTGTCGGGTCCGGTCAGGCGCGCGAGGAGCCGCCCGCACGCCCAGTCGTACTGCGACAGGAGCGGTGCGAGACGGCCGGGGACGGTGTCGGCCATGTCCCGAGGCTAGGCCGACGGACGCCCGCTGTCGTCGGGCCCGACGGTCCTCTCACGCTCGACCGGGGCCGCGGCGCGACCCGTCAGCAGCAGCGCGCGCCCGGTCGCGCGTCCGCCTCGGCGTGGCGGGTCCGCCAGTACTGCGCCTCGGACGGCGGCACGACGCCGGGGTGGGCGCGCGCGAGGTGCGCGACGTAGCGGTCGTAGTCGCGGTCCCCGAGGAGCGTCGTGGTGTACCAGTGCACGGCGCGGGCCGCGCGCACGACGGCGTGCGCGGTCGACCGTCCCGCGAGGGCCGCGCGTCGCCCGGTCACGAGCGCGTCCCCGTCCCGGTGCCCACCCGGTCGTGCGCGTCCCACAGCTCCTGGACCTCGCGCTCGGCCGCCGTCCGCACGAGTCCGCGGGGCGCGAAGATCCGCGACGGCTCGTCGGGCTCCTCGGTCGTCGGCAGGCCGCCCGCGCGGACGGATCGCACGACGACGACCGCACCGACCACCACGACGACGATCACGAGCACCGCGAAGACGATCGACAGCGTGCCCTGGACGGCGGTGTTGCGGATGACCGCGTCCATCTCGGCCGGCGACGCGGCGACGCCGAACGACGTCTCGCCGGCGGCGCGCGCGTCCTGGAAGGCCCGGTGCTGCGCCCAGTAGCCGATCCGCGGCTCGGCGGAGAACACCTTCTGGTACGACGCGGTCATCGTCACCGCGAGGTCCCACAGCAGCGGGACGGCGGGGATCCACACCCACCGGTACAGCCGCTTCTTGACGACGACGACCGTCACGACGGTGAGCGCGATCGCGGCGAGGAGCTGGTTCGCGATCCCGAACAGCGGGAAGAGCGTGTTGATCCCGCCGAGGGGGTCGGTCACCCCCATGAGCAGGATCGCCCCCCACGCACCGACCACGACGACCGAGCAGATCCACGCGCCGACGCGCCACGAGGGGTCCCGGAAGCGCCGCAGCGGCCCGCCGACATTGCCGAGGCTGTCGGACAGCATGAAGCGCGCGACGCGCGTGCCCGCGTCGACCGTCGTGAGGATGAACAGCGCCTCGAACATGATCGCGAAGTGGTACCAGAACGCGGCGAGCCCGGACCCGCCGACGACGGTGCTGAGCACCTGCGACATGCCGAACGCGAGCGTCGGCGCGCCTCCGGTCCGCGAGACGACGGACTCCTCCCCGACGGACTGCGCGGCGCGCTCGATCTCGCCGGCCGTGATGGGTGTGCCGCCGAGGCCGAGCCCGTTGACGTACGCGGCCGCGGTCTCGGGCGTCCCGCCGGTCGCGCCCGCGGGCGCGTTCATCGCGAAGTACAGGTGCTGGTCGATGACGACGGCCGTGACCAGGGCCATCACCGCCACGAACGACTCGGTGAGCATCCCGCCGTAGCCGATGGGCTTCGCCTGGCTCTCCTTCTCGAGCAGCTTCGGCGTCGTGCCCGACGCGATGAGCGAGTGGAACCCGGAGAGCGCGCCGCACGCGATCGTGATGAACAGGAACGGGAACAGCGCACCCGCGAAGACGGGCCCGTCGCCACGCAGCGCGAACGAGGACACCGCGGGCGCCTGCACCTCGGGCCGTGCGACGAGGATGCCCACGGCGAGCAGGACGATCGTGCCGACCTTCATGAACGTCGAGAGGTAGTCGCGCGGCGCGAGCAGCAGCCACACCGGCAGGACCGACGCGGCGAACCCGTAGGCGGCGAGCCACCACGCGAGCGCGACGGGGCTCAGCGTGAACCAGTCCTGGCCCCAGTCCGTCTCGGCGACCCAGCCACCCGCGACGATCGCGAGCAGCAGCAGCGCGACGCCGATGATCGTCACCTCGGAGACCCGGCCCGGCCGCAGGAACCGCAGGTAGGCGCCCATGAACAGCGCGATCGGGATCGTCATGGCGATCGAGAAGACGCCCCACGGGCTCTCGGCGAGCGCGTTGACCACGACGAGGGCGAGCACCGCGATGAGGATGATCATGATGACGAACACGGCGACGAGCGCCGCGACGCCGCCGAACCGGCCGAGCTCGTCGCGCGCCATCTGACCGAGGCTGCGGCCACGGCGCCGGACGGACAGCGTGAGGACCAGGTAGTCCTGGACGGCACCGCCCAGCACGCAACCCACGATGATCCAGACGGTGCCCGGCAGGTAGCCCATCTGCGCGGCGAGCACCGGCCCGACCAGGGGTCCCGCACCGGCGATCGCGGCGAAGTGGTGGCCGAACAGGACCCGCCGGTCCGTCGGCATGAAGTCCTTCGCGTTGTCGTACCGCTCGGCGGGCGTCGCACGGTCGTCGCGCGGGCGCACGATCTTCGACTCGACGAGCCGTGCGTAGAAGCGGTACCCGATGACGTACGTGCAGACCGCCGCGAACACGAACCACACGGCGTTGACCTGCTCACCGCGGGCGAGCGCGAGCACCGACCAGGCGACCGCGCCCAGCACCGCGACCGCGGCGAGGACCGCGCGACGCGCCGGCGGGATCGGCCCGCGCTCCACCACCGCGACCGGCGGGAGGCCGGGGTCCGTCCGGACGTGCTCGACCTCGGTACGCGCGACCATGCTGCCCCCTCAGACGTCGTCGTCGACCAGCACGCTACGCGCGGCGCGGTCGGTCGCAACCGGGCGCGCGGCTCCCTCCCGGCGCTTCCCGCGGACCGCCCGCCGTGAGACGGTCACGACCGTGGACGTGCTCGCGAGGTTCGCCGGGACGTGGTCGGTCGACCGCGGCGTCGCCGACGCGCGCGCCGGGCTCGACGGGACGTTCCGCGGGACGGCGACCAGCACGCCGACGGGCGACGGTGGTCTGGCGTGCGTCGAGGAGGGTGTGCTCGCGTTCGGCGGCGACGTGCGGCCTGCTGGCCGACGGCTGCTCCTGCGCAGCGACGGCGACGGGGCGGTCGACGTGCTGTTCGGCGACGGGCGGCCGTTCTACCGGTTCGACCTGCGCGACGACCGCTGGTCCGGCGTGCACGGGTGCGGCGACGACACCTACACGGTGCGTGGCCGGTTCGTCGGCGAGGACGCGTACGAGGAGGTCTGGCACGCGTCCGGGCCGCGCAAGGAGTACCGCCTGACGACGACGTACCGGCGGCTGCCCGACGCCCTCTGACGACGAGCCGCGCCGCGCCCGCGTGCGTCCCGTCGTCGCCGTCCGCTCGCCGTCCGCTCGCCGTCCGCTCGCCGTCCGCTCGCCGTCTGCTCGCCGCCCGCTCGCCGGGCGCGGCCGGGGAGCGCCGCCTACCGTGACCCGATGAGTCCCGTCGCCACGGCCGTCGACCGCCTGATCGCCGCGTACCAGCGTCGGCTCTCGCCCCGGAAGGGCTGGAGCTGCGCGCACCGGGTCGCGACCGGCGGCGACTCCTGCTCGGGCGCCGTCCGGGGCTTCGTCGCGCGCCGCGGGGTCGTGCGGTCGGTCGTCCCGACCGCCCTCCAGCTCCTCGCCTGCTACCGCGCCGCCGCACTCCTGGCACAGTCCGACGTGCGCGGCGTCTGCTGCTGCGGCGGCATCCCGATCCCGTTCCGCTTCCCGCTGCGGTAGCCGCCGCCGGCCCGTCAGCGGGGTGTGCCGGCCGCGGCGACCAGCCGGCGCGCCTCCGTCGCCGTCCGCGAGCGCGACCTGCCGCCCGCCAGGTCCCGGACCTCGGCGGGCACGTCGCAGCGCCGGCCGAGGCGCTCGGCGAGCTGCGCGGCGACCGCCACGAGGGCGTGACCGCCGGGCGGGCCCATGAGCGGCGGGAGGGCCGGAAGCAGGCCGCGCAGCACCACGTCCGCCGTCCCGTCGTCGAGCCGGGCGGCGTCGGCGAGGCCCTCCGCGACGCGCGACACCTTGGGGTGCGCGGTCCCGGTGCTGCCGACGGTCGTCGCCCCGTACGGTCCGGCGTCCGGGCCGAGCACGTCGAGCAGCGCCTGGGTGAGGGTCGCCGGCGGCAGCGTCCCGCGCGCCGCACCCGCACCGACGGCCTCGCTCGCGGCCAGCCGCGACGCGCGGTGCTCGACGCTCATGCCGGTCACGACCGCCCACGCGGACGGCCGACGCCAGGGTTCCCGGGCGTCGCCCAGGACCCGCAGGAGCTCGTCGACCGCGTCGGCCCGGTCGTCGTGCAGCGCCTGCAGGACCGCGTGCTGCACGTGCGCGACGAGGACGTCGGGGTGCGACGGGAGCGTCGTGCCCCAGGTCGCCGCCGTGGGGGTGGCGCCGCGCCCGCTCCGCCGCCACGCCGCGTACCGCGACCCCGGCAGATCGGGGTCCGGGTCGGGGGCGAGCCACGCCCGGACCGGGTCGTCCGACGAGCCGGCGGTCGCGCCCGGGTCCGACCACACCCGCGCCTGCGCCCCGAACGCGTCGCGCACGACCGTGCGGTCCCACTCCGCACGCCGGGTCACCGCGCCGCTCCACGCGACGACCCGGGGCGGACGCTCCGCCGCGGCGAGGAAGGCGGCGTGCTCGGCCGGCGGCAGCCGCAGCAGCGCCCACGCGCCGTCGAACAGCTCCTGCTCCAGCCCGAGCGCCTCGCGCTCGGCGAGCCGGGCGAGCAGGTCGTCGACGGCGACGGTGCCGTCCTCGCGCGAGGGCAGCGCGAGCAGCGGGCCCGGTGCGACCGCGAGGTGGTGGAGGCGGACGAGCCCGAACCGTCGCTCGGTGAGGAACGCCGGGTCGTGCGCGGGGACGACCCGCGTCCAGGTCCGGCCGAACCCGCCCGGCCCGCTGCCTGTCGGGGTCGCGCCCGGCGGCACGTCCGCGTCGGACAGGGCCGTCCCCTGCACGAGCCGGCCCGCCCGCAGCGGCGGTGTGTCCGCCGCGAGCCAGGCGCGCACGACCCACGCGACATCGTCGCCGGGAGCGCTCGACCACCAGCTCGACCACGCCCGCTCGGCCCGCGCGCGCGTGTCGCCGGGGACGTCGTCGAGCCGCAGCCGCACCATGCCGTCGAGCGCGCGCTCGACGGCGACCGGTGTCGGTCGGACCGGCAGCTCCTCCTCCATGAGCACGAGCAGCTCGTCGAGGTCGGCCACGGGGTGCACCCGGCCGAGGGCGGGCAGGTCGACCGGCCGGACCTCGCTCGCCCGGACGTCGGCAGGGCGGTCGCCCGACGCCGTCGGGGACGCGTGCTCCGCGTCGACGCGCGGCGCCAGGGTCCCGAGCGCGACGCGCAGACCGGGCCACGGTCGCGGCACCGCCGCCGACACCGTGGCGCGCAGCTCCGCCACGGCGCCGGCGTCGAGGCCGTCCGCCCAGCGCCCCGACGTCGCCGCGAGGGTCTCGGCGACGTCCGAGCGCGCGGGGTCGAGCGCGTCGACGACGGCCGCGGCCGCGGACGTCACGTCCACCGCGCCCCGCTCGACGCCCTTCTCCACGAGCCGCAGGTGCCGGTGCACCCGCACCTTGGTCCGGTGCTGCAGGACCTCGGGCGTGACGTCGAGCAGCGTGGCCGCGTCGAGCGCACCGACCTCGAGCACCCGGTCGAGCGCGTCGGCCGCGAGCGTCCACGCCGGCGTCGACGGTGCGAGCAGCAGGTCCGCGTACCGTCCCTGCCGCCGCGCGACCTCGGCGTCGGTCAGGGACGCGTGCTGCAGGACGGCGACGAAGCCGGCGGCCTCGCTCGGCGGGGCCGTCCCGAGCGCCGACAGGCACCCGTCGAGGAGCGCGCCCCGGCGCGCGGGGTCGAACCCGCCGCACGCCTCGACGAGCGGTCGCCACTCCTGCGTCGAGCCGTACCGGGCGTGGCGCCCGAGCTCCTTGCCGACGCCGGGCGTGTCGAGCAAAGTCGTGAGGACGGTTGCGACGACGGGGTCCGCGTCGGCCGTGCGCCCGAGCTCCGCCCACGGGAACCGGCGCAGCACCCCGAGCGGCCACTCGGGCGACGACGGCGGTGGCACGACCCCTGCCCCGACCCAGGCGTGCACGACCCACCACCCGTCGCCGCGCCGCAGGGCGGACGTCGCGAACCGGCGCTTCCACGCCGCGCTGCGCGGTGCGAGCGCAGCGAGACGGTCGGGGAGCGCGGCCGGCGAGGTCGAGACGAGCGCCCACGCGGCGTCGCCCGGCTGGAGCTCCGTGGCCAGCCGGGCCAGCTCGTACGCGCGACCCGCGGCGGGGTCCGACGTGATGCGATCGGGCGCGTACGTGAGCGCGACGTACTCGCCCCGCAGGACCGGGCCGATCTCGCGCCGCTGCGCGTCCGTGAGGTCCCGGGTCAGGTCGAGGACGGTGCGAGCGTTCCCCGCCAGCACCGCCGCACGCAGCCGCGGCAGGAGGTCGTCGGCGGTCATCGCGTCTCCTCGCCGGTGGGGGGTGCGCCGTCGCGCAGCAGGCGGACCGCCAGGACGTGCGCGCACGGTCCCCGCGTGCCGCCGTGGTCGACGTACCACCGGCACGAGCAGCGGTCGGCCGGAGAGCCCAGCCGGACCACGTAGTCGCGGGTGCGGCCGCGGACCACGTGGTGGTCGCCCTCCGGGTGCACGGCGCCGTCCGCGACCAGCGCCGTCGCGGTGGCCAGCCGGGGGTGCGTGCCGAGCAGGTCGCGGCCGACCGGCAGCAGGCGCGGGAAGAACCGGCCCTCCGCCAGGTCGTACCCGAGCCGGCCGCTCACCGCGAGGGCCGCGTCGGCCGTCGGGTCGTCGTCGCCGTCGAGCAGCGCACCCTCGCCGGAGAAGCCTCGGGACGTCTCGGGGCTGAGGCCCAGACCGAGCCGCGCGTGCGGCAGCGCGACCTCCCACCACGACGCACCGGGCCCGTCGCCGTCGGCGGCGTAGACCCGCACCTCCCGGCAGTGCCGCAGCACGGCGTCGAGCACGCGCAGGCGCTCCGGACCGCCGAGCGGGACGCCGCCCGCGACCGGTCGGGACGCAAGGCGCAGCCCGCCGCCGCCCACGGGCTGCGCCCAGAACGTCGACCGTGGTGGCGTCGTCGGGGGCAGCGACCGCAGGAACGCCCGCACCTGCCGCTGGTCGAGCGTCGCGCGCAGCGACATGCGGCTCGCGAGCACCTGCAGGTCGGCCAGCGAGCGGACCCACCGGTCCGGCAGCGCGACCGTCCGCTCGTGCGCGCTGCCGTCGAGCGTCGTCACCGCGAGTCCTGTGTCGGCCACGCGCACGCGCATCGGGTCGTGCGGCAGCACGCCGCCGAGCAGTCTCCGCATCTCCGGCCCGAGGTCGACGTTGGTCGTCCCCGGGGTCTGCGTCGTCACGTGCACGCCGTCCGCCGGCAGGTCCAGCCGGGCGGCGACGCCGCAGCACGCGGAGAGGCTCTCGAACCGGACCGTGCCGTCGCCCGTCGTGATGATCGGGTCCGCGAGCTCCGCGAGCCGGGTCGCGGTCGTCGGGTCGTGGAACCGGGTCGACGCCACCCGCCCCACGAGGAGCAGCCCGGCCGCCACGACGTCGGCCCGCTCGACGTACGCGTCGAGGAACGTCCCGGTGCCGGTCGAGGCGAGCCCGACGGACACCTGACCGTCCTCCCCGCGCAGGGTGGACGTGGCGGCGTACCGGTAGGTGACCTGCGTGGACGGCACGACGTGCCATCGGCCACCGCCGCGGGGGACTTGAGCGCGGCGCGACCTCGGCCGGCCGGGACGGCGCCGGGACGCCTCAGCGCGCCTGACGGGACGCCTCGGGGAGGTCGGAGCCGGTCGGTGACCCGTCCGCGGCCGCCCGGGGCAGCACGAGCGCCGAGGCCGCGAGCAGCGGTGCGACGAGCGCGACGGCCGCCGTGAGGCCCGCGCCCGCGGCGACGAGGCCGATGGCCGCCGGGCCGGCGAGGACGCCCGCGTAGACGAAGACCGACAGGCGCGCGGCCGAGCGGCCGCTCGGGTCGAGGCGGCCCGTCTCCGCGTACGCGATCGGCACGAGCGTCGCACCGCCGAGGCCGAGCAGCGCGAACCCCGCGACGGCCGCGACGGGGTGCGGCGCGAGCGCGCCCAGGGCGAGCCCGCACGCGCCGACGACCGCACCGCGCCGGAACAGCCGCGCGTCGCCCCACGCGGCGCGCAGCCGGTCGCCGACGAGGCGGCCGAGGGTCTGGGCCGCGGTGAACGCGGTCGTCGCCGCGGCGGCCACCGCGAGCGTCGCGTCGCGCTGCTCGTGCAGCAGGACCGCACCCCATGCGAGCGCCGCACCCTCGGCGACCATGAGCACGACGCCGACGACGGCCACGCGCGCGAACGCCGGGGACCAGCCGGACCGCGGGCGGGGGACCGGTCGGGCCGGGCGTCCGCCGGTCGACCCGGACGGCGGCACGTCCGTCGTCGGACCGGTGCCGGGCAGCGACCGCTCCACCTCGTCGGCGGTCGGCAGCCGCCTCCCGGCCACGAGCGCGACGGGCACCGCGACGGCGGCGGCGACGGCGAGGTGGGCGGCGGTCGGGACCCCGGCCGCGAGGCTCGCGGTCCCGGCGAGGGTCGCGACGGTGATGCCGATGCTCCACGCCGCGTGGCAGCCGCTGAGGATCGGGCGGCCGATCCGCTGCTCGGCGCGGACCGCGGTGGCGTTCATGGAGACGTCGAGGGCCCCGTTCGCCGCGGCCACCACGGCGATCGCCGCGACGTAGGAGGCCGTGCCGGGGACCGCGCCCAGCAACGCCACGGCGAGGGGGAGGGTGACGACCGCGACGCGGGCGACCGCCTCGGGGCCGACGCGGCGGAGCAGCGGGCCGAGCGCCTGCATCGTGGCGATGGCGACGCCGCCGAACAGCACGCTCGTGAGCCCGTAGGCGCGGTCGTCGAGGCCGTGCTCGACCTTGAGCGCGGCGGAGCGGACGACGAACCCGCCGAAGGACAGGCCGCTGACGAGGAACAGCGCGGTCGTGGCGCGGTGCGCGGTGCGGGACACGGTGAGGGTCATGCCCGGGTGACGCGCGAGGGCGCGCGATCCCGACAACCGGCACGGGTCGAGGTCGCACGGTCCGCCACGACGGTGTGCGGACGGGACGCCGTCGGTCTGTCGCGTGGCTGATCTCGGGGCCGTCGGACCTTTGCCCTCCGCCTGACGTGGTCGCCAGGATGTGCGGATGGGCGACCGGGACACGTGGGTGAGCACGACGCACGACTGGTCGACGTCGGTCGACGTCGCGCACCTCGACGACGTGCGACGCCGGGCCGACGAGCTCGCGCCCGGCGGCGTGCTGCACCTCGTCCTCGAGGTGCTCGCGTACGCCGCCGAGGAGGCCGACGAGCGTGGCGGCGGCCGCTGCCTCGTCACGCTGCACGACGACGGGTCGGTCACCGTCGCCGACGACGGGCGGGGCACCGACACGCGGCTCGACGAGCACGGCCGCGCCGTGCGCAAGCCCGTCATGTCGACCCGGGACCTGCGTGTCTTCGACGCGGTCGACGGCCCGTCCCTGCCCGACGGCCACCCGCGGCGCGGGGTCTCGGTCGTGTCCGCGCTCAGCGACCGGCTCGTCCACCACAACCGGCGCAGCCACGGCTCGTGGACGCAGCGCTACGAGCACGGGATCCCCGTCACCGACCTCGTCCCGGTCGAGCCGGACGGCACCACCGGCACCACGGTCACGTTCCTGCCGGGACGGCTCGTGCGGCCGCCGCTCGGGGACCTGACGGCCGACGCGCTCGCGGTCCTGCGCGACTGGCCGGCCCTCGCGGTCGACGTGCGCGACGAGCGCGGTCGGGGCGGCGGTCCCGACGACGCAGCGCGGACCTCGGCGACCGGTCCCGCGGGCTCAGCCGCGGGCGGGTGACGCGGGCGCCGTCGTGGGCAGCCACGTCGGCGCGAGCCGCTGGGCCGGGCCCGCGGGGGCCGAGCCGGTCGGCGTCGGGGTGGGGTACGGCGGGTAGCGGTCGTTGCACGACGTGAGCACGTCGAGCGGGTCGGCGGTGCAGCCGTCGGTGCCGTCGCCGCCGTCGAGCCGGTCGTTGCCCCCGACGCCGTCGGTGCCGCGCAGCGTGTCGTCGCCGGCCAGCCCGCGCAGCGTGTCGGCGCCGAGCCCGCCGACGAGCGCGTCCTGCCACGGCGAGCCGGTCAGGACGTCGTCCCCGGTGCTGCCGCGGACCTCCTCGACGTCGGGCGACGCGCTCCACGGCGGCGGTGCGCCCACCGCGTCGCCCTCTCCGGGCGCGCCGTCGCCGCCGACGCCGTCCAGCGTCACGGTGACCCCGGCGGTGCGTGCCCCGTAGTCGACGACGTCGTGGCCCGGTCCGCCGACGACCTGGTGTGCACCGTCGGGTGCGGCGCCCATGACGAAGGTGTCCCCGCCCTGGCCGCCCTCGGACCGTCCGCTGTCCGCGCCGGCGTCGAGCACGTCCGCGCCCCAGCCGCCCTGCAGCAGGTCGTGACCGTCGCCGCCGAGGAGCGTGTCGTCGCCGTCGCCGCCGATCAGCACGTCGTCCCCACCGAGCCCGGAGACCCGGTCGTGGCCCGCGCCGGCGCAGATCACGTCGTCGCCGGGCGTGCCCGTCAGGACGTCGGCGCCGGACGTGCCGCGGACCGTGCACCGGTGCTCCGGCGACGTGTCGTAGCGGACGTAGTCCCACGTCGAGGAGCCGGTGAACGTCTCGAAGCCGAGCCCGACGGTGCCCGCGCCGCGACCGGTGAGCGTCCGGTCGAGGACCGTGCGCCCGTCGACCGCGATCCGCAGGTGCTGCCCGCGCGCCTCCAGGCGGTACCGGTGCCAGCGCTGCGTGTCGAGCGGGATCACCTGGCGGTCCTCGAACGGGTAGAGGACGCAGAGCTCTCCGGGCGCGAAGCCGACCTGGAGGAGGTCCATGGTGTCGCCGACCCACAGCAGCGTCGGCGGCGGCGTCCCGGTCTCCTCGTCGAGGCACGTGCCGGTCGCGTCGCGCCCGAGACGCATGCGGACGTCGACGTCCCACCCCGTCAGCCGCCCGGAGGCCCCCGTCCACTCCGACGTCCCGGCGCCCTCGAGGAGCATGACGAGCGTCTCGCGGCCGATCGTGATCGCACCGCCGCGCGTGCTCGCCACCGGATCGCCCGCGAACCCGAGCACCTGCCACGGCTCGGCCGGTGGCCGCGAGAACTCCTCGCGCTGCACGTCGCCGGCCCACGCGGGCACCGGGAGCAGGATCGACAGGGCGGCGACCGTCGCGACGGTCAGACCGAGCCGCGTGCGCCTCGTCATCGAGCCCTCCCGGGGTGTCGGCTGGTGCGCACACTAGGGGCAGGGGACGGGCCGACGGCGCCCGCCGGAGCGTCCGAAAGGCTTCAGCGCCACGACCTCTGCCCCTTCGGGCACGGGCACCACTTGGAGGGACGATGGGCGGCACCGCCTTCACCGCGCAGGAGATCGCCTACCTGCGGGAACACCCGGTCGCGCGCGTCGCGACCCTCGGCGAGGGGGAGCAGCCCGACGTCGTACCGGTCGTCTGCGAGCTCGACGGCGAGGCGTTCTGGTTCGGCGGCGGCGAGACGGTCCTGCGGACGCGCAAGGTCCGCAACGTGCGCGCGGGCCGGCGGCGGGTGGCGATCGTCTTCGACGACGTGCCGACGCTGGAGCCGTTCGCGGCACGCGGCATCCGCGTCTACGGCGTGGCGGAGGATCCCGTCGAGCGGACCGGGATGATCGGGCCGGGGTGGTACGTGCGGGTGCGTCCGATGGAGTCGTGGAGCTGGAACCTCGACGGCGAGCCCGCCGGCGACGCGTGGTACCCCGTGTCCCACACGGTTCACGCGTAGCCGACCGGCCCGCCGCCCGGGTCAGTGCCAGTCGGAGATCGCGAGGTCGTCGGGTGCAGGTGCGCCCGCGCCGGTCTCGACGAGCTGCTTGAGGCTGACCAGGAACGTCGCCCACTTGGTGCTGCAGTGCGACATGAACTCGACCGGCTCGCGCCAGCCCTCGTGCGCGAACAGGACGACGACCCACTCGCCGTCCTGCCGGAGCTCCCAGCGCACGGTCGTCCCGATCCACTCCTCGGGACCGTCGACGACCTCCCACACGACGCGCCGGCCGGGCTCCTGCTCGAGCACGACCATGTCGAAGCCTCCCTGCGGGAAGCGGAACGCGAGCAGGCCGCCGACGCCCGGGTCGCCAGTCGTGTCGGTCGTCCACCACGCCGACAGCCCGTCGATCGTGGTGAGCGCCGCGTACACGTCGTCCAGGGCGGCCGAGCGCATGCCGACCCTGTGGATGATGTCCACCATCTCGAACCCTTCTCTCTCCTCGGTACCGGTCACTGCTTCTGACTGCGGGCGATCGCCTCGGCGATCCGCTTGATGCGCTGCAGGCGGGCGTCCCAGGCCTGGCCGACGTCGGCGAGCTGCGCGACCGCGCGGGCGAGCTGGGCCTCGTCGACCTCGTAGCGCCGCTCGCGCCCGGCGGGCGTCACGTGCACGAGGCCCACGCGGTCGAGCACGACGAGGTGCTTGGCGACGGCCTGCCGCGTCACCGGAAGGCGTTCGCTGAGCGAGGTGGCCGTGCCGGGTCCGTCGGTGAGCAGGAGGTCGATCATGCGCCGCCGGGTGGGGTCCCCGACCGCCGACCACAGGTCGTCGTCGACGGCGGTGCTCATCGCGTCGCGACCAGCCGCTCGGCGTGTGCGGCGATCGCGGGGACGAAGACGTCCCAGCCGCTGACGTGGTCGGCATAGGCGGCCTCCATGACGGCGACCTCCCAGCCCTTCTCCCGGAAGCCGGTCTCGGTGAGCCGCAGGAGCGTCCCGGTCCCGGCGGGCACGAGCTCGAACGTCACGAGCAGCGCGGCGGCGACGGGGTCGTCCGCGTCGTCGGGGACCCAGCGGAAGGAGAACAGCCGCGGCGGGTCGGCGGCGACGACGGTGAGCGGCTCGACGTGCTCGTCGGCGGTGCCGCGGCCCCAGGCGACCTCCGTCCCGCTGCCCGGCGCGGCGGACAGGTCCGTCTCGGCACCGTTCCACCAGTCGCGGATGTGCTCCGGGCTGCTGAGGACCTCGAAGACGACCTCCGGCGAGGCGTCGACGTGGATCTCGCGCTCGATGCTCCCGAACTCCATGGCTTCTCCCGCTGTTCGCAACGATTGGTTGCGCATCACCGTAGACCTGTGCCCGTCATGATGCAACCATCGGTTGCGTAAGGGGCGGGGACCGTGCCGACGTCTCACCCCCCGCCGGCGGCCTGCCCGGCGGCGCTGAGCAGCCGCAGGAGGATCCAGACACCGAAGAACACCGCGACGATCGCCCACCACGGCCACTCGCGCCGCGAGTAGCGGACGGCGAGCGAGACGATCAGCCACGGCAGCAGGACGGAGCCGACCGCGCTGCCGGCGGCCTGCGCGGAGAAGATCCCGAGCACCGCCTGCGCGAGCAGCAGGACGACGAGAAGGGCGCCCGCGACGATCCCCACCGGGCGGAAGGCGTCCTGACGGCGACGCGCGGGGCCGTCCTCGTCGGGCAGCCACAGCTGCCACCCCTCGGGCGGCGGACCCCACGCGGGGTCGGGCTGCCAGCCGGGCGGCGGCGTCCAGCCGTCGGGTGGGGTGGGCCAGTTCGGGGGAGGGTTGAGTCGCTGCACGGGACGGGACCGTAGCGGTGCGGGTGTCGACCCCGTCCGCGTCGTCCCCAGGTGACGTGACGGCGCGGCACCGGCAACGCTCGGTGCCCGCCGTCGGTGGCTCAGCGGACCCGGCGCAGCCGGAACAGGTAGGGCTCGGTCATGCCGCGCGCGTCCATCGCGCCGACCAGAGAGCCGTCGTCGTCCGCCCGGAACGCGTCGATGATCGGCAGGTCGTCGTAGACCATCGCGGCCGACACCACTCCGCGGTACCGGACCTCGCGCAGCCGGGCGCGGGGGCGACGCGTCGTGACGAACGGCCGCACGAGCGCGAACGCCGCGGCGGCGGGCGGGGTCCGCAGGAGCGGGGCGACGCGCAGCACGAGCCCGAGCGGGACCAGGCCCGGGTGGACGCGCACCACGCCGTGGCCCGACCGGAACAGCAGCGGGTGCGCGGTGTCGTCGTCGTCGAACCTCTTGCCGCACCAGCCGAGCCTTTCGAGCACGCCGTCGAGCGGGTGACCGGTGGGGATCCCCGCACCGCGCCACGTCCCGCGCAGGTCGGTCGTGGCGACGGGCGGGAGGGCGTCGTACCGCTCCAGCTCGGTCGTCACGAGGCGTCCTCGGTGCCGATGCCGGCGTCGGTCGCCGTGCCGGTGCCCGTGCGGCCACCGGTGTCGGCGTCGCGCCCGTCGAGCGGCCGGCGCAGCACCCACGTCGCCGCGGTCCCCGACGCGGTCACCCGGCGGGTCCGCGGGTCGACGCTGGTCCAGCGGTGCTCGTGCGCGCGGACGCGCCGGTAGCCGCGACGTTCGTACCAGCCGACGACGGGGTCGTCGCGGTCGGCGTCGAGGCTCAGCGCGGCGGCGCCGCGGTCGCGCGCCGCGTCCTCGGCGGCGTGCACGAGCCGCTCGCCCGCACCGCGGCCGCGGTGGTCGGCGTCGACGTGCAGCCCGTAGAGCCACGGGTGCGGCGGGTCGCAGTCGCTGTCCCAGCGCACGCTGACGGTGCCGACGGGGCCACGGGCGTCCTCCGCGACGAGCAGCGTCTCGCGGCCGTCGCGCGCCTCGTCGACGCGCCACAGCGCACGGTCCCGCGAGCCCGCGAACCGCGCGAGGGCGGGGAGGTCGTCGGCGCGTCCCGGCCGGACGCGGACGGCGGTCGCGTCGCGGACCGTCGCGCGGGGCCGGACGTCGGCAGGTCCGTCGTGGTCGGTCATGCGCGTCGGGGCCTCACCGGGCGCCGAGCGCGGCGTCGACCAGGACCTCGGCCGCGGCGCGTGCCTGGCGGGCGGCGTCGGAACGGCCCGCGATGGCGGCCGTCGTCTGCGCGCCCTCGGCGAGGAGCGCGAGCTGCGCCGCGAGCGCGGCGTCGCCGCCGGCGTCGGCGGTGAGCCGGGCGACGTGGTCCTGGAACGACTGCTTGTGCGCGCGGACGGCGTCGGCGACGGCGGGCGACGTCGCGCCGAGCTCGCCGAACGCGTTGATGAACCCGCAGCCGCGGAAGGTGTCGTCGGTGAACCACTCGGCGAGGAAGTCGAAGATCGCGAGCAGGCGCTCGCGCGGGTCGTCGACGCCGCTCAACGCTCCGCTCAGGCCGGCCTCCCAGATCCCGTGCCGCGCGTCGAGCACCGCGAGCACGAGGGCCTCCTTGCCGGGGAACTCGGTGTAGAGGCGCTTGAGCGAGACGCCCGCCGCGGTGCGGACCTCGTCCATCCCGACGGACTGGATGCCGCGCGCGTAGAAGAGCGCGTCGGCGGCGGCGACGACCCGCTCGCGCGTGTCGGTCGTCGGCGTCTGCTCGGTCACCCGCGCCATGGTCCACCGCCTTTCACCGGGTCGTCGCCCGGTGTTCCGATCCCAGCCCTTGCGCTGAGAACGCTCGTTCTCTAGTGTAGGCGACATCGGCGGAGAACGATCGTTCTCCCGACAACGAAGAGGGGCAGTGTCATGGGACGCATCACCGTCGGCACGGAGAACTCGGTCGACATCGAGCTGCACTACGAGGACAAGGGCACCGGCCAGCCGGTCGTCCTCATCCACGGCTTCCCGCTCGACGGCAACTCGTGGGAGGGCCAGACGGCCGCGCTGCTCGACGCCGGCTACCGCGTCATCACGTACGACCGCCGCGGGTTCGGGCAGTCGAGCCAGCCGTCGGTCGGGTACGACTACGACACCTTCGCGGCGGACCTCAACGTCGTGCTGGAGACGCTCGATCTGCGCGACGTGGTCCTCGTCGGCTTCTCGATGGGCACCGGCGAGGTCGCGCGCTACCTGGGGACGTACGGCTCGACGCGCGTCGCGAAGGCCGCGTTCCTCGCGTCGCTCGAGCCGTTCCTCACCAAGACCGAGGACAACCCCGAGGGCGGCGCGCCCGCGTCGTTCTTCGAGGACATCGCGGCGACCGTCCGCAAGGACCGGTACGCCTACTTCACCGCGTTCTACCAGGACTTCTTCAACCTCGACGAGAACCTCGGCACCCGCATCTCCGAGGAGCAGGTGCGGCACGCGTGGGACGTCGCCGCCGGGTCCGGCTCGGTCGCGTCGGCCGCGGCGCCGCTCACGTGGGGCACGGACTTCCGCGACGACATCCCGAAGATCGACGTGCCCGCGCTGATCCTGCACGGCACGGCGGACCGGATCCTCGACGTCGACGTGACCGCGCGCCGCTTCGTCCGGGCGCTCCCGTCGGCCGAGTACGTCGAGATCGAGGGCGCCCCGCACGGGCTGCTCACGACGCACACGGCCGAGGTCAACGAGGCGCTCCTCGCGTTCCTCGCGCGCTGACCCGACGCCGCGCGGACGGCGTTCGAACGGCCGCGACCGCGACGCACATGACGAGGTGCCCGTCCCTTCCGGGGCGGGCACCTCGCCGTCCGACGTGGTCAGGCAGCCTGGCAGGAGACGGCGGCACCCGCTCCCGTCCCCGTGCCCTGGAACCCGAAGCCGGTGCCCTGGCCGGCTCGGAGGGCGCCGTTCCACGCCGCGTTCGTGACGGTCATCGGCTGACCGGTGCCGGTGCGCACGCCGTTCCACACCTGCGTCGCCGACGCGCCCGACGGCAGCGTCACCTGCACGCGCCAGCCGTCGAGGGCGCGCAGCGCCGTCACGTCGACGTTCGCGACGAACCCGCCCGGCCACTGGTTGACGACGGTGTAGGTCGCGGAGCACGCGGCCGTCGGGTCCGGCGTCGTGGTGGGCGCCGGAGTCGGGGTCGACGTCGGTGTGGGGGTCGGTGTCGGGGTCGGCGTGGGTGTGGGCGTCGGGTCCGGTGCGAGGACGAGGTTCTTCTGCTGCACCGTCCACTGCCCGCCGCTGCACAGCCCGCAGCCCGACGTGACGAACGTCCGCCCGGCCTGCGTGTCGCCCTTGAGCTGCCACTTCGCCCAGAGGGCCGCGGCGCGGCCGAACTCGCCACCGTTCGCCTGGTCGTACGTCCCGCCGTGGCCGACGGGCAGGTTGCCCATGAACGCCGGCAGGCCCGCCGGCAGCTTGCCCCAGTCGTCCATCGCGTTCGGGTACGCGATGTCGCCGGGCCCGCCGATGATGTAGGCGATCGGGTGGTCGAGCCGGCGGAGCTGGTAGTCGTCGGCGTCGTTCAGCAGCCCGCTGCTGAAGATCATCGTCGTGGTGACGCGCGGGTCGCCGGACACCGCGTACGCCTCGAGGCCGCCGCACGAGAAGCCGGCCACCGCGATCTTCGACGTGTCGACCCGGTCGCGCAGCGGGCTGCCGGAGCGCGTCGACTCCGCGACCGCCCAGTCGATGGACTGCGTGAGCCACGACGACGTCGACGAGCCTCCGCCGTTCGGGCTGCCGTTGGAGATGACGAGGAACCCGTGCGACGCGATCTCGCGCAGGAAGGGCAGTGCCGACGTGCCGTTCGCCGAGCAGGCGCCGTTGCTCCACACGAACACCGGCATCTTCCCGGACGGCAGGTTCACCGGCCGGTAGATCGTGTGGTTCGGCAGGCTCGACGACGTCTCGTAGTCCGCCGGGTACGGTCCGGACCCGCCGGCGGCGGCGGAGGCCGGCGGCAGGACGGCGCTGCCGAGCAGCGCGCCGGTCACCAGCGTGACCGCGAGGGTCGCCCACCTGTGTCGTCGTTGTGCCATCCCGCATCCTTCCTCGGGCCCCGGGCGCGCGTGCGAGCGGTGCTCGTGGGCGCACGGCGAGGCGGTGACGTGCCGCTCCACCTTCCCGAAGCGGTTCGTGCGCTGTCGAGGCGAGCGGGGGTGGATCGCCGGTCCGAATCGTTTTTCACCGGTGTAGAGACAAGACGGCTGCCGGTCGAGGGTGCACGGACGGCGTCAGCGACCGCGAGTCTCAACCGAACGGTTGACAAGGGTGCTGGGACGGGTCGATGGTTGCTGTCAACCAGATGGTTGAGGAGGATCCATGGCGGCCACCGACCCGCTCTCCCGCGCGTTCGCGGCGCTCGCGGACCCGACGCGCCGGGACATCGTCGCCCGGCTCGCGGACGGCGACGCGACCGTCGGCCAGCTCGCCGAGCCCTACGACATGACGCTCCAGGCGGTGTCCAAGCACCTGCGCGTGCTCACCGACGCGGGCGTCGTCCGCCGCGACCCGGAGGACCGGCGCGCACCCGTGCAGCTCGACGCGGAGGTCTTCGCGCTCATGACCCGCTGGATCGAGCGGTACCGCCGCCAGGCGGAGGAGCGGTACCGCCGCCTCGACGACCTGCTCGCCACGCCCCCGACAGGCGACCGCGCGGGCCGCGCCGACCGCACCGGCCCTGCCCACCGCACCGACCGCACCACCGGACCCGAAGGAGGCCGCGCATGACCAGCACCCGGCACGAGACCGAGGTCGTCGCCCCCGACGACCTGCCCGTCGTCCGCCTCGTACGCGAGTTCGACGCGACGCCCGCCCGCGTCTTCCGCGCGCACGTCGACCCCGACCTGCTCGTGCGCTGGTTCGGGCCGGCCGACACGCGGACCCGCCTCGACACGTGGGACTGCCGCTCCGCGGGCTCCTACCGGTACACGCACGTCGCGGGCCCGACTGAGATGGTGTCGTACGGGTCGTTCCACGAGGTCGTGGCGCCGTCGTCGATCGTCCAGACCGTCGCCGTCGAGGGCATGGGGGACGGCGTCGTGCTCGAGCGCTACCGGTTCGAGGAGCTCCCCGGCGGGCGGACACGACTCACCGTCACGACGCTCTCCGAGGACTTCACCACGCGCGACCAGATCGTCGCGAGCGGCATGGAGCACGGCGTCCGGGAGGGCCACGAGCGGCTCGACGCGCTCCTCGCGGACGGTTCGGTCGCATGACCGGGAGCGGCACCGGCGCCTCGTCGGTCGCGAGCAGCCGGCGAGGCGGCGTCCGCTCGCGGACCGTGACCGTCCTCCTGTGGGTCGCGCGTGCCGCGCTCGCGCTCGTGTTCCTCGGGGCCGGGGGGTCGAAGCTCGCGGGGGAGGGTGCGATGGTCGACATGTTCGCCGACATCGGCGCCGGTCAGTGGCTGCGCCTCGTCGTCGGCGGGCTGGAGGTCGCGGGCGCCGTCGGGGTGCTCGTCCCGCGCGTCGCCTTGCCCGCCGCGGCGGGCCTCGCGCTGCTCATGGTCGGCGCGACGCTCACCAACCTGCTCGTGCTGGGCGAGAGCCCGGTGGTGACGCTCGTGCTCGGCGTGCTCGCAGCGGCGGTCGCCGTGGTCCTGCGCAGGCGTCAGACCGCACCGGCCTGACGACGCACGCGGCCCGGGCGTCGTCTGCCGACGTCCGGGCCGTCGGCGTCATTTCTCACCCGCGCGGCACGCGTGCGGACCGGCTCGTGGCGCCCTCCCTCAGACCAGGGCCTGGACCAGCCGGGCGCCGAGGCCCTCCACCTCGTCCAGCCAGCGCGCGCGCTGCGCGTCGTCCGCCTCGTTGACCGACGCGAGCACCGTCCGCTCGACGACCGTCGGCGACGTCGCGGAGCCGAGGTACGTGCCGACGCACCGTTCCCAGATCGCGGCGAGCGGGTCGCCGAACACGGTCGCCTCCCGCTCGGCCGGGGTGTCGGTCGTGTTGACGACGACGAGGCGCCGGATCGCCAGCAGCCGCTCCGGCAGGCCGCCTGCGTCGGGCAGGCGGTACGCGACGCCGGGCACGAGGACCCGGTCGAGCCAGCCGGCGAGGATCGCGGGCGGCATGCCCCACCAGACCGGGTGCACGACGACGAGCGCGTCGGCGGTCGCGAGGTCCGCGCGGTGCCGGTCGAGCAGCGGGTCGCCGGACGGCCCGCCGCGGTGCAGGTCGCGCCCGACGACGAACGACTCCTCAGCGGGCAGCACCGGGTCGAACCCCTCGGCGTACAGGTCGTGGGTCACGAGCCGTCCGCCCGCGCGGGCCACGGCGTCGCCCAGGCGGCGCGCGAGCGCGTGGTTGAGGCTGTCGGGTCGCGGGTGCGCGACGACGAGGACGACGACGGGTGCGGCTGCGGGCCCGCCTCCGCGCGCGTCAGCCGCCGTGTCGGAGAGGGGTTCCGCTCCTGCCGTCATCCGGTCCTCCCTGCCGTGCTCCGGGCCGCGTCCGTCGCGACCGTACCGGACGGGGCTCGCGCGTTCTCACTCGATATGGTCAGTCGTACACATCGTGTGTACGATCGTCCGCATGACGACGACGGACTACTTCGCCGGTGACCCCCGGACCAACCGCGAGCGCATGCTCGCCGGCGACCTCTACATCGCCGACGACCCCGACAGCGGCCGCATCGCGCGCGAGGCGTTCCGGCTCTCCGACGCCTACTACCGCGCCGAGTCCGCGGGCGAGCCGGACGCCCGCGAGCACCTCGTCGCGCTGCTCGGCACCCTCGGCGAGGGCGCGTACGTCAAGCCGCCGCTGTTCGTCGACTACGGCGAGAACATCCACGTCGGCGCGCGCACGTTCGTCAACTACAACCTCACCGCGCTCGACGTCGCGACCATCACGATCGGCGAGGACTGCCAGATCGGCCCGAACGTCCAGCTGCTCACCCCGACGCACCCCGTCGACCCGCAGCCGCGCCGCGACAAGCTCGAGGCGGCGAAGCCGATCACCCTCGGTGACAACGTGTGGCTCGGTGGCGGGGTCATCGTGTGCCCGGGCGTCACGATCGGCGACAACACCGTCGTGGGCGCCGGGTCGGTCGTCGTCCGCGACCTCCCCGCGAACGTGGTCGCGGTCGGCAACCCGGCGCGCGTCGTCCGGCAGATCGGCGCGCAGGACGAGGCGCGGTGACCGAGCGGCGGCCCCGCCGCCACGACCCGGAGCGGCGCGACCGCATCGTCGAGGCATGCCTCCGGGTCGTCGGCGAGGTGGGCGTCGCCGGTGCGTCGACCCGACGTGTCGCCGCGGCCGCGGACGTGCCGCTCGGGTCGATCACCTACCACTTCGAGAGCGTCGACGCGCTGCTGTTCGAGGCGTTCGAGCGCTTCGCCCGGCGGGTGAGCGACCGCTTCGAGACGGCCATGGCGGGCGTCGCCGACGCGGAGGGCGCGCGGCGCGCGGTGGTGGACCTCGTCACCACGGGCGTGCTCGCCGACCCGCACGAGCTCGTCGTGACGCACGAGCTCTACACCCTCGCCGCGCGCGACCCGCGGTACCGCGAGCTCACGCACGCGTGGATGGCCCGGAGTCGGCGCGCGCTCGGACGGCACTTCGACCCCGAGACCGCCCGGCTGCTCGACGCGCTGGTCGAGGGCCTGACGATCCACCGCGCCCTCGACACCGAGCCCCGCGGCCGCGACGAGGTGGTGCGGGCGGTCGAGCGCATCACCCGCACGCCGGCGACCCGGGACTGACCCTCCACGAGGCTGCCGCGTGCGGCCCGCGGGCGTGCGCGGGTCGAGGTGCCGGACGGGTCAGGCGGCGAGGTGGAACGTCGTCGCGAAGCGGGCGAGGAGGTCGCCCGGGCCGCGGAGCACCTCGACCGCGCCCGTCGCGAGCGCGCGGTCGGGCGAGAGGTCGCCCGCGATGAGGCGGTGGAGCTCCGGGCCGGCGGCGAACGCCAGGTCGACGGGTCCGTCGCCGCGGGCGACGTCGAGCGTCGGGCCGTCGACGCGGACGAGCAGGCCGGTGTCGCCGACGTGGGCGCCGTAAGCCGTCGCAGGCAGCGTCGCCGCGACCTCGGGCCGGAAGGCGGTGCGCAGCGTCATCGTGAGCGCGTCGGGCGTGACGACCTGCTCGTCGCGCGGGTCGCCCAGCGCCTTGAACCCCCACGCCCCGAGCGCGAGGACGACGGGTTCGAGCTCGCGGCCGTACGGCGTGAGCTCGTAGACGATGACGCGTGAGCGCGGGGCGCGCCGGATGATCCCCGCCGCCTGGAGCTCCTTGAGCCGGGCCGCGAGGACGTTGGTCGGGATGCGGGGGAGGCCGGCGGCGAGCTCGCCGTAGCGGCGCGGCCCGACGAGCAGGTCGCGGACGAGGAGCAGCGCCCACCGTTCCCCGACGAGCTCGAGCGCGCGGGTGATGCCGCAGTACTGCCCGTAGTCGCGTGCGGCCACGGGCCTCAGGCCTGCTGGCTCGCGACCGCGTCGGGGCCCTGCGCGGCGGCTGCGGGGTCCATCCAGCCGAACTCGAGGACGTTGCCGTCGGGGTCGGTGAGCCCGCGCTGGTACATGAAGCCGTAGTCCGACGCGGGGCGCGGCTCGGTGCCGCCCGCGGCGAGCCCGGCGGCGGCGGTCGCGTCGACGGCGTCGCGGCTGTCGAGGAAGACCGCGGTCGACACCGACGGGCTGACGGCGGGGTCGCCGAGCGGCAGGTCGGTGAACGTCTGGAAGTACTCGCGCGTGAGGAGCATGAACGCGCTGTGGTCCTCCTCGACGACGACGCAGGCCGCGTTGTGGTCGGTGAACAGCGGGTTGAGCCTGAACCCGAGCGCCGTGTAGAAGGCCGTGGCGCGGTCCAGGTCGGTCACCGGCAGGTTGACGAACATCGCGGTCATGGCGTGGCTCCCTCGGTGCGGCGGTCGGGCGGGCAGGACCCACGCTTGCAAAAAACAAGTGCAGCGTCAAGGGGTGCCGGACGGGTACGACGACGACCCCCGTGCCGCCCGGGCAGCCGGTGACCGGGTGCGTGTTTCCACGCACGAGCAGCCCGGCGCTGCGACCCGAGGGCGTGCGATGGGGACCTCAGCCCGACCGACCGAAAGGCATCCCGTGCCCACGTTCACCGCCTCCGCCCGCTCCACCTCCCCGTCCCGCGTCGACGTGGACGTCCGGCAGTTCACGTTCGTCGTCGACGAGCCGCCGTCGCTCGGCGGCACCGACCTCGGCCCCAACCCCGTCGAGCTCCTGCTCGCGTCGCTGCTCGGCTGCCTGAACGTCGTCGTGCACCTCGTCGCGCAGGAGCGCGCCGTGCACGTCCGGTCGCTGCACCTGACCGCCGAGGGTGACCTCGACCCGGCGCTCCTGTTCGGCTACGACATCGGCACGCGCGCGGGGTTCTCCGGCATCCGCGTGCACGCCGCGATCGACGTCGACGGGTCCGAGGCGCAGGCCCGGGACATCCTCGCCGAGGCGCAGCGCCGCTGCCCCGTCGGTGACAACCTGCTGCACCGCACGCCGCTCACGGTCGCGGTCGCGACCCCCGCCCTCCTGGCCGGGGCTGCCGCGTGAACGCCGCGCGGGCACCGCGCCGCACCGGGTCCCGCGCGCCTAGCCTGGGGACGGCCGGACCGGTACCGCGACACGGTGAGGGGGCTGCGATGACGCACGAGGCCGGGGAAGGGTCCGGAGGTCTCGACGGGTTCGTCGACGGCGGCAGCACCCCGCCGCCCCGCCCGACGGCCAAGGTCGCGGTCGTCGGCGCAGGGTCGGTCGGCGCGACGCTCGCCTACGCGGTCCTCATGCGCGGCGCGGCCCGCGAGGTCGTCCTCTACGACATCGACCGCGCCAAGGTCCGGGCCCAGGCGCTCGACCTCGCGCACGGGATCCAGTTCATGCCCATGGCGCACGTCGTCGGGTCCGACGACATCGCGGCGTGCGCCGGCGCGGACGTCGTCGTCGTCACCGCGGGCGCCAAGATGAAGCCCGGGCAGACCCGGCTGGACCTCGCCGCCCAGACCATCGGCCTGACGCGCACGCTCATGCCGCAGCTCGTCGAGGTCGCGCCCGACGCGGTCTACGTCATGGTCACCAACCCCGTCGACGTCGTCACGTACGCGGCGCTGCGGTGCTCGGGCCTCCCGCGCGAGAAGGTGCTGGGCACCGGGACGGTCCTCGACTCCTCACGGTTCCGCTACCTGATCGCGCAGCACGTCGGCGTCGCGGTGCAGAACGTGCACGCGTACATCGCGGGCGAGCACGGCGACACCGCCGTGCCCCTGTGGTCGTCGGCGACGATCGGCGGCGTCCCGCTGCTCGACGTGCCGCCCCTCGACGGCCGTGAGCGCCTCACCCCGGAGGTGCGCGACGCGATCGCGCACGAGGTCGTCCACTCCGCGTACGAGATCATCGCCGGCAAGGGCGCGACGAACTACGCGATCGGGCTCGCGAGCTCGCGCGTCGTCGAGGCGGTCGTCAACGACGAGCGCCGCGTCATGCCCGTGTCGTCGCTCGTCAGCGGCTACCGGGGGATCGACGACATGTGCCTGTCCGTCCCGACGATGGTCAGCCACGCGGGCGCCGGCACGCTGCTGCCGACCCCGATGACCGACGACGAGGTCGCGGCCCTGCGGCACTCCGCCGACACGCTGCACGACCTGGCGCGCCGGTTCGACCTCTGACCGCGGGAGCGCGACCGGCAGCCGTCGTCCGTGCACGCCGCCTGATCGCACCGGGCCACGATGATCGGGCGACGGCACCGCGCGGGGCGCCAGTGTGGACGACGGAAGGAGGGCACCGTGATCGCCTGGCTCAACCGGCTCGTCGACCTCGTCGAGGAGAGCCTCACCGAGGACCTCGACGTCGCCCGGCTCGCCACGACGCTCGGCACCAGCGAGTACCACCTGCGGCGGATGTTCTCGTCGCTGGCCGGGATGCCGCTGTCGGAGTACGTGCGTCGGCGCCGCATGACCGTCGCCGCGGCGGACGTCGTCGACGGGTCGGACGACCTGCTGACGATCGCCGTCCGCCACGGGTACGGCTCGGCGGAGGCGTTCGGCCGCGCGTTCCAGGCGGTGCACGGCGTCGGCCCCGGGCGGGCCCGGCGCGACGGTGGCCCCTTCCGCAGCCAACCCGTTCTCAGGTTCCGCCTGACCGTCGAAGGAGCCAGTCCCATGGACGTCCGCCTCGTCACCCGTCCCGCCGTCCGCCTCGTCGGGCACGCCGCGCGCGTCCCGCTCGTCCACGAGGGGGTCAACCCCGCGATCCAGCAGCACGTCGTCGCGATCCCGCCGCAGGAGCACGCGCGGCTCAAGGCGCTCGGGGACACCGAGCCCGGCGGGCTGCTCGCCGTGAGCGCCGATCTCGACCCCGACCGCCGCGAGGGCACCGAGCTGACCTACCTGCACGGCGTCGCCGTCACGGACGCCGTCGACGTGCCGGCCGACCTCGACGTGATCGACGTCGACGCGGGCCCGTGGGCCGTGTTCCGGGCCGCCGGGCCCTACCCGGACACCCTGCAGACCCTCTGGGCGGCGACCGCGACGGAGTGGTTCCCGTCGAACCCGTCGCGGCTGCGGCCCGGGCCCGAGGTCGTCGCGGTCGTCGAGCGCGCCGACGACTTCAGTACCGCGACCGTCGAGCTCTGGCTCCCGGTCGAGGCCGGCTGACGGCCGACCCCGCCGGCGCGCGTCCGGCCGCCGGCGGGGTCAGCCGGTCGGGACGCGGTACCGGCGCTTCGGCGGGCCGCCGGCGACCGCGACGAGGTCCTGCAGCACGCCGCCGCACCGCTCGATGGTCCGTGCGGACGCGACGTTGTCGTCGTCGCAGGTCACGAGCGCGCGGGCGATGCCGACCGACCGGGCGACGACGAGCGACTGCCGCAGTATCTCGGTCGCGTGCCCGCGGCGCCGGTGGGCGGGGCGCACCGCGTACCCGATGTGCCCCCCGACGCGCGCGAGGGCCTCGTTGAGCTCGTGCCGTACGGACACGCGGCCGACGAGCACACCGTCGACGTCCGCGACGAGGAACGTCGCGGGCACGCGGCCGGGCAGGAGCCGCACTCCCGCGCGCTCGTCGGCCAGGTGCGCGAGGTAGCCCGGCCAGTCGTCGCGGCGGCCGTCGAGCAGGAAGTCGAACCCTTCTCGTGCGAGCTCGTCGTGCGCGGCCCACGCCTCGGACTCGTCGGCCGACGCCAGCGGCCGCAGCACGAGGCGCGCCGTCATGACGTCACCCCGCACGCCGCCGAGGTCTCCGCGAGGAGGTCGCGCGCGGCCGTGAGCGTCGCGCGCAGCGCGTCCGGCGTGCCGCCGACCTCCGCGCAGAGGGCGTGGGCGCGCGCCGCGAACGCGGACGGTGCGCCGGTCAGACGCCCGGCCGCGGCCACGGCGCCCTTCTCGTTCGTGACCCACCGGCCCGCGTCGGCGAGCAGCGCGTGCGCCTGGAGCAGCACCGCGCGGAACAGGCAGCCGGCGACGTAGGCGCTGTCGGCACGCGACACCGCCTTGGCGGCGGTGTCCAGGCTGAACCCGGCCTCCCACAGCCCGGCGACGACGGCGTCGCGCAGCCGCGGGGGATACGTCGACGCGGCCTCGTGCAGCGCGGTGACCTCGCCCGACGGGTCCGTGAGCACCACGGCGACGGCGACCTCGCCGGCGTACGCGAACGACGGCACGCCGAGCGGGTGGCCGACCTGCGCGTGCCACGCGAACCGGCCCTGCTGCGCCTCCGCCCACGCGTGGTGCACGCGGTCCAGGTCGCGGTAGAGCAGATCGACGGCGGTGCCGTCGACGTGGAGCCAGCCGCCCCCGTCGACCCACGGACCCCACTCGCCGGGGGCCGTCACGCGCGCGTCGGGGCCGGCGACCTCGCGGGCGACCGCGCCGAGCGCGTCCACGTCGAGCGGTGGCCGGTAGTAGAGGCCCAGGTCGACGTCGGACTCGGGCGTGGCGTCACCGCGCGCCCGGCTGCCGCCGAGCACGACGGCCCGCACGCCGGGCACCGTCGCGAGCCGGTCGGCCAGGTCGCGCAGTCGTCCGTCGCTCAGCACCGGCCCAGCATGCCGCCCGCGCGCAGCACCGGGCGACGGCTCGATCTACCGGATTGTGGGAGATAGGCTGACGGCATGACGAACGTCTCCGCGATCTTCCGCAGCGACACCCAGGCCCGGGTGCTGCGGGTGCTCGCGCGCGCGTCGGTGCCGATGACGGCGACGGACGTCGCACGGGAGCTGGGTGAGCCGCTCTCGACGGTCGCGCGCGAGGTGTCGCGACTCGTGGACGCCGAGATGGTGCGCACCGAGCGGCGCGGCCGTCGCACCCTGCTGACCCCGAGCTGGGCGAACGGCTACATGCGCGCCGCGCGCGAGGCGTTCGACTACGAGGACGCGCGACGCGCGCAGGACGCGGGGCCGCGGTGGTGGCGGACGGTCCCCGAGATCGTCGACGACGTCTCGGCAGAGGTCGGTCGGGGCGACGAGCCGGCCGCGATCCGGATGCTCGTCGACGGTCTCGACGCCCTCCCGCGCGTCGCAGCGACAGGCGGCGCCGACGAGATGCTCGCCGAGCCACGGTCGACCGGCGACGACCGCTGGGACGCGCTGGTCGCCGGGAGCGTGCGGTACGTCGCACGGCGCGCCGGCGTCCCGGCCCCCGCCTGGACCCGCCGGAGGCCTCTGAGCGCGTGGTGGTGGCCGACGGGGCGCGGTGCGCGAGCGGCAGTCGCGGTGCAGCACACCCCGGTCGAGCTCGCTCGCCTCGGCGTCTGGTTCGACGAGCGGAACTTCACGACGGCATGAGCACGCACGGTCCGACCCTGTCCCGCGCCGACGTCGTCGGCCTTCTCGCCGAGCTCGGCGCCGTCCTCCAGCGCGACGGGCTGCACGCGACGATCTACGTCGTCGGCGGTGCGGCGATGTCCATCACGCTCGACTCGCGCCGCGTCACCCGTGACGTCGACGCGGTGTTCCGCAGCGGGTCGGACGGCCTGCGGACGGCCGCGCGCGAGGTCGCCGCACGGCACGGGCTCGACCCCGAGTGGCTCGTCGACCGGGTCGCCGCGGCCGTCGTCGGCCTCGTCGACGACGACGGCGAGACCGAGTTCGACGTTCCCGGACTGTCCGCCGCCGTCGCGTCACCCGAGCACCTCCTGGCGATGAAGATGCTCGCCGGGCGGGAACGCGACCTCGACGACCTCGTCGTCCTCTTCCGTCACCTCGGCATCCGCACGCCGCGTGAGGCTGTCGAGATCACCGAGCGCGTGTTCGGGGGCGGGTACCCGGACACCGCGCCGCCGCTCGAGTACCTCGAGCTGCTCGCCGAGGACGTCCTCGTGAGCTCCCAGGGCTGACGCCCGGCCGATCCCCGGGCCCGACAGCCCACCGGGCTATACACGGTGCGTATACACGGTGTGTATAGTCCTCGTCATGACCGTCGGACCGACCCTTCTGGGCCTCCTGCGCACCGGACCCCGCCACGGCTACGACCTGAAGCGCGCGTACGACGAGCGCTTCGGCCACGACCGGCCGCTCGCGTACGGGCAGGTGTACTCGACCCTCGCCCGCCTGCTGAAGAACGGCCTCGTCGAGGTCGAGCAGGAGCCGGGCGACGGCCCCGACCGCAAGCGGTACGCGATCACGGACGCCGGCGTGAGCGACGTCGACGCGTGGCTGTCGCACCCCGAGAAGCCCGAGCCCTACCTGCAGAGCACCCTCTACACGAAGGTCGTCCTGGCGCTCCTCACGGGCTTCGACGCGGCGCAGGTCCTCGACGCGCAGCGCAGCGAGCACCTGCGTCTCATGCGCGACCTGACCCGGCGCAAGACCGAGGGTGACCTTGCCGACCAGCTCGTGTGCGACCACGCGCTGTTCCACCTCGAGGCCGACCTGCGCTGGCTCGAGCTCACGGCCGCCCGGCTCGACCGCCTCCGCGGCGAGCTGAGGCGCTGACGTGCCGCCCCGGCCTCGCACCCCACGACTGGAGAACCCGATGACGCACGCCCCGATCCTCGCCGCCGACGACCTGCACGTGCGCTTCGGCGCCACCACCGCCCTCGACTCCGCGTCGCTCGACGTCCGCGCGGGCGAGGTGCTGGCCCTCATGGGGCCGTCCGGGTCCGGCAAGTCGACGCTGCTGCACTGCCTCGCGGGCATCCTGCGGCCCGACGCGGGCACCGTCACGTACGCCGGGCGCGATCTCACCGCGATGTCCGACGCCGAGCGCAGCGCCCTGCGGCGCACGCAGTTCGGATTCGTGTTCCAGTTCGGGCAGCTCGTGCCCGAGCTCACGTGCCGCGAGAACGTCGCGCTCCCGCTGCGCCTCACGGGCGTCGGGCGTCGCGAGGCGCACCGCACCGCCGACGAGTGGCTCGCCCGGCTCGAGGTCGACGACACCGCCGACAAGCGCCCGGGGGAGGTGTCGGGCGGCCAGGGGCAGCGCGTCGCCGTCGCCCGCTCGCTCGTCGTGCGGCCGCGGGTCGTCTTCGCCGACGAGCCGACGGGCGCGCTCGACTCGCTCAACGGCGAGCGCGTGATGGAGCTGTTCGTCTCCGCGGCGCGCGACACCGGCGCGGCCGTCGTGCTCGTCACCCACGAGGTGCGCGTCGCCGCGTACTCCGACCGCGAGGTCGTCGTCCGCGACGGTCGCGTCCGCACCCCGGAGCTCGCCCGATGACGCGCCCGACGGGACGCCAGGGCCCGCTCCGCGACCTGGCGCTCGGCGCCCGGCTCGCCGTCGCGGGCGGTCGCGCCGGGTGGGCGCGGCTCGCGCTCGTGGGCGCCGGCGTCGGGCTCGGCGTCGCGCTCCTGCTGCTCGCGACCGCGATCCCGTCCGTGCTCGACGCCCGGGCCGACCGGGTCGCCGCCCGGGAGGTCCCGCGGACGCTCGCCGACGGGTCGGACGGCGTCGCGCCCGACGAGACGACCGTGCTCACGTACCCCGTCCGGTCGCACGTGCAGGGCGCGCCGGCCGAGGGGCTGCTGCTGCAGGCGGAGGGCGACGATCCCGTGCTTCCGCCGGGTGTCGCGGTCATGCCCGCCCCGGGCGAGCTCGTGGTGTCGCCCGCGCTCGGGAGGCTCCTCGCCTCCGACGA
Organism: Cellulomonas fimi; assembly: GCF_028583725.1. Lineage (NCBI taxonomy): Bacteria > Bacillati > Actinomycetota > Actinomycetes > Micrococcales > Cellulomonadaceae > Cellulomonas > Cellulomonas fimi. The sequence goes on along the minus strand of NZ_CP110680.1, from coordinate 4,030,652 downwards.
GGGGGAGGCGGTCCGCGGCCGCTGGGGGGACCGCGTCGTCGGGGAGATCGGCCCGGCCGGCCTGGCCGGTCCCGGCGAGCTCCGGGTCTACGCCGGGACCGACGCGCTCACGCCGGAGACCGGTGTGCGCACCGCGTCGTTCGGCACGGCCGTCCCCGACGCCGACGCCGGGCCGCTGCTCCTGCTGCTGGGCATCGTCGCGCTCGTCGTGCTCCTGCTGCCGGTCGCGATCTTCGTGACGACCGCCGTCCGGTTCGGCGGCGAGTCGCGCGACCGCCGGCTCGCGGCGCTGCGGCTCGTCGGGGCGGACGTCGCGACGACCCGCCGGATCGCGGCGGGCGAGACGCTCGTCGGCGCGACGCTGGGGCTCGCCGTCGGCGCGCTGCTGGCGGTCGTGGTGGGTGCCTCGATGGACGCGTGGGTGCCCGCCGAGCTGGGGTTCTACCCCGGTGACGTGCGGCCCGTCCCGCTGCTCGCCGCGCTCGTCGTCGTGCTGGTGCCCGTCGCGTCGGTCGTCGTCACGATCTCCGCGATGCGCCGCGTGGTCGCCGAGCCGCTCGGGGTCGTCCGCCGGGCCCGCGGCGTGCGTCGTCGGCTGTGGTGGCGGCTCGTGCTGCCCGTGGGCGGTGGCCTCCTGCTGCTGCCGCTGCGGGACGGGGCCGACGCGGTCTCCTCCTCGCCGTGGACCCTCATGCTCGGCCTCGTGCTGCTCCTGGTCGGGGTCGCGCTCCTGCTGCCCTGGCTCGTCGACGCCGTCGTGCGCCGGCTCTCTCCCGGCGGCGTCGCGTGGCAGCTCGCCGTGCGCCGCCTGCAGCTCGACAGCGGGACGTCGGTCCGTGCGGTGTCGGGGATCGCGGTGTCCGTCGCGGGACTCGTCGCCATGCACGGCCTCGTGGGCGCCGTCGAGACCGCGTACGAGAGCGGGGGCGGCGACGCCCCGGGGCGCGTCGTCGAGGTCTACGGCCAGCGCACCGACAACGCGTGGCGCACCGCGGTCGCGGCCGCTCCCGGGGTCGTCGACGTGCACGTCCTGGCCGGCGTGCGGCTGGTCGCCGACGACGGCAGCGACGTCGAGCTCCTGGCGCAGGTGGGGGACTGCGCGGCGCTCGCGCTGGAGGCGGACATCGACGACTGCGCCGCGGGTGACGCCTTCGTGGCGGCGGCCCCGGACGTCACCGCGCCGTGGGCGGGCATGACGTTCCGGGTCTCGACCGAGGACGGTCCCGGCCGGCAGTGGACGGTGCCCGCTGACGCGCGGACCGTGCCCGCCGACGCGCGGTACGCGGGGTCCGGTGTCGCGTCGTGGCTGCTGCTCACGCCGCAGGCGGCGGACGGGCTGGTGCTCGCCGACGCGGGCGAGGAGGTGCGGGTCGTGGTCGACCCCGCCGTCCCCGACGCGATGGACCACCTCCGCACGGCCGTGCTGCGCGTCGACCCCACGGCGTACGTGACGCCGGGCGCAGAACGGGTCGCGACGACGATGGACACCGTGCGCGCCGCGCTGCTCGTGGGCACGATCGGCCTGCTGGTCGTCGTGGGGGCGAGCCTGCTGGTCGACGTCCTGGAGCAGCTCCGTGAGCGCCGCCGGCTGCTCGCCGTGCTGCTCGCGTTCGGGACCCGCCGCAGGACGCTCGGCGTGTCCGTGCTCTACCAGGTGGCGGTGCCCGTGGCGCTCGGGCTCGCGCTCGCGGTCGCGACGGGGGCCGGGCTCGCTGCGGTGCTGCAGCGCGCGGCCGGTGCGGGCGTCCGGCTCGACTGGTTCGGCATCGGCACGACGTCGGGCACCGCGGCGGCCGTCGTGCTGCTGACGACCGCCGCGACGCTCCCGCTCCTGTGGCGCCTCACGCGCCCGGGCGCGCTGCGCAGCGAGTGAGACGGGCGCGGTGGCCGCCGACGGGAGGGACGTCGGCGGCCACCGCGTCGTGCGTCAGGCGCTCGTGCAGGTGAGGGCGGGGGTCGGCGGCGTCCCGCTGCCGAGGAGCCCGAACGTCGCCGTGCCGCCCGCGGGCAGGCCACCGTTCCACGCGACGTTCCGCACGGTCAGCTGGTCGCCCTGCGCGGTCAGCGTCCCGTTCCAGACCTGGTCGACCCGCTCGCCCGACGTCCGCCAGCCGACGCTCCACGACGAGGTCGGGGAACCGGCGCGGACCGTGACCTCGGCCTGGAAGCCGCCGGGCCACGAGTTGACGGTGCGGAACGTCGCCGTGCACGCGCCGGCGGGCGGCGGGGTCGTGACGGTCGGCGTGGGGGTCGGCGTCGGGCTCGTGGTGGGCGTCGGCGTCGGGGTGGGGGTCGGCGTGGGCGTCGGGGTGGGGGTCGGGTTCGGCGTCGTGGACGGCAGCGACGTGAAGAACCGCCAGATCTCACCGGGGACCCACGACTGCTGCTGCCCGCGGTCCCGCGCGTCCCACTGGTGGCCGCTGTCGGAGGCGAGCCACACCACGGGGTAGCCGTCGCGGCACGTGTACGCGGTGCGCGTGTGCGTCCCGCTCCCGGCGGCCGGCTCGGGCGCCTGCTGCGCCTGGCAGCCGTTGTTGCGCAGCGCGCGGTCCCGCAGGGCGCGTCCCTGGGAGATGTTGAGGACGTCGTCCACGACGCCGTGCGAGCCGAGGTAGGCGATCGGCTGGGTGCCGCCCGTGCACCCGGAGAGCTGGGCGCCGTTGAGCACCGCGACGGCCCGGAAGACGTCGGCGCGCGCGCAGGCCAGCGCGTTGCTCATGCCGCCGCCGTAGCTGAAGCCCGTGGCGAACCGCTGGGTGGTGTCGATGCAGAGCGCCTGCTCGACGGTGCGCAGCACGTCGTCGATGAACGTCACGTCGCGGCCGTTGCTGTTGGGCCACGCGTTGTCGATGCCCTGGGGCGCGACGAAGACCGTGCTGGTGCCGGCGAGCGGCTTGAGCCCGTAGAAGCCCTGGTTGACGACGTCGGACGCGGTGCCGTGCCACCAGTGCAGCCCGACCACGAGCCGGTAGGCGCGGTTCGGGTCGTAGCCGGAGGGCACGTCGAGGCGGAACGTGCGCTGCTGGCCGCCGCTGCTGATCGTGTGGGTGCCGGTCGCGAGCCCGGCGGGGCGGCCGCAACCGGCGGTGGCGGCGGCGCGGACCGCGCCCGCGGCGCGCACCGAGTCGGGCAGGGCCGCGACGGCGGGGGCGGTGAGCCCGACGAGCGCGAGGACGGCGACGGCGGCCGCCAGCAGGGTCCCGCGCAGGCGGGTCGGTGTGGGATGGCGCACGGTGGGGCTCCTCCGGCTCGTCCGGACCGCTCCGGTTCGCGCGGCACCGCGTCGTGCGGCGGCGGCCGGAGGGCGATCTACACCGGTGAAGATAACGACCGTCCTCGGCGTGGCGCAGGCGTCCGAAACGGTTCACGAGCGATCCCGACGTGCTCGCCCTGGGCGAACGCGGGTATCGCCGCGGGCGTCGCGCGCGCTGCACCACGCATGGACGACGACGTGCTGGACGCCTACTCGCGCACGGTCTCGGGCGTCGCGGAGCGCGTGCTCCCGAGCGTCGCGAGCCTCACCGTCGTGACGGCGCGCGGCCGGGGCGCGGGGTCCGCGAGCGTCGTCACGCGCGACCGGCACCTGCTCACCAGCGCGCACGTGGTCGCGGGCGCGCGGACCGTCGAGACCGCGTTCCTCGACGGCACGACGGTCGACGCGGACGTCGTCGGCAGCGACCCGCTGTCGGACCTCGCCGTGCTGCGGGCGCGCGACGACCTGCCCGACCCGGTCGAGCTCGGCGACGCCGCGCGGCTGCGCGTCGGGCAGCTCGTCATCGCGCTCGGCAACCCGCTCGGCCTCGCGGGCAGCGTCACGGCCGGGATCGTGTCGGCGCTCGGGCGGTCGCTGCCGACGGCGTCGGGCCGGGTCGTCGACGAGGTCGTGCAGACCGACGCCGCGCTGAACCCCGGCAACAGCGGCGGCGTGCTGGCCGACGGGTCAGGGCGCATGGTCGGCGTCAACACCGCGCTCGCGGGCATCGGGGTCGGGCTGGCCGTGCCGGTCAACGCGACGACACGGCAGATCGTCGACGCGCTCATGACCCGGGGGCGGGTCCGCCGGGCGTGGCTCGGCATCGCGGGCATCCAGGTCGCGCTGTCGCCCGAGCTCGCCGCCCGGATGGGGTCGCGCACCGGCCTGCAGGTCGCCGAGGTGTCGCCCGGCAGCCCGGCGGCGGAGGCCGGGCTGCGGCGCGGGGACGTCGTGGTCGAGCTCGACGGCAACCGCGTCGTCACCGCGACCGCCGTGCAGCGGCTCATGGTCGAGGACGCGATCGACCGGCGCATCGAGGTCACCGTGTGGCGCAACGGCGCGCTCGTCGACGTCCTCGCCTACCCGCGCGAGCTCGTCACCCCCTGACGGCGGACGTCGACGGCGCCCTGCGCGCGGCCGGGCCGGGCTGGGAGGCTGGCGCGATGATCGACGACCACGCGAAGACGTCCCTGCTCGACGACCTGCGCTGGACGCGGGCGTCGCTGCTCGGCAAGCTCGACGGGCTGTCCGAGTACGACGTGCGGCGCCCGCTGACGGAGACGGGCACGAACCTGCTCGGCCTGGTCAAGCACCTCGCGGTCACGGAGGCCCGGTACCTCGGCGAGATCTTCGGCCGGCCGTTCTCCGAGCCGATCCCGCGGTGGGACGACTCGGCCGGCAACCGCGCCCACCTGTGGGTGACCGCGGACGAGTCGCGGGCGGACGTGGTCGAGCGCTACCGCCGGGCCTGCGCGCACGCGGACGCGACGGTCGAGGCGCTCCCCGTCGACGCCCCGGGGCACGTGCCGTGGTGGCCGCGGCCGGACGTGCTGCTGTTCGACGTCCTGGTGCACGTGCTGACCGAGACGGCCCGCCACGCCGGTCACGCGGACATCATGCGGGAGAGTCTCGACGGCGCGACCGGCATGGCGGCGGGACCGGTCCCGACCGTCGACGAGGCCGCGCGCGCCGCACGCGCGGAGCACCGGGCCACGGTCGAGGCCGCCGCCCGGGCCGCCGCGGCGCGCTCGTCCTGATCAGGCCGGGACCGACAGGTCGTCGAGCCACGCCTGCCACGCGGGCTCCTCGCGCCGCGCGTGCTCGGCGGCGTCGGGGGAGAACAGGAACGCCCGCACACCGGCCGCCACGCCGCCGTCACCGTCCTCGAACGCGTAGACGTTGAGCACGCCCGGCACGGGTGAGATGAGCCGCACGAGCGTCTGGTGGTCGCCCACGCGCTCGACGGTGCCGGTCGAGCCGCGCACGTCGACGGTCGCGCCCTCGTCGCCGAGCCCGAGCGCCTCGTGCATCGCCGACCAGACGGCCTTGGGCTCGCCGGGCCGCGAGACGGACGCCTCGAACCGCGTCGCCTCCTGGCCGGCGAAGTGCGCGAGGTAGACGCGCAGGTTGTCGAAGGACGGCATCCAGCCCGGCGCGAGGCTGTCCCACCACTCCGACTCCCAGTCGGCGCCGACGCCGAACCCGCTGGTCGTGACGCGCACGACGCACGTGCCGCCGGACTGCGCCTCGACGACGAACTCGGACGTGAGCGGGCTGAGGGTGTCGGGGTCCTTGCCCATGAGGGCGGCCCAGTCCTCGTCGTAGACGAGGCGGTGCGGCGGGTCCCAGCGGACGACGCGGCCGACGGAGTCCATGTCGGGGCCCATGACGAACCGCAGGGCGCCGCCCTCGCGCTCGTCGAGCTCGGTCTGCGCGAACCAGGCGCTCATGCCCTTCGCGGTCGCGATGGCGTCCCAGACCTGCTCGGGGGTGCCGGGGACCTCGACGGTGAACTCGAGGCGGTACGGGACGTCCGGGGTGGTGGTGCTCATGGTGTCGTCTCCTCGGGGAGGGGGTGGGCGGCGACGACGAGCCGGTGCGGGCGACCGTCGTCGTGGTGGTAGCGCGCGGCCAGGTCGAGCACCGCGGCGGTGAGGTCGTCGGCGAAGGCCGCCCGGTCGGCGGCGGAGCGGAAGCCGATCTGCGTGTCGATCGTGAGCGTGGGCACTCGCCGGCCCGACGTGCCGGCCCGCCGCGCGAGGGTGCCGACCTCGCGGACCAGCCGGCCGGCGAGCGCGACGAGGTAGGCCGCGGACAGGTGGTCGGCCTTGTCGTCGGGGTCTGCCGCGGACGCCGTGACGACCGCGGGGGAGACGACGTAGGCCGCCGCCGACGCGCGCAGCACTCGCTCGGTGATGCCGCCGTGCCGGCGCTCCTCGGCGAGCTCGACGAGCCCGTGCGCCTCGAGCGCCTTGAGGTGGTAGTTGACCTTCTGGCGGGCGATGCCGACGCGCGCGGCGAGCCCGGCGGCGGAGGCCGGGACGGCGAGCTCGCGGAGCAGCCGCGCCCGGACGGGATCCAGCGCGGCGGCGGCGGCCTCCGCGTCCTCGATGACCTCGACGTCCTGCATGGCCCCACCGTGGACCTTGACAACAAATCTTGTCAAGAGGTCCGAGCGCCCCTACGTTCGAGGCATGGGACAGCTCATCTACTCGATGTTCACCTCGCTCGACGGCTACGCGGCCGACAGGACCGGGAGCAGCGACTGGGGCGGCGCGCTCGACCCCGAGCTCCACGACTTCGTCTCCGACCGGTCGCGGCCCGTCGGCACCTACCTCTACGGCCGGCGCATGTACGAGACGATGTCGTTCTGGGAGACCGCGCTCGACACCCCGGACCCGCCGGACTTCGTCCGGACCTACGCCGAGGTCTGGCAGGCCGCCGACAAGGTCGTCTACTCGACGACGCTCGACACCCTGACCACCGCGCGCACGACGCTGGAGCGGACCTTCGACCCTGCGGCGGTGCGCGCACGCGTCGACGCGCTCGACCGCGACGTCACGATCGACGGCCCGACGCTCGCCGCGCACGCCCTGCGCGCCGGGATCGTCGACGAGGTCCAGCCCTACGTCGCACCCGTGTCCGTCGGCGGGGGCCTGCGGTTCTGGCCCGACGACGTGCGGCTCGACCTCGACCTCGTCGAGCAGCGCCCGTTCGGCAACGGCACGACGTGGTCCCGCTACCGCGTGCGGCGCTGACACGGCACGACGACGCGGAGGTGACTACCGTCACACCCATGAGCAGGTTCCTGCGGACGACGAGGTCCGCCGTCCTGGCCGTGGTCGCCGCGATCGCCGTCGTCGGGGCGGTCGCCCCGGCGTCCGCCGCGCCGCCACGGGCACCGTCCGGGCCCCCGGCACGCGTCGTGTACGACGCCCTCGGCGACTCGTTCGCGTCCGGCTACGGCGTCCCGCCGTACTCGGCCTGCGGCCGCTCGCAGGGTGCCTACCCTGTCCGGCTCGACGGGCGTCAGCGCGTGCGGCTCGACGACTTCGTCGCGTGCGCGGGCGCCACGACGACCTCGCTCGTGGCCGGCGGGCAGCTCGCCGCGCTCGACGCCGACACCGACCTCGTCACGCTGACGATCGGCGGCAACGACGTCGGTTGGTCGACCGCGGTCGTCGCGTGCCTCGGCGGCACCGACGCGCAGTGCAGCGCGGCGCTCGCGGTCGTCACCGCGCGCATCACGGACGAGCTGCCCGCCCGCCTCGACTCCGTCTACGGCGCGGTCGCCGCGGCCGCGCCCGACGCCCACGTCGTCGTCGCCGGGTACCCGCGGCTGTTCTCGCCCGAGCACGGCGCCTACCTCGCCGCCTCGGTCGACGAGCTGCGCGCCCTCAACGCGGCCGCGGACACGCTCGCCACGGTCGTCTCGGCCGCGTCCGACCGCAGCGGCTTCCGGTACGTCGACGTCCGCAAGCGGTTCGACGGCCACGGCGCGAACGCACCCGACCCGTGGATCCTCGGGCCGACCGACCCCGCCGCGTTCCACCCGACCGCCGACGGCTACGCGGCGTACGCGGCGGCGGTCACCTCGGCGCTCGGGCCCTGCCGGCGGAGCTGAGCTCGTCGCGCCGCGACGGGACCGCGTCGCTCCCGGTCAGGCGCCGTCGGTGCCCGCGGCCGACCGCAGGACGCCGTCGACCACCCGCGCGTCGTCGGGGCCGAGGTCGGGCGTGTAGTGCCACTGCGTGCCCGTCCAGGCGTCGGCCAGGTGGTCGTCGGGCTCGACGGACAGGCGGACGGCGTCGCGGAACAGCGTCGTGACGAGCGGGCTCGCGTCGTGGACGGGGCTGCGCTCACCCGTGAGCAGCACCTGGACACCCGCCGACGGGCCCTCGTCGACCAGGTAGCGCAGTCGAGCCAGCGCGGCGTCGTCGAGGCCGGTCGGGACGTCGTGCAGCACGAGCAGCCGGTGCGCGTCGTCGCCGTCGAGCGCGTCCAGCGCGCCCGCGGAGCGCGCCATCTGCACCAGGTCGACCCGCCGGACCAGCGCGTCGAGCACCGCCCCGGCAGCCGCGACCGACGTCGCCGCCGGGGTCGTCATGACGCGGCTCCCCGGCGCGGCCAGCGCGCCGAGGGACGGTGCCAGACCGCCGACGAGGTCGACGACGAGCACCTCGAGCGCCCCCGCCGGGTACGCCGCGAGCAGCCGCGCGACGAGCGTGCGCACCTGCCGGACCGCCGCCGCGTCGGTCCCGCTCGCGGCGTCGACCCACAGCGGCTGCGCCAGCGGCAGCCCGAGCAGCATCGGGAAGCGCAGCCACGGCGCCTCCGCGACGTGCAGGTCGCCGACGCGCACCGCCGGGGCCGGTGCCTCCGACGGGTGCCAGCCGTGCCAGCGCGACGACGTCCACGGCGACATCGCGGCGGGGAGGCGGCGCTCCAGCTCCGCGAGCTCGGCGGCGAGCTGGCGCAGGTCCGCGTCGTGCCGCTCGCGCGCCCGCGCGACGAGGTCGGCGTGCTCCCGCTCGGCCACCGCGGCGGCGGCCTGGTGCGCGGGGCCGCCGCGCGTGCGCGGGTCGGCCACGAGCGTGGCGAGCGCGTCGTCGCGCCGACGGTCGGCGTACTCGACCGCCGACCGCAGCGCGGCCGTGGAACGCGCGGCGTCCTCGAGGATCGCCGAGCACTGCCGCACGAGCCGCTCGCCGTCGCTCGTGCCGGGCGGCGGCACCGGTCGGCTCGAGGACGTCGCGGCAGCGGGGGAGGGACCTTGCCGCGCGGAGGACGCCGGCCGCGGAACGGAGGCGGGTGCGGTCACGGGGGGCGGGGGAGCGGACCCGTCGTCGTCGACCTCGATGCCGTGCGCGGTCACGGCTGCGGCGAGCCCGCCGTCGTACCCCTGGCCGACCGCCCGGACCTTCCACGCCGGCCCGCGCCGGTAGACCTCGACGGCGACGACCGCGCGCTCGCTGGTGAGGTCGACGAGCGGGAACCGGGCGTGCTCGGTGCCGTCACCGCCGCGCAGCACCGTCGTGAGCGGTGGCAGCGCGCCGAGCGTCGGGCGGTCCGGGTCGACGCTGACCACGCACAGGACGGCGTGCACCCGGGCAGGCAGCGCCGCGAGGTCGAGCCGCACGCGGGCCGGGCTGCCCCGCTCGAGCGTCGCCCCGGGCGCGGACGGCTGGTGGTAGAAGACCAGGTCGTCGGAGGACGCGGCGCGCTGCCCCTCGTCGACGAGCAGCACCGACACGTCGCAGTCCGCGGCCGCAGCGCCCACGACCTCGACCAGCACGCCCGGGTCGGTCCACGGGGCGTTCTGCCCCCGCGCGAGCACCAGCGGCGCGGTCACCCCACGAACCGCATCAGGAACGGCACCGTCTCCGTCGGCACACGCGCCTGCATGCCCTCGCCAACGGCCTGCAGCTTCCACGTCGGCCCCTGCCGGTACACGCGCGCCATGAGCATCGCGGTGAACGGCATCCCGCCCGCGAGCGTGTAGCGCGCGAGCTCCGCGCCCGTCGTGTGGTCGACGAGCCGGCAGAACGCGTTCTGGACCTGCTCGAAGGTGTGGCCCTCGTACGACGTCACCACGAGCATCACGTCGGTGACGTGCACGGGGACCCGCGTCAGGTCGATGAGGATCGTCTCGTCGTCGCCCTCGCCGTCCCCCGTGCGGTTGTCGCCCGTGTGCTGCACGGAGCCGTCGCGCGTGCGCAGGTTGTTGTAGAACGCGACGTCCACAGGCTCGGTGCCCGCGAAGAGGATCGCGGACGCGTCGAGGTCGATCTCGACCTCGCGGCTCCCGAACATGCCGCGCTTGCGGACCGGGTCCCAGCCCAGGCCCATGCGGACCATCGTCAGCGCGACGCCGCCGTCCTTGACGAGCGAGACCTTCTGGCCCTTCGACAGGCTCACCGGGCGCGCCTTGGTGAGCTGCACCTCGCCCGGCTCGGCGGGCGGCGCGGCGACGGGTGCGGGAGCGGGCGGCGCGGCGACGGGTGCGGGAGCGGGCGGCGCGGCGACGGGCGCGGGGGCAGGTGCGGCGACGGGCGCGGGAGCGGGCGGCGCGGCGGGAGGAGCGGGAGCGGCGGGCGCAGGCGTGTCGTCGACGGACACCCCGTGGTCGGTGACCAGGTCCGCGAGCCCGCCCGCGTACCCCTGCCCGACGGCCCGGACCTTCCACGCGCCACCCCGCCGGTAGAGCTCGAGCGCGACGACGATGCTCTCCGTCGCGAGGTCGCTCATCGTGAAGGAGGCCAGCGGCGTCCCGGCGTGGTCGGCCACGCGCGCGACGGGCTGCCCGACGCGGCCGAACGTCGACGACGTGTCGTCGAGGCTCGTGACGAGGCGCACGGCGTGGACGTCGGCGGGCACGGCGGCCAGGTCGACCTCGACGCGCCACGGCTGCCCGGCGGACGGCTGCAGGCACCGCACGCCCGGGCCGGTCGGCTGGTTGTAGAAGACGAAGTCGGCGTCGGAGCGGACGCGGCCGTCCTCCGTGACGAGCAGGGCCGAGAGGTCCGCGGGCGCCGCCACGTCGACGGTGAGCGTGACGCGGGAGGCCGTCAGCGGCGCGTTCGCGCCCTTGGTGAGCTGGTCCACCGGGTTCCTTCCGTGGTCGCCGACCGGGGCGACGGCACCGGCCGCACGGAATCTACCGGCCGCCGCGGGGCCCGGGGGGCCGGTCCACGATCGGGTGCGGGCCGGGCGTGGCTAGCCGACGACCACGAGCTCGTTGCCCTCCGGGTCGGCGACGCGCCACCGGCCGTCCGCCTCGTCGAGGAGCCGGCCGCCCGCCGCGAGCGCCGTGGCGACGCGCGCCCCTCCGACGTCGGGCGGGACGGCCACCTCGACGTGGACGCGGTTGCGCTGGCGCCGCCGCTCGACGTCCGCGGCGTCGGTCTCCTGGAACGCCAGCACGGGGTTGAGCCACCGCGGGTCGACGACGTCGGTGAGCCCGGTGCGCCCGTCGGGGACGTACCCGAGCGCCGCGAGCCAGAACGCGCGGACCGCGTCGACGTCGACGGCGTCCATGAACAGCTGGACGAACCGCGCGAGCCCCGGGTCCGCGGTGGCGCCGAGGTCGCGGGCGGCCCGCTGGAGCCGCGCGGCGAGCTCCGTGAAGTCGAGGTCGAGCCGGTGCGCGTCGGGGTGCCACCGGTCCTTGCCCGTGTCGAGGACGACGAGCCCGGGGCGGACGTCGACCAGCAGCGGGAAGCCCGCGTCGTCGGCCAGCGCCGCGGCCGCGGTGACCAGGTCGCGCTGCTGCTCGGGCGACCCGACGCGGTAGAACGCCATCGCGCCGAACACCGACTGCCAGTCGGAGGTCTCCGGCCCGTCGCCGAGGGCGTCGCCCGGCACCAGGTCGACCTCGTTGCCGTCGGGGTCCGCGTGGCACACCCCGTAGACCCCGTACGGCTCACCGGGCCGGACCTGCTCGACGGTCGCCGCGGGACGCACGACGTCGAGGTGGAGGCGGTTGCGCAGCGGACGGCGGTCGGTCGACCGCTCGACCCGCAGCGCGGGGTCGCGACGGCGCGGGTCGACGAGGACGCCACCGTCCGCGGGCACGTAGTCGAGCACGCCCTGCCAGAACGCCCGCACGGGGGTCGGGTCCGGGGACTCCACGACGACGCTCAGCCGTTGCGGCGCGGACGGGTCGGCGGCCAGCCCGAGGTCGCGTGCCGCCGCCGACACCGCGTCCGCGTGCGCGTCGGCGTCGAGCCGCACGAGGACACCGCTCGCGCGCACGTCCACGAGTGCGTCGGGCGCCACCTCGACGACGCGCGCGGCCAGCGCGGCCCCGCCGACGAGCGACGCCGCGTCGAACCAGGCCGTCGGGACACCGTCGACCGTCCGCCAGTCCGTCGACATGTTCGTCACACCCCGCACGCTAGGAGGGCGCGCGCCGTCGCACCAGTGGCGCCCCCGGGTCGCGGTACCGCGCGACGAGCACGTCCCCGATCGCGGCCAGGTGCGCGCGCACGGCCGCCGGGCCGGTGACCTCGACCCACGCGACGAGCCCGGCGAGCTCGCCCGCGAGCACCTGCGCGTCGCGGCCGCGGACCACGACCTCGACCCGGCCGTCGGCCGTGGGGCCGCCCACCTCGAGCCGGTCGCCGAACCCGATCCGGAGCACGTCGAGCCCGTCCGGCGTGCACACCGCCCACGCCTGGGCCGGCGTCCGTCGCCGGTCGACCTCGTCGGCGATCTCCCGCCAGCTCGCGGCGAGGTCGAAGTCCGCGGGCCGGTCCGCGGGGTCGCCGGTCGGCTCGACGGACGACACCCGGTCGACGCGGAACGTGCGCCGGCCCGCGTCGGTGTCGGCCACGAGGTACCACGACGGGCCCTTGGCGACGACGCCGAGCGGGTGGACGGTCCGCTCCGTGCCGGTGCCCCGGCCGTCCACGTAGCCGAGGCGCACCTGGACGCCGCGGACCACCGCGTCCTGCAGGTCGTCGAGGAGGTGCGGCGGCCGGTGCGTGACGTCGCCCGCACCCCACCGTCGCGGGTCGGTCACGACCGACGACGCGGCCGCCTCCGCCTGCTCCCGGAACGTCGCCGGCAGCGCCTGGACGAGCTTGCGCAGCGCCGCCCGCACGGCGGGCGTCGCGGCCGCGGCCGGACCGGCGACCAGGAACAGGGCACGTGCCTCGCTCGCGGTGAGCCCGGACAGGTCGGTGCGTGCGCCGCCCACGAGCCGCCAGCCGCCGCCGCGGCCCTGCACGGAGTAGACGGGGACGCCGGCCGTGCCCAGGGCGTCGAGGTCGCGGCGCGCGGTCCGCTCGGACACCTCGAGCTCGCGGGCGACCTCGGCCGCGGTCACGTGCTCCCGGCGCTGCAGGAGCAGGAGGAGGGCCATCAGCCGGTCGGCTCGCACCCGGACGAGACTTCCACGGAAACCGGTCACGAGATGGCCGGTTCTGCTCCGCACGATGTCGGCATGACCGCACAGACCGGCACCACCACCGACCCCACCGCCTTCCCCGAGCCCACCGTCGTCGCCGTCAACGGCGTCGAGCTCGAGGTCTTCGCAGCAGGCCCGCCGGGAGGACGGCCGATCGTCCTCTGCCACGGCTGGCCCGAGCACGCGTACGCCTGGCGCCACCAGGTGCCCGCTCTCGCCGCCGCGGGCTACCGCGTCATCGTCCCCAACCAGCGGGGCTACGGCCGGTCCTCCCGACCCGCCGACGTGGCCGACTACGACGTCGCGCACCTGACGGGCGACCTCGTCGGGCTCCTCGACCACTACGGCTACGAGCGCGCCACGTTCGTCGGCCACGACTGGGGCGCCTTCGTCGTCTGGAGCCTCGCCCTGCTGCACCCCGACCGCGTCGACGCGGTCGTCAACCTGAGCCTGCCGTACCAGGAGCGCGGCGACCGGCCCTGGGTCGAGGTCCTCGAGGAGGCCGCCGGCAGCGACTTCTACCTCGTCCACTTCAACCGCCGGCCGGGCGTCGCGGACGCCGTGCTCGACGCGCACGCCGAGCGGTTCCTGCGCCACCTCTTCCGCAAGGACCTGCCCGCCGCGCCGCCGCAGCCGGGCATGGTCATGATCGACCTCGCGCTCGCGGACGCGCCGCTCGGGGAGCCCCTCATGAGCGACCGCGAGCTGGCGGTGTTCGTCGCCGCGTTCGAGTCGACGGGCTTCACGCCGAGCATCCACTGGTACCGCAACCTCGACCGCAACTGGCACCTGCTGGCCGACGTCGACCCCGTGGTCCGGCACCCGGCGCTCATGGTCTACGGCGACCGCGACGTCGTCGCGCGGGCGGAGCGGCTGCACGAGCTCGTGCCCCGCGTGGAGGTCGTGAGCCTGGACTGCGGGCACTGGATCCCGCAGGAGGCGCCCGACGAGACGAACCGCCTGATCCTCGGGTGGCTGGCCCGCCGGCACGACGCGTCGTAGCGGGCGCGGCGCGGCGGGCGCCGGATCCGTCAGCCGGACCGGCGCCCGCCGCCCGCCGGGTCAGGACCCCGTGATGGCGCTGACGATGCCCGGCTGCGTGACCGTCGCGGTGCTGCGGTCGAACAGCCCGAAGCCGTACTGGCCGTTCCAGCCGTTGTCCCAGTACGCGGTCGCGGCGCCGTACTTCTTCGCGGTCGCGACGAGCGTGCGCGCGTAGTCGGCGCGGTACCGGTTGTTCGTCGCGTCGGCCGAGGTCTTGTCGATCGAGCCGTACTCACCGACGAACACCGGGTACCCCTGGACGACGAACGTGTCGTACATCTTCTTGAGCTGCGCGTCCATGAAGTCCTGCTGGCCCCAGCTCGTCTTCCTCGACGGGTCCGTCGCGTTCGGGCCCCACTGCGTGTAGGTGCCGTTCTCCGCGCCCGCAAAGTCCCACGGGTCGTAGTAGTGCACCGAGATCATGAGGCGCCGCTCGTCGGCCGGGATCGCGGGCGACCGGTACTGGTCGGTCGGGATCACGAACCCGTAGTTCCCGGCCGTGTAGTCGATGTTGGTGTTCCAGCCCGGCACGAGCAGCCAGCGCGAGGTGTTGTTGCCGCCGGTCTGGCGGACCGTGTCGACGAAGATCTGGTTGTACGCGTTGATGTTCGAGTAGCAGGGCTGCGTCGGGTTGCCGTACTGCCCGTCGAAGTTCTCGTTCATCGACTCGAAGACGAGGCGGCCGCCGTACCCCTGGAACGTGGAGGCGACCTGCTGCCAGACCTTCCGGTACTTCTCCTTGATCGTCGTCTGCGAGGACGCGTCGCAGATCAGCCAGGCGCCGTCGACGCTCTTGTACCCGTCCCCGTGCATGTTGATGACGACGTACAGGCCGCGGTCGTACGCGAGGTCGACGACCTGCCGGATCCGGGTGAGCCAGGCGGCGTCCACGGTGTAGCTCGGTGCGGAGCCGATCGTGTTCAGGTACGCGACCGGGATGCGGACCGTGTCGAAGCCCGACGCCTTGACGCGGTCCAGGAGCGCGCCGGTGACGACGGGGTTGCCCCACGCGGTCTCGCTGGGCGTGCCGCCGATGCTGGCCTCGAGCTGGTTGCCCAGGTTCCACCCCTGGCCCATGCCGGCGACGAGCTGCGCGGCGCTGCCGGTGACGGGCCCCGCGGTCGTCGTCGGCGTCGGGGTGGGGGTCGGGGTCGCCGACGTCGTCGGCGTGGGGCTCGGGGTGACGGGGCGTCCGGTGCACGTGACGCCGTTGAGCGTGAACGCGGTCGGCGCGGGGTTCGTGCCCGACCAGGTGCCGTTGAAGCCGAACGACGCGCTGCCGCCCGTGCCGATCGAGCCGTTCCACGCCGCGTTGCGCACCGTCACGGCCGCCCCGGACTGGCTCACGGAGCCGTTCCACAGCTGGCTGACGGTCTGCCCGGCGCCGAACGAGAAGCGCAGGTCCCACGCGGAGACGGGATCGCCCAGGTTGGTCACCTGCACGTTCGCGCCGAAGCCGTTCTGCCACTGGTTCGTCACGGCGTAGTCGACGCGGCAGCCGGCGGCGGCGCTGGCCTGGTCGGTGACCAGGACCGAACCGGCGACGGCGAGCGCGGCTGCGGCCGCGACTGTCAGGAGATGGCGGAGTCGGCGCACGGGAGCGTCCCTCTCACGAGTGGGGCGTCGTCGGGCCAGGGCAGTGCCCGCGACGGACTGGCAGCCCACCAGACGACCGACGCCCCCCGCAGCCGTCGAAACGCTTCACCGGATCCGGCGGGCCGCCCTCAGGGCACGGCGCCGACGACGACGACCGCCGTCGCGGCGACGTCGAACGGCGGCGGCCCGAACCGCTCCGCGGCCCGCCGGCGGACCGCCTCCCGCACGCCGTCGTCCAGGCTCGCCAGGTACGCCCCGGCGGGCCCGACGGCGAGCAGGAACGGGTCCCACCACTGCGCGAACGAGGCGAACGTCAGCGTGACCGTCTCCTCCGCGGGGCGCAGGTCGACCAGACCGGCCGATGCGCACAGCTCCTCGACGTGCTCCTCGACCCACAGCAGGTCGCTGCTCTCGCTCACGCGCCCCGGGACGACGTCCCGCACCGCCTGCCAGAACGTCGACGCGGCGCCGCGGTCGTGCACGTGGTCCCACACGCTCACGGCGACCCGCCCGCCGGGCCGCGTGACGCGCCGCATCTCGGTCAGGCCTGCGACCGGGTCGGCCATGAACGTCACGACGAGGCTCGCGACGGCGACGTCGAACGCGTCGTCGTCGAACGGCAGGTGCTCCGCGCCGCCGAGCCGCACGTCGACCCCCGGGAGCCGGTCGCGGACGGCGGCGACGAACGGCTCGGTCGGGTCGACCGCGCTCACCGCGTCCGCGCCCAGCGCGGCGACGAGCACCTCCGTGACCACGCCCGGGCCGCAGCCGACGTCGAGCGCGCGCTGCCCGGGACGCAGGTCGAGCGCTTCGACGACGCGGCGCGCGAGCGGCCGGGAGAACCGGCCCATGAACCGGTCGTACGCGTCGGCGCCCGCCTCGAACCCCACGGGACGACGGTAGGACCGGAGCGCGGCGCCCGGTAGCGGTCAGCTCACTGCGGCGGCTCCTGGTAGAGGCCGACGACGTTGCCGCCCGGGTCGCGGAACCGCGCGGTGAGCTCACCCGGGTCGCCGCCGACGTCCTGGACGATCTCGCACCCCTCGGCCCGCACGCGCTCGACCGCTGCGGCGAGGTCGTCGACCCAGACGTAGACCAGCACCCCGGGTGGCGTCGGCTCCCGGTGGGGGACCCAGTGGCCGCTGACCTCGTCGGTCGAGTCCTCGAAGAACCACGTGCCGTGCGCGGGACGCACCTTCCAGCCGAACACGCGGGCGTAGAGCTGCGCGGACCGCTCGGGGGCGTCCGAGGGGAGCTCGACGTGACAGATCTTGCCGTGGCCCAGCGTCGTCATGATCGCCTCCCGTCAGGCGTAGAAGCCCTCGCGCAGGTTGATGCCGTGCTCGACCCACGCCTTCAGCGCGGCCAGCATCCCGGTCCACCCCGCGCAGTTGCCGAACGCGCTCGTGGCGCCCTCGGGGGTGGGCTGCCAGGAGGACTCGGTGATGGTGACGAGCGTCCGCGTGTCGCCGTCGACGGGCTCGAGCTCGAACGTCGTCCGCGTGGTGCCGTCCGCGCTGGTCGTGGCCTCGCCGCCCCACTCGACGACGATGCGTCGGGGCGGGTCGGCCTCGACGACGGTGACGGGGAAGCCGCCGGGGAAGTCGTGGAACTCCCACGTGACGACCGCGCCGGTCTCGAGCCGCCCGCGCGCTCCGCCGGTCGTGAAGTACCGCGAGAGCTGCTCCGGGTCGGCGATGGCCTCGTACACCTCCGCGCAGGGGCGGGCTATGCGTCCGGAGACCGTGAAGGACAGCGCGTCGAGCCTCGCGGTGGCATTCATGTTGTACTTTTACCACATGTCGCGACCGGCCGACCAGGGCTCCGACGACGACCGCGTGTTCAAGGCGCTCGCCTCCCCGGTCCGCCGCCGCATGCTCGACGCGCTCAAGGAGTCGACGCACACCACCGGCTCGCTGTGCGCGCTGCTGCCCGACCTCGACCGGACCACGGTCCTGCAGCACCTGCGCGTGCTGGAGCGGGCCGACCTCGTGACGGGCCGGAAGGTCGGCCGCGAGCGGCACCTGTCCCTCGCGCCGCTGCCCATCAAGCGCATCCACGACCGGTGGATCAGCGACTACGCGCGCGCCGCCGTCGACCTCCTCGCACGTCTCGACGACGCGTAGCGCCGCCCCCGCGCGTCGGGCAGGCGGGGACGGCGCCGCCGTCACGTCAGCGTCGTCAGCACCCCGCCGTCGGCCCGCAGCGCCGCCCCGTTCGTCGCCGACGACACCGGGCTCGCCAGGTAGACCGCGAGGTGGGCGATCTCGCGCGGCTCGATGAACCGCTGCAGCAACGACGTCCGGTGGCCGGCGGCGAGCGCGGACTTCAGCTCCTCGGGCGTCGTGCCCTGGGCGTCGGCCGCCTGCGCGACGGCGGCGGCGACGCCGTCCGAGAAGGTCGGCCCGCCGAGGATGGTGTTGACGGTGACGTCGGTGCCCCGCGTGAGCTTCGCCAGGCCGTTGCCCAGCGCGATGACGCCCGCCTTGGTGAACCCGTAGTGCACCATGTCGGCCGGCACGTCCACGCCGGACTCGCTGCTCACGAAGATCACGCGACCCCAGCCGCGCGCGAGCATCCCGCCCAGCAGGTGCCGCGAGAGCCGGACGCCGCTCATGACGTTGACCTCGAAGTAGCGCTGCCAGTCGGCGTCGGTGATCTGCTCGAAGGGCGCGAGCTCGAAGACGCCGACGTTGTTCACCAGGACGTCAACCTCGCCCAGGTCGTCCAGGAGGTGACGGACCTGGGCCGCGTCGGCGAAGTCCGCGACGACCGCGGAGACGTCCGCGCCCGGCACCTCGTCCCGGAGCCGCCGCACGGCCGCGTCCGCCCGGTCGGCGCTCCTGCCGTTGACGACGACGGCCGCACCCTCGTCGAGCAGGGCGCGCGCGACCGCGAACCCGATGCCCTGCGTCGAGCCGCTCACGAAGGCGCGCTTGCCTGTCAGCCGGAGATCCATGCCGTCCTCACATCCCGTCGATGACTTTCCTGATCAAGTGAACGGTACGTGCGATGACTTTCCGGTTCAAGTCATCGTCGTCGCCGCGGCGCCCTGCGTTCCCGTACGCTGCACGCATGCCGGACCCCGTCGACGCGCCCCTCAGCGGTGAGGACCTCGAGACCTGGTCCTCCCTGGCCACCGTCCTGGAGTGGCTGCCGGCCGCGCTCGACGCCCAGCTGCAGCGCGACGCCGGCCTGTCCCACTTCGAGTACGGCGTCCTCTACGCGCTCGCCGACGCCCCCGACCGCACGCTGCGGATGAGCGTCCTGGCCGGGTACGCCAACAGCTCGCTGTCCCGGCTCTCGCGCGCCGTCGCACGCCTGGAGTCGACGGGCTGGGTGCGGCGCGCGCCCGACGCCACGGACGGCCGCTACACGCTCGCCACGCTCACCGACCTCGGTGCGGAGAAGGTCGACCAGGCGTCCCCGGGTCATGTGCGCACCGTCCGCCGCCTGGTCCTCGACCCCCTGACGCAGGCGCAGGCGCGGCAGGTGCGCGAGATCAGCCGCCGGATCATGCGCGCGATGCGCGACGACGAGGGCTGGACCCCGTCGTCGGCCGCCGGTCGCGCGGGGCAGGCCGTCGAGGGGGCCGTGCGGCCTTGACCGGGTCGAGGGCGGACGCCGGTCCCGGATGGGGGGAGACTGGAGGGCAGCACCGTCCGTGAACGAGGAGTGAGCCGTGCCCCAGGGAACTGTCCGTTGGTTCGACGCCGAGCGAGGTTTCGGCTTCCTCGACCTCGGGGACGAGGCCGACGACCTGTTCGTCCACGCGTCCGAGATCGTCGGCGACGACGGGCCGCGGGTGCTCCGCGAGGGCCAGCAGGTCGAGTACGAGCTCGGCGAGGGGGACCGCGGCCCCGTGGCACGCCGCGTCCGGGTCGTCGGTGACGTGGCCTCCGGTGCCGCGCTCGGCGTGCTCGGCACCGTGAGCTGGTACGAGCCCGCCAAGGGCTACGGCTTCGTCGCCCCCGACGGCGGCGACGCCGAGATCTTCCTGCACAGCTCGGCCATCGTGGGCGGCGGCGTCGTCTCGGAGGGGCAGCGCGTCGCGTTCCTCGTCGTGCCCGGCGAGAAGGGGCCGCAGGCCGACCACCTGCTGCCGCTCGCCACCCAGGCCGCGCCCGCGACGCAATCCGACGGCGCGGACGGCACGGTGACCTGGTACGACCCGGACAAGGGCTTCGGGTTCGTCGCCCAGGACGCCGGGGGCGAGGACCTCTTCGTGCACGCCCGCTCGCTCACCGGCGGGCTCGACGAGCTCGTCGAGGGCGACCGCGTGACCTACGACGTCGAGCCCGGCGAGCGCGGGCCCCAGGCCCGCGGCGTCCGCCTCGTGGGAGGCCGCCCGCGCCGCAGCGCGCCCGCGGCGCCGTCGCGCGGCCGGTCGGGGTCGCCGTCGGGCGGCGGGGCCGCCGCACGTGGCGGCGCACCCGCACGCGGGGGCGAGGGCGTGGTCGCGCGCTACGACGCGGACCGCGGCTTCGGCTTCATCACGCCCGACTCGGGCGGCGCGGACCTGTTCGTGCACGTGTCGGTCGTGCGCAACGCGGAGTTCCTCGAGGAGGGCGACCGCGTCCGGTTCTCGGTGCGGCAGAGCGACCGCGGGCCGCAGGCGGACCGGGTCGAGCTGATCTGAGCGGGAGCGGGCCGCCCCGGCGCGGCGCCCTCGTCCGCGTGTGCAGCGGGTCGTCCCGGCGGCGTCCGTCGACCCTTCCCGCGCCCTGCACCCGCTGCTAGCGTCCGGTACTGCCGTGGCGGCGCTGCCACGGGAGACGTCGGGAGCCAGGGGGCCCACCGCATGTTCCAGCACGTCCGCAGATCAGTCCTGCCCGTCGTCGTCGCCGCCGCCGCGGTCGTCTCGCTCGGCCTCCCGGCCGCCCAGGCGGCCCCCGGACGTCCCGGCCGGGGCGAGCCCGACGACGCGCGCCGGATCGCGCAGGAGCTCCGCGTGACCCGCGGGCAGACCGCGTTCAACGACCTCGTCGCCCGCACGGTCGCGGCGCACCCGGCCGACGTCGTCGACTTCTCGTGGGACGGCGCGCGCGGGACGGTCGTCGTGGCGGACGGCGCCGACGCGCTCGCCGCTCAGCTCGCCGTCGCCGGCGCCCGCGTCGAGACGGCGGCACCGGGTGCCGTGCCGTACGTGGGGCGGTCGGACGTCGAGCTCGCCGCCATCGAGCAGCTCCGTGCCGCGGGCGTCGAGTCCGTCGCGGCACGCTACGACGCCGAGACCCAGGCGGTGCAGGTCACGGCCTGGACCGACGAGCCCGCGGCCACGGCCGAGCGCGTCGACGAGCTCGCCACGCCGACCCTGAGGTCGGCTTTCGGTCCGGCGCTCGTCGTCGCGTACGAGCCCGCGCGCGACGTCCCGCAGGAGAACACGACCCAGGGCGGCGAGGTGTACGGCGGGTGCACCGGGGGCTTCATGGCCAAGCGGGGCACCGCCTACGGCATCACGACGTCGGCCCACTGCACGTCGAAGCCCTCGACGTACGACGGGGACGCCACGGGCAGCACGTACGTGGCCTCGAACAACCGGGACGTGCGGTTCACCGCGCTGAGCGGGGACACGCCCGAGAACAAGTTCCGGATCGACTCCTCGACGCTGCGCACCATCAACGCCACCGGGATCGTCAGCTCCGGCTCGCTGCTGTTCAAGTACGGCAAGACGACCGGGTACGGGTCGTCGACGGTCGAGTCGTACGCGGGGTGCGTGACGTTCTCGTCCGGCAACGTCTGGTGCAACCTGTACTACACGAAGGACAAGGTGACGTCGGGCGGGGACTCCGGCGGCCCGTGGTTCGTCGCATACACCGGCTACGGCTTCACCACCGGGAGCAACTCGGGCGGCTCCTACGTCACGCCGATCGCCTGGGTCGGCTCGATCTCCGGCTCCGTGACGGTGAAGACGAGCTGATGGCGGGCTCCGGGAACCGCGTCCGCGCCGGGTGGGTCCCGGCACTCGTCGTCGCCGTGCCGCTCGTCGCGGGCACGGGCGCGTGCGCGGGGCAGGCCGACGGGGTGTCGGGCGACGACGCCTCGTCGGCCTCGACACCGTCCACGAGCCAGCCGGACGCCGCGTACACCGCCCTCGAGCTCGCGGTCCTCGACGCGCTGGCGGACGACCCGCACCCGAAGGACGCCCGGTACGAGGCGGACCGCGACAGGGTCGTCGTGACCGTCCGGACGCAGGGCGCGCCCCTCGGTCCCGACGAGCTCCGCGACCTCGCGGAGAAGGCCGAGGAGGTCACCGACGGCGTCGACGTCGTCGTCGAGACGACGGACCAGGACGCGCCCACCGAGGAGTGACCCGGCCGTCGACGACACAGGGCCGACCAGGAGGACACCGCGATGGACGCCCAGAGCCTGCACACGACGTTCCTCGACCTGACGACCCCGCACGTCGCCGACGCGTGCCTCCGGCTGGGCGTGCCGGTGCGGTGCGCGCCGGCGACCGTGCGCCCGGTCTGGTCGGGGGTGCACGTCGTGGGGCGCGCGCGCCCCGCCCGGCACGTGGGCAGCGTCGACGTCTTCCTGGAGGCGCTCGACGGTGCGGCTGCCGGGGACGTGCTCGTCGTCGACAACGACGGCCGGACGGACGAGGCCTGCGTGGGCGACCTCGTCGCGCTCGAGGCGGCGCGCGCGGGGCTGGCGGGGATCGTCGTGTGGGGCCAGCACCGCGACACCGCCGAGCTGCGCACCATCGGCCTGCCCGTCCACAGCACCGGCGCCTACCCCCACGGCCCCGAGCGCCTCGACGCCCAGCCCGCCGACGCGCTCGACCGCGCCCGCGTCGGCGCGCACACCGTGTCGCCCGACGACGTCGTGCTCGCCGACGACGACGGCGTGCTGTTCCTCCCCGCCGACCGCGTGCCGGAGATCGCGGACGCCGCTGCCCGCATCCGGGACACCGAGCGTCGCCAGGCCGCCCGCATGCAGCTCGGCACGACGCTGCGCGAGCAGACCCGGTTCGCCGAGTACCTGGAGGCCCGCGCGGCGACGGGGATCACGTTCCGCCAGCACCTGCGCGCCCTCGACGCGGCGATCGAGGAGTGAGCGCCGCCCGCCCCTGACGCCGTCGAGGCTCGTGCGGCAGGTCGAGGTACCCGTCCCCGGGTGAGGCACATCACGGCGCAGGCATACCCCCGGGGGTATACGATGACGACATGGCGACGCGAGAGATCACCCTCGAGAACCTCGAGGAGACCGTCTCCGGCAACGACATCGTCCTGCTGGACTTCTGGGCTGCGTGGTGCGGCCCCTGCCGCTCGTTCGGCCCGGTCTTCGAGGCCGCGTCCGAGAAGCACCCCGACGTCGTGTTCGGCAAGGTCGACACCGAGGCGCAGCAGCAGCTGGCCGCCGGGTTCAGCATCACGTCGATCCCCACGCTCATGGCGTTCCGCGACGGGATCATCCTGTTCGCCGAGCCCGGAGCACTCCGCGCGACCGACCTGGACCAGCTGGTCGACGCCGTGAGGTCCGTGGACATGGACTCCGTGCGGCAGCAGATCGCCGCCGAGCAAGCGACCGTCTGAGCCGTCCGGACCCTCCCACCACCGACCCCCGCCGAGGAGAACCCCATGTGCTACGCCGTCACCTGCACGACCTGTGGCAAGACGACCTGGGCCGGCTGCGGCCAGCACGTCGCCGACGTCAAGCGCTCCGTCTCCGCGAGCCAGTGGTGCCCGGGGCACCCGGACGCCCCCGCGTCCCGCGGCTTCCTCGCCCGGCTGTTCGGCCGCTGACCCGCACCGGGACCTCGGCGGCATCGAGGACGCCGCCGAGGTCACCGGCCTCGAGGTCGTGACGTGAGCCCGCGCGGCTCGCGCACCACGTCACCGAGCGAGCGCGTGGGTCACGGGGTGGACTGGTGACGGTCGTCCGCCCCCGCTGACGTCGGGCGTCGCGCCTACCGGCGCGACCAGACCTGGTTCGCCGCGCCGGTGCACGTCCAGAGCAGCACCGCGGTGTTGTTCGCGGTGAGGTTCCGGTCGACGTCGAGGCACAGCCCGGACCGCACGCCGCGGATCGTGCCGTCGGCCTGCGTCGTCCACTGCTGGTTGGTGCCGCCGTTGCAGTCCCACAGCTGGACGCGCGTGCCCGCGGTGGCGCTCGGCGGCGCGTCGAGGCACTTGCCCAGCGAGCGGAGCGTGCCGTCGGTGCCCGCGGTCCACGTCTGGTTGGGCGCGGTGTGGCAGTCCCAGATCACCAGCCCGGTGCCGTTCGCGGTGGCGCTGCCGGGCACGTCGAGGCACCGGCCCGACGACGCGCTGACGAGCGTGCCGCCGGTCGGCGGGGGCGTGGTGCCGCCCGGGGTGACCCGGAACAGTGCGACGCCGTGCTGCGCGACCTGCGCGGAGAGCTGGCCGGTCGTCGTGCCCGTCGCACCGGTCCACACCTCGCGGTACTGGTGCGTCCCGGACCCCAGCCCGACCTGTCCGAGCGTCGTCGAGATCTGGCGACTGCCGGAGCCGCGGTTGAGCAGGACGACGGCGACGGAGCCGTCCGCGAGCGGCTTCGCCCAGACCTCGGCGTCACCGTCGTCCCGCACGCGGTCGGCCTGGCGCACGAGCGGGTCCTGGTCGATCGCGAGGACGTCGCGGTTGGTGAGGACGGCGCGCACGTCGGCGGACATGTTCCGCAGGTCGTTGCCCGCGATGAGCGGGGCGCTGAGCATCGCCCACATGCTCAGGTGCGCCCGGTTCTCCGTGGCCGTCAGCGCGTTCCGCACGCCGACCATCAGCATGTCGGGGTCGTTGTACTGACCCGGCTTGGTCCACTCGCGCATGGGCTCGACGATGTCGAGCGCCTCGGTGATGCCGACGAAGCAGTCGGCGGACGGGGAGCATCCCGTCGACCAGGACGCCGACAGGTCCTCGGACGTGCGCCACATGTCGGAGAACGCGCCCCAGCCGGAGTACGTCGGCGCGGTGTTGGAGTGCGCGCTGTTCGGGTTGATCGAGTAGACGATCGGGCGGCCGGTGGCCTTGAGCGCGTCACCGAACCGCTTGAAGACGGTCGCCTGCTCGCTCGCGCTGCCGCGCGGGTCGCACCAGTCGTGCTTGACGTAGTCGACGCCCCACGACGCGAAGAGGTTCGCGTCCTGCGTCTCGCGCCCGTACGACGACGTCCCCGGGAGGTTGGCGAAGTACTGGTTGCAGGTCTTCTCGCGCGGCGCGTGGTAGATCCCGAACTTCAGTCCCTTGCCGTGGATGTAGTCGCCCAGCGCCTTCATCCCCGACGGGAACCGGTCGGTGCGGGCGCGCAGGTTGCCGTTCGCGTCGCGGGTGTCCTGCATCCAGCAGTCGTCCACGACGACGTACTGGTACCCCGCGGCCGCCATCCCCGAGCTCACCATCGCGTCCGCCGTCTGGCGGACCATCTGCTCGTCGATGTTGCAGTAGAAGGTGTTCCAGCTGTTCCAGCCGAGCGGCGGCAGGGGTGCCGGCTCGTCGACCGTGGGCGCGGCCGCCGTGGCGACCGGAGAGGCGGCCTGCGCGGGCACGCCGAGGGCGATCGCGGACACCGTCAGCGCGGTCGTGGCCAGCGCGGTGCACCAGCGACGACGTCGAGAACTTCTCACGAGAGCACTCCCTTGTGCGGTGGTCGTGGTGGTGGTCGACGGCATCCCACCGGGTTCGGCTGCCGGTCGCCGTGCCATGTGAGCGCTCACATCGATCGTCGCCATCGTGCCAGCGGTCGGTGGGTCCGGAACCTGTTCGCGGTGTTCCAAAACGGTTCAACCGGCGGACGCAGGTCACTGGACCGCAGGTCGAACCGGGCCGGCCGGCTCGGTACCGGCGCAGCCGTCACCGGAGGAGGAGTCGTGCTCGATCACTGCGCTCCGGCACTGACGGCCGCCGATCTCGACGCCGTCGAGGACTCGCTCGGCCTCACGCTCCCGCGCGACGTGCGGGAGCACTACCTGCGCTGGAACGGCGGCACGCCGCGGGCGACGTGCTGGGTGGTGGACGACGCGGTCGTGGTCGACGTCGCGGCCTTCCTGCCGGTCCGGTACGGCGACGGCACCCGCTACGGGGTCAACGGGTTCGGGAACTTCGTCGCGGGTCTCGTGCCGGCAGACGACTGATCGCGCGGACCGGCCACGTGCCGCCGCGACCGCACCGGGAAGACGTCCGCGAGCGAGCGGCCGACCGACGACGGTCCGCGCGTCAGGGTCCGGTCCGTGCGCGTCAGGGCGCCGGCCGGGGTGATACCCGATGCGCCGCGCTAGCCTGCACGGGCACCGTCGGGGGATGACATCGCGAGCCCCACGACCGGTCGTCACCGCCGACGGTCCACCGCCACGCTGGCCCGCTGCGCTCGCCGCCGCCTGGGTCGGCACGTTCTGCCTTGTCGCCGGCGGGGCGCTCGTCTGGTCCCGGCTGCGCGGAGGCAGCACGGCGGACCAGGAGGTCGTCGTCCTCGCGATCGGACTGCGCCTCGTGACGGTCGCCGTGGCGCTCGCGTCCATCCAGCCCTGGGGGAGGCGGCTGCCCGGCTGGGTCGTGCTCGGCGGGCTGTGGGGGGCAGGCGCCGTCCAGCTGGCCTACCCGCTCGCCGAGACCGTGGTGAAGCTGGTCATCCTCGCCGGGCTGAGGGAACCGGTCGACAAGGGCATCAGCGACATGAGCGCTCAGGGCTGGTTCAACTTCGGCGCCACGTGGCTCATCTGGGGCGTCCCCGGCGTGCTCTTCGTCCTCGCGGCGGCGGCGTTCGGCCGTCAGGTCCCGCACGCGCGCCGCTGGGCGCTCCTGTCCGTCCTCGCGGGGATCGGGTTCCTCGCCGGGCTCGGTCTGCTCATCGGCTGACGCACCCGCGCCCGCGTGTGCCGTCGTCTCCCCGCGCCACCACGAGCCCGGACTCGTAGGCGACGACGACGAGCTGGGCGCGGTCGCGGGCGTGCAGCTTCGTCATCGCGCGGTTGACGTGCGTCTTCGCCGTCAGCGGGCTGATCACCAGCCGGTCGGCGATCTCGTCGTTCGACAGACCGTGCGCGACCAGCGCGACCACCTCACGTTCCCGCTGCGTCAGGCCGTCGAGCTGCGTCCGGACGTCCGGCCGCGTGACGTACGCGGCGATCAGGCGCCGCGTGAGGGACGGCGCGAGCAGGGCGTCACCACGGGCCGCGACACGGACGGCGTGCAGGAAGTCCTCCGGGAGGACGTCCTTGACGAGGAAGCCCGCCGCACCGGCCCGCAGCGCCGCGACGACGTACTCGTCCAACCCGTAGTTCGTCAGCATCACGACGTGCACCCCGGAGAGCGCGGGGTCGGCGGCGATCCGGCGCGTCGCCTCGATGCCGTCGAGGACGGGCATCTGGACGTCGACGAGCGCGACGTCGGGCAGGTGCTCGCGCGCCAGCGCGACCGCCTCGTCCCCGTCGCCCGCCTCGGCCACCACCCGGATGTCGTCCTCGGCGTCCAGCAGGGCGCGGAACCCGCTGCGGATGAGCGGCTGGTCGTCGACCAGCAGCACCCGGATCACGCGGGCACGTCCGTCGGGAGCTCGGCACGGACGGTGAACCCGCCCTCGCGGCGCGGTGCCGCGTCGAGCCGACCACCGAGAGCGGCGACGCGCTCCCGCATGCCGAGCAGCCCGACACCCGCTCCCGCACCGGCGTCCGGCTGCGCTCCCGGCCGGGCTGCACCGTCGTCGTCGACCTGGATCACGAGAGACTGCGGCGCGTACGCGACGCGCACGGACGCGGTACGCGCGGACGCGTGCCGCACGACGTTGGTCAGCGCCTCCTGGACGATCCGGTAGGCCGTCCGCTCCACCGTGCCGGGGACGTCGTGCCTCGGCCCGTCGACGCTCAGGCTCGCCTGCAGGCCCGCCGCCCGGGCGCGCTCGACGAGCTCCGCCAGGCCGTCGAGCCCCGGCGGCGGGTGCCGGTCGTCGTCGCGCAGCGCCTGGAGCGTCGCCCGCAGGTCCCGGGACGCCCCGCGCCCGGCGTCGCGGATCGCCAGGAGCGCGTCCGGCACCTGCTCACCGCGCTTGCGGGCGAGGTGCACGGCCACCTCGGACTGCACCTGGATGACCGAGATCTGGTGCGTGAGCGAGTCGTGCAGCTCACGCGCGAGGTGCAGCCGCTCCTGCGCGGCGCGGTGGCGGGCCGCCTCGTCGCGCGTGCGCTCGGCCTCGTCCGCGCGACGCTCGGCCTGCCGCACCGCCTCTCCGGCCGCGCCCGCCGCGACGAGCCACGCCAGCGGGAGGACGTCCCGGCCCTGCGCGAGAGCCGCCTCCACCGACCGCTCCGGCGCCGCGACGAGGAGGACCAGCGGGACGGCGACCAGCATCGCCACCGCGACCACGACCGTCAGCGTGCGGTTCCCCGCACGGACCGCGGACCAGACGGCGACGAGGAACGCGAGGGACACCGGACCGCCGACGCCGATCGCGAGACAGCCGAGCGTGCCGCACGCCGTGACGACCAGCACCGCGACCGGGGCCCGCCCCCGCGCGACGAGCGACATCCCGGCGAGCGCGAGCAGCGTGACGCCCAGCGGCGCGAGCGGGGGGTGCTCGCGCGCGGCCACCGCGGCGCCGACGAGCGACACCCCCGTCACGGCGGCGGCGACGACCCAGTCCCACGCACCGAACCTGCCCCGGTCCACCGCCGCAGCCTAGCCACGCGCCCGGTGCCGGCACGTCCGTCGCCGGGACGACCGAGGGCTACCGCGGTCGCGGTACGCGCAGCCGTCCGTACAGCGCCGGGAGCAGCCGGCTGCGCGCACCGCGGCACCGTGACCTGCCGCCGCCGGGAGGACGACCGGGAGGTGGGCGGGCCGCGATCGTGGAGGCCTTGCCCGGCCCATCGGAAGGAGCCCGTCATGTCCGCCCCGCACCTGCTGACCACCGTCCACACCCTCGTGGTGGTTCCCGCACTCACGAACGGGCCGCCCGTGCCCGCCGCCGGCGCCTACGCGCTCACCGGTGGGCGCCTCACGTCGCTCGTCGGCGTCGGGCTCGGCCTCGCGGGCGTCGTGCTCGTCGCGCTGGCCCGACGTCGACGTGCCGGAGGCGGGACCCGGTCGCCCCGGCTCGTCGCCGGCATCGGCGCCGGTCTGGGCGTGGCCGGTGCGCTCACCGGCGCCGCGATCGTCGCGCTGGCCGACGGCGGCCCGGGCAGCGGGTCCGGGATCGTCGGCGGCGTCGTGTGCCTGGCGACCGGCGCGGTGGCCGCCGTGCTCGCCGCGCCGCTGCTGCGACGGACCGCCCGGGCAGAGAGGGAGCCGGGAACGCCGATCGCGGGGCGTCAGCGCTCCTGATCGTCGACGAACGCGCCGTCGACGATCACCGGGACGACGCCTGAGGCGTCCAGGGTGGCGGCGACGGCCACGTCGGCCGCGAATCCCATCGCGGTCAGCTCGCGGCCGCCGACGCAGTCGTGCAGGAGCCGGTCGAGCGAGCCGGCCGACGCGCGGAACACCGCGCTCGCGACGGTCGCCTCGGGGCTGAAGGCGTCCCCGTGCCCCATCGCCGCCAGGTGCGCGAGGATCGCCCCGGCTCCGAGGTGATCCTCGAGCGCGGGGCGCAGGGAGCGGTCGAGGTCCCACCGTTCCCCGGCGGCGACGACGCCGACGGTCTGCCCGGCGTCCAGCGTCCGCGCCAGGCGAGTCGCGACCGCGTGCGCGTTGCGCAGGCAGCCGGCGAGCACCGTCGACCCCGTGCCCACGGCCTCGACGACGATGGTCGACCCGTTGGGCGACGGGAGCACGAGACTCTCGACGGGAGCGGTCTCGAGGAGCGCGGCGGGCGACAGGGACGGTGCGACGACGGCGCCGTCCTTCGTCGCCTCGAGGCGACCCACCGCCAGAGCGGCCCCGTGCGCGGCCGCGACGGCGCGGGCGTGCTCGCCACCCCAGCGACTCGGGTAGACACGTGTGCCACGTTCGACGGCCACGGTGACCGCCGTCGAGAAGCTGAGGACGTCCACGACCACGGTCACGTCGGCGCCGCACCGCACCGCGCCGACCGGCCCCCAGTCGAGACGCACCGCGTAGCTTCCCTGTCCGAACGGCTCGCTCACGCAGAGAACGTATCGGCGCGCAGCGGGGTCGCCGGGCTCAGCCCACGCGGACCAGCTGCCACTGCTGGTTGGTGCCGTTCCAGTCGGCGTACTGGACGACGTTGCCGCCGTCGGTCGTGGAGGCGCCCTGCACCTCGACCGCCTTGCCGCTGTTGCGGGCGATGAGCTGGACGTACCCGTCGATCGTCTGGATGCTGAACTGCTGGTTGGTGCCGCCGTTGGCGCTCCACTGCTGGATCGCCGCCCCGTCGGCGGTCGACCTCGCGGCGACGTCGAGGACCTTGCCGGACAGCCGCGACCTCAGCTGGTAGAAGCCGTTGCCGGTGCTGACGAACTGCCACTGCTGCTGGGCGCCGCCGTTGCGGGACCACTGGGTGATGCGTGCACCGTCCGCGGTGGACAGGTTGTACACGTCGATGGCCTTGCCGCTGTTGCGGTTGACGAGCGAGTACCAGGCCGCGGTGTCCACCGGACCGGAGGGGTTCTGGGGGTTCCCGGCCGGGTTGCCGATGCTGCCCGGCACGGAACGCAGCGCGGCGAACCAGACGGCCGCCATCTTGTCGTAGCCGGCCGCGCTGGGGTGCACGCCGTCGGGGAGGTCGGCGAGGTTCACTG
This sequence comes from Cellulomonas fimi, assembly GCF_028583725.1. NCBI lineage: Bacteria > Bacillati > Actinomycetota > Actinomycetes > Micrococcales > Cellulomonadaceae > Cellulomonas > Cellulomonas fimi. The sequence continues at coordinate 4,000,199 of NZ_CP110680.1, read as the reverse complement.
CGTTGTACATGTCGACGAGGTGCACGCGCTTCCCGCTCGCGGCCCTGCTCGACACGATGCCGGGGATCGCGGCGTTGTACGCCCGGACCTTGGCGTCGGCGTACGACACGGGGATCAGGGTGGCGACGAAGACGTCGGTCTGCGGCGACGTGCTCGTGATCCTGTCGACGAGGGCCGCGAGGCGGGCCGGGGCGTTCGCCAGGTCGCGGTTCTGGCTGATGTCGTTGGTGCCGATGTGCAGCAGCACGGTGCGCGGCTGGTAGGTGCGCAGCCAGCCGACGACGTTGGCGTCGATCTGGTCGATCCGCCAGCCGGAGTGCCCCTCGTGGTCGTGGTCCCCGAGGCCGGCCGGCCCGTTGTAGCCCGATCCCACGAAGTCCGTGGTGTACCCGTTCTGCGCGAGGCGCTGCCACAGCCCGACGCGGTAGCCGCCGCCTCCGGTCATGCCGACGCCGTCCGTGATCGAGTCGCCCAGCGGCATCACGCGGGTGCCCCCGTTGCTCTCGGCGGAGGCGGGCGCCGACTGCGTCACGACACCGCCGGCCAGCGCGAGGCAGAGCGTGACGGCGAGCAGCAGCCGTCGGGCGATTCGGAGCATGTCGTCTGCCTCCTGGAGATGGCCGCGCTGGGGTGAGGGTCCGGATGTGAACGCTCACATGGCCGAACCGGCCCACTCTGGCACGGGGCGCGAGGGGCCTGCGATCGGCCCAAACGATTAGGGATGGGGCCGCTGGACAGGTCCGATTCCGCCCGACATAGTCACGCCGACCGGTGCGTCCAGGTCCCCGTCCGCCGGCTGCCAGCGGGGTCCGTCGGACGCACGTCGACGACCCACGACGATCGGACGGATCATGCACAGAACCCCACGATGGCGCCGGCCCTGGACGGTGGCTCTGGCGGCGGCGACGCTGCTCACGGGGACGGTGGTCGCCCAGGCGCCCGTCGCGTCCGCCGCCACCGGCTGCCGGGTGGACTACGTCGTCTCCTCGCAGTGGAGCGGCGGGTTCACGGCCGGCGTCAAGATCACCAACCTCGGTGACGCGGTCAGCAGCTGGGTCCTCACCTGGACCTTCCCCGCGGGCCAGACCGTGACCCAGGCGTGGAGCGCCACGGTCACCCAGAGCGGCGCGGCCGTGTCCGCGCGGAACGCGTCGTACAACGGCTCGCTCGGCACGGGGGCGTCGACGGAGCTCGGCTTCAACGGCAGCCACGGCGGCTCCAACCCGGCGCCCACGTCCTTCGCGCTCAACGGGACCACCTGCACGGGATCGGCCACCGGCACCCCGACGCCGACCCCCACCGTCACCCCCACCCCGACGCCCTCCGCGACCCGGACGCCGACGCCGAACCCGACGAGCGCGCCCGCCGACCTCACCGTGAACCCGGGCACCAGGTACCAGACGATCGACGGCTTCGGTGCCGCCGTGTCGATCTGGGGCGGTGCGTGGTCGACCGCCGACACGCAGACGCTCGTCGGGATGGGTGACAACCAGCTCGGCCTGTCGATCGTCCGGACCGGGATCTCGCCCGTGTCGAGCGAGTGGGGAGCGCAGGTCAGCGCGCTGAAGACCGCGAAGGCGTACGGCTCGGACGTCAAGATCCTCGCCTCGCCCTGGACCGCGCCCGCCGCGTGGAAGTCGAACAACAGCCGCATCAACGGCGGCACCCTGCTGACCTCGCGCTACGGCGACTACGCCAACCACCTCAACAGCTACGTGCAGTACATGAAGAGCCAGGGCGTGACGATCGACGTCACGTCGGTCCAGAACGAGCCCGACTGGCACCCCGACTACGACTCGATGGCGTGGACGGGCGACACGCTCCGCAACTTCGTGCGCGACCACGGCGCGAAGATCACGGGCACGAAGCTCATGGTCGCCGAGTCGCTCGGCTCGAACCGGGCCTACACCGACCCCACGCTCAACGACGCGACCGCCCGCAACACCATCGGCTACATCGGCGGCCACATCTACGGCCAGGAGAACGGGCCGAACCTCTCGCGCTACCCGCTCGCCGCGCAGTACGGCAAGAACCAGTGGATGACCGAGTGGAACTACCACCAGGCCGACGGCAACGGGTCGAACATCTGGGGAGACCCGTCGAACCTCGCCGCCTGGAACGAGACGCTCGACGTGATCATGCCGTCGGTCAACCGCACGATGGAGGCGAGCTGGAGCGCGTACGTCTGGTGGTACGGACGGCGGTACTACTCCTTCATCGGTGACGGGGAGTCGGCGTACGGGACGACGGGCGGCGCGGTCCTCAAGCGCGGCTGGGCGTTCTCGCAGTACTCCAAGTACGTGCGTCCGGGCTACCAGCGCATCGGCGTGACCGAGAGCTCGAAGGCGTCGCCGCTCGACGTCACGGCGTACCAGGGCGACGGCAAGATCACCCTCGTCATCCTCAACCGCTCGACCAGCGCGGTGAACGGCGCCGTCGTCCAGGCGCCGCAGGACGTCAGGTCCGCACTCCACACCCTGACGTCGCAGTACTCCAGCCGTGCCGCCCGGACCACGAGCGTCAACGGCAGCCAGGTGACGGTCGACGTCCCCGCCCGGAGCATCTCGACCGTCGTCCTCACGCTCTGAGCCGGGAGCGCCGCGACCGACCAGCGGCGTGACACCTGGGCGGGACGTTCACCGTCTCGCCCAGGTGTTCGTCCTGGTGGCGTCGACCTACCGGGGGCGGGGGGCGCCCGTGGTCACGCGGGCCGTCAGCGGTTCGCCCACGCGTAGCGCATCAGCATGGCGTCCACCGCCTGCTTCGAGAGCTCGGGGTGGCGCGGCGCGAAGACGTCGTGCACGAGCCGGCACTCCTCCCAGACCGTGATGCCCCGCGCGTCGACCGGCACGCCCCACAGCTCGCTCATGAGCGACTGGATCTCCGCGCGCAGCTCCTCCGGTGACCGTCGTCCCGCGTGCGCAGCGAGGGCGTCGGGGCGGTCGTGGATGGTGCCGACGTACGCGACGATCGCGTCGCTCAGCTCCGTGTCGACCTGGGCGTCGGGCTGGGACGAGCTCATCGAGCGATCGTCGGGGAGCGGCGGCCGCGAAGCAACGGGTCCCACCCGTTCGGCGTCCGCTCAGCGCCGACGGGTCGCGGCCTCCTGGATCACGGCGACGCACCGGGCCACCGCCGCGTCGACGTCGAACCCGTCCGGGGTGGACCCCTCCCACACGACCTCCGGCTCGACCGACCCGTCGACCACACCGTCGGGACGCCGGGGTCGAAGGAGCGTGCGCGGGTAGTCGCCCTCCGACGCGAGCGACCACCCCGTGCCGGCGACGCGCTCGTCGACCGCGGCGACGATCCGCTGCTCGACCTGCCTCGCCGACACCGGCGCGCCCGGGTCGCACCGCGCGATCGCGAACGCGACGGCCTCGGTGTGCTCGTCCGCGTCGCCGTCCCACGCCAGCGCCAGCGCCCGCAACGACGGCAGCAGCCCGGGGTCCGCGAGCTCCCCCGCCGCGCGGAGCGCGAGCAGCCTGACGTCCGATCCGGGCTGATCGATCGCGGCCCGGACCCGGCCCAGCGCCTCGGGGTCCCCGCGGCGGGCCAGCCCGAGCAGCGCTTCGGCCGCCGCGTCGGGGTCCTCGTCGTCCAGCCGTGCATGCAGGGCGGTGCGGATCGCGGGGGAGTCCTGCGACGTCTGGCTCCCCAGGCCGAACGTCGCCCAGTCGCGCACGCGGGGGTCGGTGTCCGCCGAGAGCGTGATCAGCGCACCGACGGCGCGTTCGGTGAGGGGTTCGCCGTACGGCATCCCCGGCAGGGACATCGCCACCGCCAGGCGCACGCCGGCAGCCGGGTCCCCGGCGAACGTCAGCAGGTCGTCGAGCCACGCGGCGTCCTCCGCCTTGCCCAGGGCGTCGACGAGGTCCTGACGGACGTCGTCGTCCTGCTCCGCCCGGGCCGCACGGACCACCTCCGGCACCACCCGCGCGCCGAACGGTCGTCCTCGCGGATACCCGAACTGTCCGAGGACCCACGCCGCGGCCTGACGGTGCCACGGGTCGTCGTGCGACAACGCGCTCAGCGCCCGCTCGAGCACCGGCTCCGCCGCGTCGACCTGGAGCCGGTCGACCAGCGCCGCCGCCTCGTCCTCGGCGTCGTCGAGCCTCTCGCCCAGCGCGAGCAGCTGCACCCACCGTGCGTCGACCTCGGCCACGACGGCGACGGTACCCCTCACGTCCTGACCCGGCGGCGCGACCCCAGGCCGGCGGCACGTCCTCGACGCGGCGGTCGGCCTGCGGTCAGTGCGTCCCTGTGCTCGAGTGCGGACCTTCGGGTTCTGGTGCGGGACCCGCGAGCCGTCGCACCTTGAGCGGGTGGTGCTCACGGCCCGGCGCTCCCCTCCCGAACAGGTGCCCCAGTGCGGCCAACGAGTCGCCGTCGAGCAACGACGGGTTCTTCTCGAGCATGAGTCGTACGGTCTCGCCGATCTGTTGCGGAGTGGGCGTCTCGAGCAGGTCTCCGAGCGCCACCTCGCCGTCGTCGTCCTCGATCGTCACGCTGCGCAGGAGCCGCATCTGCTCGTCACTGAATGCCTTCGCCAGGAGGGCTGCGACGAACCGCTCTCGCGCCTCGGCACTGCTCATGCGGGCGCGGTAGTCGTGGAAGGCCACCTCCAGCGCGGTGGAGGAAGCGGCCTGGAGCCGAGCTTCGTCGGTCGACACCACCTCGTACGCGCGGGGCTCCTCGCGCCTCGCCGTCCGGACGACCTTGCCCCAGGTCGACCGGAGGGCGTGCACTGCCTGCACCGTGGACGACTTCGCGACCGAACGCCCCCGCGCGCCTGCCGCCCTCGCCGCACCGGCAGCGCCCGTCCACCATCGCCTGACGTGCGGCGCGGCAGCCGATGCGAGCGACGCGACCACCAGCACGAGCGCCGCCAGCGCCTCGAGCGCCTGCGCGATCTCCTCCGGAGTGAGCTCGCGAGCCTCTGTCTTCGTCGAGCTCGACTCGTACCCGTAGGTGCCCGACCACTCCGACTCGTCGTCGTCCGGATCCCTCAGCTCGGCGTGCCCGACGAGGCGGTTCGTGTCGTCGTCGAAGAGGTGCGCGCGGTATGCGCCGTCGGTGTCCCGTGAGAAGCCGAGGTGCTGCCCGTCCGGAACCTCGACGTCGAACCGTCTCGTGACCATGCGGTGTTCATCGGCTCTCGGGTGCCACCGCACAAGGGCGGAGGCGATGCATCCGATGACCCGAAACAGTGACGACCCCGCCGGCGTCCCTGGTCATGCCGCGTCGACGGAGCCGGTGAAGTCGAGGATCGCCGCCGCGAGCGCCTCTGGAGCCTCCAGGGCGGCGTAGTGGCCGACGCCCTCCAGCTGCACAGCGGTGACGTCCCCGGCGGTGACCTGTCCGAGCGTCGTGGAGGTGAACGGTCCACCGCCGGCGCCGACGGCGAGCACGGGCACGGTGAGCGGCCTCGACCCGGCCAAGGCCCGGAGGTCGTCGCCCTCGGCGAGCATCGAGCGGTAGAGGCCGACGGCTCCGCGCCAGCCGCCGGGGCGGGCGTAGGTGCGAGCGAACTCGTCCACGTCGGCGTCGGTGACGGACCCGGCGACGGCGGTCATGCTCGGGAAGGCCCACATGCCGAGCAGCTCGCGCTCGCGGCCTGCGAACAGCAGCTCCGGGATGCCGTCCGCCGTCAGGGCGCCGATGTGCCAGGAACCACCGCGCGTGACGTCGGCCAGACCTTCCAGGCCGAACCCGGCGAGGCCCGTCTCGATCGCGGTGAGGCTGAGGACGTCCTGCGGGTGCGCGGCGACGAGCCGGAACACGGTGCCCCCGCTGATGTCCTGCGCGGTCACGTGCACGGGTCCCCAGCCGAGGTGCTCGATCAGCCCGTGCAGGTCCTCGGCGGCGGTCGTGCTGTCGTGCCCGTCGTCGGCGGTGCTCGAGTCGCCGAAGCCGCGCAGGTCCACGGCGACGACCCGGTGGTCGTGGGCGAGCAGGGGGATCACCTCGTGGAACGCCCACCACGTCTCCGGGAACCCGTGCACGAGCAGGAGGGGCGACCCGCTGTCGCCCGCGGTGACGTAGTGGATCTGCGCGCCGTTGATCGGTGCGGTGTGGTGGGTGACCGTGGGGATGGTCGCGTGCGTGGTGCTCATCGTCGACTCCTTCGATAGACAACTAGGTTGTCTAACACAATAGACAGCCGGGTTGTCGATGTCGACCCGGAATGCCTAGGCTCCTCGTCATGTCCCGATCCGGCGCCGACCTCGCCCTGCTGCTCCTCGGCGGCTTCCGCACCCTCGTGGACGGTGCGATGGTCGAGCTGGCCGCTCGCGGCTACGACGACTTCCGCCCGACGCACGAGTTCGCGATGCGCGCGATCATCGCCGGCGCCGACAGCGCGTCCGACGTCGGACGACGCCTGTCCGTCTCCAAGCAGGCGGCCGCGAAGACCATCGCGGTCCTCGTCGCGCGCGGCTACGTGTCGAGCGACCCGGACCCGTCCGACGCCCGACGCAACCGGCTGCGGGTGACCGCCCGGGGACTCGAGGTCCTGCGTGCGGGCGAAGAGGTCTTCGACGAGCTGCGCGCCCGGTGGGAGGAGACGATCGGCGCCGCCGACCTCGCGCACCTCGAGGCGAGCCTGGTCACCCTCGTCGGCGCCGCCACCGTGGACGCGGGCGCCCCCGGGTGGGTGGGACGCGACCCGGCGACGGGATGACACCGGCCGTGCGCCCTGCCCCGCACCCGCTGACCCGCCTCGTCGGCCCCACGTCGGCGGCAGGGGCGGACGCCCGACGTCCGGCGTCAGCCCTGGAGCCGGGCGCCGTGGTCCGGTCCTGACATGGGGGGATGCGGGCGGTGGGCTTCGCGGCCCCGCCGGCTCTCCTGACGGATGGCCTGCGCCGGGCGGGGCGCAGCGGGCCAGAGCGCCAGCTCGAAGGTGTCGACGAGGGGGTCGTCGGCGAAGACGGTCCCGTCGTAGGCCTCGTCCATCCCGGCGCCGCTCCACCGGAGGCGGTAGCTGCCGGCAGGCAGAGCGAACGCGCAGACGGCGTCGCTCATGAGCCCGTGCACGACGACCTCCGGCCCCGCCGGGGTGAACGGGGCCTCCACGACGTCCCCCCACTGCGGGTCGAGCGGCGGCGCCGCGTCGTGGAGCACCACGCGCAGCCCGACGTCGCCCGTGTGCGTCCCGGTGATGAGCACGGCGCAGCCGGGCACGGCGGCGCCGACCAGGCCGTTCGTCTGACCGGCGAACGCGGCGTCGTAGACCGCCGACCCGTCACCCGTCTCGATCAGGAGCTGTCGGTAGTGGACCTGTGCGCGCCCGTCGAACATCACTCGTCCCGTCACGGGCACAGGGTCGCAGACCGGGACGCGCTCGGGGGCTCTGGTCCGGCGGACCGCGACAACGGATGCCGGGTCGCAGGAGCAAGAAGAGCTGCCGAACGGGAGACCGACGTCTGCCCCTCGATCGACGCGCCACCGTCGGGGTCGCCCGAGATGCGGGCGGCCTCGATGTAGGAACTCATCGAACGTGTCCGGCACTCATGGTTTGACCTGCTCTGGGACAAGCACGTGAGGCGGCGTGCGCCCCACGTGCTTGTCCGAGTCCTCAGCCGGGCACCCCGGGGTGCCCGGGTCCCGTCTCGCTGACGTGCCCCAGCCACCAGGCGCCGTCGAGGGCGAGGTCCCTGCCCTCGACGGCCTCCTCAGTCGGTGGGCCGCCCACACCACGCTGCAAGGGGCGGGTTGAAATCCCCGCCAGCATCCCGGGAGGTCGCCGTGCGCCTGACCATCGCGTAGGCCACCGCCATCGCGCCGTAGGGGGCACGCAGAGTGTCGGAACTCACCGGACTGGTCCACTGCCCAGCCGCACTCGCCCGGGGATGGCGACTCGGGCGTGGCAGCCATGTGACGTCGGTGGGGAAGGATCGCGCCGGACTCGTCCGTCCGAGCTGCCCGAGGTGCGTCGGCTCACGGCGTGGAGGACGGTGGCACCGGTGGCGCGTAGGTCGAGCTGCCGTAGAAGGTGCCGTCGGTCGTCGGCGGGTGTGCGGTGCCCGACTTTCCGACGATGCGCCGATCGATGACCCACTCGGTGTGCTCGCTGAACACCGTCCGCTTCAGGGTGTCACCCGTGACCTTGTCCTCGACGGTCCAGACGTAGGCGTCCGGCCGTCCCGAGTCGGCCATCTGCTGCGACTTCAGTGTGTCGCGGTCGGGCGGGATGTCCGTGCGGATGAGTACGGTCCTGGTCTCGGAGCCCTTGGACGTCACGCGGTCGGCCTGCACCTCGAACTGCCATCTGCCGCCCACCTCCGTCCGGCCTCGGTACGTGACCACCCAACCGGCCTTCGCCGGGAAGCGCTTTGCCGTGCCGATCCGTGCGAACACCGCGCCGGCGTCGTCCGCAGGCGGATTGGGTCCCGTCCACGACATCTCGGCTCGCTTGACGTGCTTCTCCTTCGCGGCCGCGAGCAGCCCGGGCCACCGCGAGGACGGGACATCGGGGTACTTCGTCGCGAATCGGGTCGCACGGTCCGCTCTGCTCACCGTCGGCCGCCCGGGGTCCTCGATGGAGTACTGAAAGTGTGCCTCCTCAGTGACGAGCGGCTTGCCCTTGCCCGCGCTGCGGTAGGAGTACTCCTGCTTGTGGGTCGGCGCTGTGACCTGTGTGGCACCGCCGAACGCCTGGTCGAGAGCGTCGAGCATCAGCTGTGACCGACCGATGTTGCACCCTCGGACCTCGACGCGTGTCGACGCGTCGATCTTCGCCGCGTCGGCGAGCGGCAGACCACCGGTCGCGTTGGCATCACGCAGCTCCTTGAACTCCGTCCTTGGCTTGCGGTCGCCGGCTTGCGCATCCCTCTTCAGGTCCGCGGCGTCGAGGGAGAAGCCGAGGTTCCCCTCCTCGTTGGCGTGCGCCACGAGGATGATCCGGAGCGCTGGAGTCGCGCCGGCGTTCACGTGGGCGATGACCTCGGCAAGAGTGCGTTTGTCGCGGAGGATCTCGGCGCCCCGTTCGTTCTGGGAGAAGTACACGTTCGCGGCGTCGTAGAAGGGGTCCCGCTTGGTGTCACCCATGAGGAACACGTAGTCCTTGCGCGGAGGTGCGGTGGCGGGGACCGGGGGTCGACCGGCTGCGGCCGGGCCGGGACTGACGCCGGCGTCCGCGCCCGCATCGCTCTCACGCTGCAGGTGCCGTACGACGGCGGTGTTGCCGACTGTCCGCTGCATCGTGAGAAGCGCAGTCGTCGGACCCGCGATGAGCGCGCGCGGCGCTCGGGCGCTCGACCCCGGACGGTCAGGTCTCGCGGTCGCCTGCACCGGACCCGTCTGGAGGTCGGTCGGAGTCACCCGACGACCGCTCATGGGTCGAAGACTAGGACCGCTCGGTCGAGGCCGACCACGTCCGAAAGGGCAGACCGACATCCGCCGCGCGGCGGTCAGGACGACCGCGGGGTCAGCGTCAGCGAGCCACGGCGAGGACGGCTCGAGCCGACTCGCGTCGACGAGGGCGACCCTCCTCTACGCGCGAGGACGACGTCGGTGCGAGCCCCCGACGCCGACGTGGGGGAGCGGTGGCAGCCGTTGCGGAGGCTCGCGGGTCAGCCGCTCGACAGTGCGCGCGACATGTCCGTGCGGTTGTCGACGCCGTGCTTGCGGAAGGCCGGCCGAGATGGTTCTCGACCGTCCGCACCGAGACGTGCGGCCGTCGCGCGATCTGCTCGTCCGAGAGCCCTGACGCCGTCAGGCGTGCGATCTTCTGCTCGCGCGCGGTGAGCCGTGACGCGTCGGCGGGCGAGCGGAGGCCGTCGACGGCCTCGTCGCCCCAGACCTCGATCCGCCGACGCGCCCGCTCGTGCGCCTCGGCCGCACCGGCTGCGTGGCCCGCCGCGTGGAGCGCGGCGAGGCTGGCGGGGTAGGCATTCGTCGCGGCCCACACGGCCTCCACCTTGACGCGAAGACGACAACTCCGATGCGAACCCGCACAGGCGTGCGGGTGCGGATCCGGGTGGTGGGGAACAAGTCGCACGGTCGGAGAGTTGAGCCAAGCAGACTCAAGTTTGACGGACCGAGGTTGCGTCGCCGACATCCGCGACGCAGACTTGAGCCCGGCGGACTCAAGAGTGGCCCGCTCGCAGCACCGCGACCAGGGCCCCGCAGACCCGGACAGCAGAAGGAAGGCACCACACATGGCACGAGCAGTCGGCATCGACCTCGGCACGACGAACTCCGTCGTCTCGGTCCTCGAGGGTGGCGAGCCCACGGTCATCGCCAACGCGGAGGGGTCGCGCACGACGCCGTCCGTCGTCGCGTTCTCCAAGACGGGTGAGGTGCTGGTCGGCGAGATCGCCAAGCGCCAGGCCGTCACGAACGTCGACCGCACCATCACGTCGGTCAAGCGCCACATGGGCACGGACTGGTCCGTCGCGATCGACGACAAGAAGTACACGGCGCAGGAGATCTCCGCGCGCGTGCTCTCCAAGCTGAAGCGTGACGCCGAGGCGTACCTGGGCGAGCCCGTCACCGACGCGGTCATCACGGTCCCGGCGTACTTCAACGACGCCGAGCGTCAGGCGACGAAGGACGCGGGCACCATCGCGGGCCTCAACGTCCTGCGCATCATCAACGAGCCCACCGCGGCGGCCCTGGCCTACGGCCTGGAGAAGGGCAAGGAGGACGAGCTCATCCTCGTCTTCGACCTCGGTGGCGGCACGTTCGACGTGTCCCTCCTCGAGGTGGGCAAGGACGACGACGGCTTCTCGACGATCGAGGTCCGCGCGACGTCCGGCGACAACCGCCTGGGCGGTGACGACTGGGACCAGCGCATCGTCGACCACCTCGTCTCCGAGGTGAAGAACACGACGGGGGTCGACCTGTCGAAGGACAAGATCGCGCTGCAGCGTCTGCGTGAGGCGGCGGAGCAGGCCAAGAAGGAGCTGTCGTCCGCGACCGCGACCAACATCTCGCTGCAGTACCTCTCCATGAGCGAGAACGGCCCGGTCCACCTGGACACCAAGCTCACGCGCGCGCAGTTCCAGCAGATGACGCAGGACCTGATCGACCGCACCAAGGCCCCGTTCCACGCGGTCATCCGCGACGCGGGCATCAAGCTCGACCAGATCGACCACGTCGTGCTCGTCGGCGGCTCGACCCGCATGCCCGCGGTGACCGAGGTCGTCAAGGAGCTCACGGGCGGGCAGGAGCCCAACAAGGGCGTCAACCCGGACGAGGTCGTCGCGGTCGGTGCGGCGCTGCAGGCCGGCGTCATGAAGGGCGACCGCAAGGACGTCCTGCTCATCGACGTCACGCCGCTGTCGCTCGGCATCGAGACCAAGGGCGGCGTCATGACGAAGCTCATCGAGCGGAACACGGCGATCCCCACCAAGCGGAGCGAGATCTTCAGCACCGCCGAGGACAACCAGCCGTCCGTCCTCATCCAGGTGTTCCAGGGCGAGCGCGAGTTCGCGCGGGACAACAAGCCGCTCGGCACGTTCGAGCTCACCGGCATCGCGCCCGCGCCGCGCGGCGTGCCGCAGATCGAGGTCACCTTCGACATCGACGCGAACGGCATCGTGCACGTGTCCGCCAAGGACCGCGGCACGGGCAAGGAGCAGTCGATGACGATCACCGGCGGGTCCGCCCTCCCCAAGGAGGACATCGACCGCATGGTGAAGGAGGCCGAGGAGCACGCGGCCGAGGACCACAAGCGCCGCGAGGACGCCGAGGCCCGCAACTCCGCCGAGCAGCTCGTCTACTCGACCGAGAAGCTTCTCGTCGACAACGCCGACAAGCTGCCCGACGACGTCAAGACCGACGTCCAGGCCGCGGTCGGCGAGCTCAAGACCGCGCTCGAGGGCACCGACGCCGAGGCCGTCAAGGCCAAGACGCAGCACCTCGCGACCGTCAGCCAGCGCATCGGCGAGGCGATCTACTCGCAGCAGCAGTCGGCTCCGGCCGACGCGCCCGCGGCGGACGAGACCCCCGGTTCGACGACGCCCGACGAGGACGTCGTCGACGCCGAGATCGTCGACGACGAGGACGACAAGAAGTGACGAGCGAGAACGACCGTCCGGACGCGGGGTCGGGTACGCCCGACCCCGCCGAGGGGCCCCGGTTCACCGACAAGCGGCGCATCGATCCGGAGACGGGCGAGGTGCGCCAGCCGACGCCGGAGGAGCAGGTGCTCGCCGACGCGGAGTCGATCGCGCAGGGAGCGGAGGAGGAGGTCGTCCTGGAGGGACTGATCGAGTCGCAGAAGCTCGCGGCCGAGCGGCTCGAGGAGCTGCAGCGCGCCCAGGCGGCGCACTACAACCTCGAGCAGCAGTACTCCGCGTACGTGAAGCGGTCGAAGGCCGAGGTCCTAGCCGCTCACGACCGCGGGGTCGCGGCGCTCGCGGAGGCGCTCATCCCGGTGCTCGACGACATCGAGCTGGCGCGCCAGCACGGCGACCTGACCGGCCCGTTCGCGTCGATCGCCGAGAAGCTGACCGCGACGCTCCAGCGCTTCGGCGTCGAGCAGTACGGTCAGGCCGGCGAGACGTTCGACCCGGCGGTGCACGAGGCGCTCATGCACTCGCACTCCGCCGACGTCACCGAGTCGACCGTGCAGATGGTGCTCCAGCACGGCTACCGCACGGCCGACCGCATCCTGCGCGCGGCACGCGTGGCCGTCGTGGACCCGGAGGGCTGACGATCATCACGACCAGGAGGGAGGCGCCGTGACCGGGCAGGACTGGCTCGAGAAGGACTTCTACGCGGTTCTCGGCGTCCCCAAGGACGCCGACGCCGCGACCATCAAGAAGGCGTACCGCAAGCTCGCGCGCAGCATGCACCCGGACCACAACCCGGGTGACGCGGCCGCGGAGGCGAAGTTCAAGGAGATCGGCGAGGCCTACGCGGTCCTCTCCGACACCGAGCAGCGCCAGCAGTACGACCAGCTGCGTGCCATGGCGGGCGGCGCCCGCTTCACGGCGGGCGGTCGCGGCGGCGGCAACGCCGGCTTCGAGGACCTGTTCGGCGGGATGTTCGGCGGGGCCAACGGCCCCGGCGGGCGCGTCCGCTACTCGACGTCGCCGGGCGCCGGCGGCGCGGGCGGGGCCGGGTTCGAGGACCTCCTGGGCGGGCTGTTCAACCAGGGCGGCTTCGGCGGCGCGCGCGGTCCCCAGCAGGGGGCCGACCTGGCCGCCGAGGTGACGCTGCCGTTCCGGCAGGCGACCGAGGGGTCGACCGTCGGGCTCACCGTCGAGGGCCGCTCGTTCACCGCCCGCATCCCCGCGGGTGTGCGCGACGGCCAGAAGATCCGGCTGCCCCGCAAGGGTCGGCCGGGTGAGGCGGGCGGACCGCCCGGCGACCTCGTCGTCACGGTGCACGTCACGCCGCACCCGGTGTTCTCGTCCGACGGGCCGAACCTCCGGGTGACGGTCCCGGTGGCGTTCGACGAGGCCGCGCTCGGCGCGACCATCGAGGTGCCGACGCTCGACGGCGGCACCGTGAGGGTCCGCGTGCCCGAGGGCACGCCGTCGGGCCGTGTCCTGCGGGTCAAGGGCAAGGGCATCACCACGCCGAAGGGCGTGGGCGACCTGCTCGTCACCGTGCAGGTCGTCGTGCCGCAGCGGCTGTCCGCGGCGGCGCGCGAGGCGGTGCAGGCGTTCGGCATCGCGACGTCCGGCGAGGACGTGCGCGCCGACCTGCTGGACGCCGCGAGGAAGTGAGCCGGCGGCGCCGGGTGGTCATGTCACCGCCCGGCGCCGCCGGACCCCGGCGTCGGGCTCGCCGGGAGGCGTGGACGCGAGAGGTGGTGAGGTGACGTGGTGTCGGACGACGCGAAGGTCTACGTGATCTCGGTCGCCGCCGAGCTCGCGGGCATGCACCCGCAGACGCTCCGCCAGTACGACCGGCTCGGGCTGGTGTCCCCGGGCCGGACCAGCGGCCGCGGCCGCCGCTACTCGCTGCGTGACATCGCGACCCTGCGCGAGGTGCAGCGGCTCTCGCAGGACGAGGGCGTCAACCTCGCCGGGATCAAGCGCATCCTCGAGCTCGAGGCCGAGGTCGAGGGGCTGCGCCGGCAGGTCGAGTACCTGCGCGCGTTCGTCGAGCCGGGCCGGCGCATCTTCACCGCCGACCCGCGCGGCGACGTCGTCGCCGTCCAGCGCTCGGTCCGCGAGACCCGTCGCCGCCCGTCCCAGGACACCGGCGCCCTGGTCCTCTGGCGCCCTCGCTCCTGACCGGGATCCGCCAGGATGGCCGGGTGCTGACCGCGCTCGGGGTGGACGTCGGGACCACCAACACGAAGGTCGCGCTCGTCGACGTCACCGCGCCGCGCGTCCTCGCGGTCGCCTCCGCGCCGACGCCCGCACCCGCCGACGCCGCGACGGCGATCGCCGGTCTCGTCGCGCGCGTGCTCCCGGCCGGACCGGCACCGGCGGCCGTCGGGATCGCGTCCATGGCGGAGACGGGCGTGCCGCTGGGCCCGGACGGGACGCCGCGCGGCGACTGGCTGCGCTGGGACGGACACCGGGCCGGCGCCGAGGCGGACGCGCTCGGCGCGCGGATCGGCCGGTCCGAGCTGTTCGCCGCGACCGGGGTGCGTGCGAGCGCGAAGATCCCGCTCGCGACGTGGGAGTGGTTGCGCACGCACGACCCCGACGCCCTGCACGCCCCGGCGGACGCCGGCCGGTGGGCCGGGGCGGCGGACCTCGTCGGGCTGCTGCTCACCGGGCGGCTCGCGACGGACCACACGCTCGCGGGGCGCACGGGCGCCTACCGGCTCGGCCGACCGGGCGACCTCCCGACCGCCTTCGACGCCGACCTGCTGGCCGAGGTGGGCCTGCGGCCGTCGCAGGTGCCGGAGGTGCTGGCACCGGGGGAGCTGCTCGGGCGGGTCGTCGACGGGCCGTTCACCGTCGCAGGGCTGCGCGCGGGCACGCCGGTGACGATCGCGGGCCACGACCACCCCGTCGGCACCTGGGCGGCAGGCGTGCGGCGACCGGGACAGGCCGCCGACTCGGTCGGCACCGCGGAGGCGGTCTGCACGCTGGTCGACGACGACCCCGAGCCCGAGCCGGTCCGCACGGCCGGGATGAGCCTGGTCCGCACGGTCACCGGCGAGCACCCGGCGCTCCTGGCGGGCTCGTCGAGCGGCGGTGCGGCGGTCGCCTGGTGGCTGCGGACGCATGCGCCGGCCGCGGACGTCACCACGCTCATGGCGGACGTCGCGGCGTTGGGTGACGTCCCGCTCGACGTCGTCGTGCTGCCGTACGTCGCGGGTCGGCAGACCCCCGCACCCGATCCGGCCGCCACGCCGTCGGTCGTCGGTGACCTGTCCGGCCGGACGCCGGCGGAGGGGGCGCACGCGCTGCTGGCGGGGCTCGCGCTCCAGGCGCGCTGGATGCTCGAGGAGCAGGGGCGCCTGGCCGGCGGCGCGGCGGCGACCTCCGTCGCGGTGCTCGGCGGGCCGATGGCCGCGAACCCCGCGTGGCTGCGGCTCAAGGCTCGTGTCGGCGCGCCGCCGCTGCGGCTCGTCGTGGAGCCGGAGCCGGTCGCGGCGGGCGCCGCGCTGCTCGCCGCGCTCCGCGCCGGGGCGGTCGACGACGCGCCCGCCCTCGTGTCGCAGCCGGTCGCCGTCGCCCGTCGCCCCGGCGACGAGCAGGCGTTCGCACGGTTCGTCGACGCCGCGCTGCGCGCGTCGACCGCCTGACGACCGGCTCGCGCCCGGCGTCGACGACGCGCGGCACAGGTCGACGGCAGCGACGACCGGGGTCTCCCGGAGTGCACGGCGTGTCGGCCGTCGACACCGCCCGCGCCCGCGACGGCCGGTCCGGGTGCCGACAGCCCGGGTGCGGGGGATTGCGGTCAGGCGTCGCGCGAGCGGTCGAGCCGCTCCGGGAGCCGGCGAAAGCCGGCCGCCGCGTACGTCGCGACCGCGGAGGTGAGCGAGCTCGGGGTGCACACCAGCGCGCTCGACGCGCCCCGGCGGCGCAGCTCCGCCGCCGCCGCGAGGCAGATGCTCCGGCCGTACCCACGGCCGCGGTGGTCGGGGTGGACGCCCATCGGCTCGAGCAGGCCCGGGCGTCCCGGCCCCGCCGACCACACGACGACCCCCGCGACCGGGACGCCCGTGGCGTCGCGACCGAGCAGGCACCCGGCGTCGGCGAAGGCCGGCCCGGCCGCCATCGCGCGCCACCGCGCGTCGGTGAACGTCGTCGAACCCCACGTCGCGCGGTGCACCGCCGTGAAGGCGGACTCGCGTCCGGGCTCGACGAGCTCGACGCGCAGGTCCGGGGCCTCCACCGGCGCGACGAGGTCGCGGCGCAGCGGCGTCCACGCCTCGCCCTCCGCCCAGCCGGCCTCCGCGAGCGCCTCCTGGACGCGTGTGCCGTTCGGGGCCTCGACGGACGCGTCGCCGGCCGGCAGGACGCCGCGGTCGGGGTCGGACACGTCCGCGACGACCTCGCGGGCGAGCCCCTCGTCCTGCCGGGCGTGGGGTGCGACGGTCGCGCGGAGGACTCGTGCGTCGTCGAGGAAGCCGATCGCGAGGAGCTCCCCGCCCCGGGACCACGTGCGGAGGGCGCCGGCGACGGTCTCGGCGCCGAACCGCCAGCACCATCCGAGGTCGCCCGGGTGCAGCTGCACGGGCGCGTCGTCGTCCTGCCATGCGCGCAGCGCGCGCAGGACGCCGGCCAGGTCGCCGGTCGTCGGGGTGGCGAGGACGGCTGTCACCGCGGACTCCCGTCGTGCGGGTGCGCCGGTCGGGGCCTCGTCCGCGATGCCGCCGACTGTCCCGGGTCCACCCGACGACCGTAGCGACCGTGGCGACCACGGCGACCGGGACGGGCCGTCAGGCGTCGACGAGGACGGGGGACGGCGCCGTCCGCGTGGGCGCGTCGTCGCGCGGGGCGGCCGGGAGGCGGAGGGTGAACGTCGTGCCGCCGCCCGGGGTGCCGGCGACGGTGAGGCTGCCGCTGTGGGCGGTGACGACCGCGTGCGCGATGGACAGGCCGAGCCCGGTCGAGCCGGCGGCGCGGGTGCGGGAGGCGTCGCCGCGGACGAACCGTTCGAACAGGCGGTCGCGCAGGTCGGCGGGGATGCCGGGGCCGTCGTCGACGACGTCGAGCACCACGTCGGAGCCCCGACGGGCCGCGCGCACGGTGACCGACGTGCCGGGCGGCGTGTGCAGGCGCGCGTTGGACAGGAGGTTGGCGAGGACCTGGCGCAGGCGGTGGTCGTCACCGACGACGACGGCGCCGGGCTCGTCGTCGTCGGTCCCGTCGGACAGCGACGACAGGTCGAGCGACCACGTGTGGTCGGGACCTGCGGCGTGCGCGTCGGTGACGGCGTCGACGGCGAGCATCGCGAGGTCGACCGGCTCGGACTCCAGCGGGCGGCCGGCGTCGAGGCGCGCGAGCAGCAGCATGTCCTCGACGAGCGCGGTCATGCGCTGCGACTCGGACTCGACGCGCGCCATGGCGACGAGGGCCTCGGGCGGCAGGTCGTCGGGCAGGCGGCGGACGAGCTCGGCGTAGCCGCGGATCGACGCGAGCGGGGTGCGCAGCTCGTGCGACGCGTCGGCGACGAACTGCCGGACCTGCGACTCGGACGCGTGCCGCGCGGCGAGCGCGCCCTCGACGTGCCCGAGCAGCCGGTTGAGCGCGGCACCGACGGACCCGACCTCGGTCGCGGTGTCGGTGTCGGCGGCGGGGACGCGGTCGGCGAGCACGACCTCGCCGCGGTCGAGAGGGAGGCGGGAGACGCGGGCCGCGGTCGCGGCGACGCGGGTCAGGGGACGCAGCTCGCGGCGGACGAGGACGAGCCCCGCCGCGGCGGCGGCGAGCACGGCGAGCAGCGCGACGACGCCGACCATCAGCACGTAGGTGGTGATGGTGCTGGTCACGGACGCGGTCGGCATCGCGGTGACGGCGACGTCGCCGTCGCGCGTGGTGGTCACGAGGGCGCGGTAGTCGCCGACGCCGGCGAGCTCGACGCCACGGATCCGGCCGTCGTGCGGCAGCGCGAGCAGCGTCGCGACGGCCTCGGTCGGGACGACACGCTGCTCGCCGGACCGGAGGAGGTAGGCGACGGTCACGTCGGCGGCGGTCCGGCCGGGCTCGACGGCGAAGCTCACGGTGCCGACCACCTGGCCGGGCAGGCCCGCGGGTGGCGCCTCCGTCGGGTCGCGGCGGAGGACGACGTCGCCGCCGGATGCCGCGCCGGTGCCGACGGGACCGTCGTCGGACCACATCATGAAGCGGTTGTGCGCGCCCTGGAGGTCGTCGTCGAGCTGCGCGACGAGCGAGCCCCGCAGCGCGATGGTGGTGAGGCCGCCGATGGCGACCGCGACAACCGCGACGAGCGCGACGACGAGCGCGACGAGACGTCGCCGCAGCGTCCACCGCGGGCGGGGGAGCGCGCCGGTCGCGCGCTCGCGCAGCCGCGCGACGAGCCCGGCAGGCGAGCCGCCCGCGTCAGGGCGGGTGCCGGTCACGCGGGCTTGAGCACGTACCCGACGCCGCGCAGCGTGTGCAGCATCGGGGTGCGGCCCTTGTCGATCTTGCGGCGCAGGTAGGAGACGTAGAGCTCGACGATGTTCGCCTGCCCGCCGAAGTCGTACTGCCAGACGCGGTCGAGGATCTGGGCCTTGGACAGCACGCGCCGGGGGTTGCGCATGAAGTAGCGCAGCAGCTCGAACTCGGTCGCGGTGAGGCGGATGTCGTCGCCGCCGCGCGTGACCTCGTGCGAGTCCTCGTCGAGGGTCAGGTCGCCGACGGTGAGCACGGCCTCGTCGCGCGCGGACACGGCACCGGCGCGGCGCAGCAGCGAGCGCAGCCGGGCGACGACCTCCTCCAGGGAGAACGGCTTGGTGACGTAGTCGTCGCCGCCCGCGGTGAGGCCGGTGATGCGGTCCTCGACGGCGTCCTTGGCGGTGAGGAACAGGACCGGGACGTTCGGGTGGCTCGCGCGGATGCGGCGCAGGACCTCGAGCCCGGTGAGGTCGGGGAGCATGACGTCGAGCACGATGACGTCGGGCGTCGACGCCTTGGCCTGGCGGACGGCGGCGTGCCCGGTGAGCGCGTGCTCGACGGTCCAGCCCTCGTAGCGCAGGGCGGTGGACAGGAGCTCGGCGAGGGTGGGCTCGTCGTCGACGACGAGCGCCCGGACGGGGGAGCCGTCGGCGCGGGTGAGGGTGTCGGGCCGGCGCAGGGTCGAGGTCGTCATGCGTCGATCGTCGGTGGGCGACCTTGGCCGGCCCTGAACCGTTCCTGTGAATCTCCTGAGCGCGGACGTGTGGGCGCGCGGCAGGTCAGCGCAGCGGGTGGGGGCGGCCCGTCCCCGCGAGCGCCGCGGCGAGGATCGCCTCGATCGCGAAGGTCGTGGCCTCGGGGAGGTCGACCGCGTCGTCGAGCAGCCACTGCACCTGCAGGCCGTCCATGACGCCGATGATCGCGCTGGCCGCGCGCTCGGCGGTGTCGCGGTCGACGCCGGGACCGCCGACCTCCACGATCGCGTCCGCGATCTCGCCGCGCAGGACGCTGAAGCGGTGGGTGACCCAGCCGCGCGCGGGGTGGTTCTCGGTGACGGACTCGCCGGTCAGGACGGTGTAGCCCTGCACGATGCCGCGACGGTCGGCGTTCATCCGCGCGGTGCGCACGAGGTGGCGGAAGAGCTCGATCCCGCCGGGGATGTGCTGGCCCTCGAGGTCGCGGACGTCCTCCTTGTCGCGGTACTCGAGCACCTCGACGAGCAGCTGCTCCTTGGACCCGAAGTGGTGCAGGACGCCGGCGTGCGTGATCCCGACCTGCTCGGCGACCTCGGCGAGCGACCCGGTCTTGTAGCCCTTGGAGCCGAAGGTGTGCGCGGCGGCGCGCAGGATCTCCGCGCGGCGCTCGGCGGTGGCCTGCCGCGGTCGGCGGGTGCGCTTGGCGGGCTCGGGTGAGCCCGTCGCGGGGGTGACGGCGTCGTCCATGGCCGAAACCATACTGTGACCTACCGACTTACTAACAAGTCAGTAAGTTGTGCTTGACTGCGCTCGACGGCAACGACGACGTCCGGACGGAGAGAACATCCCGTGTCGACCGACACCACCGCGGCCACCCGGCCCGACGCCCACCTCGACGGGCTGCTCCGGCAGCTCACGACCGAGGAGAAGGTGCGTCTGGTCGTCGGGGCGGGCCTGTGGTCCACGACCGCGATCGAGCGCATCGGCCTGCGCGCGATGCACGTCTCCGACGGCCCCGCGGGCGTCCGCGGCGTGAGCGACGACCCGACCGAGACCGCCGCGTCGTTCCCCGCCCCCAGCGCGCTCGCCGCGACGTGGGACGTCGACCTCGCGGACGAGGTCGGCGCGCTGTTCGCCGCCGAGGCCCGTCGGCACGGCGTCGACCTCGTCCTCGCGCCGCAGGTCAACCTCCAGCGCACGCCCGTCGGCGGCCGGCACTTCGAGTGCTACTCCGAGGACCCCGTGCTCACGGGCGAGATCGCGGTGCACGTCGTGCGCGGCGCGCAGGACCGCGGCGTCGGCATGTGCGTCAAGCACTTCGTCGCCAACGACTCCGAGACCGAGCGCACGACGTACCTGTCCCGTGTCGACGAGCGCACGCTCCGCGAGGTCTACCTCGCGCCCTTCGAGCGGCTGGTCCGCGAGGCGCGCGCGTGGTCCGTCATGGGCGCGTACTCGGGCGTCGACGACGGCACGACCGCCGCACCCGTGCTCGAGCACCGGCCGCTGCTCACCGGCGTGCTCAAGGACGAGTGGGGCTTCGACGGGGTCGTCGTGTCCGACTGGGTCGCGACCAACACGGTCGAGAAGGCCGCGTACGGCGGGCTCGACCTGCAGATGCCCGGGCCCGACGGACCGTGGGGCGACGGTCTGCTCGACGCGGTCCGCTCCCGACGGGTCAGCGAGGCCGTCCTCGACGACAAGGTGCTCCGCATCCTGCGGCTCGCGCAGCGGGTCGGTGCGCTCGACGGCGTCGAGGCGTCCGGGGAGCACCGGGCCGAGGTCGCCGACGTCGACGTGCGCGGCACGCTGCGCACGCTCGTCGGCCGGTCGATGGTCGTGCTGCGCGACGAGGAGCACGCGCTCCCGCTGGCCGCCGACGACGTCCGGCGGATCGCGTTGCTCGGCCCCAACGCGGTGAGCCCGTTCGTCCAGGGCGGCGGCTCCGCGTACGTCCGGCCCGAGCGCTCGTCGACGCCGCACGACGCGCTGACCAGCGCCTTCGCCGGTGCGCACGTCGACGTGCACTCCGGTGCCGTGTCCCGCCTGCTGCCCCCGCAGCTCGACCTCGCGGGCCGCTGCACGACCCCGGACGGGGAGGCCGGGGTGCTCGTCGAGCTGCTCGACGCCGACGGCTCTGTCCTCGACGCCCACACCACCACCACGTGGGGCGGCTGGCTGCGCGACGTGCGCGACGACGCGGTCACCGTCCGCCTGCGCACCACGGTCCGGCTCGACGAGCCCGGGCGGCACGAGGTCGGCGTCGGGACCGTCGGGCGGCACCTCGTCGCGATCGGCGAGCAGGCAGTCTCGACGAGCGACCACGCCGTCGGCGCCGAGGTCATCCTCGACTCCTCGGTCAACCAGCCCGTCCCCGCGACGCTCGTCCTCGACGTGACCGAGCCGACGACCGTCGACGTCGACGCGCACGTCCAGGCGGTGCACCCCGTCGGGTACGCGTCGTTCGCGCGTGCCGAGCTCGTGCACCGCGTGCCCGGCACGTCGCCCGACGAGCTGCTCGCCGACGCCGTCGCGGCCGCCGAGGCGGCGGACCTCGCGGTCGTCGTGGTCGGCACCAACGAGGAGATCGAGTCCGAGGGCTACGACCGGACGAGCCTCGCGCTGCCCGGGACGCAGGACCAGCTCGTCAAAGCCGTGCTCGCCGCGAACCCGCACACGGTCGTCGTCGTCAACGCGGGCGCACCGGTCCTGCTGCCGTGGCTCGACGAGGCGCCGTGCGTCGTCTGGGCCTGGCTCGGCGGGCAGGAGTGGCCCGAGGCGCTCGCGGACGTGCTGACCGGCGTGACCGAGCCGTCGGGCCGGTTGCCGTGGACGCTGCCCGCGCACGAGGACGACGTGCCCGTGCCCGACGCGGTCCCCGTCGACGGCGTCGTCGACTACCACGAGGGCGTCCACGTCGGGTACCGGTCGTGGCTGCGGCTCGGCCGGACGCCCGCGGCGCCGTTCGGGCACGGGCTCGGGTGGACGACGTGGGAGCACGAGTCGGCCACCGTCGCCGCCACACCCGCCGAAGGCGGCGTCGACCTCGACGTGACCGTCCTGAACACCGGCCCGCGCGCCGGTCGCGAGGTCGTCCAGGTCTACGTCGAGCCCCCCGCCCCGAGCCCGGACCGCCCGGTCCGCTGGCTCGGCGGCTTCACCGTCGTGCACGCCGCCCCCGGCGAGCGCACGACCGCCCGGGTGCACGTGCGCGCCGACGCGCTGCGCACCTGGGACACCGCAGGCCACGGCTGGGTCACCCCGGCCGGGACGTACACGCTCCGCGTCGGTCGCTCCTCGGGCGACCTGCGCCTCACGGTCGACGTCGACATCCCGGCGTCGACCGCCCCCTGATCCCACAGCGCAGCACCGCAGGACCCCACAACCAGCAGTCAGTGCAAGGAGGCACTCGTGAGAACGCGCAAGCTCGCAACGATGGTGGCCGGTGTCGCGACCGTCGCGCTGCTCGCCACCGCCTGCTCGGGTGGCGGCGGCACGTCCGACGACAGCACCGGCGGTGACGGTGCCGTCCTGACGGTCGGCATGCCGAACGGCCCGCAGAACGAGAACCAGAGCCCGCTGATCCCGACGGGCTCGGCGGCGAAGTCGCTCGGCTACGCGTGGGTGATCTACGAGTCGCTCATGCAGGTCAACGACGTGAACCCGCTCGAGGACCCGGAGCCATGGCTCGCGGAGTCGGTCGAGTGGAACGACGACTACACGGCCGCGACGATCACCCCGCGCGACGGCGTGAAGTGGTCGGACGGCGAGGACTTCACGGCGGACGACGTCGCGTTCACGCTGCAGCTGCTCATCGACTACCCGGCGATCAACAACAACTTCCCCGACCAGATCGACAAGGTCGAGAACGCCGACGGCAAGGTGACGATCACGTTCACCGAGTCCCAGTACGTCAACCAGGTCAAGCTGCTGCAGCAGGTCATCGTCCCCGAGCACCTCTGGAAGGACCAGGACCCGACGACGTTCACGGACACCGAGCCCGTCGGCACCGGCCCGTACCTGCTCGACACCTGGACGCCGCAGGCCGCGACGCTCGTCCCGAACCCCGACTACTGGGGCGGCGAGCCGAAGGTCGCCAAGCTGCAGTACTCGTCGTACAACGACAACAACGCGCTCACGACGGCCCTCACGACCGGTGAGGCGCAGTGGGGCTGGACGTTCATCGCGGACTACGAGGACGTCTTCATCGCCAAGGACCCCGACCACCACCACCAGGTCGCGGGCGGCGGCTTCGGCTCCGACATCCTCTTCCTCAACAACGAGACGAAGCCGTTCAACGACGTCGCGTTCCGCAAGGCGCTCAACCTCGTCGTCGACCGGGCGCAGATCTCCGAGCTCGCGGGATCGGGCGTGTGGCCCGTCATCGACTCGGTGACCGGCATGCCGATGCCGTCGGGCGAGCAGTACCTCGCGCCCGAGTTCAAGGGCGACGAGCTGACGGTCGACGTCGACGAGGCGAAGCAGATCCTCACGGACGCCGGCTACACGTGGAACGGGTCCGACAAGCTCGTCGACCCGGACGGCGAGGTCGTGACGTTCGAGCTCGTGAACCCCGCGGGCTGGAACGACTACCTGACCGCGCTCGACCTCATCAAGACGGGTGCCGCGCAGCTCGGCGTCGACGCCACGGTCAACGCCGCGAACCAGGACGCCTGGTTCAACGACATCATCCCGTTCGGCAACTTCCAGGCGACGCTGCACTGGACCGACGGCGGCGCGACCCCGTGGAACATGTACGCCAACCTCATGGACGGCAACTCGTACGTGCCGCTCGGCGAGACCGCGACGTGGAACTTCGGCCGGTACAAGAACGACGCCGTCACGCAGGCCCTGGCCGACTTCAAGGGTGCGTCCGACGACGCCGCGCGGCAGACCGCGATCGAGACGATCCAGAAGGCGTACGTCGAGGACGTGCCCGGCCTGGTCATCTGGTCGCGCCCGGCCGTCGCGCAGTACTCGACGAAGAACTACACCGGCTTCCCGACGGCCGACGACCTGTACGCGAACCCGCAGCCGACGGGTCCGCAGGCCGCCCGGATCGTCATGAACCTGGAGCCGACGCAGGACTGACCCACCCGGTCCCCGGGGCGGCGGACTCCTCGCCGTCGCCCCGGGGCCACCCCTCGTCGACCCTCCACCAGCCGACAGGTGAGCTCCATGACCTTCCCCGCCTCACCGGACGCGCCCGCCGCGTCCGAGGCCGCCCCCGACACCCCCGTCCTGCAGGCCGTCGACCTGCGCAAGCACTTCGTGACCGGCTCCTTCCGCCGTCGCGCGCTCGTGCACGCGGTCGACGACGTGAACCTCGCGCTGCACCGCGGCCGCGTCGTCGCGCTCGTCGGCGAGTCCGGCTCCGGCAAGTCGACGATCGCGCGGCTGCTGTCGCAGCTCACGCCCGCGACGAGCGGGCAGATCCTGCTGCACGGGTCCGACGCGACCGCGCGCAGCCGCCGCGCGTTCCGCCGCTACGTGCGGCGCGTCCAGATGATCTTCCAGGACCCGTTCGGGTCCCTGAACCCGGTGCACACCGTGCGCTACACGCTGACCCGCAGCGTCCGGATCCACCAGGGGAAGCTCCGCGGCGCGGACCTCGAGGACGCCCTGACGACGCTGCTCGAGCGCGTGCAGCTCACCCCCGTCGAGCGGTACGTCGACAAGTTCCCGCACGAGCTGTCGGGCGGGCAGCGGCAGCGCGTCGCGATCGCCCGCGCGCTCGCGGCGGACCCCGAGGTGCTGCTGGCCGACGAGCCGATCTCGATGCTCGACGTGTCGATCCGCCTCGGCATCCTCAACCTGCTGCGCGACCTGCGCGACCGCCTGCAGATCGCGATCCTCTACATCACGCACGACATCGCGTCGGCCCGGTACTTCGCCGACCGGACGATGGTCATGTACGCCGGGCGGATCGTCGAGACCGGCGACTCCGAGTCGGTGACGCAGGACCCGAAGCACCCGTACACGCAGCTGCTGGTGCGGTCCGCGCCCGACCCCGACGACCTCGACGCGCGCGCCCGGGGTGCCCGCGGCGAGGCGCCGTCGCTCGTCCGCCCGCCGACCGGGTGCCGGTTCAACCCGCGCTGCCCGTTCGCCGTCGACCTGTGCCGCACCGAGGTGCCGCCGCTGCTCGCCGTCGGCGAGAGGCGCGAGGCCGCGTGCTGGGGGTACTCCGACCGGCCCGACAGCCCGCGGCTCGGCGACGTGCTCGACGCGTACGGGGAGCGTCCGGCGATCGACGTCGACCTGCTGCACGCGTCCGACGACGAGACCGCCGTCGAGACCGTCGCCGTCGACACACTGAAGGAGGGCGACCGGTGAGGTTCTTCGTCCGCCGCGGCATCTTCTACGTCGTCACCGCCTGGGCCGCGGTGACCATCAACTTCATCATCCCGAGACTCATGCCCGGCGACCCCGTCAAGGCGATCATGGCGAAGAGCCAGGGCCGTCTGGACTCGTCCGCCGAGGCCGCGATCCGCACGCTCTTCGGCCTCGACGAGCAGAAGTCGGTGTGGCAGCAGTACCTCGACTACTGGAACCTGCTGCTGCACGGGAACCTCGGCGTCTCGTTCACCTACTACCCGACGCCCGTCGCGGAGATGATCCAGCAGACGCTGCCGTGGACGGTCGGCCTGGTCGGCGTCGCGACGGTGATCGCGTTCGTCGTCGGGACCCTGCTCGGCACGGGCATCGGCTGGCGGCGCGGCACGTGGGCCGACTCGCTGCTGCCGATCTCGACGTTCTTCTCCGCGGTCCCGTACTTCTGGCTCGGGCTCGTCGTCATCGCGATCTTCTCGGTGAACCTCGGCTGGTTCCCGTCGTCGGGCGCCTACGACCGCTCGATGGTGCCCGCGTTCACGCCCGAGTTCATCGGGTCCGTCCTCTACTACGGGACGCTCCCCGCGCTCACGATCGTCGTGTCGTCGATCGCCGGCTGGATCCTCGGCATGCGCAACATGATGGTGACCGTCTCGTCGGAGGACTACGTGACGGTCGCGCAGGCCAAGGGCCTGTCGGAGCGGGCGGTGATCTTCGGCTACGCCGCCCGCAACGCGGTGCTCCCGCAGATCTCGTCGTTCGCCCTGTCCCTCGGCTTCATCGTCGGCGGGACGCTCATCATGGAGATGGTCTTCTCCTACCCGGGCATCGGCTTCCTGCTCTACAACGCGACGACCAACCACGACTACACGCTCATGCAGGGCTGCTTCCTCGTGATCACACTGTCCGTGCTGGTCGCGAACATCGTCGCGGACTTCGTCTACGCCGCGCTCGACCCGCGCACCCGGCAGGAGGGCTGACATGGCCGTCGAGACTTCGGTCCTCACCGACACGCAGGACGTCGCGACCGACGCGACCGCACCCGTCGCGGGCAAGCGCAAGCTGCTGTTCCTGCGCAACGGCAAGGCGATCACGGGCCTGGCGATCCTCGGGTTCTTCGCGGTGCTCGCCGTGATCGGCGAGTGGATCGCGCCCTACGACCCGAGCGCCGTGAGCCCCGACATCCTGCAGCCGCCGTCGGGCGCGCACTGGTTCGGCACGACGCACCTCGGGCAGGACATCCTGTCGCAGGTGCTCGTCGGGACCCGCGGCGTGCTCGTCGTCGGGCTCGTCGCGGGCGTGCTCGCGACGGTGATCGGCGTCCTCATCGGCGTGACCGCGGGGTTCGTCGGGGGAGCGGGCGACGAGACGCTGTCCGCGCTGTCGAACATCTTCCTGGTGATCCCGCAGCTGCCCCTCATCATCCTCATCGCGGGGCAGCTCCCGTCCGCGGGCGGGCTCACCGTCGCCGCCGTCATCGCGGTCACCGGCTGGGCGTGGGGCGCACGCGTCCTGCGCGCCCAGACGCTGTCCCTGCGCAAGCGCGACTTCGTCGAGGCCGCGCGCGCCAACGGCGAGCGGACCTGGCGCATCGTGCTCGCGGAGATCCTGCCCAACCTCACGGCGATCATCGCCGCCGGGTTCGTCGGCACCGTGACGTTCGCGGTCCTGTCGCAGATCACGCTCGCGTTCATCGGCGTCACGTCGGTGTCCGAGTGGAACTGGGGGACCATCCTGTTCTGGGCGCAGGGCAACCTCGCGCTCCAGCGCGGCGCGTGGTGGTGGTTCGTGCCCGCGGGCCTGTGCATCGCCCTGCTCGGCATGGCGCTCACGCTCATCAACTTCGGCATCGACGAGTTCGTCAACCCGCGCCTGCGCTCGACGGGCCTGCACGCCCGCACGCTGCGCAAGCGCGGCATCCGCCCGCGCATCGGCTTCACGCCGGTCGTGCACGAGGCCAAGGAGGACCGGTCGTGAGCGCGCAACCTGTCGAGCGGCGGGTCCCGGCGGCGGATCCCGTCCTGGAGATCCGCAACCTGTCCGTCGACTACGGCTACGACGAGAACCCCGTCCACGTGCTGCGCCAGGCGTCGCTGACCCTCAACCGCGGCGAGGTCCTCGGACTGGCGGGCGAGTCCGGCTGCGGCAAGTCGACGCTCGCGTACGCCGCGACCCGGCTGCTCCCGCCGCCCGGACTCATCACCGGCGGCGAGGTGCTGTTCCACGGCCGCGACGGCTCGACCGCGGACATCCTGTCGATGTCCGACGCCGAGCTCCGCGCGTCCCGCTGGCAGGACCTCGCGATCGTCTTCCAGGGCGCGATGAACTCGCTCAACCCCGTGTTCCGGGTCGGGCGGCAGATCGCCGACGCGATCCGCGCGCACCGGCCGGGCGTCTCGCAGAAGGAGGCCCTGGAGCGCGCGGCCGACCTCCTCGACATGGTCGGCATCTCGCCCGACCGGCTGCGTGCCTACCCGCACCAGCTCTCGGGCGGCATGCGGCAGCGCGTCATGATCGCGATGGCGCTCGCCCTGGACCCGCAGGTCCTCATCATGGACGAGCCCACCACGGCGCTCGACGTCGTCATGCAGCGGCAGATCGTCGAGCAGATCGCCCAGCTCCGCGACCGCCTCGGGTTCTCGGTCATCTTCATCACGCACGACGTGTCCCTGCTCATCGAGATCGCCGACCGCATCGCGATCATGTACGCCGGCGAGATCGTCGAGGACGCCACCGCGCAGGACGTCTACCGCCGCCCTCGCCACCCGTACTCCAACGGGCTGCTGCACTCCTTCCCGCCGCTGCGCGGCCCGCGCCGCGAGCTCGGCGGCATCCCCGGCTCCCCGCCGGACCTCGCGCGGCTGCCCTCCGGCTGCCCGTTCCGCGCGCGCTGCCCGTTCGTGTTCGACGCGTGCGCGCACGTCCAGCCCGAGCTCGTCGCGCCCGCGGTCCCCGGCGACGACCCGCGCCGGACCGTCGCGTGCCTGCGCCACGACCCGGCCCGCGTCGAGGCCGCGGGCTTCACCCCCGTCCCCGTCCCCCCGGAGCTCGCCCTGCGCTGAGCCCTCACCCGCCCGCTCGCGCGCCCGGCTCGCGCTGCGCGAGCCGTCACCCGCCCGACGCCCTCGGGCCCGGTCCGCGACCGTCGTCCGTCGACGCCGGTCGCCCTCGATCCACCGCTCCGTCCCGGGAGCACTGTGGGCGGTCGCGTCCCTCCGGTCGCGACACCCGGGACGGAGCGGTGCTCCGCGTCCGCCCCGGTCGCCGCTCCTGACAGCCGCCGAGCACAACATCACGCGCGCATCGGACCGGTCAGACGCGCGTGATGTTGCGCTCGACGACGCGGCGACGCGGCGACGGCGGCGACGCGCCGACCCGCAACGTGCGGGACTTCCGCGGCCTCGGCATCGAGGTCGTCGACCCGTGGTCGTGAGGGGCGGAGCGCGACCCGGTCATGGCGACCGGTCAGCGGCCCGTACCGGTCACCATGACGGGGTCGCGCCCGGGTCGTCCGGAGGAGTGGGCGGGGCGAGGCGGGTCGCGCGGGTGTCGAGGTAGCGGCGTTCCGGAAGGCTCGTCGTGAGGCGGGCGGCACGGTGGTAGGCGTCGACGGCGGCCGGCACGTCGCCCGCCCGCTCCAGGAGGTGGGCGCGGACCGCCCAGAGGCGGTGGTGGTCGGCCGTGCGCGGGTCGTCGTCGAGGGGGCGGAGCAGGTCGAGCCCGGCGCGCGGGCCGGACACCATCGCGACCGCCACGGCCCGGTTGAGGGTCACCATCGGGCCGGGCGCGACATGGTGGAGCAGCCGGTAGAGGGCCGCGACCTGCGGCCAGTCGGTGTCGGCGGCCGTCGCGGCCTCGGCGTGCACGGCGGCGATCGCGGCCTGCAGCAGGTACGGCCCTGCGGGGTGCACGGCGAGGGCGGCCGTCACGAGCGCCACCCCGGCGTCGATCTGCGACCTGTCCCACCGCGACCGGTCCTGCTCGGCGAGCGGCACGAGCATGCCGTCCGCCCCGACTCGGGCCGCGCGGTGCGCGTCGGTGAGCAGCATGAGCGCGAGCAGGCCGGTCGTCTCGCCGTCGTCGGGCAGCAGCGCGTGCAGCAGACGCGTCAGCCGGATCGCCTCCGACGTGAGGTCGACGCGCACGAGCTCGGACCCGCCCGACGCGGTGTACCCCTCGGTGAAGACGAGGTACAGCACCTCCCGGACGGCCGCCACACGCGCGGGCCGCTCGGCCGCCGAGGGCAGCGTGAACGGCTCGCCGCGCACGGTCCGCTTGGCGCGGCTGATCCGCTGCGCCATCGTCGCCTCGGGGACGAGGTGCGCGGCCGCGATCTCGGCCGTCGTGAGACCACCGACGGCCCGGAGGGTCAGCGCGACCTGCGACGCGGGCGTCAGCGCGGGGTGGCAGCACAGGAACAGGAGCGTGAGCGTGTCGTCGTGCGACGGCGGCTCGTCGTCCGGGCCCGGAGCCGTGCGCCGCGCTGCCGGGTCCCGGGCGACGGCCGCCTCCCGGACCCGGCGTGCGGAGTCGGACCGCCACGCGTCGGTGAGCCGCCGCCGCGCGACCGTCGTGAGCCAGGCCCGCGGGTCGGCGGGCACGCCCTCGACGGGCCACTGCGTCGCGGCGGCGAGCAGTGCCTCCTGCACGGCGTCCTCGCACGCGTCGAACTGCCCGTGCCGTCGGACGAGCGCCGCGAGCACGTGCGGCCCGGCCTCCCGCAGCACGTCCTCGACCCGCACCGCCGACGCGGACGAGCCCGCCGACGCGGACGAGCCCGTCGACGCGGACGAGCCCTCCGACGCGGACGAGTCCTCCGACGCGGACGGGGACGCCGGTGCAGGAGGCGCCGTCACATCTCCTCGCCGGACCCCGTCATGACCGCGCGCAGCTCGATCGCCCCGCCGAACCGCGTGTCGGGCCAGCGGGCGGCGATCTCCTCGGCGCGCTCGTGCGTCTCGACGTCGATCGCGACGTAGCCGGCGAACTGCTCCTTGCTCTCGACGAACGGCCCGTCGGTGAGCGTCGTGCGGCCGTCGACGAGCCGCGTGGTGCGCGCGGCGGACGGGTCGGCCAGCGCCTCACCGCCGACGAGCTCGCCGCGCTCGGTGAGCTCGTCCATGATCGAGCCGACCTCGGTGAACAGCGTGGTGCGCTCCGCCTCCGAGAGCTCGTCGGTGAAGCCGGGCCGGTTCCAGATGAGCAGCATGTACTTCACGGGTCTGTCCTTCCGTCGGTCGACCGACCCGGGCGGGTGGTC
Organism: Cellulomonas fimi; assembly: GCF_028583725.1. Classification (NCBI taxonomy): domain Bacteria; kingdom Bacillati; phylum Actinomycetota; class Actinomycetes; order Micrococcales; family Cellulomonadaceae; genus Cellulomonas; species Cellulomonas fimi. Next base: position 3,969,420 of record NZ_CP110680.1, on the reverse strand, counting down.
CGTCTTCTGGTCGGAACCGACCGGCGGATCTCGACACCGTCGCCGTGTCGAGATCGTGGCCCCTGCTCCGACCACCCGACGACAGCATCCCGACACGACCAGGAGGACGCCATGACCCGGACCGGCAGGCTGCGCGTGCACACGATGTCGATGAGCCTCGACGGCTTCGTCGCAGGCCCCGACCAGTCGCTCGACGAGCCGCTGGGCGTGGGGGCGATGGAGCTGCTGCACGGCTGGATGTTCGGCACGCGGCGGTTCCAGGACCTCGACGAGGCCGAGGGGCGCGCGCCCGCGGACCCGCTCGACGACGAGGCCGTGGACGCGGGGTTCGAGGGGATCGGCTCCTGGATCCTGGGCCGCAACATGTTCGGCCCGATCCGCGGCGACTGGGGCGACGGGTCGTGGCGCGGCTGGTGGGGCGAGGACCCGCCGTACCACTGCGACGTGTTCGTCCTCACGCACCACCCGCGCCCGCCGCTGGAGATGGCGGGCGGCACGACGTTCCACTTCGTGACCGACGGCATCCACGCGGCGCTCGACCGCGCGCGCGAGGCCGCGGGCGGGCTCGACGTGCGCCTCGGCGGGGGAGCGGCGACCGTCCGGCAGTACCTGCGGGCGCACCTCGTCGACGACCTGCGCTACGCCGTCGTCCCGGTCCTGCTGGGCCGCGGGGAGCGGCTGTTCGAGGACCTCGCGGACCTCCCGGCGGCGTACCGCGTGGCGTCGGTGCGGCAGTCGTCGAGCGTCATCCACGTGCACGTCGAGCGGGCCGTCTGACCCGGAGCCGCGCGCACCGCGGCCGCGCTCAAGTCGCCCGGCCGGCGGGCCGATGCCGGTGGCATGCCCTCGCTCGTCCGCACCGGCGCACGCGCGGCCGGCACCCTCGCCGACGACCCGACGGGCGCGCTGCTGGACCTGGCGCTCGTCCTCTCGCTGCTCGCGGGAGTGGCCGTCGTGCTGCACGTGGCGCGCGTCCTGTGGTGGCGCGAGCGCACGCTGCGCCGTCTGGTCCGTGACTTCCCCGAGCAGGCCGACGACCTGCGCCGGGCGTTCCGGTCCGCACCGCTGTGGGGTCCGTCGACGCCGGCACCCGCGGACCCGTACGTGCGCGCGCACGAGGTCGCGGTCGCACCGCTCGGCGACGGCCGACCGGGCTGGTCGCTGCGGGCTCCCGGCCCGAACGCCGGTGGCGGCGACATCGGCCCGGACGGCTCGCGCCAGGACGCGCGCGTCACCCTGACCGCGGGGGTGCACCTGCTCGTGGTGTGCCTCGGGCGCGTGGGGTCGCGCTGGCGTGAGCACGAGGTGCTGCCCGCGGCGGCCCGTGCCGAGCGGTTCGCGACGCAGCCGCCCGACGGCTGGCGTGCCCTCGGACCGGTCGACCGGGTCGACTCGCCGCTCGGCACCGGGTGGCGCGTCACGGCGAGCGCGGGCGGGCCGTCGGTGCTCACCGACACGCACGTCGACCGGGACGGCTGGGCGTTCGTCGTCGGCGTGCTGTCGTCGTCGTGGCACGCACGGGCCGTCGAGGCGCTCGACGGCATCCTGGCGACGTGGGTGTGGCACGACGACGCACCGGCGTCACCCGTACCGGGCGTGCCGCGCACACCGCCCACCGCGGGCGACCCCGGGGCACCGGCCGTCGGGACCGCACCGCACGACCGGCACTGACGCGAGCGAGGTCCCCAGCCGCTCCGTGGCTCGCATCCAGCCGGGTCACAGGTCGCGGCGGTCGGATGGTCGTCGACGCAGTCCCGACCGCGACGGAGGGCACGATGACCGGCACCGACGAGCAGACGACCTGGCTGACGGCGAACGTGCGACCCGCGGGGTCGTTCGGGCGCGGTGACGTGGGGCGCCTGCGGGCGCTGCTCGACGCGCTGTCGGCGTGCGCGTCGCTCGTCGTGCTGGACCTGCAGGCGATGTCACTGCGCAGCGGCCGGGCCGCGGAGGCGATCGACGACGCCGCGGCGGCGCTCGAGCGTCGGGGCGGCTGCCTGCTGTGCATCAACGCGGACGACGAGAACCGTCGCCGGCTGGAGGCGTGCCGGCACGCGGTGGTCGTCGCAGCGGGGGAGCCGGTGCCGGTGGGCTGACGGGCGTCGTGTGCAGGTCGTGTGACGAGCGCCCCACGACCCGACGACGACGGAACGGCGTGCCGCGACGTGACCTACCGTGTGGTGGTGAGCAGCGCCCCCGTGACCCGACCGACCCCGGTCGTCCCGTCGCGCTCGCCGGACGGGCGCGCGGGCGTCGTCGTGGCGTGCTTCGCCGTCGCGGTGGCGAGCGTCGTGGGCGTGTGGGCGCTGTGGAAGGTCTTCGTCACGACCACGTCCGGTCAGGTGGTCGAGCTCGCCGCGCTGCGCGGGGCGGAGTACGGCCAGACGCAGCTGTGGCGGGTCGCGGAGCGCGTGCTCGACGTCGTGTCCGTGGGGTTCATCGCGGCGGTGATCCTCGGCGCGATGGCGATCGCGGTGCTGCGCCGCCGGTGGGAGCTCGCGGTGCAGGTCGCGGTCCTCATGATCGGTGCCAACGTCACGACCCGGCTGCTCAAGCTCGAGGTGTTCTACCGGCCGGACCTGGGCGTCGCGGAGAGCTACGGCAACACGCTGCCGAGCGGGCACACGACGGCGGCGGCCTCCGTGTCGGTCGCGCTGCTGCTCGTCGTCCCGCCGCGCGTGCGTCCGTGGGCCGCCGTCGCGGGTGCCGGCTACACGACGGTCACCGGCGTCTCGACCCTCATCGGCCAGTGGCACCGCCCGTCGGACGTCGTCGCCGGGGTGCTCGTCGTGCTGGCGTGGGGGGCGGTGGCGTGCGCGATGGTCGCCCTGACGCCCGGTCGGACCGGGACGTCGACGGGGGCTCTCCGCCGCGTCGACGGCGGGACGGCCGCCGGGCGCCGGTCGCTGCGCGCGGTCGTCGGCAGCCTGCTCGTCGGCGGGGCCGTCGCGGGCGTCGTGGCCGTCTGGTCGTTGTCGTACACGTGGCGCCACGTCGACGCGGTACCCTCGCGCGCCGACGAGGTCCTCGCCTACGCCGGCGGGGCCACGGGGGTGCTGGCCGCCGCGTGCGTCGCGTTCGCGCTGCTGCTCGTGCTGCGGCAGGCCGCGGCATCCAGGTTGCCGGAGAGTTGACGGCACGACGTAGAGTCCCCAGCGGTGAGGTTCGCACGGGCCGGTGTGGCTCGTGGACTCGGTAGGAAGGCCTGACGGATGTCTGCAGGGCGCAAGCTCGTGATCGTGGAGTCGCCGGCGAAGGCGCGCACGATCGCCGGGTACCTCGGCGAGGGGTACGACGTCGAGGCGAGCGTCGGGCACATCCGCGACCTCCCGCAGCCGTCCGAGCTGCCCGCCGACATGAAGAAGGGCCCGTTCGGCAAGTTCGCGGTCGACGTCGACAACGGCTTCGTCCCGTACTACGTGGTCGACCCGGACAAGCGGAAGAAGGTCAGCGAGCTCAAGAAGCTGCTGAAGGACTCCGACGAGCTCTACCTCGCGACCGACGAGGACCGCGAGGGCGAGGCCATCGCGTGGCACCTGCTGCAGGAGCTCAAGCCCAAGGTCCCCGTCAAGCGCATGGTGTTCCACGAGATCACGCGCGAGGCGATCCAGCGGGCGCTGCAGAGCACGCGTGACCTCGACGACCGCCTGGTCGACGCGCAGGAGACCCGCCGCATCCTCGACCGCCTGTACGGGTACGAGGTCAGCCCGGTGCTGTGGCGCAAGGTCCGGCAGGGCCTGTCCGCGGGGCGCGTGCAGTCGGTCGCGACGCGGCTCGTCGTCGAGCGCGAGCGCGAGCGCATGGCGTTCGTCGCCGCCGACTACTGGGACGTGACGGGCACGTTCGCCGTCGAGGACGCGACCCAGCCGCAGTTCTCCGCGCGCCTCACGGGTGTCGGCGGCCGGCGCGTGGCGTCGGGCCGGGACTTCGACGACCGCGGCCGCCTGCGCGGCGGCGACGTGGTGCACCTCGACGAGGCCGCGGCGCACGCGCTCGTCGCGGGCCTGGACGACGCGGCCTGGTCGGTCGCGAGCCTCGAGACCAAGCCGTACACGCGCCGCCCCGCCGCGCCGTTCACGACGTCGACGCTCCAGCAGGAGGCGTCCCGCAAGCTCCGCATGTCGTCGCGGCAGACGATGCGCACCGCGCAGACGCTGTACGAGAACGGCTACATCACCTACATGCGGACCGACTCGCCCGCGCTGTCGTCGCAGGCGATCGACGCGGCGCGCCGGCAGGCGTCCGAGCTGTACGGCCCGGAGTACGTGCCGGACGCGGCGCGCGTCTACACGTCGAAGGCGAAGGGCGCGCAGGAGGCGCACGAGGCGATCCGCCCCGCGGGCGACCACTTCCGCACGCCCGCCCAGGTCGCGCGCGAGCTCACCGGCGACCAGTTCCGCCTGTACGAGCTCATCTGGAAGCGGACCGTGGCGTCCCAGATGGCCGACGCGCGCGGGCAGACGGCGTCGGTCCGGATCGCGGCGACGGCGACGCCCACGGCGGGCACGTCGGTCGGCGACGCCCCGGTCGAGACGGTGTTCTCGGCGTCCGGCACCGTGATCACCTTCCGCGGCTTCCTCGCCGCGTACGAGGAGGGCCGTGACGTCTCCCGCTACGAGGACGACGCCGCGGAGGGCGCCTCGGGCGAGAAGGGCGAGTCGCGCCTGCCGACGATGGCCGAGGGCGACCCGCTGACCGCGCGCGACCTCGCCGCCGACGGCCACCGCACGTCCCCGCCGCCGCGCTACACCGAGGCGTCGCTCGTGAAGGCGCTGGAGGAGCGCGGGATCGGGCGCCCGTCGACGTACGCGGCGACGATCTCCGTCATCCTCGACCGCGGCTACGTGACGTCCCGCGGGCAGGCGCTCGTGCCGTCGTGGCTCGCGTTCGCCGTGACGCGCCTGCTCGAGGAGAACTTCGACCGCCTGGTCGACTACGACTTCACGGCCTCGATGGAGGAGGACCTCGACCTCATCGCGTCGGGCGAGAAGGCGCGCAGCGACTGGCTCGCGCAGTTCTACTTCGGCGACCCGGCGCTGCCCGGCGAGGGCGAAGGTCTGCGCGACCTCGTCGCGAACCTCGGTGAGATCGACGCGCGCGAGGTCAACTCGATCGAGATCGGCGACGGGCTCACGCTGCGCGTCGGCCGGTACGGCCCGTACCTCGAGGACGCGAACGTCCTCGGCGAGGACGGCAACCCGCGTCGCGCGTCGGTCCCCGACGACCTGGCCCCCGACGAGCTCACGGTCGAGAAGGCGCGCGAGCTCATGGAGACGCAGCCCGAGGGTGACCTGGTGCTCGGCGAGGACCCGTCGACGGGCACGACGATCGTCGCGAAGAACGGCCGCTACGGCCCGTACGTGACCGAGCTGCTGCCCGAGCCCGAGCTCGACCCGTCGCTGTCGGCCGCCGCACGCAAGAAGGCCCTGGCTGCCGCGCCGAAGCCGCGCACGGCGTCGCTGTTCAAGTCGATGTCGCTCCAGACCGTGACGCTCGACGACGCGCTCAAGCTGCTGTCGCTGCCCCGCGTCGTCGGCGTCGACCCCGAGTCGGGCGCCGAGATCACGGCCCAGAACGGCCGCTACGGCCCGTACCTCAAGAAGGGCACCGACTCGCGGACGCTCGCGTCCGAGGAGGCGTTGTTCACGACGACGCTCGAGGAGGCGCTCGCGATCTACGCGCAGCCCAAGCGTGGCCGTGGTGCGACCGCGGCGCCGCCGCTGCGTGAGCTCGGCGACGACCCGACCTCGGGCAAGCCGATCGTCGTCAAGGACGGCCGCTTCGGTGCGTACGTCACCGACGGCGAGACGAACCGCACGCTCCCGCGCGACGTCACGCCCGAGTCGATCACGCCCGAGCAGGCCGTCGAGCTGCTCGCCGAGAAGCGCGCGCAGGCTCCGGCGAAGAAGAAGGCGCCCGCCCGCCGCACGACCACCCGCGCGAAGGCCGCGACCAAGAAGTAGCCGCGCGCCAGGTGGGCGGGCCCCGACCAGGACCCGTCCACCTCGTCGCGCTAGGTTGTCGGCCATGGCTCGCACCGAGGACCCCCGTACCGCACCGCCGATCCGCTGGGGCATCCTCGGCGCCGGCGGCATCGCCGCCGCGTTCGCCGACGCCGTCCGGGAGCACACGCGCGCGCAGCTCGTCGCCGTCGGCTCGCGCAACCGGGACCGCGCCGAGCGGTTCGCCACGGCGCACGGCATCCCCACGACGCACGTCGGCTACCGCCAGCTCGTGGAGGACCCGCAGGTCGACGCGATCTACGTCGCGACGCCGCACTCCGAGCACCGCGAGCACGCGCTCCTCGCGATCCGCGCCGGCAAGCACGTGCTCGTCGAGAAGTCGTTCACGCGCAACGTCGCCGAGGCGCAGGAGGTCTTCGCGGCCGCGCGCGAGGCCGGCGTCTTCGTCATGGAGGCGATGTGGACGCGGTTCCTGCCGCACGTCGCCGCGCTGCACCAGGTGATCGACGCGGGCGAGATCGGCGAGATCGTCAACCTGTCCGCCGACCACGGGCAGGCGTTCACGTTCGACCCCGCCAGCCGCCTGTTCGCGCCCGAGCTCGCGGGCGGTGCGCTGCTGGACCTCGGCGTCTACCCGGTGTCGTTCGCGCACGACTTCCTCGGCGTCCCCGACGCGGTGCACGCGGTCGGCGCGCTGACGGAGACGCGCGTCGACGGTCAGGTCTCGATCGTCCTGTCCTACGGCGACCGCGCGCAGGCCACCCTCTCGACGACGCTGTGGTCGCGCACCCCCACGGTCGCGCTCATCAGCGGCACCGAGGGCCACATCCACGTCGCGGGCTCGTTCTACACGCCGACGTCGTTCCGCGTGCAGCGCACCGACGGGCGCGTGTGGACGTTCGACCAGCCGGGCACCAAGGGCCTGCAGTTCGAGGCCGCCGAGGTCGCGCGCCGCGTCGCCGCCGGCGACGTCGAGAGCCCGCGCCTGACGTGGGACGACACGCTCGCGGTGATGACGACGATGGACGAGGTCCGGCGGCAGGTCGGGGTCGTGTACCCCGGCGAGTGACCGCCGGCGCGGTGGGGGCGCGCGTCGGTCGTGGGTGGCCGCGGCTACCCTGACGCAGTGACTTCTGCTGCGGGCCTGTTCGTGTCGTTCGAGGGCGGCGACGGCGCCGGCAAGTCGACGCAGGCCCGGCTGCTCGCCGAGCGGCTGCGCGCGCAGGGTCGTGAGGTCGTGCTGACGCGTGAGCCCGGCGGGACGGCGCTCGGCCAGACGCTGCGGGACGCGGTGCTGCACGGCGAGCACGTCGACGCCCGCACGGAGGCGCTGCTGTACGCGACGGACCGCGCGCACCACGTCGCGTCGCTCGTGCGGCCGGCGCTGGAGCGCGGGGCCGTGGTCGTCACCGACCGCTACCTCGACTCGTCCGTCGCCTACCAGGGCACGGGCCGCGAGCTCGGCGCCGACGAGGTCGAGAACCTGTCCCTGTGGGCGACGCGCGGCCTGCTGCCCGCGCTCACCGTGCTGCTCGACCTCGACCCCGACGTCGGCCGTGCGCGCCTGACCAGCGCACCCGACCGGCTGGAGAGCGAGGGCGACGACTTCCACCGCCGCACGCGGCTCGCGTTCCTCGACCGCGCGACGGCCGACCCCGACCGCTGGCTCGTGCTCGACGCGACGCGCCCCGCCGACGCGCTCGCCGCGGTGATCGGTGACCGTGTCGAGGAGCTGCTCGCGGCGGCGGGCGAGCAGTCGGCCGGCGACGTCGTCGAACAGGGCACGGCCGTCCCTTCCGCCGGCGAGAGCGCGGTGTCGTCGTGAGCGTCTGGGACGACGTCGTCGGCCAGGAGCCGGCCGTCGACGTCCTGCGCACCGCGGTCGAGGACCCGTCGGCCATGACGCACGCGTGGCTGCTGACGGGCCCGCCCGGGTCCGGCCGCTCCAACGCGGCCCGCGCGTTCGCCGCCGCGCTGCAGTGCGTCGACGGCGGCTGCGGCCGCTGCCACGACTGCACGACGACGCTCGGCGGCACGCACCCCGACGTCACCTACGTCGCGACGGAGGGCGTCGTCATCCGGGCCGACACGGTCCGCCCGCTCGTGGAGCTCGCGCAGCGCTCGCCGTCGCAGGGGCGCTGGCGCGTCATCGTCGTCGAGGACGCCGACCGGCTGAACGACACGAGCGGCAACGCGCTGCTCAAGGCCATCGAGGAGCCGGCGGGTCGCACGGTGTGGGTGCTGTGCGCCCCGAGCCCGCAGGACGTGCTCGTGACGATCCGCTCGCGCAGCCGGTCCGTCGCGCTGCGCGTGCCGCCGGTCGACGCTGTCGCGGCGCTGCTCGTGTCGCGCGACGGGGTCGACCCGGCGGTCGCGGGGGTCGCCGCGCGTGCCGCGCAGAGCCACGTCGGCATCGCGCGCCGCCTCGCGCGCGACCCCGAGGCGCGCGCCCGCCGGTCCGCCGTGCTGGCGGTGGCCGCCAAGATCCGCGGGGTCGGCGACGCGGTGCTCGCGGCCGGCGAGCTCGTCGAGACCGCGCAGGCCGACGCGAAGGCCGCGACCGAGCACCGCGACGCCGCCGAGAAGGCCGAGCTGCTGCGGTCCCTGGGGGCGGAGGGTGCGACGACGCTGCCGCCCGCGCTGCGCTCGCAGGTCCGCCAGCTCGAGGAGGAGCAGAAGCGCCGGGCCACGCGCGCGCAGCGCGACGTGCTGGACCGCGCGATGGTCGACCTGCTGTCGCTCTACCGGGACGTGCTCGTCGTGCAGCTCGGTGCGGGGGGCGAGCTCGTCAACGTCGAGCACGCCGAGACGGTGCGCACGCTCGCCGGGCAGAGCACGCCCGAGCAGACGCTGCGCCGCATGGACGCCGTCGGGCAGGCGCGCACGCGCATCGCGGGGAACGTCGCACCGCTGCTCGCCGTCGAGGCGATGGCGATCGCGCTGCGACCGCAGGGCTGACGGGACGGGGCCGCGGCCGGACGCGCGGCGCAGGACGGCGGTCCCGGAGGGGCCGCTGGAGGCGAGAGGGGACGTCGTGGCGCTGCTCTACGCGGGGATCACGTCGCTCGACGGGTACACCGCCGACGCGACCGGGGCGTTCGACTGGGCGCGGCCCCCCGACGACGTGCACGCGTACGTCAACGACCTCGAACGCCCGGTCGGCACGTACCTGTACGGCCGGCGGATGTACGAGGTGATGCAGTTCTGGGAGACGGCGCACACCCTGCCCGACGCGCCCGACGTGATCCTCGACTACGCGGCCGTCTGGCAGGACACCGACAAGGTCGTCTACTCGACGACGCTCGACGCGGTGACGACCGCGCGCACGCGCCTGGAGCGCGCCTTCGACGCCGCGACGGTGCGCGCACTGGTCGAGGCGTCGCCGCGCGACGTGTCGATCGGCGGGCCAGGGCTCGCGGCGCACGCGCTGCGCGCAGGGCTCGTCGACGAGGTGCTGCTGTTCGTCGTCCCGGTCGCGGTGGGCGGCGGCACGCGGTTCCTGCCCGACGGCCTGCGTCTCGACCTGCGGCTCGTCGAGGAGCGCACCTTCTCGCAGGGAGTGGTCCATCTGCGGTACGCGCGGCGGGCATGAGCCGGGCCGCACAGGCGCGCCGACTACCGTAGGCGCGTGCCCGTCACGACCCCCTCGTCCCGCCCGTCCGTCGCCCCCGCCCGCGCCGGCGCGCGTCGGCGTGCCGCGGTCGTCGTCGCCGCGCTGAGCGCCGTCGTCGTGCTCGTCCTCGGCGGGTGCGTCCCGGCGAAGAACCAGGCGCAGGTGCCGACGTCCGCCGCGACGTCGGGCGCACCGGACGAGGCGCTGGCACCCTTCTACGACCAGCAGCTCGAGTGGACGACGTGCGCGCAGGGCGAGTGCGCGACCGCGACCGTCCCGCTCGACTACGCCGACCCGTCGGGCGCCACGATCGGCATCGCGCTGGCCCGCCGCCCCGCGACCGGGGGATCCGCCGTCGCGTCGCTGCTCGTCAACCCGGGCGGCCCGGGCGTCTCCGGTGTCGACTTCATCGACCAGGCCGCGTCGATGATCAGCGAGGACGTGCTGCGCCAGCTCGACCTCGTCGCGTTCGACCCCCGCGGCGTGCAGCGGTCGAGCCCGATCGCGTGCATGGACGGACCGGACCTCGACACGGTGGTCGCGTACGACGCCGACTACTCGACCGACGCGGGCATCCAGGCGGCGATCGACGTCTTCCGGGGTGTCGGCGAGGCCTGCCAGGAGCGGTCCGGCCTGACGCTCGCGCACGTCGACACGGTGAGCGCCGCGCGCGACCTCGACGTGCTGCGCGCCGCGCTCGGCGACGACGCGCTCTCCTACCTCGGCTTCTCGTACGGCACGCAGCTCGGCGCGACGTACGCGGCGCTGTTCCCCCTGCGCGTCGGCCGGCTCGTCCTCGACGGCGCGCTCGACCCGACGCTCACCGCCGACGAGCTCGCCGAGGGGCAGGCGCAGGGCTTCGAGAACGCGCTGCGTGCGTACGTCGCCGACTGCCTCGCCGGCGCCCGCTGCCCGCTGACGGGTGACGTCGACCAGGCGATGGGCCAGATCCGCGCGCTGCTCGACCACGCGACCGCCGACCCGCTGCCCACCGGCACGGACCGCCGCGTCACCGGCTCGCTCGCGTTCTACGGCATCGCGCTGCCGCTGTACTCGCAGCCGTCGTGGCCCTACCTCACGCAGGCGCTCGACGCCGCGATCCGCGACAACGACGGCTCGATCCTGCTGCAGCTCGCCGACGCCTACTTCGACCGCGAGGCCGACGGCACCTACTCGACCAACGCGACCGAGGCGTTCTGGGCGATCGGCTGCCTCGACGACCGGCAGAGCGCCGACCCCGCCGAGATGCGCGCGCAGGCCGAGCGGATCCAGGCGGTCGCGCCGACCATGGGCTCGTTCTTCTCCTACGGCGGCACGATCTGCGCCGACTGGCCCGTGCCCGTCGTCGGGGGGCTCGACGACTACTCCGCGAAGGACGCGACCGCCCCGATCCTTGTCGTCGGCACCACGAACGACCCCGCGACGCCCTACGCGTGGGCCGAGAAGCTCGCCACGACCCTGTCGACCGCGACGCTGCTCACCTACGAGGGCGAGGGCCACACGGCGTACGGGTCGTCGAACGACTGCATCGCCGACGCCGTCGACGCGTACATCCTCACCGGCACCGTCCCGCCCGAGGGCAAGCGCTGCTAGCCGCTTTGGAGCCAGGGCCCTGCGCCGGGTACAGTGGGCGCGCTCGTCGATCCGAGGGTCCGCCCACGGTGACGGCGACGCCGCCTTAGCTCAGTCGGCAGAGCGTCTCACTCGTAATGAGAAGGTCTGGGGTTCGATTCCCCAAGGCGGCTCCACCGGGAACCCGCGTCCGATCAGGCATCACCGCCTGCGACGGCGCGGGTTCTTCGTCTGTCGCCCCGTTCGCGGATCCCTCCCGGACGGGAGTGCTGTGTCGTCGGGGGGCGAGCCCGGGCCGGTCGGTCGGGCTAGCGCTGCACCATCGAGGACCAGCCGTCGTAGGAGCCGCCGTGCCGGTTCACGATGCCGACGACGTCGCGCGTGAAGGCGGCGGCCGACTCCTGGTCGCACGCGTCGGTGCGGTGGAACTCGACGCCCACCTTGAACAGCCGGCGCTGGGCCTCGCCCACCGAGAAGCCGGCGGCCGTCAGGTCCGCGACGACGGCGTCCGCCGCGCGCTTGGGGAAGAACGCGAGGTGGTCCACCTGCCGGGGCACGTCGACCTTGTCGCCGATCGCGCGCATGTGCTCGACGAGGTCCGCGGTCATCGCGAGCTGGTGATCCAGGTTCTCCGCCATGGACGCATGATGGCGGATCGGGGCGCCGAGCCAGGCCGTTTTCGCGGGCGTCGTCGCGACCGGCTGCGGTGCGCCGTCCGTACGGCTCAGTGCGCGTGGCCGCCGTGCACCCGGCCGGGCGCGAGCCGCGCGGCGACGACGGCGGCGACGGCCGTCGTCAGGGGGATCGCGAGGACCAGGCCGATCGACCCCGCGAGCGTGCTGACGATCTGCTCGGCGAACGCGCCCGACGTGAGCGTGAGGCCGAGCGGCTGGTCGTAGAGCTCGAGCAGCAGCAGGACGGGCAGGGACGCGCCCGCGTAGGCGAACGCGATCGTGTAGACGGTCGACGCGATGTGGTCGCGGCCGATCCGCATGCCGCGCGTGAAAAGCCCGCGCCACGACGCCGTCGGGTCGGACGCGCGTAGCTCGAACACGGCGGACGCCTGCGTGATCGTCACGTCGTTCAGCACGCCGATGCCCGCGAGCACGACGCCGCTGAGGAAGACGCCCTGCAGGATCCGCACGCCGTCGTCGCCGAGCAGGCGCGCGAGCTGGTAGGTGTCCTCGGTCGAGCCGGGGTGCAGGTGGGCCGCGCGGGCGCCGATCACGCCGAGCACCGTGACCATCAGCAGGCCGCCGAGGGTGCCGAGCAGCGCGGTCGTGGTCCGCAGCGAGAGCCCGTGCGCGAGGTACAGCACGGCGACGACGACGAGCGTCGCGGCCGACAGCGTCGCGACGAGCGCGGGCTGCCCCTGCACCAGGGCGGGCACGAGGTGCACCGCGAGCACGACGAACGCGATCGCGAGCCCGACGAGCGCCCGGAACCCACGCATCCCGGCGACCAGAACGGTGACCAGCGCGAACGCGAGCGCGAACGTCGCGAGCGGCACGCCCCGGCGGAAGTCGCCCCACGCCCAGACCTCGTCCCCGTTCACGTCGGCCGGGTAGTGCTCCAGGACGACGGCGGTGCCGGGCGGGACGTCGGCGCGCGTGAGACCGGACGTCGCGATGACCTCGACCGACGTGCCCGCCTCGCTCCCGGCGTCGACCTCGGCGGTCACGTGCAGGCAGCGGACCGTCGACGGGACCGACCCGTCGGGGGCCATGTCCTCGACGGTGCCGTCGCACGTGTCCCAGCGCGAGCCCGTGACGGTCGCGGCGACGCGCTCGACGTCGACCTCGACGAAGCCCGTCTCCGGCCGGCGCTCGTCGGTCGGCCACGTGACGATCGTGCCGACCACCGCGCCGAGCGTCGCGAGCACCACCAGGACGACGAGGACGACGGCGGTGCGCGGCGTCCCGGTGCGGCGGGCGCGCGAGGTCGGTGGTGCGTCGACGGTCACGACCCCACCGTGGTCCGGTCGTCGTCGTCCTGCATCGTCGGCTCGCCCGTCGGACCACCGGACGGGATCGCGCTGCGCCGGACGAGGGCCGCCGCGAGGACCGTCGTCACCGGGATCGCGAGCACCAGCCCGATCGACCCGACGAGCGTGCGCACGACCTCCTCCGCGATGTCCCCGCTGCTCAGCACGCCCAGCAGCCCGCGGTCGGTGAGGCTGACGAGCAGCACGAGCGGCAGCGCCGCGCCGACGTAGGCGAACACGATCGTGTAGACGGTCGACGCGATGTGGTCGCGCCCGATCCGCATCCCGCGCCCGACGAGCTCGCGCCACGTGCTGCCCGGTCGTGCCGCGTGCAGCTCCCACACCGCCGACGCCTGCGTGATCGTGACGTCGTTGAGCACGCCCAGACCGGCCAGGACCATGCCGCACAGCAGCACCGACCGCAGCCGCACCTCGGGCGCCGCGGACATGAGGTCGAGCGCGTACTCGCCCGACAGGCCGGTGAGGTGCGCGGACCCGCTCGCCCATGACGCGATCGCGGCCGTCGCGACGAGCCCGACCAGCGTGCCCGCGAGCGCGGTCGACGTGCGCACCGAGACGCCGTGGGCCAGGTAGAGCACGACGTACATGATGACGACGCTCGTCACGAGCGCGACCGGCACCGCCGGCCGGCCCTGGAGCAGCGCCGGGAGCGTGAAGACCCCGACGACGAGCAGGCCGACCACCATCCCCGCGAGCGCCGCGAGCCCGCGCCAGCGCGCCACGAGCACGACGAGCCCGGCGAACACCGCGGCCAGCAGCAGCATCGGCGGCCCGCGCTCGAAGTCGACGAACAGGTACGTCGTCGAGAGCGTCGGCTGCGCGGTGACGTCCGTGAGGTCCCCGACGTCCGCCGTCGACAGCGCCGCGACCCGCACCCGGTCACCCACCGCCACCTCGGGCACGTACTCGGGCGGCACGTGCAGGTCCACGACCTCGCCGTCGGCCAGGCGCGCGGTCGCCTGGTCCATCCCCGTGGCGTCGGGCCGGACCTCCGTGATCGCGCCTGTCGTGTACGTCACGCCGGGGCCGGTCGTGTCGAGCACGGGCGGGCGTGCGTCCGCCGACGGCCACAGCCACCACGCGCCGGCGAGCGTCAGCAGCAGCACGGGCCCCAGCACGGCCGCGAGCCAGCCACGCGCGCGCGTCGCGGTCCGGCGCAGGGCGGCGGGGTCAGCCGTCGCAGCCTCGTCGGGCGCGGTCACGGTCGACAGGTGGCTGTGGGGCACGCCCCAGCATCATCCACGGTCCCGGCGGCGGCGGAGCCGACGCGCCGCGCGCGGCCCGTCCGGAGGCACGCGGGCGTGGACGCAGGGGACACGGGAGGGGGAGACGTCCGACGGGGGTGGGCGGCCCCGAGGGGGAGGGGCCGCCCACCGGAGGCTCACGGGTCGCGGTCGCCACAGCCACGTCGCCCGACCTCCGTCGGACCCCACGTCGCCTGGCCGCCGGAGGACGGCGTGCGCCGTCGTGGGGCACTGCCTGCAGCATCGCCGCTCACGGCGACGGGGACGCCGGACCAAGGTCCCGGTCGTGCGGTCACGCCCGCACGCGGACGCGGGTGCCGAGCGGTCGGTGAGGAGCATGCCGCGGCCGGCCCGGACCGCGGGGCCTCGGGTGGCCGTCGTGCCCGGTCGTCAGTGGTGCTCGGCGAGCACGGCGTCGAGGGCGGCGCGGAAGGCGTCGGGGTCCTTCGTCGAGACGATGACGCGCTGCCCGTCACGCCGGGTCAGGGCGACGATCCGCGGGTGCGCCGTCGACGCGGTCGCGCCCCACTGACCGCCGGCGAGCTTGCCCTCGACGACCTCGCCGGGCTGCGAGACGCCCGGGTACAGGTCGGCGAGGCGGACCTTGAGGCGGCCCACCCGCAGCTCGGAGTCGGTCACGCGGATGTTCGTGTAGCGGCCGACGCTCCATACGAGGACCGCGCCCATCACGGCGACGATGCTCACGACGATCGTCGCGAAGCCCGGGCCGGCGTCGGTCAGCGCCAGGCCGACCCACAGGACGGCGCAGACGACGACCAGGGTCAGGGTCGAACGGCGACGCGACGCGCGCTCCTCGTACCGGATCACCGGGACATCCTAGGGTCCGGCCGGTCGCCACCCGCGGAGGTCACAGGAACTCCCCGCGCAGGACCCGCTGGGTCTTCGGGAGCAGGCACGTGTGCGCCCGGTCGAGCACCCACAGCAGCGGGAGCAGCACCTCCGCGAGGCCGGCCGACGCCTCCCAGCGCACCTCCGGCGGGCCGGACGCCGTGCCCGGGCGGCCCGGGACGGGACGCAGCAGGTGCGTGACGACGGGGGCGGTGTCGTCCGACCGGGTCAGCTCCATCCGGTCGGCGAAGATCCGGCCCGCCGGCCGCCACCGCCAGGAGCGTCCGGCCGGTCCGGACACCCGCAGCTGCCACCGGTCGCGCCCGTCGCGCTCGCGGTCGAGCGAGACGGTCTCGCCGAGCACGTCGACGGGCATGAGGACGAAGTTCCACAGGATGCTGTCCGGGCCGCCGGTCGCGGGCTGACGGAAGCCGCTGGCGATCTCCCGTGCGCCGCCCGGCGCCGCGTCGTCGGCGAGCGACGCGACGAGCACGCGGTGCCGCCACACGACCGTGACCTGGTGTCCGGCGACGTCGACCTTCGTGCGCGCGGCGAACGGGACGTCCTTCGGCATGTGGTGGAAGTCGGGGATGCTCAGCTCGTCGACGACCGGCACGACGCCCGCGACGCCCAGCGGCGCCCAGACGTCGACGGCCGTCACTGGGGCTGCCTCTCGCGGCGCGCGTCGCGCTCCTCCTGCTCCTCACGCTCCTCGGCCCGTCGGGCCTCGCCGCGCACCCGGGACGCCTCGTCACGCAGGTTGCGCGCGGCCGACTGCGCGGCCGACCGCCAGCGGTTGAGGGCGCCGCGGACGTCCGTCGCGTTCGCGCACTCCCAGTCGGGCGAGTCGGCGATCGACTTCGCGGGGTCGATCGCGGTCTCGACGTCGGCCGCGAGGGCGTCGAGGGCCTGCGCCTTGGCGTAGAGCTCGGTCGATGTCATCGCGCCCTCTCAGAACCAGTTCATGGGGTTGAGGTCGGACTCCTTGATGTCGTCGAGCCGGTCACCCACCCACTCGCCGGCCTCCTCGGCCCGGTCGCCCGCCCAGTCGACGGCCGTGTCGTACGCCGCGGTGATGTCGTCCCAGTGCTCGACGACCTCCGCTCCTGCCCAGACGAGACCCGTGACGGCGACCAGGCCGAGCGTCACCGGGTTGGGCGCGATGAGGGCTGCGGTCATCGACGCGTTGAACGCCGTCTCGGCGTACTCGCCGATGACGTGCGCCTTGCCCTTCGTGCCGCCCTCGGACCAGAGCCGGTTGTTCTCGTCGAAGTTGTTGTAGAGCCCGACGGCACCGTCGACCGTCGCGAAGGCGCTGCCCGCGACGCCGAGGACCCGCAGCCCGCCCGCCGTCCGGAGCATCGTCGTGACGCCCGACTGGTTCGCCATCGTCAGGAGGTTGCCGGCGCCGCGCGCGACGACGACACCCGTCGCCGGGTTGATCCACGGCTTGCCGACGATCGCGTTGCCCCACGTGGCGAGCCGGGTCGCGAGCTGCCCGGTGCGCGTCGTGCCGAGGACCCGTGAGACCCAGGTCGTCGCCTGGACGCCCTTCTCGCTCTGCAGCAGCTTGGCCAGGAGCGTGGGCTGCATCTCGCCGTTCACCGCGTACGTCTGCGTCGCGGAGGACATGCGGGTCACCCACGCGTCGAAGTCCTCGACGGTCGGCGCGAGCTTGAGCAGGTAGTTGCCGACGGTGTTGGGGACGAACGAGCCGGGGTACTTGAACGGCACCTTGCCGGCGAGCCCGCGGCGGTCCGCCGCCGTGAGGGCCGCCGAGAGCCGGTTCGCCCAGGCGGCGTCGGACTCCGCGAGCGCCGCGAGGCCCGGCTGGATGATCTTGCGGTCGGCGAGCCAGCGCGCGAGCGCGGGGCCGCCCTGGAAGAACAGCGTCCCGGCGGCGGCGACCGCTGCGCCACCACCGACGACGAAGTTCTGGACGTCGTGGTACGCGTCGACGAGAGCCGTGGCCTGCTCGCTGTCGGTCATCCCGGCGAGCTTCTCGAGCGCCTCGGCCTGGAGCTGCTCGAACCACTCGGCGAGGTTGGCGGGGTCGGTGTCGTTCCAGGCGTTCGGGGCCGTGTTCGTCGCGTGCACCGCGATCAGCGCGTCCTCGACGGACATCGACTGGCCCGCGATCGCGGCCGCCTGGTCGGCGGTCATGCTGACGCCCCCGAACGTCGGGTTCGCCTGCGCCATGTGCTCGAGCACGCCGATCCGCTGGCGCAGGTCCTTCGAGACGTCACGCGCCCACTGCTCGGCACCGTTGAGGCCCGCGAGGTCGACGCGTGCGTCGAGGGCGGAGGCGCGGGAGAACAGCGCCGGCAGGTCCTCGGCGAGGTCCTCGAGCGCGACGACGGTCGCCGCCAGGACCTCCTTGTCGACCTTGACCGTCACGATGCGCCGACCCGGGCCAGGACCGAGCGCAGGTCGCCCGACGACGGCAGGAGGCCCGCGAGGAGCTGCCACACCTCGCCGCCGGACACCGGGCGGAACGTGGCGAGCGTGTCCGGCGTGACGTCCTCGGCGTGCAGCGGCTCCGCGGGCTGCTCGCGCACCCAGTACCCGCCCGGCCCGCAGTCCCACAGCGCGAGGCCACGGGAGTCGGTCGCGGGGTCCGGGCCCCAGACGAGGCTCACGCGCGCGGTCGACTCCAGGAAGGACAGCGTCGCGAGGAGCATCGAGCGGTCCGCCTCGGCGACCTCGCCGAAGAAGCGCTCGAGCTGCGCCGTGGCGACGACCCTGGCCGGCTCCCACGTGTCGTCGGTCAGGCCCATCGTCTGGACGACCGCGTCCACCGCGCGCAGCGGGACCGTGAACGGTGTCGCGATCTTCGGCACCTCGCGGCGGCGCAGGCCGGCGAGCCGGGCGAGGATCCAGAGGACCTGCGGCAGCTCGTCCTGGCAGTACACCGCCTCCTCGTCGCCCTGGGGCCACGGGTCCGTGTACCAGACCGTCTCCTCGCGCACCGCGAGCACGGCGAGCGTCGGCCCCTGCGGCCCCGCCGACTCGACGGCGGCCTGGATCATCGGGTCGGTCACCGTCCGGACGAGGTCCACGACCAGCGGGTGCACCGCGCCGTCCTCGTCGACGACGCCGGACGCCACGAGCGCGGCGCGCGCCTCCTCGGGTGCGGGCTCCCCGTTGTGCAGGAGGCGGAGCGTCTCGAGCTCGTCCTCGCTCAGGGCGACCCTGCGCCGCACGACGTCCAGACGAGCCATGCTCACGTCCACCCTTCGAATCCGCCGATTTCGGACAGCACCCTAGTGGTGACCACGCAGGTGGCGTGACCGCTCGTCCACCGTGGCCTGGGACGGCGCCCGCCACGGGAGGGGTCGCCGGGGCGCCGCGTCCGTACGGGGCATTCGGTACGGTATCGGTCGGTTCGGTCGCCGAGCCGTGGTCGCAGGGAAGGGCGCAGATGAGCCGGATCGTGGTGGTCGTGGTGTCGACGCTGGTCGTGGGCCTGCTCGCGGGGTGCGGCGGGGCGGAGGAGCCCGCAGGCCTCACCGCGGCGCCGACCACGACCCCGACGCCGAGCGCCACCCCGACCGCCGAGCCGGAGGTGGACGACCTGTCCGACCCGGAGCTCGGGATCGTGTTCACCGACGTGCCGACGCTCACGGGCGACGAGGCCGACGTCTACAACTGGCTCGCCACGTACGAGAAGGAGTACTGGCGGACCATGCGGACCAACACGGTCAGCCCTGCCTTCTCCGTCATCGCCTCGCCCGAGCTGCAGGGGGCCATGCAGAAGGTCGTCGACCAGAACACCGCGATCCAGGCCTCCATCGGCGGCGTCCTCGAGACGCGCGTGGGCGACGTCGTCGTCACGGGGGACCAGGCGACCGGCGAGATCTGCGAGGACTTCTCGCAGGCCACGTTCGCGGACGCGACCCGCACCTACACGCCCGCGGAGGCGGGGTTCGGCGAGAAGAAGCACAAGTCCTACACCCTGACCCGCGTACCCGGTGAGGACCGGTGGCTGGTCGCCACCAACGAGGTGTCGGGGACATGCTGAGGCGGCCCGCCGCCGTCCTCGGCCTGGCGGCCGCGCTGGTCCTCGCCCAGGTGACGGCTGCTGCGGCGGAGGACCCGCCCTTCGGGCAGGAGGAGACCGCGGGTCCCGGCGACTCGGGCGGCGGCTCGGGCACCGGCACGAGCGGCGGGTCGTCGGGCGGGTCGATCCAGGTGACGGTGTCGCAGTCGGGGTCGACGTCGGGTGGCCGGACGTTCAGCAGCACCACGACGCGCACGGTCGCGCCCCTGTGCTGGATGGGCCGGGGTCCGACGGGCGCGCAGTACTACGAGTACTGGAAGCTCGGCGGGGAGGCCCGCGAGTCCGACACCCTCGACGACTTCGCGAACCAGGGCCTGCTGCACCAGGGCTGGGAGGACCACGCGACCGACACCGAGGGGCACTGGTACGAGGCGTCGTGCCGCGCCGATGTCCCCGGCGAGGTCGCGACGGAGTACTACCTCTCCCACCCGGCGATCTGGGTCGGCCCGACCGACCCGGTGCCGCCGCAGGACGCGGACGTCGACCCCGAGGTGCTCGCGCAGATCGCGTCGGAGTCGATGGACCTGCCCCGCGGGACGATCCGCTGGAACCCGAGCATGACGGGGACCGGGGCGACGGTCGTCGGCGCCGACACCTGGGTGTGGGTCGAGGACGCCGCCACCACGGTCTCGGTGACCGCGCAGATCCCGTCGGGCACGTGGGCGCGCGTCGACGCCGCGCTCTCCGCGCTGCAGGTCAGCGCACCCGGCGCCGAGTCCGTGACCTGCCCCGACACGGGCACCCCGTGGGGCGGGGGCGCGGCGTCCACGACGTGCTCGCTGCGGTTCTTCCGGTCCAGCGCGAACCAGCCCGTGAAGGCGGGGCAGTCGCAGCCCACCGCGACGCTGACCGCGCAGGCCACGTGGACCGCGTCGTGGGTCTCCTCGGAGGACCCGAACCCGACGGCGCTGCCCGCGCAGACGATCTCCGCGACGAGCGAGATCCCGGTCGCCGAGATCCAGGGCGTCGTCTCGCGCTGACGTCTCCGGTGCGGCGGCGCGGGCCGGAGACGTCCGCGCTCGCGTCAGCGCTCAGCCGCTCAGCCGCTCAGGTGCTCAGGCCGAGCGTGCAGCGCACCTCGCCGAGCAGCACCACGGTCCCGGCAGGCACGGCGACCGGCGTGTGCGGGACCAGCCGCACGGGCGCGTCGAGCAGCACGTGGGTCCCGTTCGTCGAGCTGAAGTCGGTGACCAGGATGGTCCCGTCGGGCTCGACGTCCACGAGCGCGTGGGTCTTCGACACCGTCGCCCCGACCACCCGCACGGGGGTCCGCCCGGTGGGGGCCACCGGGTCGCGGCCGAGCGACGCACCGCCGGGGACGCGCACCGGCGGACCACCGTCGACGGTGAGGACGAGCACGGGCCCGCGCGACGGAGTCGTCGCGTCGCGCGCCGTCCGCGCCGCCTCGGCCTCGGGAGGGAGACCGGGGACGGCGACCGGTGACAGCGTGCCCGGCAGGACGTCGCCCGACTCCTGGTGCCCGGCGTCGTCCGGGGCGGTCGGGAGGGCAGGGACGGGCCGCGGTGCGGGGAGCGACGCGAGCAGCGCCTCGTCGGGCCGGCTGAGCGTCGCCGCTTCGAGCAGGGCGACCGGCTCGGTCTCCACGCGCAGCGGTTCGAGCGTCCCGCACGCCGCGCACGCCAGCGCCACGACCGGCTGGTCCGACCCGCACCGGCGGCAGGGCGCGGGCGGGACGTCCACGGGCGCACCGGCGCCCTCGGCGGGGAGGGTCCGCAGCGTGCCGTCGGGGTGTGCGGCCAGCAGCACCGCGCCGCTCGCGTCGGCGAGCACGACGCGGACCGGCCGCCCCACGGTCCGGGCCACCGCGACCGCGCGCGCGAGCGCACCGGCCCGCAGCCGGTCCGTGGACGCGGCGGCGCACGCGGAGGCGTGCTCGTTGACGTGCACGGTCCCGGTGCCGTCGGGTCGCAGCTGTGCCCGGACGAGCGGCCAGGTCGCCGGGACGGTCGCCACCCGATCCGGTGAACTGTGCGGGCGTGCGGTCACCGGGTGCCGCCTGCGGACGGGCGTGCGGTGCCTCGTCGCGCGGGAGCTGTCGCCGCAGGCAAGTGCGCGCTCGTCGGCATGGAAGGCCTCCTCGGGCTGTGGTCGGCGGCCATGGTAGACGCGCCGGGACCGGTCGAGACCCCGACCGGGCGCGACCGTGGCCGTCCGATTTGCCCCTATAGTCGTGCAGTCCTTGAACGATCCGCTCGCAGCGTGAGGTTGGACCCCCATCGATGACGGTGAACACGAGCACGCCCGGGGGCGTGGCCGCGCAGGACCGCCGCCGCGCCCGTGACGAGCGCGGGATGAGGTCGGCCGGTGCGGTCCGCGCCGATCGGCTCCCGCACGCGCCGCGCGAGCGGCGCCCGCTGCTCGCGGCGTTCGCGGTGCTCCTCATCGTGGGCGGTGCCGCGGCGGCCGGGCTGCTCGCCCTGCGCGCCGACGAGCGCGTCCCCGTGCTGGTCGCGGCCCGGGACATCGCGGTCGGCGAGGAGATCACCGCCGACGCGCTCGCCACCACGCCCGTCGCGTCCGAGGGCACCCTCCTGGTGCCCGCGTCGCAGCAGGAGCTCGTCGTCGGCCAGTTCGCGCGCATCGCCGTCACGAAGGGCCAGCTCGTCGACACGTCGATGCTCACCACGACCCGCACGCTGCAGGACGGCAAGGTCGCGGTCGGTGCGTCGTTCGAGGAGGGGCGCGCGCCCGCGTCGGGTCTGGTCGCGGGGGACGTCGTCCAGCTCGTCCGGGTCGCCGACGGCAAGGGCACCGTGCTCGTGGCCGACGCGCTCGTGAGCTCGGCGACCACCCCGACGGAGGGCGCCAACGGCGGTCAGGTGACCGCGACGTTCATCGTCGACGAGTCGGACGGCGCCGAGCTGGCCGCGGCGGCCGCCGAGGCGTCGCTCTCGGCCGTCCTCGTGAGCCGCGGGACGCCGGTCGTCGGTCAGGGGGGCTGACCGTGCTCGTCGCGATCGGCTCCGCGAAGGGCTCGCCCGGGGTCAGCACGACCGCGCGCGTCCTCGCCGGCGTGTGGCCCTCGGACGTGGTGCTCGCCGACGCCGACCCCGCCGGCGGGGACGTGTCGCTGCTGGGCCGGACGGCCGCGCGCGGGCCGCTCGACCCCGAGCGCGGGATCCTGTCGCTCGCGGCCGACGCGCGTCGCGGGCTCGCGAACGACAGCCTCGACGACCACCTGCAGCAGATCGAGGGCGGACTCGACGTGCTGTGCGGCGTGACCAGCCCCGAGCAGATGACGGGGATCGCGCCGGCGGTGCCGGCGCTCGCGGCGGCGTTGGCGCACCACCCGACGCGGGACGTCGTCGTCGACTGCGGGCGGGTGCACGCCGGCAGTCCCGTGATGCCCGTCGTCGCGGCGGCCGACGTGCTCGTGCTGCTCGCGCGCCCGCGCCTGGAGTCGTACGCGCACCTGCGCGAGCGGCTGCGCTGGCTCGCCCAGATGCGCGCGACCTCGACCCGCCGGATGCCCGCCCTCGGCGTCGCGCTCGTCGCGGACAGCCGGGACCGCCGGTCGCTCACCGAGCTCGCGCAGCTCCTCGCGCACGAGGGGCTGCCCGTGACCGTCGTCGGGCAGGTCGCCGAGGACCAGCGCGCCGCCGACGTCGTCGCCGGCCGTCTCGACCGCGGCGTCGAGCGCTCGCTGCTCGTGCGGTCCGTCCGTCAGCTCGTCGCACCCGTGTCCGACCTCGCCGCGTCGCAGGGCGCCGTGCGGGCCGGGATCTGAGGGGGCGCGCGTGGCGGTCGACCAGGCGCTGGTGCGCCGGCTCCGCGAGGAGGTCGCGGACGTCCTCGCGCGGCAGCGTCGCGACGACGCCGCGGCGGGCGTGGCGCAGATGTCCGGGCAGGACGAGCGGCAGTTCGCGCGGGCCGTCGTCAACCGGGTGCTCGACGCGTACGCGCGGGCCGAGATCGCCGCGGGTCGCACGCCGCCGTCGCCGGTCGAGGAGAGCGAGCTCGCGTCGGGCATCCACGCCGCGCTCTACGGCGTCGGCCGCCTCCAGCCGCTGCTCGACGACCGCGACGTCGAGAACGTCGACATCAACGGGTGCGACAACGTCTTCGTGCAGTACGCGGACGGCCGCGAGGCGCGCATGCCGCCCGTGGCGGACTCCGACGACGAGCTCGTCGAGCTCATCCAGATCCTCGGCGCGTACTCGGGCCTGTCGAGCCGCCCGTTCGACTCGGCGAACCCGCAGCTCGACATCCGCCTGCCCGACGGCAGCCGCATGTCGGCGGTCATGGACGTCTGCGCGCGCCCCTCGATCTCGATCCGGCGGGCGCGCCTGTCGCGCGTGCACCTCGACGACCTCGTGCGGCTCGGCTCGGTGACCAACGAGGTCGCGGCGTTCCTGTCGGCGGCCGTCGCGGCGCGCAAGAACATCATGATCGCGGGCGCGACCAACGCCGGGAAGACGACCATGCTCCGGGCGCTGGCCAACGAGATCCGCCCGCACGAGCGGCTCATCACCGTCGAGCGCGCGCTCGAGCTCGGCCTCGGGGAGTTCCCCGACCTGCACCCGAACGTCGTCGCGTTCGAGGAGCGGCTGCCGAACTCCGAGGGCAACGGCGCGATCAGCATGGCGGAGCTCGTGCGCCGCAGCCTGCGCATGAACCCCAGCCGGGTCATCGTCGGCGAGGTGCTCGGCGACGAGATCGTCACGATGCTCAACGCGATGAGCCAGGGCAACGACGGCTCGCTGTCGACGATCCACGCGAACTCGTCGATCGAGGTGTTCAACCGCATCTCGACGTACGCGATCCAGTCGCAGGAACGCCTGCCCGTCGAGGCGACGATGATGCTCATCGCCGGCGCGATCGACTTCGTCGTGTTCGTGCAGAAGCAGAACGACTACCTGCACGGCGGGCGGCTGCGCCGGTTCGTCGCGAGCATCCGCGAGGTCAACGGCATCGACGGCCGCGTGCTGTCCAGCGAGGTCTTCGCGCCCGGGCCGGACGGTGTCGCGGTCGCGTCCGCGCCCATCGCCTGCCTCGACGAGCTCGTCGCCGTGGGGTACTCGCCCGGCTACGCGATGCGGGGTCTGTGATGGCGCCGTCGACCGTCTTCATCGTCCTCGCGGGGGCCGTCGTCGGCCTCGGGATCGCGCTGCTCGTCGAGTCGCTGCGACCGCGGACGCGGGAGGCGGGCGTCGTGCACGGCGGCCCGTCGCTCGTCGACCGGCTCGGGCGCCGTGCGCTCCTCGCGGCCGTCGCGGCCGTGGTGGTCCTCGTCGTGACGCGCTGGCCCGTCGCGGCCGTCGCCGCCGCGGCGCTCGTGCTGTCGTGGACGTCGCTCTTCGGCGGGGCGAAGGCGGAGCGGCAGGCGATGGCACGCCTCGAGGGCCTCGCGTCGTGGGCCGAGTCGCTGCGCGACACGATCGCCGGTGCGGTCGGCCTCGAGCAGGCGATCCCCGCGACCGTCTACGCGGCGTCGCCGACCATCCAGCCGCAGCTGCGCATGCTCGTCGACCGGCTGCGTGTCCGGGTGCCGCTCGGCACGGCGCTCCAGCGGTTCGCGGACGACCTGGACGACCCGAGCGCCGACCTCGTCGTCGCGGCGCTGATCCTCAACTCGCGCCTGCGCGGCCCGGGTCTGCGGCAGGTGCTCACGTCGGTGTCGGAGTCCGCGCGCGCCGAGCTCGACATGCGTCAGCGCGTGTCGGCGGGCCGGTCCTCGACGCGCCGGTCCGCGCAGATCGTCATGGGCTTCTCGCTGCTCATGATCTTCGGCCTCGCGATCCTGAACCCGACGTACGTCGCGCCGTACGGCACCCCGACCGGGCAGGCGGTGCTCGTGGTCGTCATCGCGCTCTTCGCCGCCGGGTTCTGGTGGATGAAGCGCCTCTCGGGGGTCGACGTCCCGGCCCGCTTCCTCGTCGCGACGTCCGACCGCCACGGTCAGCCGCAGGTCGACGCGAAGACGCCGGTGGGGGGTGCGTCGTGACGCTCGTGCTCCTCGCGGGGGCCGTCGTCGGCCTCGGTGTGCTCCTGCTCGTCGTCGTGCTCGCACCCCCGCCGACGCACGCCGGCAGCGCGCTCGCCCGGCTCGACGAGGAGCGGCGCCAGAGCCGCGCGTACGCGCGTGCGGTGGGCGTGGACCCGAAGGCCGGGGAGGGGGCGCGCTGGCAGCTCGCCCTCGGCCGCGAGGCTGCACGCCGCGTGACGGCGACCGGCCTGCCGCTGGACGCCCTCCGCGCGGACCTCGCCATGACGGGACTCACGCTCGACGCGTTCCTCGCGCGCACGGTGCTCGCGTTCGTCGGGGGCTTCCTCGCCCCGCTCGTCGTGGGTGCGGTGCTCGTGGCGCTGCACGTGGACGTCAACCTGTCCGTGCCGCTGCTCGTCTCGCTCCTCGTCGGCGTCGGCGCCGCGGCGGTCCCGTGGCTCGCGGTGAGGTCGCAGGCCGCCGCACGGCGCCGCGACTTCCGGCACGTCGTCGGGTCGTTCCTCGACCTCGTCTCGATGAGCCTCGCGGCCGGCCGCGGCGTCCCCGAGGCGCTGCAGGGCGCGTCCGAGCTCAGCGACGGGTGGGCGATGGTGCGGATCCGGGACGCGCTCGGCGGTGCGCGGCTGCGCGGCGAGACGCCGTGGTCCGCGCTGGGCGGGCTCGGCACGGAGCTGCGCGTCGACGAGCTGCGGGACCTCGCCGCCGCGCTCGCGCTCGTCGCCGAGGACGGCGCGAAGGTGCGCGACTCGCTCGCGGCGCGCGCGGGCTCGATGCGCCGACGGGAGCTCGCGGAGGCCGAGGGCAAGGCGGGCGAGAGCTCCGAGTCGATGCTCGTCGCGCAGCTCCTGCTGGCCGTCGGCTTCCTCGTCTTCCTCCTCTACCCGGCGCTGCAGAGCGTGATGGGCCAGACGTGACCCGCCCACGGCACGAGCGGACGGGCCACGACCGCACGAGACGGACACTCGACAAAGGACGGTGCTGACATGACCTTTCCCCACAGGGGAGTCGTCGACTACCTCGTCATGGAGCTGCGACGCCGCTACCAGCGCGCCCGCCTCGCGGAGGACGCCGGCGCGTCCGTCATCGAGTGGGTCATCATCACCGGCGTCCTCGTGCTGCTCGCGGGCGTGGTCGGCACGGTGATCTACAACCTCGCGAACGACGCCGCGGAGTCGATCGAGATGCCCGACGCCCCGGGCGGACCGTGACCGCTCCGCTCCCCACCCCGATCCGCCGACGGCTGCACGCGGGCGGCGGGGGCGACCGTGGCGCGAGCTCGATCGAGCTCGCCGTCTACACGCCCCTGCTCATGCTCGTGATCCTCGTGACCGTGCAGTTCGCGCTGACGTGGCACGGCAACCAGCTCGTCGGGGCCGTCGCGCGCGAGACCGCGCGCGTCGTGCGGACCGGCGGCGGCACGCCCGAGTCGGAGACGGCCGCCCGCGCTCGCGCGGTCGAGTTCGCGGAGCTGATCGGCGGCCCGAACCTGCTGGACCTCGACGTCGAGATCAGCCGGCCGACCCCCGACTCCGTGCGGGTCGAGGTCTCGGCCCGCTCGAAGGAGATCGTGCAGGGCCTGGCGCCGCGGGTGAGCGCCGTCGTCCAGGGTCCCGTCGAGCGGTTCCGGGCGGACCAGTGACGCGCCCGGCGGACGGACGCAGGCGGCCCCCGGTGGGAGGACGGACCGTGCGGGACGACCGCGGCTCGATGGCCGTCGAGGTCGTCGTGCTCGTGCCCGTGCTGCTGCTCGTGGCGCTGCTCGTCGTCGCCGCCGGGCGGTACGTGTCCGCCGAGGGTGAGGCGGAGGCGATCGCGCGGGAGGCGGTGCGCGCCGCGACGCTCGAGCGGGACGGCGCGAGCGCGCTCGCGGCCGCGCGGGCGACCGCCGCCGCCGGCACCCCGGCGTCGCTCACGTGCGACCCCGTCGACCTCGGCGGCACGTTCGCGGCCGGGGAGGTGGTCCGCGTCGACGTCGCCTGCACCGTGTCCTGGTCGGACCTCGGCATGCTCGGGCTCCCCGGGACGGTCGAGGTCGAGGCGTCGTCGGCCGCGCCCGTGGACCGGTACCGCAGGACAGGAGCATGACCGTGCGCGACCGCCGCCCGCCCCGACCCCGGGCCGACGAGGGGTCGGCCTCCGTCTTCGTGATCGGGATCGTGCTCGTCCTGTTCGCCGTGGTCGGCCTCGTCGCGGACGGCGGCCGGGCCGTCAACGCGCGCGTCGCGATCGTCGACGACGCGGAGCAGGCGGCGCGCGCCGCGGCCAACCAGCTCGACGTCGCCCACCTGCGCGCGACGGGCGAGGCGCGGATCGACCCGGGCGCCGCACGCGACGCGGCCGTCGACTTCCTGTCCGTGCGTGGGTACGCACCCGGGCGCATGACGGTGACCGCGGCGCAGGACGAGGTCACCGTCGAGGTCGAGGACGTCGTGCCGACGGTCCTGCTGCAGCTGGCGGGGGTCGACACGTTCACCGTCGAGGGCAGCGCGACCGCGCGCGCGGCGGTCGGGATCGTCACCGAGATCGGGGGAGCACCGTGAACGAGACCGAGCTGCGGTCGGACCGCGAGACCGGGCCGGGCAGGTTCCTCCAGGCGGACGTCGAGCAGCGTCCGCGCCGCGTCGCGTCGTCTGTCCTGTCCGCCGTGCTGCTGCTCCTGCTCGTCGTCGGGGTGCCCGCCGGGCTGCTGGCGCTCGACGCCGCGCCGGCGATCCCGCGCTCGCTGCCGTCGCTGGACGCGCTCACGGGCACCATCGGCGTCGAGCAGCTCCTCGCGGTGCTCGTGTGGATCGTCTGGCTCGCCTGGCTCCAGTTCACGATCTGCACCGCGGTCGAGCTGCGCTCCGCGCTCTCGGGCGTCGGGCTGCCCGCGCGCGTGCCGCTCGCCGGGCCGAGCCAGCGGCTGGCCCGCACGCTCGTCGTCTCGGTCCTGCTCCTGGCGACCGCGGCCGGTCAGGCGTCCGCCGCCGTGGCGCCGCACTCGCCCGCGCACAGCGACGTCGGTGTCGCGATCTCGGCGCCCGCCGTCGCCGGTGAGGTCGCGGCGGTCGCGGCCGTCACCGAAGCGCCCGCCGAGGCCGAGGCCGCGCAGGGCGAGACGACGTACTGGCTCGGCGACGTCCAGCTCAGCCCCGAAGAGGGCGCCGAGCTCCTCGGCCAGCGGGTGTACGTGGTCAAGGTGCCCGACGGGCGCTACCACGACAACCTCTGGGACATCGCCGAGCGGACCCTCGGCGACGGCCGCCGGTACAGCGAGGTGTTCGAGCTCAACAAGGGACGCGACCAGCCCGACGGTCACGAGCTCACGCTCGAGCGGCTCATCTACCCGAACTGGCTGCTGGTCATGCCGGAGGACGCGACCGGTGTCGAGCGCGTCACCGCCGTGGTCACCCCCGTCGCGCCCGCGCCCGAGGCCCCCGCTCCCGTCGCGCCCGCGCCGCCGGCCGAGCACGCGCCCGCGGCCGACGACGCGCAGGCCCCGCCCGTCGCGGACGCCGTGCACGCGTCGACGTCGAGCACCGCGCTCCTCGTGGGCGGCGGACTGCTCGCCGTCGGGCTGCTCGCCGCGCTGGACCGGCTGCGCCGCCGCCACCGCACGGGGGAGCCGTCGGACGACGCCGTCGAGCTCGAGGTCGCGCTGCGCGTCGGTGCCGACCCGCGCCGTGCGCTGCTGCTCGACCGTGGGCTGCGCCAGCTCGCGGCCGCCCACCGCGAGGCCGGTCGACCCCTGCCCGGTGTCGTCGCCGCCGTCGTCTCCGACGACGCGCTCGAGCTGCGGCTGTCCCCGTCGACGCCCGGCGCGCCGGCGCCCTGGCAGGCGGCGGCGGACGGCTCGACGTGGCGGCTCGCCGCGGACGACGTCGACGCGGCGCAGGCCGGCGGTCCGGCCCCGTTCCCCGGGCTGGTCTCGCTGGGCCGGGACACGCAGGGCCGGGACGTCCTGCTGGACCTCGAGAGCGCGCAGGGACCCGTGAGCGTCGTCGGCGACCCGCAGGTGGCGCGCGAGGTGGCGACCGCGCTCGCGGCCGAGCTCGCGACGAACCGTTGGTCCGACGGGCTGCGGGTCACGGGCGTCGACCTGCCCGACGGCCTCGACGCGCTGCCTGGCGGCCGGTACGCGCGCGCCGCGTCCGCGTCCGACGTGCTGGACCGGCTCGACGGTCGCCGCGCGGGCACGCACGACGGCGACGTGCTGTCCGGGCGGGTGCGGCCGGACGGTGCGACGGCGTGGGTGCCCGAGTACCTCGTGCTCGGCGCGGCGCCGACCGGTGCGCTCGCCGAGCAGGTCGTCGCGGTCGCCACGACGGACCGCCGGTCGCCGCTCGGCGTCGTGTGCGTCGGCGACCTGCCCGGCGCGCGCTGGCAGCTCGTCGCGCAGCCCGACGGTCGGCTCGTCGCCCGGCTGCTGGGCGTCGACGTGCAGTCCAACCGCCTCACGTCGCGGCAGGTGGCGGCCCTCGGCGAGCTGTTCACCGAGGTGCCCGAGCCCGCCCCGGCCCTCGACGCGCGGCACGGCGCGGTCGCGCACGAAGGGGCCGTGGACCGGCCCGACGTCGCCGCGCCGCTGCGGCCGCGGACCCCGGCCGACCTCGCGGCGGCACCCGTGCGCGTCCTGGTGCTGGGCGAGCCCCGGGTCGAGAGCCCCGGCGTCGTCGAGGAGAGCCGGCGCGCGCTGCTGACCGAGCTCGTCGTCTTCCTGGCGCTGCACCCCGAGGGCGTCCACGCGAACGTGCTCGCCGCCGCGCTGTGGCCCGGCGGGGTGACCGCCGAGGTGCGCGAGGGCACGCTCGAGCGGGCGGTCCGCTGGCTCGGCACCGACGCGACCGGACGTCCCCGGCTGCTCCGCGGTGCGGACGGCCGCGTCGCGCTCGGACCCGAGGTGGTCGTCGACTGGGACGTCGTCACGACCCTGCTCGCACGGTCCCGCGGTGCGGCGAGCCCGCAGGCCGAGCGCGCGGACCTCGCCGCCGCCCTCGACCTCGCGAGCGGCACGGTGCTGTCGGTGCGGCCCCCGGGGCGCTACGCGTGGCTGGCGCGTGTGCGGCTCGAGCGGGCGTCGCGGGCCCTGCTGGTCGACGCCGTGCACCGGCTCGTGCTGCTGTGCCACCACGACGACGACCCGGGCGCCGCACAGGCCGCCGCCTGGGCGGGGCTGCGCCTCGCGCCGACCGAGGAGCTGCTGTGGCGCGACCTCATGCGTGCCGCGTCGCTCGTCGGCGGGCCCGACGCGGTCCGGCAGGCGGCGGGCGACCTCGCGGCGACCCTGCGCGCGGCCGGTGTCCACGCCATGAGCCCGGCGACCCTGGCGGTCGTCGAGGACCTCGCGCCGCAGTCGTCCGAGGCCGGAGGGGCGGGGGCCTAGCACGAACACCCCCGCCCGGCGTGGCGGGGTTTGCCGGTAATGTCCGCATGTCGCGCCGCCCGACCGGGCGGCGCTCCTACCGAGGAGGAACCACCGTGGCAGTTGGTGCCGAGCTCAGCACTCTCCAGGCGCTGTTCAAGACGTTCCAGCAGAACGCGCAGCAGGCCGCAGACATCAAGTCGCACGTCGACCAGGGGCTGAACGCCACGGAGTGGACCGGCAAGTACGCGGACGACTTCCGTTCGCTGTGGCAGGACTACCGCACCAACCTCGACCGCCTCCAGGAGGCGCTCGACGGCGCCGCGAGCGACGTGCGGACCAACCACAACAACATCGCGGCGGCCACCGGCGAGGGCGACCGCATCTGAGCGACGACACGTCCGGCCCGCCCGTCGCGGCGGGCCGGACGTGTCTGCGGCGAGGCCGCGGCGAGAAGGGCATGGGAGTGCGACTGATCCTCAGTGCGGCGCCCGACGCGGCGTCCGAGCCGGTCGACGTCGTGCTCGACTGCGCGCCCGGCGCGCGCGTGCGGGACGTCGCCCGTGCCGTCGCCGCGCACACGTCCGGGGTGCACGCGCGTGTCGTGCCGCGGGGATCGGGCCACCTCGGTGTCGTCGAGGTCCGGCCGTGGGACCAGGACGCGCCGCCGCTCTGGTCCCGGGGACGCGTGCTCGACCCCGACGAGCCGGTCGAGACCTCCCCTCTGCGGCACGGCTCGGTCGTCGGCGTCGGCGCCGACCCCGGGGACCCCTGGGACGAGCCGCTGGGCGCGTGCGAGGTGCGGGTCGTGTCCGGCCCGGGTGCCGGCCGCGTGCACCGGCTCGGCGTCGGCCGTCACGAGATCGGTGGCGGGGCGTCCGCGTCAGTGCGCGTCGAGGGCGACGTCCCGGCGCGCGCGGTCGTGCTCGAGGTCGGTCTCGACGGGTCGCGGACGCTGCACCCCGAGCCGTCGGTCCTCGGCGTCACCCGGCCCGCCCCGGCGCGACGGCGCCCGCTCGAGGGGCCGATCGTCGTCCGCCGTCCCGACGCCGACGCGACCCCCCGCAAGGCGTCGAAGCGGTACACGCGACGCCTCGCCGACGCCCGCCGTGGGCTCGACGGCGTCGTCGAGGTCGACCCTGAGCTCGACCGCCCGCTCGTCCACGTCGACCGCACGGCGCTCGACGGCCCGCGGCCGTGGCGGCCCGGCGAGTCGCTCGTCGTGGGCGACGTCGTCCTCGAGACCGCCGACGTGCTGCCCGCCGACGCGTCGCTGTCGCCGTCGCCCGCGGGCGCCGCGCTCGACTACAACCGGCCTCCGCGGCTCCTGCCGCCGCTGCGCCCCACCGACTTCCGCCTTCCGGCCGAGCCGAAGACGCCCGACAAGCTGCGGTTCCCGCTGGCGATGATGGTCCTGCCGCTGGTCATGGGCGTCGCGATGTACCTGTTCACGAAGTCGCCCTACGGCCTCGTGATCATGGTGCTGTCGCCGATGATGGCCGTGTCGAACTACGTCTCCTCCCGCGGCACGCGTCGCACGCAGCACGTCGAGGCTGTCCGCACCTACGCGGAGCGCACGGCCCGCATCGAGCGGCAGGCGTACGACGCCCTCGGCGAGGAGAGCGCCGCGCGCCGCCGCGAGCTCCCCGACCCGGCCTCCGTCCTGCTGTTCGCGACGGGCCCGCGCGCCCGGCTGTGGGAGCGGCGACGCACCGACCCCGACTGGATGCTCGCGCGGATCGGCACCGCGGACGTGCAGAGCGAGGTGTCGCTGCACGACCCGGCGCGCGAGGACCACGAGCGCGAGCAGCACTGGAGCGCCGCCGACGTGCCCGTCGCGGTCCCGCTCGCCGCCGCCGGTGTCACGGGCGTCGCCGGACCCCCGGACGAGCGTCGTGCGGTCGCCGCGTGGATGCTCGCGCAGGTCGTGACCGCGCACTCGCCCGCCGACGTCTCGGTCGTCGTGCTCACGGACGGGCAGGGCGACGACGCGTGGAGCTGGGTGCGCTGGCTGCCGCACGCGCGCCGCGACGCGGGCCCGGTCGCCGCGGTCGGCAACGACGAGGAGACGACGGCCCGCCGGGTCGCCGAGCTGCTCGACCTCGTCGAGCGCCGCCGGGCGGCCGCACGGGGGAACGGGATGCGGAGCGAGCCGGTGGGGGCACCGGTCCTCGTCGTCCTCGACGGGGCCCGGCGGATCCGGCTGCTCCCCGGACTCGTGACGCTCCTGCGCGAGGGGCCGTCGGTCGGCGTGCTGTTCGTCTGCGTCGACGAGCAGGAGCGGCAGCTCCCCGAGGAGTGCCAGGCGGTCGTCGTGGTCGACGGGCCGCGGACGACGGTGTCGGTCGCGGGCCGGCAGCCGGTCGACGGCGTCCGGGCCGACGTCGTGCCGCGCGGCTGGTTCGAGCGGCTCGGCCGGTCGCTGGCCCCGATCCGCGACATCAGCTCGGAGGACCTCGCGGCGACGCTCGTGACGTCGTCCCGCCTGCTCGACGTGCTCGACCTGGACCCGCCGCGGGCCGAGGCGGTCGCGCAGGTGTGGGCGCGCGGCGGCCGCACGACGCGCGCGGTGATCGGCGAGACGACCGACGGGCCGTTCACCGTCGACGTGCGTGCCGACGGCCCGCACGGGCTCGTCGCGGGCACCACGGGCTCGGGCAAGTCGGAGCTGCTGCAGACGCTCATCGCGTCCCTCGCGGTCGCGAACCGCCCGGACGAGATGACGTTCGTCCTCGTCGACTACAAGGGCGGCGCCGCGTTCAAGGACTGCCACCTCCTGCCGCACACCGTCGGCATGGTCACCGACCTCGACGAGCACCTGACGCGACGCGCGCTCGACAGCCTGGCCGCCGAGCTGCGCCGCCGCGAGCACCAGCTCGCGGGCGCGGGCGCGAAGGACATCGAGGACTACCTCGCGGGCCGCGCACCCGACGACGCGCCGATGCCCCGGCTCATGATCGTCATCGACGAGTTCGCGGCGCTCGTCGCGGAGCTGCCGGACTTCGTCACCGGCCTCGTCGACATCGCGCGCCGGGGCCGGTCGCTCGGCGTGCACCTGCTGCTCGCGACGCAGCGTCCCGCGGGCGTCGTGAGCGCCGAGATCAAGTCGAACACCAACCTGCGCATCGCGCTGCGCGTCACCGACAAGAACGACAGCCAGGACGTCATCGAGTCGGGTGACGCCGCCGAGATCCCGCCGAGCCTGCCCGGTCGGGCGTACGCGCGGCTGGGACACGCGAGCCTCGTCGCGTTCCAGTCGTCGCGGGTGGGCGGTCGCCCGCCGGGCGCGTCCGGTCCGTCGGACAGCGTGACGCTCACGCCGCTGACGTGGGGCGACGTGGGTCGCCCGCCCGCCGCCCCGCCGCGAGCGGAGCGCGACGACGACGATGCCCCCACGGACCTGGCGGCGCTCGTCGAGGCGGTGCGCGCCGCCGCCGACCTCGCGCGCGTCGCCGCGCCCCCGCCGCCGTGGCTGCCGGCCCTGCCCACCACGGTCACGACCGCCGACCTCGCCGCGCAGGGCGGTGCCGCGCTCGCCGCGCGACCGCTGCACCTGCCGTACGGCCTGGTCGACCTGCCCGCCGAGCAGCGCCGGGACGTCGCCGGCTACGACCTGGAGAGCGCCGGCAACCTGGCCGTCGTCGGCGCCCCGCGCACGGGCCGGTCGAGCGTGCTGCGCGCCCTCGCGGCCGCCGTCGCCGAGCGCCTGTCGCCGCGGGACGTGCACGTGTACGGCCTCGACTTCGGGAACAACGCGCTCCTCCCGCTCGTGGCGCTGCCGCACACGGGCGCCGTCGTGCCGCGCGACCAGCCCGACCGCGTCGCCCGGCTGACCCGGCGGCTGCGCGCCGAGATCTCCCGCCGCCAGCAGGTCCTCGCCGAGCAGTCGTTCGCCGACGTCGCCGAGCAGCGCGCGGGCGTCGCGCCCGACGACCGGCTGCCGTACCTGCTGGTGCTGCTCGACCGGTGGGAGGGGTTCGTCCAGGCGTTCGAGGACTACGACGCCGGGGCGCTCCTCGACCTCTGGACGCAGATCCTCCAGGAGGGTCCGGGTGCGGGCGTCAAGGTCGTCGTGAGCGGCGACCGGTCGCTGCTCGCCGGGCGCGTGTCGACGCTCACCGAGGACCGCGTCATGCTGCCGATGTCCGACGTGGGGGACTACGGCGCCGTCGGGCTGGCGCCGCGCGAGGTCCCGACGAACCTGCCCGACGGGCGCGCGTTCCGGTCGCAGGGCAGCCAGGAGCTGCAGGTGGCCCTGCTGGTCGAGGACACGTCGGGTCCGGCGCAGGTCGCCGAGCTGCAGCGCCTCGCCCGTGAGGCCACGGCCCGCCACGCCGCCGACCCGCGCACCGCGTCGACGCCCGCGGCGCAGGTCCCGTTCCGCGTCGACCCGCTCCCGACCCGCCTGACGCTCGCCGAGGCGCTCGCGCTCGGCGGCGACCCGCTCGGCCGCACGACGCTGCCGGCCGGCGTCGGCGGGGACTCGCTCACGCTGTTCGGGCTCGACACCGAGGAGCACGGGCCCGGGGTGCTCGTCGTCGGGCCCCGCCGGTCCGGGCGCAGCACGACGCTGCTCACGATGGGGACGTCCGCGCTGGAGCGCGGCTGGACCGTCGGGATCGTCACGCCGCGCCGCAGCCCGCTGCGCGACCTCGCGGGCCACCCGGGGGTCCTGGGGTCGCTCGACCTGGACGCGTCCCGGGACGACATCACCGCGCTGCTCGCCGGCCTCGTGCCCGCCGGGGACACCCCGACGGTGCTGCTGGTGGACGACCTCGAGCTCGTCGGCACCGACGGGCCGCTCGCGGACGCGATCGTCGCGCACCTCGGCGCGCTCCGGGACCGGCCCGGTCTGGTGGTCGCGGCGGGGTCGGCCGACGAGCTGTCGAGCGGGTACCGCGGGCCCGCCGCGACGATGAAGAAGTCGCGCAACGGCCTGCTGCTCGCGCCGTCGTCGCCCAACGACGGCGACCTGTTCGGGCTGCGTCTGCCGCGGTCGGCGCTCGGTGCGGGCGTTCCCGGCCGCGGCCTGCTCGTGGGCGCGGGGTCGTGGCAGCTCGTCCAGGTGCCGACGCCCTGACGTCCTCGCACCCGAGCGCCGCGTGCGACGCTGGGCGTCCGCCGCACCTGTCGGCGGTCGTCGTCGTGACCTGCCGGGAGGGGTGCCGTGCCGTCGTACCGCGTCCGGGCCACCGTCAGCACGTCGCGTCCCGGCGTCGCGGCCCCTGACGTGCTGCCGGAGGCCGTCGCCGTGGCGCGCGCGCAGACCGCGGTCGAGGCGCACGACGTGGACGTCGTGCGCGGCGAGGCGCGCGTCACCGTGCGGTACGAGGCGGACGACGACCAGGCCGCGCGACGGATCGGGTGGGCCGTCCTCGCACGGCTGGACGAGCTCGCCGAGATCAGCGGCCGCTCGGTCACGCGCCGCTACGGCGCCCGCTGGTACCGCGTCTGACCGCGCCCGCTGGTACCGCGTCTGACCGCGCTCGCGGGAGTCGTCGGCGCCCGCCCGGGTCCGTGACGGGTCCGGCGGCGACGGCGTGGTGCCGCGCCGCCGGACCCGGACGGTGACGTCGGGGAGACGGTCGGGGTCAGTCGCCCTTGACGTTGACGAGCTGACGCAGGACGTGCCGGACCTCGACGAGGTCGGCGGCGTCGGCCATGACCCGGTCGATGTCCTTGTAGGCGGCCGGGATCTCGTCGAGGAACGCGTCGGTGTCGCGGTACTCGATCCCCGCCATGGCCTCGCGGAGCTGGTCGCGCGTGAACAGCTTCCGTGCGGCGGTCCGGGAGTGCTCACGCCCGGCGCCGTGCGGCGACGAGCACAGCGACAGCGGGTCGCCCTTGCCGACGACGACATACGACGCGGTGCCCATCGACCCGGGGATGAGCCCGGGGTCGCCGGCGCGGGCCCGGATGGCGCCCTTGCGGGACACCCACACGGACTTGCCGAAGTGCGTCTCCTGCTCCGTGAAGTTGTGGTGGCAGTTGACGCGCTCGGCCTCGACGACGTCCTCGCCCATGTGCTCGGCGATCGCGGCGACGACCCGGTCCATCATCTCCTCGCGGTTGAGCCGCGCGAACTCCTGCGCCCACCGCAGCTCGCGCACGTACGCCCAGAACTCGGGCGTCCCCTCGACGAGGTACGCGAGGTCGCGGTCGGGCAGGGAGATCCACCACTTCTGGCAGAGCTCGGCGGCGACACGGATGTGGTGCTGCGCGATCTTGTTGCCGACGCCCCGGGACCCGGAGTGCAGGAACAGCCAGACGGTGCCGGTCTCGTCGGCGGTCACCTCGATGAAGTGGTTGCCGGAGCCGAGCGACCCGAGCTGGAGCGCCCACCGTCCCGCGTAGGCACCGGGGTCGAAGCCCGCCTTCTCCGCGGCGGCCTCGAGCGTCGCGACGCGCGCCTCCGCGCTCGGCGTCAGGCGCTGGTTCGCGGCACCCGCCGACAGCGGGACGGTCCGCTCGATCCGCTGCCGCAGCGGCGTGAGCGACCCGGCGGCGCGGACCTGCTCGACCGTCCACTGCGTGCGGACGGCGATCATGCCGCAGCCGACGTCGACACCGACGGCCGCGGGGATCAGCGCGCCGAGGGTCGGGATCACCGAGCCGACGGTGGCGCCCTTGCCGAGGTGCGCGTCGGGCATGAGCGCGACGTGCGGGTACACGAAGGGCATGGTGGACGTGGCGACGGCCTGGTCGCGGGCCTTGTCGTCGAGGATCGAGGCCCAGGAGACCAGCGTCTTCGTGAGGTGCTGGCGTGTCATGGTGCGCGATCCTGACAGCGGCGGCGGTGGGGCTCCCACCTCATTGTCGACCGTCACCCGGGCGCCGCACCGGCCCGGGACCTCGGGCCCCTGCCGACACGCCGGTGGTCGCCGCTACGGTGCGGTCATGACGCGTCGACCGCCGGTCCAGGTGTTCCTCGGCACGCTGCTGCTCGTCTTCGGGGTGGTCGCGCTGCTCGTGCAGCTCGACGTGATCACCGCGGACCTCGGCCAGATCGCGGCGGACTGGTGGCCGCTCGTCATCGTCGGCGTGGGGGTCGCGGCGCTCGTCACCGTGCCGCGCGCGTGGGCGGGACCGACGCTCATCATCGCCGTCGGCGTCCTGTTCCTGCTGCAGACGCTCGACCTCGTCGAGTTCTCGGTGTGGGAGATCCTCTGGCCCGTCGCGATCATCCTCGTCGGGCTCGCGCTGCTGACGCGCGTGGGCAGGGCGAGCGAGGACGACGACGTCGTGAACTCGACCGTCATGTGGTGGGGCTCGGAGCGGCGCACCCGGTCGCAGAAGTTCCGGGGCGGCAGCCTGACGGCTCTCATGGGCGGGATCGAGCTGGACCTGCGGGCGGCGGACATCGTGGACCGCGCGGAGATCGCGGTGTTCGTCATGTGGGCCGGCGTGGAGATCAAGGTGCCGCCGACGTGGCGGGTGCACGTGAGCGGGCTGCCGCTGCTGGGCGGGTGGGAGGACAAGACCACGCCGCCGCTCGACCCGAACGCACCGCAGCTGCTCGTGCACGTCACGGCGGTCATGGGCGGCGTCGAGATCAAGCACGGCAAGACGCTGGACGCGCCCGCCCGCTGACGCCGCGAGCGGCGTGCCGTCAGAGGAGCGGGTCGCCCTGCCCGACGACGACGGGCTCGCCGACGGGACGCGCACCGCGCGCCCGACCCTCGCCACCGGACCGCGCCGGCGCGTAGCGGTGGCCGACCACCATGCTCGGGCGGCCGGGGCCGGACGCCTCGACGACGACGGCGTGCGTCCCGGGCTCGTCGCCCGGCAGCTCGCCCTCCCACGCGACGACCGCGCACACGGCACCCGACGAGCGGATCCACGCGCGCGCCTCGTCGGCGGACTCGCGGGAGTCGCCCGGGAACGTCCGGACGACGCGCTGCACGCCGTCGTGGGTCATGGCGAACGTCACGAGCGGGCACTCGCCGCCGAGCACCGCGTCGAGCGCGTGCTCCAGGGCCCGCAGCCCGAGGTCCTGCGCGGCGGGTGACGGCGGCTCGGGCAGGTCGCCGGGCGTCCGGTAGCCGCTCGCGGGCGCGGCCGCGGCCTCGTCGGCCTGCGGGGCGGTGCGGCGCGGGAGCGAGGACGCCGCTGCGGGGGTGCGCTGCTGCGGGACCTCGAACGCGGGTCCGCCGTCGACGGCGTCCTCGGCGTGCAGGCCGGACACGGCGAGGTGGGCGGCCGCTGCGGTCACGTAGCCGGACGCCCAGTCGGGCGTGACGCCGATGTCCCAGCGCGCGCGGATGTCGTCGAGCGGGAGGACCGCGGCCTCGCCGTCGGGCGAGACGACGCACGGCGTCGGCGTCGGGCCCGCGGTCCGCAGCACCCAGTGCGCGCCGGGTGCGCGCGCGACGACGAGGTCGCCGACGACGACGCCGAGCGCCGCGACGACACCCTCGGGCACGGCCGCGCCGGCGTCGTCGGCCCAGCCGGTGTACGTCTCGTGCACGAGCCGGGCGACGTCGGCGACGTCGGTCAGGTCGGTGCGGCTGCGGCGGACGTGGGCGCGGAGGCTGTCGAGGTGGCCCTGCTCGCCGACCGTGAGGGGGCGCAGGCCGGGCACGGTGGCGGCCTGCGCGGGGGACGTCCGGTCCTCGCTCATACGGCTGGATCGTCGGCGCGGCGCGGGCTCTTGAGACCGGGATCGGCGGTTCCACCGTATGGCGGGCGTGACCTGCGTGCATACCGGCGGTGACCCGCGGGCGGTGGGCAGGGGCCGCGGTGCGTGGTTAGCCTGGCGGCCGAACGACGGCACCGCACGGCCGCCGTCCTCGTCCCCGGGAGCCCGCATCCAGTTCCGTCTCGTCGCCGCAGCCGTGGCCGCCGTCGCCCTCGTCGGCGGTGCCGCCGGGGCGTGGGCGCACGTCGACCGCCAGGACCGGGCGCGCGACGAGCAGGCCGCGGTGGTCCGCGTCGACGACGCCGTCGGCTCGTGGGACGGCGACGTCGCGCTGTGGGGTGCGTCGGACGCGGCGGCCGGTCGTGCGGTCACGGCTACGACCCGCGACGAGGCGGGCGCCGCGCTCGCGGCGCTCGCGGAGCAGGCGCGCGCGACACTCGCGACGACCGAGGGCAAGGTCGCGGACGACGCCGTGCGCCAGGCGCTCGCGACGGTCCTCGCCGAGGCGGACGCGGTGGCCGCGGACCCCGGACCGTCGGTCGCGACGGCGCGTCGCGTCGCCGCGACGCTCGGTGCCGCGCAGGCCGCGGTCGCGGACGCGCACGCGCAGTGGCAGCAGGCGCAGGCGGCCGCGGCGGCTCGTCCGACCCGCTCACCGGCGCCGTCCGGTGGTGGCGCGCCGGCGAGCGCGCCGCCCTCGTGCGAGACCACGTACAGCGGGCCGCCGTTCTACACGTCGCCCGCGACGGAGGGCGGCGACGGGTCCAACGGGAAGCTGCCGCCGTCGGCGCTCGCGGCCGTGTCGTGGGACGTCGACCCGCGCGGCACCCCTTACTACCTGCGCAACGACGCGACCGCCGCGCTCGAGCGGCTCAACGTGGCGTTCCGCGCCCGGTTCGGGCACGACCTGGACCTCGACCTCACGTACCGCGACTACGCGACGCAGGTGGCGATGCGCGAGGCGCTCGGGACGGTCGCGGCGGTGCCGGGGACGTCGTCGCACGGGACCGGGCTCGCGATGGACGTGCCGGAGCTGCCGTGCGAGTACGGCTGGGGCACGCCGCAGCGCGACTGGCTCGTCGCGAACGGTCCGTCGTACGGGTGGGTCGTGCCGTCGTGGGCACGGCAGAACGGCTCGAACCCCGAGTACTGGCACTTCGAGTACCGCGGCTGAACCGCCCGATCGGTCCTCGTGCGCACGGGCGAACGGGCGCACGGGCGGACAGGGTCGCCGACGGTCAGCCCGCGCGTTCAGACCGCGCGGTCGGCGGTCGGTCGTCGGGCGGGATCTCCGCGGGCGGGCGGACGGCGGACGCGGACGACGGGACCGTGAGCAGCGAGACGAGCCCGCCGGCGGCGAGCAGCCCGGCGCACACGAGCATCGCGACGCGGTGTGCGTCGGCCAGGGTGTCCGGGTCGGTGAGACCGGCGCTGCCCACCCCCGCGACGAGCGGGAGCACGGCGATGCCGAGCAGCCCGGCGACGCGCGCGACGGCGTTGTTGACGCCCGACGCGACGCCCGCGAGCCGGTCGGGCGCGGACGCGAGGGCGGTCGTGGTGAGCGGCGCGACGACCGCGGCGAGGCCCAGCCCGAACAGCAGCACTCCCGGGAGGACGGCCGTCAGGTAGGGCGCGGACGGGCCGATGCCGGCGAGCAGCACGGCGGCGACCGCGCAGACGAGCGGCCCGATGGTCATCGGCAGCCGGGGGCCGAACCGCACGCCCAGCGCGCCGGACGTCGACGAGAGCACGAGCAGCAGCAGCGTGACGGGCACGGGCGCGAGCCCGGCGGCGAGCGGCGAGTAGCCCGACACGACCTGGAGCGTGACGACGAGGAAGAAGAACACGCCCGAGAGCGCGGCGTAGACGACGAGCGTCGCCGCGTTGGTGCCGGCGAACGGCCGCCAGCGGAACAGCGCGGGCGGGACGAGCGGCGCCGCGGCCCGTGACTCGACGACCACGAACGCGACGAGCGTGAGCACCCCGGCGGCGAGCACGCCCGCGACGGCCGGCCGGAGCGCGCCGTCCTCGGTCCACGCGGTGAACGCCCAGGTCAGCGCCGCCAGCCCCACGGCTGCCAGCACGGTGCCCGCCACGTCGAGCCGCCGCACCGCGCCGGGGTCGAGCGTCTCGGGGACCGCGCGCAGCGCGACGACCACGACGACGGCGGCGAGCGGCAGGTTGATGCCGAACACCCACCGCCACGTCGTGACCTCGACGATCCAGCCACCCAGGAAGGGTGCGACCGCGCCCGCGATGCCACCGAGCCCGGACCACGCGCCGATCGCGCGGCCACGGTCCTCGCCCGCGAACGTCGACTGGATGATCGCGAGCGACCCAGGCGTGAGCAGCGCGCCGCCCACGCCCTGCAGGGCACGGGCCGCGACGAGCAGCCCGACGGTCGGCGCGAGCGCACACGCGAGCGACGCGACCGCGAACCAGACGACCCCGACGAGGAACACACGCCGTCGCCCGAACCGGTCGCCGAGGGACCCGCCGAGCAGCAGGAACGCCGCGAGGGTCAGCGCGTACCCGTTGACCGTCCACTGGAGGTCGGCGGTCGTCGCGTCGAGCTCGTCGGCGATGCGCGGCAGCGCGATCGTCACGACCGTCGCGTCGATGAACGCGAGCGCGGACCCGAGCACCGTCGCGACGAGCACCCACCGTCCCCGTGCGGACCGGTACGGGACGACCGTCGCGGGCCCCGCGTCGGGCCGGTGTGCGGGGCCGGTGGGGTCAGCGGGGCCTGTCACGGTCGCGGCTCGGCTGGACCCGCTTGGGCTCGCCGGGCATCTTCGGGTACTCGGGCGGGTAGGGCAGGTCGCCGTGACCCTCGTCGCGCTCCTGCTGGTCGGCGAGCTCGAGCAGCGACTCGATCGAGTAGCGCGGCGCGGCGCGCGCGACGAGCGGCGCGAACAGGTCGCCGACCTCGGCGAACCGCGCGGGCATCGTCGTGACGTCGAAGTCGTCGGGGTGCACGTCGCCGACCTCGTCCCAGCGCAGCGGGGCGGACACGGTCGCGCGCGGGTTGGTGCGGATCGAGTAGGCGGAGGCGATGGTGCGGTCGCGGGCCATCTGGTTGTAGTCGACGAAGATCTTCTGGCCCCGCTCCTCCTTCCACCACTTCATCGTGACCTGCTCGGGCATGCGCCGTTCGAGCTCGCGGCCGAACGCGATGGTCGCCCGGCGCGCGTCGGTGAACGACCACCGCGGCTCGATCGGCACGAAGACGTGGATGCCGCGCCCGCCGGACGTCTTGGGTGTGCCCTCCATGCCGTGCTCGGCGAGCAGCTCGCGCACGTGCGGGGCGACGCGCGCGGCGTCGGAGAAGTCGGTGCCGGGCTGGGGGTCGAGGTCGATGCGGATCTGGTCGGGAGAGTCCACGTCGTCGCCCAGGACGGGCCACGGGTGGAACGTGAGCGTCCCCAGGTTGGCCGCCCACGCGACGACCGCGAGCTCGCTGGGTGCGACCT
This sequence comes from Cellulomonas fimi, assembly GCF_028583725.1. NCBI lineage: Bacteria > Bacillati > Actinomycetota > Actinomycetes > Micrococcales > Cellulomonadaceae > Cellulomonas > Cellulomonas fimi. The sequence continues at coordinate 3,926,694 of NZ_CP110680.1, read as the reverse complement.
CGTCGGCGGTCCGGCCGCTCGGGAACGCGATGCGTGCCGTCCGCACGTAGTCCGGGGCGCCCTGCGGGACCCGCTTCTGGTAGAACGCGTCGCCCGTCGAGTCCATGCGGGTCGCGAGCTTGGCGCCCTCGAACACGCCCTTGGGCCAGCGCTCGAGCGTCGTCGGGCGGTCGAGCAGCGCGCCCAGGATGCCGTCGCCCACCGCGACGAAGTACTGGACGACGTCGAGCTTCGTCAGGCCGCGCTCGGGGAAGTACACCTTGTCGGGGCTGCTGACGCGGACCGTGCGGCCGCGCACGTCGAGCTCGACCGCGGGCGTCTTCGACGGTGACATGGGCCCCACGCTAGGGCCGGCCCCCGACACGCGCCCGTGCAGGTCGGCGCGTCGCGCGGGACGGAGCGGGCGTCGTGCGCGCGGTCAGGCGGTGGTGCCCGGCGACGGCACGAGGGCCGGGCCGCCGTCGGCGAGGGTGTCGACGACCTGCCGGGCCACCTGTGCGGGGGTCAGGTGCGTCGTGTCGACGACCTCGGCCTCCGCGTGGAGCCACGTCCGCGCGGCCTCGGCGTAGGCGTCGACGTACTGCAGGCGGAACGGCGACGGCACGGCGTGCTCGCCCGCGATGCGCGCCCGCAGCGTGTCCGGCTCGGCGTGCAGGACGAGGTGCCGGACCGGGATGCCGTGCTCCGCGAGCCCCGCGCTGATCTCGCGCCAGTACGCCTCGACCAGCACGGTCATGGGCATCACGAGCGTGCCGCCGGTGTACTCCAGCACGCGGCGCGCGGTGTCGACCACGAGCGGGCGCCACGGGTCCCAGTGCTGGAAGTTGTCCGTCGCGGGCAGCCCCGGGGAGATGTCCATGAGGGTCTCGCCGACCTTCTCGGCGTCGAGGACCCGCGAGTCCGGGACAAGCTGCTGCACGAGCGCGGCGGTCGTCGTCTTGCCGACGCCGTGGGTCCCGTTGAGCCAGACGATCACGGGGACAGACGGTACCGGTGCGTCAGACGTCCGAGCCGATGAGCCCCCGCTGGTGCGCGACGGACACGGCCTCGGCCCGGCCGGACACCCCGAGCTTCGCGAGCAGGTTCGAGATGTGCACCGACACCGTCTTGCCCGAGATGAAGAGCTTCTCGCCGATCTGCCGGTTCGACAGGCCCTGCGCGACGAGCCCGAGCACCTCGACCTCGCGTGCGGTGAGCACGTCCGCACCCGCGACCCGCACGCCCGGCAGCTCGAGCCGTCCGCGTCGCGCGAGCCCGCGGACCGCGGTCGCGAGCGGCACCGCACCCATCGCGTCGGCCTCCGCGAGCGCCGTCGCGGCCTCGGCGCGCGCGGCGTCCCGGTCACCGTGCTCGAGCAGCGCCTCCGCGAGCCGCCAGCGCGTCCGCGCCTGCTCGTAGCGGTGGCCGTAGCCGAACTCGCCGAGCGTCTCGCGCCACGTCTGCGGGTCGTTCGCGCCGACGAGCCGGCCGTGCTCGGCGTGCGCGCGCAGCAGCCACGCCCGGCCCTCCGGCCCCAGCACGCCGCCGCGCGGGCGGCCCCGGTCGGCCGTCGTGCGTGCACGCTCCAGCAGGCGGTCGCCGAGCGCGACGCGGGCGGTCACGTCCCGGCCGAGCAGACGCTCCTGCGCGGCCGCGTCGGCGAGCGCGGACAGCGCCAGCGCGGACAGCCAGATGCCGCCGAGGAAGTAGTCGCTCCACTCGCGGCCGAGGTGCTCGATGACGCGCAGCGCGAGCTCCACGGCCTGGTCGAGCTCGCCGCGCCACGTGAGCGCGTCGACCGTGCAGCCGCCGCCGACCAGCGCGACGATCCCGTCGCGCGACCAGTGCGCCTCCAGGGCCCGGCCCCGCTCGACGGCGTCGTCGTCGCCGCGCGCGACCGCGGCGTACAGCGTCATCAGGCGCTCGGTCGGCGCGAGCGGCTCGGGGATGTCGGTGCGGACCGGCCCGGGGGACAGGTCGCCCTGCACGAACCGGAAGAGGTGCCCGAGCATGAGCATCTCGATCGCGTAGGTGCTCCAGCCCATCCCCGACGACCGCGCGCGCTCGACGGCCTCGTCGCCGATCTCCGTCGCACGCGCGACGTCGCCCGCGTAGTAGCGGTTGTTCGCGAGGTTGTACATGGTGCGCAGCTCGGTCGACAGGTCGCCGGACCGCCGCGCGAGCACCAGCGCGTCCGCGAGCAGGCCCGCGGCGCGGTCCTGGTCGTCGACGACGAGCACCGCGAGCGTGGTGAGCGCGTCGGCCTCGGCGTCGACCGCCCCGACCTCGCGTGCGACGGCCACCGCGTCGGTCGCGGCCCGCTCGGCCTCGTCGTCCTCGTCGGAGTTGAGCGCCGCACGCGCGTACGTCGCGAGCGCCCACGCCCGCTCGGGTGACGCGTCGGGCAGGCCGTCGACCGCCTGCCGCGCGAACCCCATCGCCTCCCGGCCGCGCTCGGCGCTCGTGAGGTGCCGCGCGAGGCACGTGCGCAGGGCGGCCTGCCGGCCCGGGTCGGCGGCGGCCTCGTCGACCGCGGCGCGCGTGAGCTGCACGGCCCGGTCGAGCTGCCCGGCCTTGCCGGCGGCCGTCGCGGCGGCGTCGAGCACGGCGACGTGGTCCTCGTCGAGCGTCGCGGTCGTCTCGGGCACGGCCTGCCACAGCCGCAGCACGACCTCCAGGTGCCGCAGCTCCTCGACCGGGGCGAGCAGGTCGTGCGCCTGGCGGGCGGCCTCGCGCGACGCGGTCAGCGCGGTGGGCAGGTCGGGGGCCCGCAGCGCGTGCCACGCGAGCTGTGTCGCGGTGCCGAGCGACGGGTCGTCGTGCAGCGCGCGCAGGTACGCCCGGTGCAGCGCGGACTGCTCGCCGGGCAGCAGGTCGGCGTACACGGCCTCCGCGAGCAGCGCGTGCCGGAACGCGATGTGCCAGCCGTCCACGACGAGCACGTGGTGCGCCACGGCCTCCCGCAGCGCGGTGTCCAGCGCGCCCGGCGTCGCGAGGTCGGGATGCCCGTTCGCGGTGACCGCGGCGCGCAGCAGCGGCTCCGTGACGCGTCGGCCGGCCGCGGCGGCCACCCGGGCCAGGTGCTGCACCGCCGGGTCCAGCACCTCCAGGCGGGTCCGGAGCACGTCGGCGAGCGACCACGGCAGCGCGTCGCCGTCCGCGCCCGCCTCGACGAGCTCCTCCGCGAAGTACGCGTTGCCCTCGGACCGGTCGAGCACGCTGCGCAGCGTCGTCTCCGGCAGCGGGCCGCCCGCGACGGCGGCCGCGAACTCGCGCAGCTCGTCCTCGTCGAACGGCGGCAGGTCCACGCGCGCGACGCGCGGGTGCCGCACGAGCTCGGCGGCGACCGGGCGCCACGGGTGGCGGCGGTGCAGGTCGTCCGTGCGGTACGACCCGACGACCAGGACGTGCTGGTCGCGCAGCCGGGAGACGACGAAGCGCAGGACGTCGCGCGACGACGCGTCCGCCCAGTGCAGGTCCTCCAGCACGACGAGCAGCGGGTGCTCGGCCGACCCGACGGCGGCGAGCACCTCGACGACCCCGTCGAACAGCTGCAGCCGGCTCGCCGCGTCGTCCGCGGGACCGTCGACGACCTGTGCGCCCGGCAGCAGGCGGCGCAGCGCGGGCCGCCGCGCGACGACCGCGTCGACCGCCGCCGGGTCGAGGTCGCGCAGCTGCACGAGCGCCTCGGTGAACGGCAGGTACGGCAGGCCCATCTCGCCGAGGTCGACGCAGTGCGTCAGGACGACGCGTGCCCCCTCGGCGGCGGCCAGGTCCGCGACGTGCCGCAGCAGGCGCGACTTGCCGACCCCGGCGTCCGCCGCGAGCAGGACGGCCGCGGGGTCGCCCGCAGCCGCGCGGCGCAGGCCCTCCGACAGCTCGGAGACCTGCGCCGCGCGGGCGACGAACGGTGTGCTCATCGGGCCACGTGCCACGCCCCCGATCCTCGCAGCAGCCACCCACGCACCGCTGCCCCCCGGCGGTGGCCGGGACGGACGGTGCGCCGGTCGACGGCCACGGGACGGGTGGTGTCGCGCGCCGCCCTCCGCGGCTGCGCGGCCTGCACGAGCTGCTCGCGACGGAACGCGAGCTCGGCGTCGAGCGCCGGTCCCCAGAGCTCGGTCATGGTGTCCTCCTCCTTCGCGATGCCTTCTCCGACGACCTTGACGATGCTCGTGAGGCCCCCCGCCGCGGATCGGTCGGTCGACCGGTCCTGACGGTCCGATCCGGGTGAGGCGCGTCTGAGGTACCTCAGAAGGCACGTGACCAGCGGCGACGTCCGGGTCTGTCCCGGCGGCCGCGCGCGCGGGAGCATGGGCGGATGAGCCTCGTCCAGGTGGCCCAGCGCGCCACCGACCTCGACCGTGCCGCCGCCTTCTACACGGACCTGCTCGGCCGGGGACCGACCGCGCGGTTCGACCCGCCCGGCCTGCTCTTCTTCGACCTCGACGGGGTCCGGCTGCTGCTCGACACCGGTGCACCCTCGGCGCTGCTGTACCTGCGCGTCGACGACGTCGCCGCGACGGTCGAGCGGCTGCGCGCCGCGGGGGTGCCCGTCGAGGGGGAGCCGCACGTGATCTTCCGGCACGACGACGCCACCCTCGGGCCGGCCGGCACGGACGAGTGGCAGGCGTTCGTGCGGGACCCCGACGGCAACCTCGTCGGGCTCGTCGAGCAGCGCGCCTGACCGGCGCGGACGTGCAGGTCCTGTGCACGTCACCCGGACGCGTCGCGGTCCGTCCGGCGCGACGGCGGACGTTCGGGCACCCTGGACGGGTGGGTGACGTGCGAGACCTGAGGAGCGCCGCGAGCCTCCGGCGGGAGTGGCGGGTGGACGACGAGGTCGTCGTGCGCGCGGAGCGCTCCGCGCCGCGAGCCGCGCGGCACTGGGTCATGCGGACCGTGGCCGGGTCGGGTGTGACCGGCGCGGTCAACCAGGTGGTCGAGCTGCTGACGGGCGAGCTCGTGTCGAACGCGGTGCTGCACGGGCCGTCCGACGGGCTCGTGCACGTGCACGTGAGCGTCGGCGAGCGCACCGTGCGGGTCGGCGTGACCGACGACGGCGGCGGCCACCCGACCGTGTCGCACCCCGAGCCGACGGCCCCGAGCGGCCGCGGTCTCGCGCTCGTCGAGGCGCTCGCGGAGTCGTGGGGGACCACCGCGCGGGCCGACGGGCACCCCGGCAAGACGGTCTGGTTCGAGCTCGACATCGCCGACTGACCACCCCTCGGGACGTCGGGACGGGGTCTGGCCTGCGGCTCGACGATGCGGCGTACGCCCGGTGCGCGTAGTTTCTGGGACGTGCGACCAGCCAGCGAAGGGCGACTGATGACCGACACCGAGGGACAGGCACCGGCCGCCACGCGCCTGCCGGAGATCCGCGCCGAGGTGCGCGAGGACGGCACGGGCGAGATCTCCGTCGACGGCGTGATCGAGCAGGTGCAGACCGCGAACCTCCAGGAGGCGGGGGCGGCCATCACGCAGCGCATCGCGACCCTGGCCGGGTCGGTCGGGTCGCCGCTGCCCGTGCAGGTGCGCGACCCCGACGGCGTGTGGTCCCTGCTGATCCACCCCGACGGGCTCGTCGACGAGGCGGGCACCCCGACGCCGCCCGAGGGGACGGCCGCCGCCGACCTCGCGTCGATCGCCCCGCCCGTCGGCCCGCCGCCGACCCCCGTCGACGGGGCGGCCACGGTCGAGCCGCCGACGGCACCGGCCGAGCCGGTCGCGGTCGAGCCCGAGCCGTCGACGCCGGCGCCGTCCGAGCCACCCGCGGGTGCCGGTGCCGCGCCCGCTCCCTCGGCGGGCCGCTCCGCGACCGCCCGCGCGGGCGCCGCGACGACCCGGGCGGCTGCGTCGGACGCGACGTCCCTGCCGACGCTCGACGACCTGCTCGCCGCCCGGCACCCCGCGTCCGACGGCCCGGCCGAGCACGGCTGGCGCGGTGGCGTCCGCCGCCTCACGTTCGGCGCGATCTCGCCCGGCCCGGGCCGCGCCGAGCGCAACCGCCGGTCGCAGTCCGCGTCGGTGCGGCGCACGTTCGACGGGCCCAAGACGATCGTCGTCGTCAACCCCAAGGGCGGCGCGCACAAGACGACCGCCACGATGCTGCTGGCGGCGACGTTCGGCATCCAGCGCGGCGGGTACACGCTCGCGTGGGACAACAACGAGACGCGCGGCACGCTCGGCTGGCGGTCCGCGCACACCGAGCACCAGCGGACCGCGGTCGACCTGCTCAACGCCCTGCCGCGGCTCGGCGGGCGCGCGACCGTGCGCATCGGCGACCTCGACGGGTTCGTCCGGACGCAGGCCGCCGAGCAGTTCGACGTGCTCGCGTCCGACGAGAGCTCGGCGTCGCTGTCGTCGGTCGACGCGGCGTCGTTCGTCGCGCTGCACCAGGTGCTCTCGCGGTTCTACCGGGTGCTCGTCATCGACACGGGCAACAACATGCGTGCCTCCAACTGGCAGGCGTCGGTCGACGCGGCCGACCAGATCGTCGTCGTCTCGACGATCCGCGAGGACACCGCGCAGTCCGCGGCGTGGGCGCTCGACGCGCTGCGCGCCAAGGGCCACGAGGAGGCCGTGCGCCGGGCGGTGACGATCCTGTCCGCGCCGTCGCCCAAGGTCGACAAGGACCTCCGCACGCGGCTGCGCGGCCACTTCGGCGCGCTGACCCGGGCCGTCGTCGAGGTCCCGCACGACAAGGCGCTCGTGTCCGGCGGCCCGATCGACTACGAGGCGCTGCACCCGTCGACGCGCGACGCGTGGCTGCGCGCGACGGCGATCGTCGCCGACGGGCTCTGACGCGCGGCGCGCCCGCCTCGCGCGGGCGTGACGGCGGCGGCGCGGATCGGCGCCGCGCCGCCGGTCGTCCGCGCGGATGTCGGTGGTCGGAGGCACCCTGGTGCGCATGGTGACGATCTCCTGCTCGTGCGGGTCGGTGTGCGACTCGCGCCGCAACCCGCTGCGCGGGCTCGACGTCGCGGCGCGCCTCGACGCGGTCCGGTCGGCGTTCGCGGTCCACGACGGCTTCCTCACCCTCGAGCTCGACGCCGCCTGGCACCCGGGCGCGGACGAGCCGGGACCGGCGTGCGTCGTGCTCGTCGACCTGGACGAGGTCGACGCGGCCGAGGGTCTCGGGCCCGACGACGCCGCCGCGGTCCGTGCCGCGCTGCGCGGCATCCGCGTCGCGGGCCGGACGATGCCCGCACCGGTCGTCGTCGACGGCACGTGGTTCCGGGTCGCGCCCGCGCAGGGCTTCGTCCCGCAGGTCACGTTCGTCGTGCACGACGCGGGCGGCACGGTGCTGGAGGTCGACGAGCCCCTGGTCGAGCGCGACCTGCTCGCGGAGCTCGTCGACGAGTTCGGCCGGTCGGGCCGCGCGGGTCTGGTCCGGCTCGACGCCGTCGCCGCCCGGCGCTCGCTCGCCGGGGCGCTCGACGAGGCGCGCCGGTCGCTCGCGGTCGCCGTCGCGTAGCCCGCGCCGGAAGTCGTCGTCGGCGGTGTGCAAGATCGCCGGGTCCCGGCACAGAGAGCAGGTGAGGACCCTCCGACGACCCCCGGGAGCATCGTGCCGACGCCGACACCGAGCACACCGGTCGACGACGTGACCGCCGACGAGCCACCGGCGGGCGGCCCCGTGACGCGCGACGACGTCCCCGCGCACGGGTCCGTGCACGACGCCGACCGCGAGCCGGACCGCCCCTCCGGTCCCGTCGCGCCGGCCGACCGGGTGTGGTTCGACGCGATCGTGCGGGAGCACGCGACGGCCGTGCACCGGTTCGTCGTGCGACGCGTCGGCCGGCAGGACGCCGAGGACCTCACGGCCGACGTCCTCACGGTGGCGTGGCGCCGCCGCGACGACGTCCCGCGCGGCGCCGAGCTGCCGTGGCTGTACCGGACGGCGGGCTTCGTGCTCGCGAACCACGTCCGCAAGGCCCGGCCGGTGCCCGTGCAGGACGTGCCCGACACGCTCGACCTCACCGACCCGGCCGTCGTCGCGGTGCGGGACGAGCAGGTCCGGGCGGTCCTGGGCGCGCTGGCCGCGCGCGACCGGCAGATCCTGCTGCTCAACGCGTGGGAGGGCCTGGCCGGTCAGGCGCTCGCCGACGTGCTCGGCATCTCCCGTGGCGGAGCGGACGCGGCGCTGAGCCGTGCGCGCGCCCGCCTCCGGGACGCGTGGGACGCGCTCGACGCCGACGACGACGCCTGATCGCTCGGAGCCCGTCCGTCGGGTGAGCGACCACCGGGTCGTGCAAGGCGGGGGCGGGTCGGCACACAAGCAGGGCAGAGCAGGTTCCCGACGCGCCCCAGGAGACACCGTGTCCGACGACAAGCAGCCCGGCGCCCCGGCCGACGAGCCGACGAGCACCCCGAGCACCCCCACGACCCCGCCCGCCGCGTCGACGGGCGCCGGACCGCAGACCGGCGCCCCCGACGACGACGTGGCGTTCGCCCGGCTCCGGGCGGCCGACCCCGCCGTGGGCGTCGAGCCGGACGCGGCCCGCATCCGCGCGGCCGTCGCCGCCTCGGTGGGCGAGGCCGCGGGCGCCGTCCCCGGCGAGACCGTCGAGGTGCTGACCGTGCCGGACGAGCTCGCGGCGGCGCGGGCCCGGCGGTCCCGCACGCGCTGGCTCACGGTCGCGGCCGCGGTCGCGGGCGTCGCGGTCGTGGGCGGCGGCGGGTTCGCGGCCGGTGTCGCGGCGCAGGGCGACGGCGGCTCCTCGTCGGACCTCGCGGCGGCGCCGGCGATGTCGCTCGAGCAGCCGATGGCGGGCCGCGAGATGGCGTCCGTGGGGGCGGCGGCCGACGACTCGGCGGCGACGTCGAAGCTGGCCTGGTACGGCGGTCGGGTCGTGTTCACGGCGGGCAGCGGGCTGTCCGACGAGACGGGCACCGGGACGGCGTGGACGTTCGACGCGGCGTCGGCGTTCTCGCAGGAGACGCTCGCGCGGGTCGCGGCGGCGCTCGGCGTCGCGGGCGAGCCGCGGCAGGAGTACGGCTCGTGGACCGTCGGCTCGACGGACGGCACCGGACCGACCGTGTCGCTCTCGCCCGACGGGACCGCGAGCGTCTCGTACTACGACCCGTCGAAGGACCCGTGGGCGTGCGTCGCGTCGGCCCCCGAGACGCTCGACGGCGGCGCGGAAGGAGCGGGCACGTCGTCGTCGGTCGACCGGGCGCAGGTCGACCCAAGCTTCGGCACGGAGTGCCGGCAGGACCTGCCCGCGGCCCCGACGGGTGACGCGGCGAAGGCGAAGGCGTCCGACCTGCTGCGCTCGCTGGGCGTGGACCCGGCGGCGTACGAGCTCGAGGTCGTGGCGGACACGGGGTCGCCCGCGCTCGTGCAGGTCGCCGCGCACCAGGTGGTCGACGGTCAGCGCACGGGCGTCGCGTGGAACGTGTCGCTCGTGGGCGACGGCGTCCAGTCGCTGTGGGGTTCGCTGGCACCTGTCGTCGAGCTCGGCGACTACGACGTGGTGAGCCCGCGCACGGCCGTCGAGCGGCTGGGCGACCCGCGGTTCGGGGCGTCGGGCGGGATCATGCCGCTCGCGGCGGACGGGATGGCGCGTGCGGAGGCCGGTGCCGAGATCGCGCCCGCGCCCGACGAGGCCCCGACCGTGCCCGCGACCCCGGACTTCGGGCCGCTCGCGTGGCCGGTCGAGGACGTGACGATCGAGTCGGCACGCCTGGGCCTCGCGCTCACGACGCTGCCCGACGGCGCCGCGGTGCTGCTGCCGACGTACGAGCTGTCCTCGTCGGACGGCCGGACGTGGACCGTCGTGGCGGTCGCGGACTCCGACCTGGACTTCACGGCGGCGGCGCGCTGAGACGTCCCGCCGCGCGAGCGGCGGGGCAGGGGGCGGCAGGGGGCAGCAGGGGGCGACGAAGGCCGGTCGGCGTGGAGGGACGCCGACCGGCCTTGCTCGTGCCCGACGCGGGGTCGCCGGACCGGGAGGCGGGCCGTCAGAGGCCGGGCGCCTCGCGGACGACCACGACGCCGCCCGCGGCGACCTTCACGGTGCCGGTCACCGTGGCCCCGGTGAGCAGGTCGGTCCCGTCGACGGCGACGGCGACGGGTGCGTCGGTGTGGTTGACCACGACGACGTAGTCCGCGTCGGTGCCGTGCCGTCGGACGACCTCGACGTCCTCGGGCAGCCCGGCGGGAGTGATCCCGGCGTCGGCGTAGGCGGCGTCGAGCACGACGGCGAGCTGGTCGACGTCGAGCCGGGTGGAGACGTACCAGCCGGTCCCCGCGCCGTGGCGGTGGCGCGTGATCGCGGGGCGCGCGGCCACGGGCCCGTCGGCGTAGGTCGCGACGACCTCGGCACCGTCGAGCACGAGGTCGTCGGCCCAGACGTCGCCCACGAGGTCGGCGGTGGTGCCGTCGTGCGACCAGGCGACCTGCACGGTCCGCCCGGCGCGCAGCGGCTGGAACTCCTCGACGGTGAGGCCGAGCGCGGTGCGCAGCGGTGCGCCGTACCCGCCGGGGTGCACGGCGTCGTGCTCGTCGACGATCCCGGAGAAGTACGAGACGACGAGCGTCCCGCCGTCCGCGACCCAGCGCGTGAGGTTGTCACCGTCGGCCGCCGTGAGCAGGTACGACGCCGGTGCGACGACGAGCCGGTAGCCGGACAGGTCGGCGGACGGGTGGACGAGGTCGACGGTGAGGCCGTCGCGCCACAGCCGCTCGTAGTACGCGAGGACGCGCTCGCGGTGGTCGAGGTCGACGGTCGGCCGCCACTCGAGGTCCTGCGCCCAGAACGACTGCCAGTCCCAGACGATCGCGACGTCGGCGCGGACGGTGGAGCCGCGCACCTCGTCGAGCCGGGCGAGCTCGCCGCCGAGCGCGGTGACCTCGCGCCAGACGCGGGACGACGTGCCGGCGTGGGGGAGCATCGCGGAGTGGAACTTCTCGGCGCCGGAGCGGGAGGCGCGCCACTGGAAGAACAGGATCGCGTCGGCGCCGCGCCCGAGGTGGCTGTAGGCGTTGCGTGCGAGCTCACCGGGTCGCTTGGCGACGTTGCGCGGCTGCCAGTTCACGGCCGACGTGGAGTGCTCCATGAGGATCCACGGCTTGCCGCGTGCGAGCGAGCGCGTGAGGTCGGCGGCGAGCGCGAGGCCCACGTGGGACCGCTCGTCCGCGGCGTCGAGGTAGTGGTCGTTGGCGACGACGTCGACCTCGTCGGCCCAGGACCACAGGTCGACCGGCAGGCAGTTGGTCGTCATGAAGTTCGTGGTGACGGGGATGTCGGAGTGCGCGCGGATCGCGTCGCGCTCCGCGACGTAGCACTCGCGCAGGGCCTGGTCGGAGAACCGCGCGAAGTCGAGGCGCTGCGCGGGGTTGACCACCGACGGGGCGACCGCGGGGACGTCGACGTGCGCCCACTCGACGTACCGCTGGCCCCAGAACGCGGTGCCCCAGGCGGCGTTGAGGGCGTCGAGCGTGCCGTACCGGTCCTGCAGCCAGGCGCGGAACGCGGTCGCGGCCGCGGGGGAGTAGTCCTCGGCGACGGGTGCGCCGTACTCGTTGTGGACGTGCCAGAGCGCGACGGCGGGGTGGCTGCCGTACCGGCGTGCGAGCGCGTCGGCGATGCTCACGGCCGCGGTCCGGTAGGCCGGGTGGGTGGGGGCGGCCATGCCGCGCGAGCCGAAGCCGAGGACGGTGCCGTCCCGGGTGACGACGCGCGCGTCGGGGTGCGCGGCGAAGAACCAGGCGGGCGGTGACGCGGTCGGGGTGCCGAGGTCGACGCGGATGCCGTTCTCGTGGAGCAGGTCGAGCAGCTCGTCGAGCCAGCCGAAGTCGTGCTCGCCGGGGCGGGGCTCGAGCATCGCCCACGAGAAGATCCCGACGCTGACGAGGGTGACGCCGGCCTCCCGCATGAGGGCGACGTCCTCGTCCCAGACCTCCCGCGGCCACTGCTCCGGGTTGTAGTCGCCGCCGTAGGCGATGCGGTCCATGCCGAGCGGCCAGCTGGCGCGCGCGGGACCGGTGGGGGGCTGCTGAGGCATGACGCTCCGTCGGGTCAGGGCGGTCATTGGGACCGATCACAGAATGGTCACAGCCCCAGAAACCGCCATCCGACGGCCTGGGACCGTTCACAACGGAGAGATAACACCAGGGTGACGGTGGTTGACAACCCTCCTGGCGGTCCTTCACTGTGAACGCGCACAGGCTCGGCGTCACAGACGACGCCAGTCCGTCGCGACGCAGCGGCGGACCCTTGACGAGGAGGTCACATGCGCCTGCACACAGGTATCCGCGTCGCAGCAGCGGTTGCTGCGACCGCGCTGCTCGCGACTGCGTGCTCCAGCGGCGGCGACGACAGCGACGGCCCGGCCGACGGCTCCGGCGGGAAGGTCGAGCTGACCTTCTGGACATGGGCCCCCGGCATGGAGGAGGCGGCAGCGGTCTGGAACGAGGCCAACCCCGACATCCAGGTCACCGTCAACAAGCAGGACGGCGGTGACCCGGCCGTCACCAAGCTGCTCACCGCGATCCAGGCGGGCTCGGGCGCGCCCGACCTGTTCCAGACCGAGTACCAGAAGATCCCGACGCTCGTCTCCGAGGACGCGCTCGCCGACATCGCCGACGTGCTGCCCGACGGCACCGCGGAGCGTTTCGCCGAGGGCACGTGGCAGTCCGTCACGCTCGGCAGCGACGCGGTCTACGGCGTCCCGCAGGACTCTGGGCCGATGCAGTTCTACTACCGCGAGGACGTCTTCGCGCAGTACGGCCTCGCCGTCCCGACGACGTGGGAGCAGTACGCCCAGGTCGCCGAGCAGCTGCACACCGCGGACCCGTCGAAGTACCTCGGCACGTTCTCCGCGAACGACGCCGGCTGGTTCACGGGCCTCACGCAGCAGGCCGGTGCGTCGTGGTGGGGCATCGACGGCGACGCGTGGAGCGTCGACATCGAGTCCGCGCCCGTGCAGAAGGTCGCCGAGTACTGGGGCGGCCTCGTCGAGAAGGGCGTCATCGACAACAAGCCGATGTACACCCCGGAGTGGAACGCCGCGCTCAACGACGGCTCGCAGGTCGGCTGGCTCTCCGCGATCTGGGCGCCCGGCGTCCTGTCCGGGAACGCCCCCGACACCGCGGGCAAGTGGAAGATGGCCCCCATGCCGCAGTGGGAGGAGGGCGACTCCGCCACGGGCAACTGGGGCGGCTCCGCCACCTCGGTGACGTCGCAGTCGAAGCACAAGGCCGAGGCCGCGAAGTTCATCGCGTGGCTCAACGCCAGCCAGGAGGGCGTCAACCTGCTCGTCTCGGAGGGCGGCCTCTACCCGGCCGACATCCCGAGCCAGGCCGAGGCGCTCGCCAGCCCGCCCGAGTTCTTCTCCAACCAGGCCGACTTCTACACGCTGGCCGCCGAGACCGCGAAGGGCGTGCAGCCGTTCACCTACGGCCCGAACGTCAACGTCGCGTACTCCGCGTACAACGACGAGTTCGGCAAGGCCGCCGAGGCGAAGAGCGCCTCGATGTTCCTCGACGCCGTGACCGCCATGCAGGCCACGACGCTCGACGACCTGAAGAACACCGGCTTCAACGTCACGGAGTGACCTGAGCGGCCGCCCGGCACCCCTCCGCCGGGCGGCCGCCCGTCACCCCGCTCCGGCGCTCACCGCGCCACGGCAACCCCGCGACCCCGTCGCGAACGCGCGTCCACGGAAGGACCCCCACGTGACCACCCTCGCCCCGCCCCGCGCGGCCGCGACGAGCGGACCGACCCGGCGCCGTCGGCCCCGCCGACGCACCGCGGCCCCGTACGCCTTCCTCGCGCCGGCCCTCACGCTCTTCACGCTGTTCCTGGCGCTGCCCATCGGGTACGCCGTCTACCTCAGCTTCCGCACCGAGATCGTCAAGGGCCTCGGTCTCGGCTCGGGCGCCCGCCAGCAGGTGTGGGCCGGGTTCTCCAACTACACGCGCGCGCTCGACGACCCCGAGTTCATCGCCTCGGTGGGCCGCGTCGCCGTCTACGGCCTGCTGCTCGTCCCGACCATGCTCGGCCTCGCGCTGCTGTTCGCGCTGCTCCTCGACTCGCGCCGCACGCGCGCCACGAGCTTCTCGCGGATCTCGATCTTCCTGCCCTACGCCGTGCCCGCCGTCATCGCGTCGCTGCTGTGGGGCTTCCTCTACCTGCCGCGTGTCAGCCCGTTCTACTACGTGTTCGACCAGCTCGGCTGGGACGTCCCCGACGTCATGTCGCCCGGGCTCGTCGTCTTCGCGATCGCGAACATCGGCCTGTGGGGCGGCGTCGGCTTCAACATGATCATCATCTACACCGCCCTCAAGGCGATCCCCACCGACCTCTACGAGGCCGCCCGCCTCGACGGCGCGTCCGAGCTGATGATCGCGGTCCGGATCAAGATCCCGATCGTCATGCCGTCGCTCGTCCTGACGTTCCTGTTCTCGATGATCGCGACGCTCCAGGTGTTCGCCGAGCCCATGACGCTGCGGCCGCTGAGCAACACCATCTCCACCACGTGGAGCCCGCTCATGAAGGTCTACCGCGACGCGTTCACGCGCGGCGACATCTACGCGGCGTCGGCCACGTCCGTCGTCATCGCGCTCGCGACGTTCGCGTTCTCCTACCTGTTCCTGCGGATCGTCCAGGACGGCCGCGCCTTCTCCCAGGAGTCCCGATGACGACGACCTTCGCCTCGCAGCGCTCGACGGCAGCGGCGCCGGCGCCGGCCCTGCGGCCCGAGCGCAAGGTCCGCCCGTCCGTCCTCGGCACCGTCGTGCTGCTCGTCGGCGCCCTCTACTGCCTCATGCCCGTCGCGTGGGTGCTCGTCGCGTCGTCGAAGTCGGCCGCCGAGCTGTTCTCGACGTTCACGTTCCTGCCCTCGACGCACCTGTTCGACAACATCGCGGACCTCTCCGCGTACCGCGACGGCCTGTACTGGCGCTGGATGGCCAACACCGCGCTGTACGCCGGCGTCGGCGCCGGGCTGTCCGTGATCGTGTCGGCGATGGCCGGGTACGCGCTCGCCAAGTACGCGTTCCACGGCAAGAAGCTCGTCTTCAACCTCATCCTCGCGGGCGTCCTGGTCCCGGGCGTGGTCCTCGCCGTGCCGCAGTACCTGCTGCTCGCCGAGGTCAACCTCACCAACACCTACTGGTCGGTGCTGCTGCCCAGCCTCATCAGCCCGTACGGGATCTACCTGTGCCGCATCTACGCCGGGGCGTCCGTGCCCGACGAGCTGCTGGAGGCCGCGCGCACCGACGGCGCGAGCGAGTGGCACACGTTCTCCCGCATCGCCGTGCCGCTCATGGGCCCCGGGCTGGTCACCGTGTTCCTGTTCCAGTTCGTCGGCATCTGGAACAACTTCATGCTGCCGTACATCATGCTCGGCAACGACCGGCTCTACCCGATCACGGTCGGCCTCAACGGCCTGCTCAACCAGGGGGCGTCGCAGCCCGCGATGTACACGTCCGTCATCACCGGCGCGCTGCTGTCGATCATCCCGCTCGCCCTGCTGTTCCTCACGCTGCAGCGGTACTGGAAGGTCGACCTCGCCGCCGGCTCGGTGAAGGCCTGACGACGTGGTGCGACGCATAGAGTTCCGTCCGATGGACACGACGACCGACGCCGCCGCGCCCGTGCCGCGCCGACGCCCCACGATCCGCGACGTCGCGGCGGCCGCCGGCGTGTCCCGCGGGACCGTGTCCCGCGTCATCAACGGCGGGCACTGGGTGTCGCCCGAGGCGCTCGCCGCCGTCGAGGAGGCCATCCGCACCACCGGCTACTCGATGAACCAGCACGCGCGGTCGCTCGTCACCGGGCGGTCCAACTCGGTCGCGTTCCTGCTCACCGAGCCGCAGCACCTGCTGTTCGAGGACCCCACGTTCTCGATCCTGCTGCGCGGCGCCGCGCAGGCGCTCGCCGGCCGGTCGATGCCGTTGCTGCTCATGGTCGCCGGCACGCCCGAGGAGCAGAGCCAGGTCCTGTCCTACGTCGGCGCCGGGCACGTCGACGGCGTCCTGCTCATCTCGTCGCACGCCGGCAGCCCGGTCCTCGCCGAGCTCGTCCGCCAGGGCATCCCCACGATCGCCTGCGGCATCCCGCTCGGGTTCGAGGGCCAGCTCGGGTACGTCGCGGCCGACGACCTCGGTGGTGGGCGGCGCATGACGCGTCACCTGCTCGACCAGGGCCGCTCCCGCGTCGCGACGATCACCGGCCCGCTGGACACGCCCGGCGGCAAGATGCGGCTCGAGGGGTACCGCACCGAGCTGGGCGACGCGTTCGACGAGACGCTCGTCGCGCACGGCGACTACTCGCGCGAGAGCGGCGCCGCCGGCATGCGCGAGCTCCTGGAGCGGCGCCCCGACCTCGACGCGGTGTTCGTCGCGTCCGACCTCATGGCCGCGGGCGCGATCCAGGTGCTGCGCGAGGCGGACCGCTCCGTGCCCGGCGACGTCGCCGTCGGCGGGTTCGACGACTCGGGCCTCGCCGCGACCGTCGACCCGCCGCTGACCACGATGCGGCAGCCGTTCGAGCGCATCGCGTCCGAGATGGTCCGCCTCCTGCTCGAGGTCGTCGAGGGCGAGGCGCCCGCCGCGATCACCCTGCCGACGTCGCTCGTCGTGCGCTCCAGCGCCTGACCTCCTGCGCACCCTGGTCTCA
Source organism: Cellulomonas fimi (assembly GCF_028583725.1). Lineage (NCBI taxonomy): Bacteria > Bacillati > Actinomycetota > Actinomycetes > Micrococcales > Cellulomonadaceae > Cellulomonas > Cellulomonas fimi. Next base: position 3,910,084 of record NZ_CP110680.1, on the reverse strand, counting down.
CCCGTGGAGGAGGGTGCGCCGCAGGCGTCGCTCGCTAGCCTGGGGACGACGCGAGGGGGTGCGCGATGGGCACAGGACTGGTCGTCCTGGCGGTCGGGGTGCTGCTCTGCTTCTTCGGGATCCGGTCCGTGAACCTGGCGCTGCTCGCGTCCGGCTTCGGGCTCGGCTACTTCGTGGCCGACGCGACGGGTGCCTCCACCGGGACGGCGCTGCTCGTCGCCGCCGGGGTCGCGGTCGTGCTGTGGCTCGTGGTGTCGCTCGTCTTCCGCTTCGCGACGTTCGTCGTCGGCCTCGCCGCGGGTGCCGTCATCGGCGCGAAGCTGTGGTCGGCGCTCGGGTCGTCCGGGACCAGCGTCGTCCTCGGCGGCGTCCTCGTCCTGTCCGTAGCGATCGCGTCCGCGACGCTCGCCGAGAAGTACCACCGCCGCGCGCTGCTGTGGCTCACCGTGCTCGCGGGCGCGAGCCTCACGCTGAGCGGTCTCGCGCTGATGTGGCCGTCCGTCTTCGGGCTGCTGCGCCACCCCGACGAGGGCGCCGAGCAGGTGGTCATGGTGGTCGCGTGGGTCGCGCTCGCCGCCGCGGGCTGGGTCGTCCAGCGCCGCCTGTTCCGCAAGCAGCTCGGCCTCCCGCCGCGCGCCCCGGCCGCCACCACGACCTGACGTCCCCGCGCGCGGGACCGCTCACCCGCGCAGCAGGTGCCCGGTGCGACGGACCCACCGCGCCTGCCAGGGCGTCTCGACGGCACGCCGCCGGTAGCGGCTGCGAACGAACGCGACCGCGTCCTCCGGGGCCACGCCGCCGAGCACCGCGAGCAGCGCGAGCGCCGTCCCGGTCCGGCCGGTGCCCCCGTCGCACGCGATCTCGACCCGTGCGGCGGCGGCGCGCTCGTGGGCCTCGCGGAGCACCGCGACCGCGTCGGCCGTCGAGCGCGGCAGCCAGAAGTCGGGCCACGCGACCCAGCGCGACTCCCACGCCTGCTCCGGCGGGGGAGCGGCCGTCAGGTAGACGCCGAGCTCGGGCTCGGCCCCGGCGGGCGGTGCCGAGCGCAGGCCGCGCCCGCGCACGCGGCGCCCGTCGGGAAGCTCGACCACCCCGTCGCCCAGGTGCCACGTCATCGCCGTCCCCCCTCGCACGTCCCGGCTCCGACCTCTACCACCCCGCGCCCTCCCGCGGTCGGTCGCCGCGCGACCGCGCCGCGAGCCGGCGGACGAGCCAGACGAGGAGGCCGGCGACCACGGCCAGCACGACGAGCCTCTGGAGCACGCCGACGCCGTCCTCGACGCGGTGCCACTGCTCGCCGAGCAGGTACCCGGCGAGGACCAGCGCCGTGTTCCACACCGCGCTGCCGACCGTCGTCAGCACGACGAACCTGGCCAGGGGCATGCGCTCGACGCCCGCGGGCACGGACACGAGGCTGCGCACGATCGGCACGAGCCGCCCCAGCAGGACCGCCCGGTGACCGTGCCGGGCGAACCACGACTCGGCGGCGTGCACGTCGGTGACGTCCACGAGCGGGAGCCGGTCCGCGACGCGCAGCAGCCGCGCGCGCCCGAGCCACGCCCCGAGCGCGTACAGCACGAGCGCGCCGACCAGCGAGCCGGTCGTCGTCCAGACCAGGACGTGCCACAGGACGAGGTCGCCCTGCGAGGCGGTGAAGCCCGCGAGCGGGAGGATCAGCTCGCTGGGCAACGGCGGGAAGAGGTTCTCGGCGGCGATGGCGAGGCCCGCACCGGGCGCGCCGAGGGACTCCATGAGGCTGACGGCGCCGTCCGTGACGGGCGCGAGGATGTCGTCGAACATGGCCACGACGCTAGGAACCACGCACCCGCCGTGACCCGGCGGTTCCCCGCCCGACGGCCGCGGTCGACCGCACGCGACGGTGCGGTTTCCCGCATCCCGCAGCCGCCGGCCCGGCTCCTATGCTGACGCGGGTGACGACGTCCGCGATGCCCTCGACGCGCGGACGTCCGGGCCCGTCGCAGCTGCTCGTCGGGGCCGCGGTCGGCACGGTCGTCTGGCCGCTGGACCTGCTCGTCTCCGCCGCCGCCGTGGTCGCGGGACGCTCGCGCACCGTCGCCGGGGCGGTGACCCGGCTGGTCGATGCGCACCGGCGCCGCCTCGTGCGGTGGCACGGGTGGACGGACGACGCGGTCCCGGTCCCGCTCGGGCGGGCGACCGCCTTCCTCGCGGCCCGTGTCGGCGTCGGCGTCGTGGGGACCGCGGTGCTCGGGCTGCTGGCGTTCGGCGTGTACGCGGCGGTCGTCGGCCTGCTGTCGTGGCTGTTCGACGTCCGCGTCACGGTGTCGGACCCGCTCGCGGCGGGGCAGGTGACCACGTCGACGATGCTCGTCTTCGTCCCGCTCGGTGCGGTCCTCCTGTACCTCGACCTCATGGGGCTCGCGGGCGTCGGCGTGCTGGACCGCGCCGCGGCGGACCGCTGGCTCGCCGGCGACCGCACCGAACGCCTCACGCGTCAGGTCGCCGAGCTCACGCTGAGCCGCGCCGAGCTGCTCGCCGCGCTCGACGCCGAGCGCGCGCGGATCGAGCGCGACCTGCACGACGGCGTGCAGCAGCGCGCGGTGGCCGTCGGGCTGCTCGTCGGTCGTGCGCGCCGCGCCGCGGAGCCCGGCACGCGGACCCACGAGCTGCTCGACCGCGCCGCCGCGGAGGCCGAGCACCTGCTGGCGGACCTGCGCGACGTCGCGTGGCGGGTGCGGCCCTCGTCGCTCGACACGCGCGGGCTCGCACCCGTCCTGCACGAGCTCGCGGAGCGCACCGACCCGCCGACGACCGTGCGGTGGGACCGTCCCCGCCGGCTCCCCGGGCACGTCGAGACCACGGTCTACTACGTCGTCGCGGAGGCGCTGACGAACGTCACCCGGCACGCGGGCGCGACCCGAGCGCAGATCGCGGTCGACGTGACGGGCGACGGACCCGACGAGCGGGTGACGGTCGTCGTGACCGACGACGGGGTCGGCGGCGCCGACGCCCGCAGCGGGCACGGCATCGCGGGGCTGGTCGGGCGGGTCGCGTCGGCCGGCGGCCGCCTGACCGTCGACAGCCCTCCGGGCGGCCCGACCCGGGTCGAGGCGGTGGTCCCGTGCGCCTGATGCTGGCCGAGGACTCGACGCTCCTGCGCGAGGGCGTGCGCGCGCTGCTCGTGGACGAGGGGCACGACGTCGTCGCCGCGTACCCGGACGCCGACCAGCTGCTCGCCCGCCTCGCCGCCGAGCGGCCCGACGTCGTGGTGATCGACGTGCGGATGCCCCCGACCCACACCGACGAGGGCGTGCGCGCCGCGGTCGAGATCCGGCGGCGGTGGCCCGACGTCGGGATCGTCGTGCTGTCGCAGTACGTGGAGCGCGAGTACACGACGCGGCTGATGGGCGACGACGCGCGTGCGGTCGGGTACCTGCTCAAGGACCGCGTGATGGCCGTCGACGAGTTCCTCGACGCGGTCGAGCGTGTGCGGGCCGGCGGGCTCGTCGTCGACCCCGAGGTCGTCCGCCAGCTGCTGCGGGACACGACGCGAACCGACCCGCTGGCCGCCCTGACCGGCCGTGAGCGCGACGTGCTCGCGGCGATGGCCGAGGGCCGGACGAACGCGGGCGTCGCCCGCACGCTGCACCTGTCGACGTCGGCCGTGGAGAAGCACGCGAACGCGATCTTCGACAAGCTCGGCCTGGTCGCCGGGTCCGCCTACAACCGCCGCGTGCTGGCGATCCTGCGGTACCTCGGCGGCTGACGGGCGGGCCCGGTCCTGGCGCGGTGCGTGGGCGGGCGCCGGTAGCGTCCGGGCATGACCAACGGACGGCTGCTGCTGCTCGACTCCGCCTCGCTGTACTTCCGCGCGTTCTTCGGGGTGCCCGACTCGGTCAAGGCGCCCGACGGGACGCCCGTCAACGCGGTGCGTGGGCTGCTCGACATGATCGCGCGGCTCGTGCAGGACCGGCGGCCGACGCGGTTGGTCGCGTGCTGGGACGACGACTGGCGCCCGGCGTTCCGCGTCGAGGCGATCCCGTCCTACAAGGCGCACCGCGTCGCGCAGGCCGTCCCGGGCGGGTCCGACGTCGAGGAGGTCCCGGACCTGCTCACGCCGCAGGTGCCGGTCATCGTCGAGGTGCTCGAGGCGTTCGGCATCGCGCGCGTCGGGGCGCCCGGGTTCGAGGCCGACGACGTCATCGGCACGCTCGTCGCCCGCGAGAAGGCGCGGCCCGCCGACGAGCGGGCCGCCGTCGACGTCGTCACGGGCGACCGGGACCTGTTCCAGCTGGTCGACGACGAGGCGCACGTGCGTGTGCTCTACACGGTGCGCGGGATCAAGGACCTCGAGGTCGTCGACGCGGCGCGGCTGGCCGAGCGGTACGCGGTCGCGTCGGGCCAGGCGTACGCCGACATGGCGGTGCTGCGCGGCGACCCGAGCGACGGTCTGCCGGGTGTGCCGGGGATCGGGGAGAAGACGGCGGCGACGCTCGTGCACCGGTACGGGTCGCTCGACGGGATCCTCGCCGCGCGCGACGCCGGCGACCCGGGGCTCACCGCGACGCAGCGGCGGCGGCTGACCGAGGCGGCGGACTACCTCGCGGTCGCGCCGCGCGTGGTGCAGGTCGCGCCCGACGCGCCCGTGGGCGACGTGCCCGACGCGTTGCCACGGGTCGCGGCCGACCCCGAGAGGCTCGTCGCGCTCGCGGAGCGGTGGGGGCTGGCGTCGAGCGTCAAGCGCGTGGTCGACGCGCTCGCGTCGGCGGACTGAGCGGCGGGGCACGGGCCGCGCGTGCCGGACGGGGGTCCTGGTCACCCGTCCGGGTGATGAGTAGAACCGGGCGTATCAGACATCGGGAGGCGTCCCTCCTGCTGGGTCGTGAGCTACCGACCGGTAGCCACAGGACCCCGCCGGACACCGCCGGCACCCCCGACGGCCCGACGCGGGCCCGCCCCGAAAGGCACCACCATGACCTCGACCACCACCGGCACCCGCCGCGCCGCCGTGCGACCCACGACGACCGTCCCGGACAACACCCTCGCCGGCACCGACCGGCCGACCATGACACGCCCCCGCGCCACCGGCCGCGTCGCCCGCACCCGGGCGCTCGCCGACGACGCGGTCGCCGCCCTGGCCCGCGTGCTCACGAAGCACTCGGTCACGGCCCTGCGGATCTCGCTCGGCCTCGTCTTCCTCGGCTTCGGCGTGCTCAAGTTCTTCCCCGGCGTCAGCCCGGCCGCCGAGCTCGCCCAGCGCACGATCGGCGAGCTCACGCTCGGGCTCGTCGGCCCGACCGCGGCGCTCCTGCTCACCGCCGTCCTCGAGACCGTCATCGGCCTCACGCTCGTCACCGGGCGCTTCCTGCGGGCCGGGCTCGTCCTGCTCGCGGGCGCGCTCGTCGGCATCATGTCGCCGCTCGTGCTGTTCTTCGACGAGCTGTTCCCCGCGGGCGGCCCGACGATCGTCGCGCAGTACGTCCTCAAGGACGTGGTGCTCGCCGCCGCCGGGGCCGTGATCGCCGCCGTCGCGCTCGGCGCCCGGCTGCGGCTCCCCGGGGAGTGACGCTCCTCGCGGAGCGCCCGTCAGCGGCCGGCAGACGTCAGCCGCGCACCCACAGGTTCGGACCCGCCTCACGCCAGCCGTCGTCGGCTGCGGGGGCGGGTCCACCTTCTGCCGCCAGCCACACGTCGCCCGACGCGAGCTGCGCGCCCGTGACGGACGACACGCAGCCGAGCTCGGCCAGGTCGCCCGGCGGCAGCGTCAGCAGGCACAGCTCGCCGGTGGTGCTCACGGCCGCGTAGTGGCGGCCGCTCTCCGTCTCGGCGAGGAACCGCGTCGACGACCGGTCGACCAGCAGGCGCCCGATCTCGGCCGGGTCGACCACGTCGTCGACACCCTGCGCGGTCGCGAAGACCGGCAGCAGCGTGCGTGCGTCCACGTGCTCCACGACCGGGCCGCGCGCGTTGTCCCGCGCCCACACGAAGCCCGCGCCGACGACGCCCGCGGCCGCGAGCAGCGCCAGCACGGTCAGGACCGCCGAGTGACGTCGCCGCGCGACGCCCACCGACCGGAAGCCACCGAACGCCTCACCGAAGAGGTCGACGTCGTCGATCGTCGTCATGCGGAGTTCATCGGCGCGACGCGCGCCCGACCTGAGCGACGTGCACCGTTCGGCCCTCCCGGCACGGCAGAATCGACGCTCGTGATCACGGTCAGCACCGACGGCTCCTGCCTGCGCAACCCCGGCGGCGCGATCGGCTGGGCGTGGGCCAACCACGACGGCACGCACGCGAGCGGGGGCGCCGCGTCCGGCACCAACCAGATCGCCGAGCTCACCGCGGTCCTGGAGGCCATCCACGCGCACCCGGGCGACGAGCCGCTGCGCATCGAGGCGGACTCGCAGTACGCGATCAAGTGCTCCTCGGAGTGGGTGCACGGGTGGAAGCGCAAGGGCTGGCGGACGGCCAGCGGCGGCCCCGTGCAGAACCTCGCACTCATCCAGGCGATCGACCGCGCCATCGCGGAGCGCCCCGGGCCGGTCGCGTTCGCGTGGGTCCGTGGGCACCGGGGCGACCGGTTCAACGAGCGCGCCGACGAGCTCGCGGGTGTCGCCGCCCGGGAGGCGCGTGACGGGAAGCCGTCGTCGGCGCAGTCGTCGCTGCCGGCGAACGCGGTCGGCGGCCCGGGCCGCCCGGAGCCGTCGGTCCCGGCCGCGGCCGTCCCGACGCCCGGTCCTGCCGCGTCCGCAGGCCCGGCCGGGGCCGCGCCCGATCGTGCGGTGCCGGCCCGACCCGGACGGTCCGCGCCCGCGGTCGTCGTCGACACGCTCTTCTGAGCGGGCCGCCACCCGCGCCCGGCGTCGACGAGCCGTCAGGCCGGGCGAGCCGCCGTCAGGCCGACGGAGCGTCCGTCCCCGCGGCCTCGGCCTCGGGCTGACCGGCCGCGAGCGTCGCCAGTGCGGTCCCCGCCGACCGGTGCACCGTCGCGACGAACCAGCGCTCGGGCGCCGACCCCCACTCGTCGGCCACGGTCGTGATCGGGAGCAGCAGCAGCCCGCCCGTCGGGTGGGTCAGCGCCAGGCGCGTGCCCGACGCGTCGGTGTGCGACGCCCACGCGAGCCCGGGCACGCGCTGCACGAGCAGGTCGCCGAGCGCGACCCCGAACGCGTTGACGAGCGGCTCCGGGTCGGGGCGGTCCTCGCTCGCGCGCCACGTCGCCTGGACGCGGTCGAACAGGTCGCCGACGGCCTTCGCGTCGAGCGAGCCGTCGCACAGCTCCTCGACGAGCGCGCGCTGCTGCGCGGTCCAGACGAGCTCGGCGGCGTTGAGCGGTGCGAGGGCGTCCGGCGGTGCGGCGTCCACGTGCTCGGCCCCGGCGGGTCCGTGCGGCGTGGGCACCACGGAGCCGTCCGTGGGCCTGGGCGTGCGACGGAACAGCGGCATACGGAGGGAATCGACGCGTCCGGCACGGGACTTGACGCCCGACGAGGGCGGGTCCCCCGTCCGGACGACGTGCGTCGTTCCGGTCGGAGGACCCGCCCTCGTGCCGAGAACCCCAGGTCAGGGGCCCGACGCGGGACCGCACGGGCGGTCCCGCGTGGTCAGGACCGCGTCACCGTGAGGGCGTGCGTCGTGACCGTGGGCAGGTAGCCCTTGTCACCCGCGTAGAGGGCGGTGACGTAGCCACCGACCTTCACGGCGGGCAGCGTGACGGTGGCCGCGCCGTCCTTCAGCTGGACGGTCGCGACGGTCCGCAGGTTGTGCAGCACCGTCACCTTGCCCGTGGGCGCCGGAGCACCCGCGGCACCCGACACCGTCACCGTGACGGACGGCTTCGCGCCCGCCGGGACGGTCCACGACTCCGTCGACAGCGTCGCCTTCGCGACGGCCGGCGTCACCCGGTAGGACCGCTGCGACTTCGACGTCGAGACGTCCGCGCTGCCGGTGTACACCGCCGTGAGCTGGTGCGTGCCGACGGTGAGGTCCTGCGGCAGGGCGATCGTCGCCGTCCCGACCAGGCCGGTCACCGCGAGCGTGCCGGTGCCGAGGACCTTGCTGCCCTCACGGATCTCGACGGTGCCCGCGGGCGCCGCCGTCTGACCCGTGACGGTGACGGTCGCGGCGACCGCGGCACCGTACGGGCCGGAGTTCCGCGACAGCGTGAGCGCCGTGGACGACCCCGACTTCTTCAGGTCGACCGTGACGACCGCGGACGTCGACGACGCGAACAGCGCGCTGTCGGGCGTGAACACCGCGGTCAGCGCGTGCTTCCCGGCGCCGAGGCGGACCTTCGCGGTCGCCGTGCCGCCGCTGACCGCCGCCGACGCGATCTCCGTGTCGCCGTCGAGGAACCGCACCGTGCCCGTGGCCTCGGCCGGGGTGACGGTCGCCGTGAGCGTGAGCTCCTGGCCGGCCTTCGACGCGCCGCTCGCCGTGAGCGTCGTGGTCGTCGCCGTCGGCTCCGGCACCGTCACGTCGACGAGCTGCGCACGCGCGGCGGGGTCGGCGTTGAGGTGGTGCAGGACGAGCAGCGTGCCGGAGCCCGCGTCCGCGGAGCGGTGCACGGGGATCTCGGTGCCGTCCGCGCCGAGCGACGAGAACGAGCCCGCGATGTCCGGCTCGAACCAGAACGGCGGGTCGAACGGGTCGATCGTGAACGGGTCGGCCTCGTCGATCGCCGGCGGCGTGACCGCGTAGTCCGGCGAGTACGTCCACGCCGTGACCGTCGGCGTCGCGCCGGGCGCGAGACCCAGCGCGGCGATGTCGACCGGCGCGACGAGGACGTTGTTGTCGAACACGCCCGCCTCGACGTTGCCGAAGAACGCGTTGACGGGCCACTGCGACACCGCGTCGTCGGTCGCGAGGTCGTACGTGGTCGCGAGCGTGATGTCGGTGTCCGGCACCTTCTGCACCGCGGTCTGGAAGTCCGCCGTGCCGTCACCGTCCACGTCGATGTCGAACACCGGCAGCCAGCCGAGCCCGAGCGTGTTCCACTCGCCGTCCGTGGCGAGACCGAGCCCGATGACGCCGTCCGCGGCGGGGTCGCCGCCCGCGGCCGCGACCTGCGGAGCGTTCGACGCCCAGCCCACGTACCGGATGTCACCGGCCGCCAGCGTGGACTCCGAGGTGAGGAAGCCGTCGGGCGTGGCCTCGCGACGCGCGTCGGTCGTGCCGAGCACGAGCGGCGTGGTGAGCGAGTACCAGCCGCCCTCCGCGACGCCGCGGCCCGAGAGCGTGAGCGGTGCGGTGGTGGCGGCCGGGTCGGCGAACGCGACGGGAGCCGCGGTGAGCTCGCTGACCAGGCGCGGCGCGGCCTGCACGGGCACGCGCAGCTCCTGCGAGCCCGACGTGAGCACCAGGCGGCCTGACACCTCGGACACGTACTCGCGCGGCACGCCGGCGGTCGTCGCCGCGGAGGTCGGGTCGAGGTCGCGGCTGAGGGTCGACGGGTCGGCCGTGAGCGTCAGGGTGACGATCGCGGAGCCGCCGGCCGGCAGCGTGAACGACGCGGGCGACGCGGTGACGGTCGCGCCCCCGGTGGTCGTCGACGTGGTGACGGACGTGCTGTAGCGCGCGCTCGCCGTCCCGAGGTTCTTCACCGTGACCGTCTTCTTCTGCACGACGGTCTGGGCGCCGACCTCGACGACGCCGAAGGCGACGGACGTCTGCTTCGGGTCCTGCGTGTTGTAGGCGACGACGTTCGTGCCCACGGCCTGGAGCGCGTCGACGCGACCCGACCCGACGCGGCGCGGTCCGTAGGTCTCACCGGTCTGGTTCTGGCCCGTCCAGACGTCGTGCGTCGCGGTGTTGACGACCGCCGCCTTGACCTGCGTGGCGTCCCAGCTCGGGTGCGCACCACGGACGAGTGCGGCGATGCCGGCGACGTGCGGCGACGCCATCGACGTGCCGGACAGCGACTGCGGCTCGTTGCCCGTGCCGGACGCCGCCGAGAAGATCAGCGTGCCGGGCGCGGCGACGTCGGGCTTCGCGTGCCCGAGCGAGCCGTGCTCGCCGCGCGACGAGCCCGGGTTGAGGGCGTCGCCCGCGATGTCCGCGACGACCGCGCCGGCGAGCGACGGGCCGATGTGCACGGTGAGCGTGCCGGCCGTGATCTCCGGCAGCAGCGCGTCGGTCGTGGAGGCCGTCATCTGGGCGCCCGGGATCGCGGCGTTGCCCGAGATGCCGGCGGAGAAGACCGTCTGCTCGGTGGGCAGCAGGACGCCGACGGCGCCCGCGGCGGTCGCGTTGTTGAACCGGACGACCGAGCCGCAGCGGCGGGTCGAGTCGTCGTCGTCCCACCAGAGGTAGGCGATCTTGCCGGCGACCGTCGCGGCCTGGGCGGCGGTGAACGCCGTGCAGCCGTCGAACGACGCACCGACGGACGCGACCGGTGCGGTCACGTCCGGGCCCGAGTAGGCGATGGAGTTCTGGCCGGAGTGCAGCCCGACGAGCGCGGGGTTCGCGGCCGCCGTGACCTCGATGCCGTCGTACGTCTGGGGCGAGCCGACCGAGTTGGCGACCGTCAGGGCGCCCGCGGCGTTGCCGGGGGAGCCGCCGATGTCGGTGATGTCGCCCGAGTTGCCCGCGGAGTTGACGACGACCGTGCCGAGCGCGACGAGCGCGTTGACCAGCAGCGTGTCCGGGTCGTCGGCGGGCGCGCCGGCGGCGCCGAGCGACAGGTTCAGCACGTCGAGCCGGTCGCCGAAGTCGCCGTCGGCGTTCGGGTCGGCGGCGCGGTCGAGCGCGAGACCGGTGAGCTCGGTCGAGCCGCCGATGTCGCCGAACACCTTGAACGCGTACAGCCCGGCCTCGGGCGCGGTGCCCGGTCCGACCTGCCAGTCCGCGACCGACGTCAGGGACGTGTAGTCGCCCTCGAACGTCGTGCCGTCGGGCAGGACGCCGTAGCCGGCGGCGGTGCCCGCGACGTGCGTGCCGTGACCGACGTTGTCGGACAGGTACGTCGGGTCGATCGGGTTCTCGTCGGGCGTGGGGACGGGCGTCGAGCCGGGCAGCGGGTCGTCGGTGTTGCCGTCGTAGAGCGGGCCGGCGAAGTCGTAGCCGCCCAGGAACTTCTCGGGGTCGAACAGCCCGGCGGGCACGGGCTGGGTGCCGTCCTCGCCGTACGCCTGCTCGTACGCCTCGACGGTGCCGGGGCCGCCGAAGTCCGCGTGCGTGTAGTCGAGGCCGGTGTCGATGACGCCCACGCGGACGCCCTCGCCGGTCTGGCCCGTGCTCTGCCACGTCGCGAGCGCACGCGTGAACTCGACCTGGTGGGCGTTGTCGACGGTCTTGCGCGCGACGCGGTAGACGGCCACGACGTCGGGGCTGTCGGCGAGCGCGCGGACCTCGGCGGCGTCACCGGTGACGAGCGTGCCAGCGACGAGGTTGGTCAGGGTGGCGATGCGCTGCGGCTCCGCAGCCTTGGCGGTGCGTGCCGTCTGCTCCTGCGGGACGACGTCCTCGGCGAGCTCCTCGGTGACCTCGGCCTGGGCGCGGACCTGGGCGGGGGAGCCGCCGTCGGCGACGACGTCGGCGCCGGACTTCGCGTCGAGCTGGACGAACGCGGTGACGCGTCCGGTGGCGTCCTGCAGGTCGCGCGACACGCGGGCGGCGGCGCGGGGGTCGAGCGTGCCGGGGTCGGCGGCGCTCGGGGTGTCCGGGGGCGGTGCCGCGGTGGCGGGCTGCGCGCCGAGGACGGCGGTTCCGAGGGTGACGGACAGGGCGGTGAGCCCGGCGAGCAACGGACGACGTGACATGTGCACATCCCTGACTGGTGAGGACCGGCGTGCACCCGGACGACGAGCCGCTTCCTGGCGCGCGCACCCGGGTGCCTCGTGCACGTTACTGACGAGTCACGACATTCGTCACCCCCGTGCACGGTCGTCTTTTTCGTCGGAGTCGGACGCGCGTCCCGGCGCCGGTCGGCGGCCGTCCCCGCGACCTGCGTCAGCGCAGCGGCACGAACGTGTAGGAGCCGTGCGTCGTGACCAGCACGCGTCCGTCGACGCGGCGCACGAGGTGCATGGTCGAGCGGACGGGGATGACCATGCGACCGCCCTCGGCGACCTGGTCGACGAGCGCCTGCGGCAGCGCGCGGGGTGCCGCGGACACGAGCACGCGGTCCCAGCCGCCGTCGACCGGACGTCCCAGGACGTGCGGGTCGGCGCGCTCGACCGCGACCCACGGCATCCCGCACGCGACGACGTTGCCGCGGCCCCAGTCGGCCAGCTGCGGGTCGAGCTCCAGGCCGAGCACCGCGCCGCCGGGTCCGACGAGCCTGCCGAGCAGCGCGGTCGTCCAGCCCGAGCCGCTGCCGACGTCGAGGACGCGCGCGCCCACCGGCACCTGGAGCAGCCGCAGCATGGCGGCGACGGTGCTGGGCTGCGAGCTGGTCTGGCCGTGCCACAGGGGGAGCGGGTGGTCCTCGCCGGCCCGGTGCCGCTGCTCCTCGGGGAGGAAGTGCTCGCGTGCGAGGGTGCGCATCGCCTCCGCGACGTCGGCCGCGCGCTCGGGGTCCGGGACGGCGCCCATCTCCTCAGGGTAGGACGCGAGCGCCGCGTCGACGGGTCGGGTGACGGGCGCGCGCCCCGCGGTCGCGCGCGCGTGGGGCTGTGCGCATGGGCGACGACCCATCGAGCGCGTCGACGACGCGGCGGGTCGGTACGGCTAGCCCGCCGAGACCGGGACGGCGGGTGCGGCCGCCGGGAGGCCGGCGGCGACGTCCGCCGCGGCGAGCGCGTCGGCGGCGGGGGCGACGACGGGCAGGGCGCCGGTGACGACGAGCGGGAGGGCGCCCGTGGTGGTGGCGACGACGGGCAGCGGGCCGGTGGTCGTCGCGACGACGGCGGTCGCTCCGGTCGCGACGAGGGGCAGCGCGCCGGTGGTGGTGGCGACGACGGGGAGCTCGGCGGTGCTCGTGACGACGGGCAGGGCGCCGGTCGTGGTCGGCACGGAGGGGCTGGTGCGGGCGACGTCGGCGGCGGCGCGCGACGGGACGAACCCGGGCTTGCGGCCGGGCCGGCCGGGGGTGCGGCGCTGCTCGATGCCCTCGAGGGTGGTCGCGCGCCAGACCGCGCCGCCGTTGAGACGCCCGTCGGGGGCGGGCAGCCACGGCACCTTGCGGGACAGCCAGACGCGGATCGTGGAGTGCTCGACGCCGAGCCGAGCGGCCAGCCGGCTGATGTCGTAGAGGTCGTCGAGCCCGCGCGGGGCGGGGGTCGTCGAGAGGTCGTCGGCTGGCACGCTCGAAGCGTAGCGGTCGGTGCCCGGGCGGCTTGTGTCGCGCTTGCGTGACGAATGCCACAGCGCCCGGATGGGCCTGTCCGGAGTGTCCGAAACGGCCGTTCGCGGGCCTGTGACCTGGGGGAACACGCTTGCCGACCGCCTCCCTGTGAATTCTGTGACGGAGACGTGACGGGATCCGCACATGTTCTTCGTCTCAAGTGTCCGGGGCGGCCGTCCGACTCACTTAACGTGAAGCGCGTGAGTGACAGATTGCCGATCCCGGCGCGTCGGTCGCGGGGAGGCAAGCACGTCGCCCCGCGCACTGCCGCGACCCCCGTCGTCCCCTCCGCCCCCCGGGACGACAGCACCCCTGCCCGCACGACCCCGACCCCCGTCGTCGTGGACGCGACCGAGCGCGTGTCCGCCGACACCGGCGCCACCCGCGCGGTCCTGCGCCGGACGCACCGCCCCCGGGCGCACGTGCTGCCGCGCGGCGGCCACATGCCCGCCCGGCTCGCCCAGGGCGCCGTCGTCGCGGTGCTCGCCATCGCGCTCGGCGGCAGCGTCACGGCCGCCGCGTCCGCGAAGGGCGAGGAGCAGCAGGCCGTCCAGGCCGCGCAGGCCGCCGAGCAGGCGCAGGCCGCGCACGCCCGGGCCGTCACGCAGGCCGTCGGTCTCGCCGACGACGCGATCGAGGCCAGCTCCGCCGCCCAGACGGAGGGTCAGCAGGCCGCCGTCGACGTCACCCGGCTCGCCGAGCTCCAGGCCGCGACCGACCGCCTCGAGGCACTCGTGGACGCGCTCCCGGAGGACGTCCGGCCCGAGCGCGAGCGCACCTCGCGCGCCGCCGACCGGTCGGAGAGCGACCCGGCCGCGACGACGGACGCCCCGACGACGACCGACGCCCCCGCGACGACCGACGAGGCGGCCGAGCCGACCCCGACCGCGAGCGACCCGGCCGCCCAGGCGACCCCCGACGCGACGGCGAGCCCGGCTCCCGGCGCGACGACCGAGGCGCCCGTCGAGCGGGTCGACGAGGACGACGCGAGCCCGGCGACGATCCGCGACGCCGCCGCCGAGGTCGCGGCGCTCACGGACGAGATCCGCACGACCGCCGAGGCGAACCGCACCGCAGCCGCCGCCGCGCAGGCCCAGGCCGACGCCGAGGCCGCCGCCGCCGCTGAGGCCGCCCGCGTCGCCGCCGAGCAGGCCGCGCAGCGCGCCGCCTGGAAGCAGTCGCTGCTCGGCTACGCCAACGGCAAGATCCCCGGCGAGGCGCTGTGCGGCGTCTCGTGGGACGGGTCGGTGCAGCTGCGCTGCGACGCCGCCGAGGCGCTCGAGCAGCTCAACGCCGCCTACCTCGCCGCGTTCGGCACCAACCTCAGCATCTCCGACTCCTACCGCTCCTACGCGGGCCAGGTCGCCTGCCGCCGCACCAAGGGCTGGCTGTGCGCCACGCCGGGCACGTCGAACCACGGCACGGGTGTCGCGGTCGACCTCGGCGGTGGCATCGAGTCGTTCGGCACCAAGCAGTTCGCGTGGATGAAGTCGAACGCCGACCGGTTCTCCTGGACGCACCCGTCGTGGGCGGAGCGCGGCAGCAGCAAGCCGGAGGCGTGGCACTGGGAGTACGTCGGCTGACGCCGTCCCCGCACGCAGGACCAGCACGACCGACGGCCCGGGCGCCCCGCGCACCCGGGCCGTCGTCGTGCCCGCGTCCCGCCGCAGCGGCCGCGCGCGCCCTACGATCGGGCGCATGAGCACCTCGGCCGAGCCCGGCCGCACGTGGCCGCTGGTCGGGCGGGCCGCGGAGCTCGACGACCTCGACGACCTGCTGGCCTCCGCCGCCGGCGGACACGGCGCGACCGTCCTCGTCGAGGGCGAGGCCGGCATCGGCCGGACCGGCCTGGTCGAGGCGCTCACGTCGAGCGCACGCCTGCTCAGCCTCGGGCTGCGCGCCACGCGCGCGACCCGCGAGCGACCCGAGCCGTACGCGCTGCTCGCCGACGCCCTCCTCGCGCACCCGCACGGTGTCGCGCGCGGGCCCGTCGAGGCCGAGCTCACCGACCTCATCGACGCGCTGCGGGCCGACGTGCGCCGGGGCGGGCTGCGGGGTGCCGCGCTCGTCGAGGAGCGCCGGGCCCGCGCCGCCGAGCTGTTCGCCGCGCTCCTGCGCCGCCGCGGTGACGGCGGGCCGTGGGTGCTCGTGCTGGAGGACGTGCACGACGCCGACCCCGCGTCGCTCGACGTGCTCCACGCGCTCGCGCACGAGGGCGACGTGCCCGCCGCGCTCGTCGTCATGACGTTCCGGCCCGTGCCGAACCGCGTCGAGCTCTCGACCGTCGTCGACGCGTGGGTGCGCGCCGGGGCCCGCTACGTCGAGCTGCGCCCTCTCGGGCCGCTCGCGACCGTCGAGCTCGCGCAGCGCCTCGTCGGCGGGTCCGTCGGGCCTGCGCTGCGCGGCGCGCTCGCGACGACGGGCGGCAACCCGCGGTTCGTCACCGACGTGGTCCGCACCGCGCGGTCCGCGGGCGCGCTGGAGGTCCGCGACGGCGTGGTCGACGTGCAGGGCGCGACGTGGCTGGCGGCGCTCGACACCCTCGTCCGGACCCGGCTCGACTACCTCGACGACGACGTGCTCGACCTGCTCGCGCACGCCTCGGTGCTGGGGACGTCGTTCGTCGTGACCGACCTCGCGACGCTCGTCGGGTGCCCCGTGCCGGACTGCTGGCGGACGCTGCGCGTCGCGCTCGCCGCCGGGCTCGTGCACGCGCGCGCCGACCGGCTCGTCTTCCGGCACGACCTCGTCCGCAGCGCGCTGTACGCGGGCCTCGACGAGCCCCGGCGACGGGCCGTGCACGCGCGCGCCGCGTGGGCGTTGCGCGAGGCGGGCGCCCCGACGCAGATCGTCGCCGGGCACCTCGAGCGCGCCCGCTGACCTGCGGCGGTGTCCACCGTGACGGGTCCGCGCGCGGCGGGCGGCCCGGCCTCCTAGCGTGGGACGCGGTGCGCCGCGGTGGCGCGCCGAGCCACGACACCGAGGAGACCGCATGCCCACGCGCACCGCACGCACCGCCTGGAACGGCACGCTCATGGAGGGTGGCGGCCAGGTCGAGCTGACGAGCTCGGGCGTCGGCACGTACGACGTCTCGTTCCCGAAGCGCGCCGCGGACGACGCGGGTGGCACGACGAGCCCCGAGGAGCTCATCGCCGCCGCGCACTCGTCGTGCTTCGCGATGCAGCTGTCCGCCGTCATCGCCGAGGCGGGCTGCACTCCCGTCGCCCTGCACGTGACGGCCGACGTGACGCTGCGCCCCGATCCGGCGGGCGGGTTCCGCATCAGCGGCATCCACCTGACGGTCCGCGGCGAGGTCGAGAACCTCGACGCCGACGGGTTCGTGCGCGCCGCCGAGTCCGCCAAGGCGGGCTGCCCGGTGAGCAAGGCCCTCACGGGCACGGAGATCACCCTGGACGCCGCCCTCGACTGACCGGCGTCCCCGCGCCCCGTCCCAGCCTGCGGGGCGGGGCGCGGGGTCCCGGGTGGGCGGTGCGAGACTGCACCCGTGACCGCCCCGACCGACACCGCCGTGCGTACCGACGACGTCGTGCACGCGCTGCGGTCCGCCCTCCGCGGTGACGTCGACGACACGTCGCGCCGCCGCGCCGAGTACTCGACCGACGCCTCGAACTACCGGGTCGTGCCGCAGGTCGTCGCGTTCCCGCGGGACGTGGACGACGTGCTCGCGGCCGCCGAGGTGTCCCGCACGCTGGGCGTCCCGCTGACGTCGCGCGGCGGCGGCACGTCGGTCGCGGGCAACTCGGTCGGGACGGGCATCGTGCTCGACTTCTCGCGGCACGTGAACCGGGTGCTCGAGATCGACCCCGAGGCGCGCACGGCGCGCGTCGAGCCCGGCGTGATCATGGCGGCCGTGCAGAAGGCGGCGGCGCCGCACGGGCTGCGCTTCGGCCCCGACCCGTCGACGTGGACCCGCGCGACCCTCGGCGGGATGATCGGCAACAACGCGTGCGGGCCGCGTGCGGTCGCGTACGGGCGGACCGCGGACAACGTGCTCGCGCTCGACGCGCTCGACGGCACGGGACGCCGGTTCACGGCCGGCAGCGGGGCCGGCGCCCTCGACGCGGTGCCCGGCCTGGACGCCCTGGTGCGCACCCACCTCGACGTCATCCGCACCGAGCTCGGCAGGTTCGGCCGGCAGGTGTCGGGCTACTCGCTCGAGCACCTGCTGCCCGAGCGCGGCACCGACCTCGCGAAGGCTCTCGTCGGCACCGAGGGCACCGTGACGACGCTGCTCGGGGCGACCGTCCGCCTGGTCCCGGTCGCCGCGGCCCCCGTGCTCGTCGTGCTCGGCTACCCCGACATGCCGACCGCGGCCGACGCGGTGCCCGCGCTGCTGGCCCACGGCCCGCTCGCGATCGAGGGCATGGACTCCCGGCTCGTCGACGTCGTGCGGCGCGTCAAGGGCGCGGCCGCCGTGCCCGACCTGCCCCCGGGCGGCGGCTGGCTCATGGTCGAGGTCGGCGGCGACACCCTCGACGAGGCCCTGGACCGGGCACGCGCGCTCGCGGCCGACGCCGCCACGACCGCCGTCGGCCTGTTCCCACCGGGACCCGAGGCCGTCGCCATGTGGCGCATCCGCGAGGACGGCGCGGGCCTCGGCGGCCGCACCCCGTCGGGCGAGCAGGCGTGGCCGGGCTTCGAGGACTCCGCGGTCCCGCCCGAGCGGCTCGGCGCGTACCTGCGCGAGCTCGAGGCGCTCATGGCGACCCACCGGGTCGACGGTCTCGCGTACGGGCACTTCGGCGACGGGTGCGTGCACCTACGCCTCGACGTCCCGATGGAGCGCTCGGGCGACCCGCTGCGCGCGTTCATGACCGACGCCGCGCACCTCGTCGCGTCGCACGGCGGCTCGCTGTCGGGCGAGCACGGCGACGGCCGCGCGCGCTCGGAGCTGCTGCCCGTCATGTACTCGGAGCGCGCGATCGACCTGTTCGCCGCGTTCAAGGACCTGCTCGACCCGCGCGACCTGCTCAACCCCGGCGTCCTGGTCCGCCCGCGCCCGCTCGACGCCGACCTGCGCCGCCCCGCCGCGCGCTCGCTGCTCGCGGGGTCCGGCTTCTCGTTCGCGCACGACGCGGGCGACTTCACGACGGCCGTGCACCGCTGCGTCGGCGTCGGCAAGTGCCGGGCCGACGGCCGCGAGACGGGCTCGTTCATGTGCCCGTCGTACCTCGCCACGAAGGACGAGAAGGACTCCACTCGCGGCCGTGCGCGCGTGCTGCAGGAGATGGCGAACGGCTCGCTCGTCGACCGCGGCTGGACGTCGCCCGAGGTGCACGACGTCCTCGACCTGTGCCTGTCCTGCAAGGCGTGCTCGTCGGACTGCCCCGCGGGCGTCGACATGGCGCAGTACAAGTCCGAGGTGCTGCACCGCACGTACTCCGGCCGGCTGCGGCCCGTGAACCACTACGCGCTCGGCTGGCTGCCCCGCTGGGCGCGGCTGATCACGGCCGTCCCCGGGGTGTCGTCGCTGGTCAACGCGGTCCTCGGCGTCCGCCCGGTGGCGAAGGCGGTGCTCGCCGCGGGCGGCATGGACACCCGCCGGAAGATGGTCTCGTTCGCGCGCACGCCCTTCCGGGCGTGGGCCCGGCACGGCGCGGGCGACGCGGTCACGGTCACGTCGGGTGCGGGGTGGAAGGACCGTGCCACGACGGACGGACAGCGCCCCGGTGACGCGCCGCTCGACGACGGGTCCACGGCCGCGTCGGTCGCGGCGCAGACGCGTCCGCCCGTGCTGCTGTGGGTCGACTCGTTCAGCGACACGCTCTCGCCGTCCGTCGCGCACGCCGCCGTCAAGGTCCTGCGCGCCGCCGGGTACGAGGTGCTCGTCCCCGAGCACGACGCGTGCTGCGGCCTCACCTGGATCAGCACCGGCCAGCTCGACGGCGCGCGCAAGCAGCTCACGCACCTGCTCGAGGTCCTCGGGCCGTTCGCCGTCAACGGCGTGCCGATCGTCGGGCTCGAGCCGTCCTGCACCGCCGTCCTGCGCAGCGACCTGCGCGACCTGCTGCCCGACGACCCGCGCGCCGTGGCCGTCGCCCGCGAGACGCGCACGCTCGCCGAGCTCCTCACCGCCCCGGCCCCGATCGGCCCCGGCGACCGCTGGACCGTCCCCGACCTGTCCGACGTCACCGCGGTCGTCCAGCCGCACTGCCACCACCACTCGGTCATGACGTGGACGCCCGACCGCCGCCTGCTCACCGACGCGGGCGCGCAGTTCTCGGCGCTCGCGGGCTGCTGCGGCCTCGCGGGCAACTTCGGCATGGAGAAGGGCCACTACGACGTGTCGGTCGCGGTCGCCGAGAACTCCCTGCTCCCCGCGCTGCGCGACGCCGCCCCCGGCGACGTCTACCTGGCCGACGGCTACTCGTGCCGCACCCAGGCCGACCAGCTCGCGGGCGTCCAGGGCCTGCACCTGGCCGAGCTGCTCGCGTCCCGCCTCTGACGGCGGGTCCGCCCGTCAGGCTGCCGGCTCGACGTCGGCGACCGTGTAGCACTCCTCGTCGTCGATCCCGGGCGACGGGTCGAACGTGACGGCGGTCGGCACGCCCGCGTCGTCGAACGTCGCCTCGGGCACGGTGCTCGCGTCCGCCGCGACGACCCGGTCGAGCAGCGCGGCGACCGTCGGCACCTCGGACGTGAGGTCGTGCCCCTCGCCGGCGATGCGCCGCCCGACCTCGTCGAGCCCCTCGACGGCCGTGACGTCGCCGTCGGTCACCGTCACGCGGTACGACCCGATGAGCAGCCGCTCGCCGCACGACGACGTCAGCGCGAACGCGTAGGAGTCGACGCCGCCGTCCGCCCACCGCTCCGCCGCCTCGGCCGCGCCGGGGACCGGGCCGGACGGAGCGTCGTCACCACAGCCGCTCAGGCCCCCGACGAGCGCGCACGCGCCGACCACCGTGACCCACGCCCGCACCGGCATCCACATGCGAGCCGAGCGTACGGACGCCGGCCCTCCACCGCCGACGCGACCGTGGTCAGGCCGGTCGCCGTTGCTCCGGCGGGCGTCTGCGTGGCACGAGCACGACCGCCGCTTCGCCCGTCGCGGTCGTCCAGACGCCCACCGGGTGACCCGTCGCGAGGCGGGGCAGGGCCCACACGGGCGTCGCCGTCGCCCAGGTCCGAGCGACGCCGGGCCGGTCCCACGCCCGCGGCACCACCGACCACCTCCGATCGGAGCCGTCGGCCGCCACGACGGTCGGCCCGTCTCCCGGCACGTCGCCGCCCGCCACGAACCGGCCGGGCGTCCGTGTGCCCCCGTCGGCGAGCGCCCGGACCGCGGCCTGCCGCGCGCGCACGACCTTCCGCTCCCGCGCTCCCACGGCCGCCTCCCCGACGACGCCGACGGCGACGAACGCGACGACCGGCACCCAGCCCGCGTCGAGGCCCGCCGTGACGAACCACGCGATCCAGGTCCACGCGGCCATCGAGGCGCCGTGGGCGAGCCAGGCGAGAGGCGCGGGTCCGACGGCGAGGTGGCGGACCACCAACCCCACGAGGAAGGTGACGACGCCGACGAGGGCGACGGGCGCCGTCGCGGCGTCGGCCCCGAGCGCGAGGACCGGGGCGAGCCCGACCACGGCCCCCGCCGGCACGACCCAGGCGGGCTCGGGCTCCAGCCGGCGCGCGAGGTCCGGCGGCACAGTGAACGTCGCCCCCCAGTCGTCGACCATCACGTACGGCACGGGCGCGCCGCCCGGTCCGAGCGCGGGGGCGGGGGTGGACGCTCGTCGGAGGGCCGGCACGCGCCGATGATGGCGGACGGCTCGACGTCCGTCCATGCCCGGCACCCGGCCGCAGCACCCGGTCCGGCTGGACACGCGGCGCGCTCCCGTCCAGGGTGGCGGCATGCTCGTCGCCTTCTCCGTCGCCCCGCTCGGTGCGGGCGAGTCCGTGACCCAGGCCGTCGCCGACGCCGTCCGCATCGTCCGCGAGTCGGGGCTGCCGAACCGCACCGACGCGATGTTCACCACGATCGAGGGGGAGTGGGACGAGGTGATGGACGTCGTGAAGCGCGCGACGGAGGCCGTCGGGCGGCACGGCCACCGCGTGAGCCTGGTGCTCAAGGCCGACATCCGGCCCGGACGCTCGGGTGAGCTCACCGGCAAGGTGGAGCGGGTCGAGGCGGCGCTCGCGGAGGACTGACGGCGACGGCGGGCTCGCGAGGGCCCGTCGAGGCGGGTCGCCGAAGCCGGACGGGTGCCCACCACTCGGACGGGTGACCAAGAACGCACCGGGAGAAACCGGGCGGGTGGGCGGAAACACGTCGCACCACCCGTTCGACGGGCTGACGAGGGCGCCCGGCTGTGGGAAAGTGTGGACGCACGTGCATCCGGTCGGGGATGCGCGCGCGATCTACGGGGCAGGCGGTCGGCCGCTGCGTGCCCAGGAAGGCCGGGACCGCGATGCCCATCTTCGAGCTCGACGAGGGGCGGCCGCGCCTCGTCCAGCCGATGCAGCCCCTCGCGGGGTCGTTCGCGCAGGAGTGCTCCGCGGTCCTCACCCACCACCTCTCCGCCGTCGCGGGCGAGCCCCTGTTCGCCGTCCGGTGGCGCGCGAGCGCTCCGGACCACGCCGACCTCCCCGAGCTCCTCGCGCTCGACGCGACGGGCCGCCCGGTCGTCGTCGAGGTCGTGCAGGTCGTCGACGACGACGCGGTCGTCGCGTCGCTGCGCCACGCGGGTGCCGCGGGCCGGATGACGACCACCGACCTGGCCCGTGCCTACCACGCCGACCCCAGCCGGTTCGGCGTCGACTTCGCCGCGTTCCGCGAGCAGGTCGCCGGCGGCACGGTCGCGAGCCGCCGCGAGGGCGTCCGCCTCGTGATCCTGTGCTCCGAGGTCGCCGCCGAGGCCACCGACACCCTCGGCTTCCTGCGCGGTCCCGGCCGGCAGGTCGACGTGCTGCAGGTCGGCGTCGTGCGCGGCGTCGACGACTCACGCCTGCTCGACGTGTCCCCGCTCGCGATCCACGAGGGCTCGCGCCGACCCGTCGAGCCCACCGCGCTGCGGCTCGTGCGCTCGTCGGAGGCGTTCGCGACGGCGATGGCGTACGAGGCCGAGCGCACGAACCGCGGGACGCGCCCGATGACCGGCGAGCTCCGCTCGGTCACGCCGCCGCCGCGTCCGACGCCGCCCCCGCCGACGCCCATCGCGCGCCGCAGCACGGTGACGGAGCCGACGCCCCTGCCGTTCGGCCCTGCCCGCGAGCCCAAGAACCAGGGCCGCACGACGGCGCCGTCGAACGTCAACCCGCCGACGCGCGCGACCCCGGCGACGACGACCACGGGCCCTGCGCCCATGACGCTCACGCCGATCTACGGCCTGCGCACGGCGTTCGAGCAGCAGCTCCGCCCGCGCACGGCCGCCGAGCCGCCGCAGGTCGACGGCCCGCGCCCGTTCCTGCCGGGCGACGCGCCGCTGCGCCCGGCGGAGGTGCCGCCGCGCGACGGCTCGACCGCGCCGACGGCCGTGACGGCCGCCCCGGACGCGCCCCCGGCGACGCCGGCGGACGCGACGACGGGGGCCTCGGCGAGCACGACGGCGTCGAACCCGCTGAGCCCGGCGAACCTCGTGCCGCCGATGACGGCCGTCCCGCCGACCGCGCCCGTGCCCGAGCCGCCGGTGGTGCACCGCGTCGACGTCGCACGTGAGAAGGACGCGGTCACCGCCCCGACGGCGGTGCTCGACCCCGCGGACCTCGACGAGCCGGCTGCCCCTGCGTTCGACGAGCCGCTGCCGGAGCTCGCCATCCTCGCGAAGCGCCGCCGCGTGATCACGACGCTGGTCTGGGTGCGCGAGCGCCGGGGGCAGCGGTTCGAGGCGATGCTGCGTCCCGACGGCTTCGTCGAGCTCGAGGACGGCGAGGTGTTCGCCGACCCGGACGAGGCCGCCGCCGCGGTCATCGGCGTCGACTACGCGGTCGACGGGTGGCGCGCGTGGCGGCTCGGCGACGGCGGTCCGACCCTCGCGGAGGCGGCGGGCGTCGAGCGCCCGTACTGACGTCCTCCGCGCACCGTCCTGGTCGACGGCGCGCGTCGTCGCCGCGGTGCGTCGTGCTCCGGCCTCAGCCCCAGCCGTACGCCGCGGTCCAGCGGTCGAGCTCCGCGTAGAACCGGGCCCGCACGGGCGGTGGGGACAGCGTGAGGTCGTGCAGGCCGCCCGCGATGCGCACCACGGTGACCAGCGGCCCGAGCTGCACGGCGCGCCGCGCGACGAGCTCGACGTCCAGCACGATGTCGGCGGCGCGCATGTCCTCGCTCCAGCGCCCGCTGAAGAGCGAGCGCGACGACGCGAGCGTGAGGATCGGCGCGGTCACGTGCAGCCCGCGCGCGACGGTCGCGTGGCCGGCGACGACGGCCCGCAGCCAGCCGGCGCGCACGGGGAACGACGGCACGGGCCGCCAGTGCAGGTCGTACGTCCACTCGCCGCCGCTGCTCGCCGACAGGGTGCGCGCGTAGTACCCGGGGTCGACGTTGGGCAGCGGCGCCTTCGGCTGGAACCGGGCGAGCTGCGCGATGGCCGGGCCGCTCACGTGCCGCGCGACCGAGGAGCCCTGCAGCTCGAGCCACGGGCTGTTGAGGACGAGGCCGTCGAGCTCGTCGGGGTGCCGGTCGGCCCACAGCGCGGCGACCAGCCCACCCGTCGAGTGACCCATCACCATGACACGCCCGTACGCGCCGACCTCGTCGTGCACGACGTCGAGCGCGGCCTCGATCTCCTCGTCGTACGTCGCGAGGTCGTCGACGTAGCCGGGCGTCTGCCACGGGCGCAGCGAGCGGCCGTACTTGCGCAGGTCGAGCGCGTAGAACGCGGCGCCGCGGGCGTGCCAGTGCTCGGCGAGCTCCGTCTGGAAGAAGTAGTCGGACCACCCGTGCACGTAGAGGATCGCGCGGGACGGCCGGGCGGGCTCGGCGGTGGGCGGCGCGTAGCGGACGAGGCTCGCGACGACGTCGCCCTCGTCGTCGGGGCGCAGGTCGAGCGTGCGGACGCGGTAGTCGTCACCGAGGACGTCGGGCGCCCACCCGGTCACTGCGCCTCCCGTCGTCAGGGCTCGAGGACGATCTTGCCGAACTGGTCCCCGGCCGCAAGACGGCCGAGCGCGTCGGCGGCCCGGGTCAGCGGGAACGTCGAGTCGACGAGGGGTCGCACCCCGGTGCGTGCGAGGAACGCGAGCAGGTGCCGCAGGTCGTCGCGGCTGCCCATCGTCGTGCCCAGCACCGCGATCTCCTGGAAGAAGATGCGCTGCAGCTCGGCGGCCTCGGCGTCGCCGCTCGTGGCCCCGGCGACGACGATCGTGCCGCCCGGCCGCACCGACCGGACCGAGTGCGACCACGTCGCGCGGCCGACCGACTCCAGCACGAGGTCGACGCGCGGCACGCGCGCACCGGTCTCGACGGCGGCGGTCGCGCCGAGCGCGAGGGCCCGCTCCCGGCGCTCCGCCGAGCGCGACGTCACGACCACGTCGAGGCCCGCCGCTGCGCCGAGCACGACGGCGGCCGTCGCGAGCCCGCCGCCCGCACCCTGCACGAGCACGCGCTGCCCGGGCGTCGCGCGACCGGTCGTGAACAGCATCCGGTAGGCCGTGAGCCAGGCGGTCGGCAGGCACGCGGCCTCGACGAACGACAGCGCGGCGGGCTTGTCGACGAGGTTCCACGTCGGCACGGCGACCTGCTCCGCGAGCGTGCCGGGGTGCTTCTCCGAGAGCAGCGAGCGCGGCTCGTCCTGCCCCGGCACGCCCCCGACCACGCCGTGCACGACGACCTCGCGCCCGTCGGACGTCACGCCCGCGGCATCGGTGCCGAGGATCATCGGCAGCTGGTCGGCGCGCAGCCCGACGCCGCGCAGCGACCACAGGTCGTGGTGGTTGAGCGCGGCGGCGCGCACGTCGACGACCGTCCAGCCGTCGCGGGCCTGCGGTGCGGGCTGCTCGCCGACCTCCAGCGCGGCCAGCGGGTCGTCGGGGGAGAAGCGGGCGGCGTAGGCGGCGATCACGGGCCCACCGTAGCGACCTGCGTCGACGACCCGAGCCTGCCGTGCCCCGGCGTGCGGCGCGGTCCCGGGCGCCCCGCTCGGGAGGGGTCAGAGGAGGGGGAGCATCCGGCCGAGGTCGGGGACGGCCTCCGACGTGTGCTGCGGCTGCAGGGCGCGGGCCAGCTCGTCGACGTCGTAGGGCGTCCGGCCCGCCGCGAGGCGGACCCAGCGGCGCGCGTCGGCGACCTCGAGGCTCCACCCGCCGCGTGCGACGACGATGTCGAGCAGCGCGTCGGCCACGAGCGTGAGGGCCGCGGGGTCGATCGGGTCCGGGCCGGCGCCGGTGCCGCGCGCGCGGCGCACCGAGCGGGCGAGGTCGTCGGCGTGCACCACGAGCTCGAGCACGCGCGACACCGTCATCGTCGAGAGCATCACCGGTCCGCGGCGCGCCTGCACCACGCGGTCGGACGGGCCCAGCGCGTCGAGGTTGGCGAATGCCGCCGCCGCCATCGCGTCGACGGCGCGGAGCGGGTTCGGCGCGATCTGCTCCGCGAGGTCACGCGTCGTGTCCGCGATGTCCTGCGCCCGCGCGACGTACGTCCCGACGTACTCGGCGAGCGTGTACGGCACCGTCCCGTCGGGCAGCGGCGTGCAGACGGCGAGCGCGTCCATCGCCCGCCCGAGGTGCGCGACGAGCTCGGCGACCGACCAGCCGTCGAGCACGGAGGGTGCGTCGTTCACGTCGTCGTCGACGACCTCCGCGACCCAGGACCGCAGGCGGTCCCACTGGCTGTGCAGGGCGGCGGACGCGGCGGCGAGGTCGGTGTGGGACATCCGTCCATCGTGCCGCAGTCGTGTCGCCCGGACTTGTCATTCCGCGACCGCGGCCTGCGGGCGGCGGTCTTGACACGTCGGCGCCCGGCGCAGCCGGGCTCAGCGGGTGCGGACCTCGTCGGACAGGAAGGTCGAGACGATCGCGCCGACCTGGTCCTCCTCGATGAGGAAGCCGTCGTGCCCGTAGGGCGAGCGCACGGTCCGGACCGGACCGGCGCCCGGGATGCCCGCGGCGATCCGCTCGGACTGCGCGGGCGGGAACAGCCGGTCGGAGTCGACGGCGATCACGAGGGCGCGCGCGGTGATCTGGGCGAGCGCCGCGGCGACGCCCCCGCGGTCCCGCCCGAGGTCGTGCGTGATCATCGTGCGGGTGAGGGCGACGTAGGTGTTCGCGTCGAACCGGCGGGCGAGCTTGTCGCCGTGGTGGTCGAGGTAGGACTGCACGGCGAACCGGCCGCCCTCGAGCGGGTCCTCGGCGCCCTGCGGGATGCGGCCGAAGCGCTCGTCGAGCTCGAACGCGCTGCGGTAGGTCTGGTGTGCGATCTGCCGTGCGATGCCGAGCCCGACGTGCGGGCCGTCACCGTCGGCCGCGTCGTAGTAGTCCCCGTCGCGGTAGCGCGGGTCGGCGAGGATCGCGGCGAGCTGCGTGTGGAAGCCGGCGATCTGGTCGCCCGACGTCTGCGCGGCGGTCGCGATCGCGGCGATCGAGCGGACGCGCTCGGGGGCGGTGACGGCCCACTCGAGCACGCGCAGGCCGCCCATGGACGCGCCGATGACGAGCGCCCACGAGTCGATGCCCAGCAGGTCGGCGAGGCGGATCTCGGCGGCGACCTGGTCGCGGACCGTGAGCAGGGGGAAGCGTCCGCCCCACGGCCGCCCGTCGGGCGCGGTCGACGCGGGCCCGGTCGAGCCCTGGCAGCCGCCGAGGACGTTGGGCGCGACGACGAACCACTCGTCGGTGTCGATCGGGGCGCCGGGCCCGACCATCGACTGCCACCACCCGGCGGTGGGGTGCCCGTCGCCCGCGGGACCGGTGACGTGCGAGTCGCCGGTGAGCGCGTGCAGGACGAGCACCGCGTTGCTGCCGTCCTCGTTCAGCGTGCCCCACGTCTCGTACGCGAGCCGCACCGCGGGCAGCCGCCCGCCGGACTCGAGCGCGAACGGGCCGAGGTCGGCGAACTGCCGCCGCCCGACGGGGTCGCCCTCGCGCCAGGCCGACGACGCGCGCACGGGCGGCCGCTCGGGCAGCGGCACGCGGCTCGCGAGCGTGCGCGCGTGCGCCCTCGCCGGGGCGAACGTGAACGTGTCGTCGGGCACGAGATCCCAATCTACGGGCGGGTCGGAGGCGTGCCCCGGCGCGGTCTCGCCGCTCGGGACGGGGTCGTCCCCGCCGCGTCCCGTCGGCGAGCCGTGGGCGGGCTCACCGCGGGACGGCGGCGGGGACGACGGCACGGGTCAGGCGCCCTTGGCGGCCCGGAAGCCCGCGTCGAGGTCCGCGAGGATGTCGTCGACGTGCTCGATGCCGACGGCGAGGCGGACGAGGCCCGGCGTGACGCCGGACCGCAGCTGCTCCTCGGGGGTCAGCTGGCTGTGCGTCGTCGACGCGGGGTGGATGACGAGCGAGCGGACGTCACCGATGTTCGCGACGTTCGAGTGCAGCTCGAGCGCCGACACGAACGCCTGACCGGCCTCGGTGCCACCCTCGATCTCGAACGCCAGGACGGCGCCCGCGCCGCGCGGCGCGTACTTGAGCTGGTTGGCGTGCCACGGCGACGACTCCAGACCCGCGTAGTGGACCGTCAGGACGTCCTCGCGCGCCTCGAGCCACTCGGCGACCTTCTGCGCGTTCGCGACGTGCCGCTCGACGCGCAGCGACAGCGTCTCGATGCCCTGCGCGATGAGGAACGCGTTGAACGGCGACGCCGCGGCGCCGAGGTCGCGCAGGAGCTGGATGCGCGCCTTGAGGATGTAGGAGAGGTTGACGCCGAAGACGCCGTCCTTGCCGAGCGCCTCGCCGATGACCAGGCCGTGGTACGACGGGTCGGGCTTGCTGAAGCCGGGGAACTTCTCCGGGTCGGCGGTGTAGTCGAAGCGGCCCGCGTCGACGATGACGCCGGCGATCGCGGAGCCGTGCCCGCCGAGGTACTTGGTCGCGGAGTGCACGACGACGTCGGCGCCCCACTGCAGCGGGTTGATGAGGTACGGCGTCGCGACGGTGTTGTCGACGATCAGCGGGACGCCGTTCTCGTGCGCGACGTCGGCGACGAGCTCGATGTCGAGCACGTCGGACTTCGGGTTCGGGATCGTCTCCGCGAAGAACAGCTTGGTGTTCGGGCGGACGGCCGCGCGCCACGACTCGGCGTCGTGCGGGTCCTCGACGAACGTCGTCTCGATGCCGAGCTTCGGCAGCGTGTAGTGCAGCAGGTTGTACGTGCCGCCGTAGAGCGACGGGCTCGCGACGACGTGGTCGCCGGCCTGCGCGATGTTGAGGATCGCGAACGTCTCGGCCGCCTGGCCCGACGCGACGAGGAGCGCGCCGACGCCGCCCTCGAGGTTCGCGATGCGGTTCTCGACGACCTCGGTCGTCGGGTTGCCGATGCGCGTGTAGATCGGCCCGAGCTCCTTGAGCGCGAACCGGTCGGCGGCCTGCTGGGCGGAGTCGAAGACGTACGACGTCGTCTGGTAGATCGGCAGGGCGCGTGCGCCCGTGCTCGTGTCGGGGGCCTGGCCCGCGTGGATCTGGCGGGTCTCGAAGCTCCAGCTCTCGTTGCTCATCGGTCTGCTCTCTCTCGGGGATCCGGTGGGTGCTCGGTCCGCGGGGAGCTCGGGCAGCCGACGTCCGTCCCGCGGATGGGGGTGGGAGGGGCGCACGTGTCGAGCGTCTGGCTCGTCGCGGGTGTGGCCGGGGCTGGTCACCTGTCCGCGGGCATGCCGAACGTGCGCTGGTCAGCGACACATTCGACGGGTCATGTGACCGAGAGTACGAGCCACCATCCGCTCTGTGACACAGGCGTCCCGTGATGTGAGACGGGCGCCGTCGGGCGGTCGTGGATGACAGTCGGACCGGTCTCGGCCAAATGGGTGAGCATACGTCCGGAACGTCCCGAACCACAACGGTGTGACTCGTGTTGCTCGTGTGACTTGTGTTCACTTCTGTGACTCGCGTGGGTAGCGTCGAACCGCGAACGGGCCCGGGGAGGGGCCCGTGCGAACGTCCGGAGGAAGTGCAGTGGTGCGGTTCGACAGCGTGCTCGGTGCCGACGAGGGCCGGCGTCGGGGACCCCGGCGGACCCTCCGGCTGGTGACCGCCGCGGTCGTCGTCGCCACCTCCGGGATCATCGGTGCGGACGTCGCCGCCGCCGACCCCACGCCCCCGTCCGCGCAGGACGTGCGCGACGCGCGCCGCGCGGTCGACGCCGCCTCCCGGTCCGTCGCCGAGATGGAGCTGCGCCTCGCGCAGCTCTCCGCGCAGGCCGACGCCGCCCAGCTCGCCGTGCAGAAGGCGGGCGAGGACTACACCGTCGCGCTCGCCGCCGCCGAGGCCGCGAAGGTCGCCGCCGCCGACGCCCGGCAGCGCTCCACCGACGCCGACACCCGCGCCGAGGACGCGCGCCGCACGCTCGTCGCGATGGCGCGCGAGGCCGCCCGCTCCGGCGGCAACGTCGAGACGCTGCAGGCCGTGCTGTCCGCCGACGGGTTCCGTGACGTCGCGCGCCGCTCCACCGCGCTGGAGCAGATGACCGGCAAGGCCGACGAGGCGGTGCAGGAGTTCCGCGCGGCGCAGCTCGTGGCCGGCGTGCTCTCCGACCGGGCCGCGGCCGCCGAGGCCGACGCGACGACCGCCGAGCGGGACGCGTCCGCCGCCCTGGCCACCGCGCAGAAGACCCAGCAGGACAGCGACGCCGCGCTCGCCGCGGGTGCCGCGGAGCGCGAGGGGCTCATCGCCGCCCTCGCCGCCGCACGGCAGACCAGCGCAGAGGTCGAGCGCGCCCGCCAGGACGCCCTCGAGGCCGACCGCCGGGCGCGCGCCGACGAGGCCGCGCGGCAGGCGGCCCTGCGTCCCCCCGTGGTCGCGCCGCCCGCGGGGTCGACGGGCGGGTCGAACGGCGGCGCGACGGGCGGGTCGACCGGTGGGGGATCGACCGGCGGTGGCGCGACCGGCGGCGGTTCGACCGGCGGTGGATCGACTGGCGGTGGCGCGACGGGTGGCGGCTCGACCGGTGGCGGAGCGACCGGCGGCGGCTCGACGGGTGGCGGATCGACCGGCGGCGGCTCGACGGGCGGCGGATCGACCGCGCAGCCCACGACGCCCCCGGCGACGGGCGGCCAGTACGGCCTCGGCACGGGTCGCTCGCGCGGCTCGGCCGGCGGGGGAGCGGCGGCCGTCGAGTGGGCGAAGACGCAGCTCGGCAAGCCGTACGTGTGGGGCGGCGTCGGGCCCGTGGGCTACGACTGCTCCGGCCTCACCGGCACGTCGTGGCGCACCGCGGGCGGCGTCAGCCTCAACCGCACGTCGCGCGACCAGTACAAGCAGGTCCTCAAGATCTCGTACGACCAGCTCCGGCCCGGCGACCTCGTCTTCTGGTCCACCGACCCGAACAACCCCGACGCGATCCACCATGTCGCGATCTGGGCGGGCAACGGCCAGATCATCGAGGCCCCGACGTTCGACAAGCCCGTGCGCCTCGTCGCGATGCGCTGGGCGGGCACCATGCCCTACGCCGGTCGCCCCTGACGACTCGCGCCCGTCGCCGGTCGGACGACCGCCCGGCACCGGCAGCACGACGGCCCGCCCCCTCGCGTCGAGGGTGGCGGGCCGTCGTCGTCCGTCCCGGGCTGCACGGTGGCGCGGCCGGGGCACGGCTCAGCGCTGTGCGTCCAGCGCCGACCGTCGCTCAGTGGTGGTCGTACCCGGCGTCGATCGCGCGCTGACGCGACCGCTCGATCTCGGCCTCGGCCTCCGCGCGACCCGTCCAGTGCGCGCCCTCGACGGACTTGCCGGGCTCCAGGTCCTTGTAGACCTCGAAGAAGTGCTGGATCTCCAGGCGGTGGAAGTCGGAGACGTCGTCGATGTCCTGACGCCACGCGGCGCGCTGGTCGCCCGTCGGGACGCACAGGACCTTGTCGTCGCCGCCCGCCTCGTCGCGCATGCGGAACATGCCCAGCGCGCGGCAACGGATCAGGCACCCGGGGAACGTCGGCTCCTCGAGCAGGACGAGCGCGTCGAGCGGGTCGCCGTCCTCGCCGAGCGTGCCCTCGATGAAGCCGTAGTCGTCGGGGTACCGGGTCGAGGTGAAGAGCATGCGGTCGAGCCGGATGCGGCCGGTCGCGTGGTCCACCTCGTACTTGTTGCGCTGCCCCTTGGGGATCTCGATGGTGACGTCGAACTCCACAGCACTCCTTAGCACCACGTCCGCGCCCAGCCTCGATGGGGCCGGCGGACCCGGCGACTCGTCGGTCGTCGTGAACGGCGCGCCGGGGTGTCGGGGGCGCCCTTGTCTCGGACAGTAGTCTGACGCACCGGCGCGCGGGGGTCTCGCCCCGCCCCCGGCAGGAACAGGGTGATCATGGCCACAACAGGACGGGTCGTCGGCACCGCCGTGCTCGTCGTCGTGCTCGCGGGCGCGGCGTACGGGACCGCGGACGCCTACGACGTCGCGCCCGGCCTCGTCACGCTCGAGCCGTCGCCCGCGCCGGCCGCGCCGTTCCCGACCGCCCCCGGGGCCGTCGACCCCGGCGACCCCGCGGCCGTGCTCGGGCCGCTCGACGACCAGGCGCCGATGCCGGGCGCGACGACCGTGCAGGCCCTCGTCGACGGGCTGGTCGCCGACCCGCGGCTCGGACCGACCGTGGGCGTCGTCGTCGCGGACCAGCTCACGGGCGAGGTCCTCGCGTCGCACCTCGCGGACCAGGGTCGCACGCCCGCGTCGACCGCCAAGCTCGTCACCGCCGTCGCCGCGCTCGACGCGCTCGGTCCCGACGTCACGCTCCCGACGACGGTCGTGCAGAGCGGCGACCAGCTCGTGCTCGTCGGCGGCGGCGACATGATGCTCGCCGCCGGTGCGGGCGACCCGGACGCGACCGTCGGGCACGCCGGCCTCGCCGACCTGGCCGCGCAGGTCGCGCGCGCGCTCGCGCTCCAGGGACGCACGACCGTCCAGCTCGGGTTCGACGACTCCCTGTTCAGCGGCCCGGCGCTCAGCCCCACCTGGAACCCGGCCGACGTCGCCGCCGGGTTCGTCGCACCCGTGACGGCGCTCGGCGTCGACATCGCGAAGATGCGCGCGGGCGAGTACCCGCCGCGGTACCCCGACCCGTCGCTGCACGCGGCCCGCACGTTCGCGCAGCGGCTCGCCGACGTGGGCATCACCGTCACCGGCAGCCCGCAGCGGACCAGCGCCCCCGACGGTGCTCCCGTCGTCGGGGAGGTCCGGTCCGCGCCGCTCGGCGACGTCGTGCACTACTTCCTCGACACGTCCGACAACACGATCACCGAGGTCGTCTCGCGGCTCGTCGCGATCGACGCCGGGCTGCCCGCGAGCTTCGACGGCGGCGCGCAGGCGGTCCTGCACGCGGTCGCCGCGGGCGGCGTCGACACGACCGGC
Source organism: Cellulomonas fimi (assembly GCF_028583725.1). NCBI lineage: Bacteria > Bacillati > Actinomycetota > Actinomycetes > Micrococcales > Cellulomonadaceae > Cellulomonas > Cellulomonas fimi. The sequence goes on along the minus strand of NZ_CP110680.1, from coordinate 3,877,385 downwards.
GCGCACCTGTCCGACGCGTCGGGCCTCGGCGCCGGGTCGGTCCTGTCGCCCGACCTCCTGCTCGCGCTGCTGCGCCGCTCGACCGACCCCGCGCACCCCGGGCTGCGCGAGGTCGCGACGGGCATGCCGATCGCGGGACTCACGGGGACGCTGTCCGACCGGTACACGACGTCGACCGCGCGCGGGCTCGCGCGCGCCAAGACCGGCAGCCTGCCCGGTGTCACCGCGCTCGCGGGCACCGTGCTCGACGCGGACCGGCGCCAGCTCGTCTTCGTGGTGCTCGCCGACCGGACGCCCGCGGGCGGGCAGTGGGCGCCGCGCGCGACGATCGACGCGTTCGTGACGAACCTGTCGGGCTGCGGCTGCGCCTGAGGCACGCGGGAGACCCGCGCCCGCTCCGGCGACGGCGGGGGCGTGCGGCGTCTACGGTGGCCCGATGGACGAGACCGCGCCCGTCGACTGGACCGCGGCCGCCCGCATCGCCGGCCGACTCTCCCGCCCCGGCCCGACGGCCACCCGGGACGAGCTGCTCGACCTCGTCGAGGGCCTGCGCGACGCCGCGCACCGCGCGGGCGGGTACGCGTCCGACATCACCGGCCTGACCGCCGTCGACGGCACCGCGCCCGACGCGGTCTCGCGCGTGCTGGTCGTGGACCGCGCGTCGTGGGCCCGCGCCAACGTCGAGATGTTCGCGCGCCTCGCCGAGCCGCTCGGGCGGCGGCCGGACGGCAGCCCGCTCGTGCCCCCGCCGGGCGCCCGGACCGCGGCCGCCGCGCAGGTCGGCGGGGTCCTCGCGCTGCTGTCCGGCAAGGTCCTCGGGCAGTTCGACCCGTTCACCGCGCCGCCCGGCGGCACGGGACGGCTGCTGCTCGTCGCGCCGAACGTGCTGCACCTGGAGCGGACGCTCGGCGTCGACCCCGCCGACTTCCGCCTCTGGGTCGCGCTCCACGAGCAGACGCACGCGCTCCAGTTCGCCGCCGCGCCGTGGCTCGCCGACCTGCTGCGCGCGCGGTCCGCCGAGCTCCTGGGCGACCTCGCCGCGTCCGCGCCCGGCGGCGACGACGGCCCCGGTGCGGCCGACCTGCTCGCGCGCGTGACGCGGGCCGTGCTCGGGCCCGACGGCGGCAGCGTCCTCGACGTCCTGTCCGACCGGCAGCGCGCGGTGTTCGAGGAGGTGGGCGCCGTCATGGCCCTCCTCGAGGGGCACGCCGACGTCGCGATGGACCAGGTCGGCCCGAAGGTGGTCCGGACCGTCCGCACGATCCGCCGCAAGTTCGAGGCGAAGCGCGACGAGGGCGCCCGCGCGCGCGGCTTCGAGCGCGTGCTGCGCCGCCTGCTCGGGCTCGACGAGAAGCTCGCGCAGTACCGCGACGGCGCCGCCTTCGTGCGGGCCGTGCAGGGGCACGTCGGCCGCGACGGGTTCAACGCCGTCTGGTCGGGCGCCGACACGCTGCCGCGCCCGGGCGAGATCGCGGACCCGGCGTCGTGGGTCCGCCGGGTGCACGGGTGACGCGACCCCGCACCGCCGAGACCGGCACCGTCGGCGCCCGGCCGGTGGCCCCGCCGTCGGGTCACCGGGGTGCCGGCGCCGCCGGGGCGCGGGCAGCGCGACGATGACGGGGCCGGACCGCCGTGTCGCGGCCGTCCGGAGCGCGGTGACCGCGGCCGTCGCCGACCTGCCGGACGGTGCCCTGGTCCTCGTCGCCTGCTCGGGCGGGCCGGACTCGCTCGCGCTCGCGGCCGCGACGGCGTTCGTCGCCGACCGGGCGCTCCGGCGCGGGCCGCGCGTCCTGCGGGCCGGGGCGGTCGTCGTCGACCACGGGCTGCAGCCCGGGTCCGCCGACGTCGCGGCGCGGACCGCGGACGCGTGCCGCGCGCTCGGGCTCGACCCCGTCGTCGTCGAGCGGGTGCGCGTCGACGGCCCGGGTGGCCCCGAGGCGGCGGCGCGCGACGCGCGGTACGCGGCGCTCGAGGCCGTCGCGGCGCGGTCGGGCGCGGCGGCCGTGCTGCTCGGGCACACGCTCGACGACCAGGCGGAGACGGTCCTGCTCCGGCTCGCGCGCGGGTCGGGTGCGCGCTCGCTCGCCGGGATGCCGCCCGTGCGCGGCGTGCTGCGGCGACCGCTGCTGGGCCTGCGCCGGTCCGACACCGTCGGCGTGTGCGCCGCGCTCGGGCTCGTGCCGTGGGAGGACCCCACCAACGCGGGGACCGCCGACGACGCGCCGCTGCGCAGCCGGGTCCGCGACCGCGTGCTGCCGCTCCTGGAGCGCGAGCTCGGGCCGGGCGTCGCGGGCGCCCTCGCGCGCACCGCCGACCAGCTCCGCGAGGACGCCGACGCGCTCGACGAGCTCGCCGCCACGCTGCTCACGGCGGCCTCCCGGACCGTGCCCGCACCTCGCCCCGACGCGGCTCCCCCGCACCCGGGAGCCTCCGCGACACCCGCCCCGGCCGACGACCGGGACCCGGGGGCGGCGGGGACGGGCGGGCTCGGTGGGCTCGACGTGGGCGTGCTGCTCGGGGCACCGGTGGCCGTGCGCCGACGCGCGCTGCGGGTCGCGGCGGTGCGCGCGGGCTGCCCGGCCGGGGCGCTCAACCGGGGTCACGTGCTCGCGGTCGACGCGCTCCTCACGGACTGGCACGGGCAGGGTCCGCTGCCGCTGCCCGGCGGGGTCGTCGCCGCACGGTCGTGTGGCAGGCTTCTCCTCGGGCCGGCCCTGCCGGTGCACGACGAGCGACAGGAGCGGTGACGGTGGAGCCAGTCGACATGGGCGCGGACCTCGAGCGGGTCCTCCTCACCGAGGAGCAGCTGCACGCGCGGCTCGACGAGATCGCCGCGCAGGTCGACGCCGACTACGCGGGCAAGGACCTGCTGCTCGTGGGCGTCCTCAAGGGTGCGGTCATGGTCATGGCCGACCTCGCCCGCCGCCTGCACTCGCCCGCGCAGATGGACTGGATGGCGGTGTCGTCGTACGGCTCGGGCACCAAGTCGTCGGGCGTCGTGCGGATCCTCAAGGACCTCGACACCGACCTGCACGGCCGGCACGTCCTCATCGTCGAGGACATCATCGACTCCGGCCTGACGCTGTCGTGGCTGCTGTCGAACCTGCGCTCGCGCGGCCCGGCGTCGGTCGAGATCGCGACGATGCTGCGCAAGCCCGAGGCCGCCAAGGTCGAGGTCGACGTGCGCTACGTCGGCTTCGACATCCCGAACGAGTTCGTCGTCGGGTACGGCCTGGACTACGCCGAGAAGTACCGCAACCTGCCGTTCGTCGGGACGCTCGCGCCGCACGTCTACGCGTGACCTGCACGGGGTCGCCCACGGCCCGGATGTGCCCTGGGCGAACACCGCGGGGTTGCCACAGGATCGCCGTGTAAGTTCGAAGGCCACCAGCCCTGCGAGCGGAGGATGAGGGGCCTGGCCCCGATCGCCCATGAACCTCAAGCGTCTTGCCCGCGGCCCGATCCTGTGGATCGTGCTCGCCGTCGTGCTCCTCTGGATCGGTGCGACCGCGCTCGCCACCCCGAAGGTCAGCCGGATCGACACCTCCGACGGCCTCGAGCTCCTGGCTGACGGCAAGGCGGAGTCCGCGAAGATCACCGAGGGGCAGCAGCGGGTCGACCTCACGCTGTCCGAGGACTTCGTCAAGGACGACGAGAACTTCGGCGAGCGCGTGCAGTTCTACTACGTCGTGCCGCAGGGCCCCGCGGTCGTGGACGCCGTCGCGTCGGCCGACCTGCCGGACGGCTACACGTCCGAGGTGCCGCAGACGTCGTGGTGGTCGAGCCTGCTCGGCATCGTCCTGCCGTTCGTCATCATCCTGGCGATCTTCTGGTTCCTCATGTCGAACATGCAGGGCGGCGGCTCGCGCGTCATGAGCTTCGGCAAGTCGCGCGCCAAGCTCGTGAGCAAGGAGTCGCCGCAGGTCACGTTCGCGGACGTCGCGGGTGTGGACGAGGCGCTCGAGGAGCTCCAGGAGATCAAGGAGTTCCTCTCCGAGCCCGCCAAGTTCCAGGCCGTCGGCGCCAAGATCCCGAAGGGCGTGCTGCTCTACGGCCCGCCCGGGACCGGCAAGACGCTGCTGGCGCGCGCGGTCGCGGGCGAGGCGGGCGTGCCGTTCTACTCGATCTCCGGCTCGGACTTCGTCGAGATGTTCGTCGGCGTCGGTGCCAGCCGCGTGCGTGACCTGTTCCAGCAGGCCAAGGAGAACTCGCCGGCGATCATCTTCGTCGACGAGATCGACGCGGTCGGCCGGCACCGTGGCGCGGGCCTCGGCGGCGGGCACGACGAGCGCGAGCAGACGCTCAACCAGATGCTCGTCGAGATGGACGGCTTCGACGTCAAGACGAACGTCATCCTCATCGCCGCGACCAACCGCCCCGACATCCTCGACCCGGCGCTCCTGCGCCCCGGCCGGTTCGACCGGCAGGTCTCGGTCGAGCCGCCGGACCTCAAGGGCCGCGAGAAGATCCTCCAGGTGCACGCGCAGGGCAAGCCGATGGCGCCGCACGTCGACCTGGTGACCGTCGCCCGCCGGACGCCCGGGTTCACGGGGGCCGACCTGGCGAACGTGCTCAACGAGGCCGCGCTCCTCACCGCGCGCAAGAACGCGCAGGTCATCGACGACCACGCGCTCGACGAGGCGATCGACCGCGTCATCGCGGGCCCGCAGAAGCGGACGCGCGTGATGAACGTCAAGGAGCAGAAGATCACCGCGTACCACGAGGGCGGCCACGCCCTCGTCGCGGCGGCGCTGCGCTACACGGACCCCGTCACGAAGGTGACGATCCTGCCGCGCGGCCGGGCCCTCGGCTACACGATGGTCATGCCGACCGAGGACAAGTACTCCACGACGCGCAACGAGCTGCTCGACCAGCTCGCGTACGCGATGGGCGGCCGCGTCGCCGAGGAGCTCGTCTTCCACGACCCGACGACGGGTGCGAGCAACGACATCGAGAAGGCCACCGCGACCGCGCGCCGCATGGTGACGCAGTTCGGCATGAGCAGCCGCCTCGGTGCGATCCGGCTCGGCCAGGAGTCGAACGAGGTGTTCCTGGGCCGCGACGTGGGCCACCAGCGCGACTACTCCGAGGACGTCGCGGGCGCGATCGACCTCGAGGTCCGCGCGCTCATCGAGCGCGCGCACGACGAGGCGTGGGAGATCCTCGTCGAGTACCGCGAGGTCCTCGACGACCTCGTCCTCGAGCTGCTCGACAAGGAGACGCTGAACGCCGAGCAGCTCGCCGAGATCTTCGCGCCCATCGTCAAGCGGCCGCCGCGCAGCGTGTGGCTGTCGAGCGACCAGCGCGCCGTCTCGTCGCAGGGGCCCGTGCTGACCGCGGCGGAGAAGGCCGCGCAGAACGGCCACGCCGTGATCCCCGAGGACGAGGCCGCGGTCGTCGGCGACGAGAACCCGGCGCGCAAGGTCGTCGAGCTCCCGCCCGAGCAGACCCCCGACACCCGGGGCTGGAGCCGGGACGGTGAGTGACGTGGTCGACGGCGTGCCGTCGACGATCGGGCCCGTGACCGGCGTCGGTCGTGCGGTCGGCGAGTACGACGAGAAGCGCGCCGAGGCCGCCGTCCGCGAGCTGCTGCTCGCCGTCGGCGAGGACCCGGACCGCGAGGGCCTGCTCGAGACGCCCGCCCGCGTCGCGCGTGCCTACCGCGAGATCTTCGCGGGCCTCTACCAGGACCCGACCGACGTCCTGACCACGACGTTCGACCTCGGCCACGAGGAGATGGTCATGGTCAAGGACATCGAGGTGTACTCGACCTGCGAGCACCACCTCGTGCCGTTCCACGGCGTCGCGCACGTCGGCTACATCCCCGGCGCGGACGGTCGCATCACGGGCCTGTCGAAGCTCGCGCGGCTGGTCGACGTGTACGCGCGCCGCCCGCAGGTGCAGGAGCGCCTGACGTCGCAGGTCGCCGACGCGCTCGTCGAGGTCCTGCAGCCGCGCGGCGTGCTCGTCGTCGTCGAGTGCGAGCACCTGTGCATGTCCATGCGCGGCGTCCGCAAGCCCGGGTCGCGCACCGTGACCTCGGCCGTGCGCGGGCAGATGCGCGACGTCGCGACCCGCGCCGAGGCGATGAGCCTGGTCCTCGGCCACTGACGGCCCTCGCGCACCGCCCCTAGGCTCGGCACCGTGACCCGCCCCGACGCCCCCGCGACGGCCGCCCTGCGTCCGCGCCCGGCTCCGCTGCCGACGCACCTGCACGACGCGGGCCGCACGCTCGTCATGGGCGTCGTCAACGTCACGCCCGACTCGTTCTCCGACGGCGGTCGCTGGTTCACGCCGGGCGCCGCGGTCGCGCACGGTCTGGAGCTGCTCGACCAGGGCGCCGACCTGCTCGACGTGGGCGGCGAGTCGACGCGGCCCGGCGCGCGCCGCGTGCCGGTCGAGGACGAGCTCGCGCGCGTGCTGCCCGTGGTCGAGGCGCTCGCCGGCCGGGGAGCCGCGGTGAGCGTCGACACGACGCGCGCGGTCGTCGCCCGGGCGGCCGTCGAGCGCGGCGCGGTGCTGGTCAACGACGTGTCCGGCGGCCTCGCGGACGACGACATGCCGGCGGTCGTCGCCGAGACGGGCGTCGCGTACGTCGCGATGCACTGGCGCGGGCACGCCGACGTCATGGACGACCTGGCCGAGTACGGGGACGTCGTCGCGGACGTGCGCGCCGAGCTCGCGCAGCGCGTCGCGACCCTCCGGGCGGCGGGCGTCGCGGACCACCAGGTCGTGCTCGACCCCGGGCTCGGCTTCGCGAAGCCGGGCGCGAGCAACTGGCCCCTGCTGGCCCGCCTGCCCGAGCTCGTCGCCGACGGGTTCCCGGTGCTCGTGGGCGCGAGCCGCAAACGGTTCCTCGGTCACCTGCTGGCCCGCCCGGACGGCACGCCGGCACCGCCGCTGGCGCGTGACGGCGCGACGGCCGCGGTCTCGGCGCTCGCCGCGGCGGCAGGTGCGTGGTGCGTGCGCGTGCACGAGGTGACAGGCTCGGCCGACGCGGTCCGGGTGGCGGCCGCGTGGCGGGCCGCGGGCGGCGGGGACGTGGCGGGCGCGCCGGGCGCCGCACGGCCCGACGAGGACGACGAGCTACCGGTCGACGAGGACGCGAGCATGAGGAGCAGCACGTGACGACGCACGAGGAGAACGGCGCGGCGTACGACGCGAGCGGGCGGCGGCTCGACCAGATCCGCCTGTCGGGGATCGCGGCGACCGGGTACCACGGCGTCTTCGACCACGAGCGGCGCGAGGGCCAGACGTTCGTCGCGGACGTCGTCGTGCACCTCGACACGCGGCGGGCCGCGGCGGGCGACGAGCTGGCGCACACGCTGGACTACGGCGCGCTCGCGCAGCAGGTCGCCGCGGTGCTGGCCGGTGAGCCGGTCGACCTCATCGAGACCGTCGCCGAGCGGATCGCGGCGACCGTCCTCGCCGCGGGCGCGGTGCAGGCCGTCGACGTGGCGGTGCACAAGCCGCAGGCGCCGATCCCGGTCCCGTTCGGGGACGTCGTCGTCGCGATCCGGCGCGACCGCACGAAGCTGCCCGCCGCCGAGCCGTACACGGGCCCGCTCCGCGAGGCCGCGCTCCCGCGCACGGGCGCCGCGGCGCTCGTCGCACCGCTGCCGGGCGACCCGCCCGGTCCGACCCCGACGTCGACCGAGCCGCGTGTCGCGGGTGCTGACGCGCCGACTCCCGCGCTCGGCACGCCGAGCCCTGCCGCGGGCCTGCCGGTGTCGGGCATGGCGGGCGGGGGTCTCGTGGCGCCCGGGTCGGCGCCGGGCGGCGCACCGCTGCCGACGCCCAGCGGGTTGCCCGCGGGAGGGTCGTCGACAGGTGCTCCGTCGGGCGCCTCGGCGGGCTACCCGGCACCCGGCACGGGTGCGCCCGTGCCGGCGGACGACGCGCCGACGACGGTCTTCGGTGCACCGCTCGCGCCACCGCCGCACGGACCCGGGGACGACGCGCCGACGACCGTCTTCGGCGCGCCGCCCCCGCCGCCCGGCCCGATCACGGGCGAGCCCGTCGAGGTCGGCGCCGGGCCCGACGCCACCGGACCGACGGGTTCCGCGGTCGAGGCGTGGGACCCGGGCGCGACGCAGGTCATGCCCGGGCCGGTGCCCGCGTACGACGACGAGCCCGACGCGTACGGCCGCCCGGACGAGGTCGTCACGGGCGAGATCGTCACGGACGTCCTCGACGACGCGCCGGCCGAGCCGGTCGACGTCGTCCTCGCGCTCGGCGCGAACCTCGGCTCGGCGCAGGAGACGTTGCGCGACGCGGTGTCCGACCTCGCGGGCACGCGGGGGATCGAGGTCACCGACGTGTCGCCGCTCGCGCGGACGGCTGCCGTGGGCCCGGAGCAGCCGGACTACCTCAACGCGGTGGTGCTGGCGCGCACGACGTTGTCGCCGCGCGACCTGCTGCGCGCGACGCAGGCGATCGAGCACGCGCACGGGCGCGAGCGCGCCGAACGGTGGGGTCCGCGGACGCTCGACGTCGACATCGTCGTGTACGGCTCGGTCCTCGCGGTCACGGACGACCTCGAGCTGCCGCACCCGCGCGCGCACGAGCGCGCGTTCGTCCTCGAGCCGTGGTCGCAGGTCGACCCGGAGGCGGTGCTCCCCGGCCTGGGCGGCGGCCCGGTCGCGCAGCTCGCGGCGACGGCCCCCGACCGTGGCGGCGTCCGGTGGCTCGCGCTCGACTGGCTGACCGCGCCCGTGCCGGGCACGAGCGGTGTCCCGGTCGTGGAGGCCGACGCGCCGTCCGGCCCGGTGCCGACGCGCGAGACCGTCTTCGGCGCCCCGCACGACGGCCCCCGGGCACCGTCGTCGTGATGCAGGCGACCCGCTGGACCACGCTCCTCGCTCTCGCGGCCGGCGTCGCCGCCGTCACGTGGATCGCGCTCGACGCGCTGTCGGACCGCGGCACGTCCACGCCGTCGGTGCCCTGGCTGGTCGCGGCCGTCGAGGTCGTGATCGCAGGCGTCGTGCTCAGCATGGGCTGGGCGGTCCGGCAGTTCCTGCGCGGCAAGCGGCCCGGGCTGGACCCGATCCGCGCGGCCCGCACGGCGGTGCTCGCGAAGGCGTCCTGCTACACGGGTGCGCTGCTCGCGGGCTGGTACGGCGGCCAGGCGCTGTCGCTCGTCACGGACCTGAGCGTCCCGGGCAACGGCGGTCGGGCCGCGGCCGCGGCGGTCGCGACGGGCGGTGCGGTGGTGCTCGCCGTCGTGGGCCTCGTCGTCGAGCGGTTCTGCCGCGTCCCCCCGCCCGAGGAGGGCGCCGTGCGGCGCGAGGAGGCGGCGCCCGACCCGTCGACCTGACGGGACGTCCGCCGCTCCGTGACCAGCGCGGTCGGTGGGAGGATGGGGGCATGACCGACGTCACGCAGCCGGCCTCGGCCGACCTCTTCGACCCGCTCGGCGTCGACTGGACGCCCGTGTCGCCGCGGCTCGCGTCGGCCCGGCTCACCGTGACCGCGATCGTGCTGGGACCGCTGCTGCTGCTCGGCGTCGCGCTCGCGGCCCTGACGCAGGTGGCGTGGCTGTGGTCGCTGCCGGCGCTGGTGCTCGCGCTGGGCGTGTGGATCGCGCTGCTCGTGCCGCGGCAGGTGCGCGCGATGCGGTACGCCGAGCGCGCCGACGACCTGCTGGTGCGCCGCGGGATCATGTTCCGGCAGCTCGTCGTCGTCCCGTACGGCCGCATGCAGTACGTCGACGTGACGGCCGGCCCGCTCGCGCGGAAGTTCGGCATCGCGTCCGTGCAGCTGCACACGGCGTCGCCCGCGACGACGGCGTCCATCGAGGGCCTGCCGCCGCAGGAGGCCGCACGGCTGCGCGACCGGCTGGCGTCCCGCGGCGAGGCGCGGCTGGCGGGGCTGTGAGCGGCACGACCGCCCCGCCGGAGGTCGAGTGGCGGCGGATGCACCCGGTCACCCCGGCGCTCAAGGGGTGGAAGATCGTCGTCGCCGTGCTGGTCGTCGTCGGTTACCAGGCGGCCGACGACGTGCGACGGCTGCTGGAGCTCGTCGAGGGCTACCGCTGGCTGGTCGTGCTGGGCGGGCTCGCCGCCGTGGCGGTCGTCGGGTTCGCGTACTCGGCCCTCGCGTGGCGGATGACCCGGTTCGCGGTGACGGACGACGCCGTGCACCTCAACACCGGCATCCTGTTCCGCCAGCAGCGCCAGGCGCGTCTCGACCGGCTGCAGGCCGTGGACGTGGTGCAGCCGCTGCTCGCGCGGCTGGTCGGGCTGGCCGAGCTCAAGCTCGAGGTCGCGGGCGGGTCCGGGTCGGGCGTGAGCCTGGCGTTCCTGCGGGAGTCGGACGCGCTCGCGCTGCGCGCGGAGCTGCTGGCGCTCGCCGCCGGCCTGCAGCGCCCGGGCACGGTGCCGGCGCCGGCGGGGCCGACCGGCGTCGGGGTGGACGGACCGTCCGACCGGGTCGTCGACGGTGCCGACGTCGCTGCCGGCGCCGAGGGCGCGGTCGTGGCCACGGGCCCCCGGACGGTCGTCGCCTTCGAGGCCGCGCCCGAGCACCAGGTGTACGAGGTGCCGATGAGCCGGCTGGTCGTCGCGACGCTGCGCTCGGGTGCCACGGTCGCCCTGGTCCTCGCGGTGCTCGTCGCCGTCGCCGCGGGTGTCCTCAGCCGGACGTTCGCGACCGTGTTCTTCCTGCTGCCGATGTTCTTCGGCCTCGTCTCGTACGTCTGGTCGCGCATCAACCAGGGCGCGAGCTTCCGGGCGGCGACGTCCCCCGACGGCATCCGCCTGCGGCACGGGCTCACGGAGGCGCGTGCGCAGACCGTCCCGCCGGGCCGCGTGCAGGCGATCCGGATCAGCCAGGGGCTGTGGTGGCGCAAGCCCGACTGGTGGCGCGTCGAGATGAACGTCGCCGGGTACTCGCCGTCGGGCGAGCAGCAGCGCGACACCGTGCTGCACCCGGTGTCGACGCGCGACGAGGTCCGCACCGCGCTATGGCTGGTCCTGCACGACCTCGGCGTCGACGACCCGATCGGTGTCGTGGACGCGGCGCTGACGGGCACCGACGAGTCGCACGGGTTCGCCGTCGCGCCGCGCCGCGCGCGGTGGGTGGACCCGCTGGGCTGGCGTCGGCACGGCGTGCTCGTCACGCGGCGGGCGCTGGTGATCCGGCGGGGGCGCTGGTGGCGGCAGGTCGACGTCGTGCCGCACGAGCGGACGCAGTCGCTGGGCCTCCAGCAGGGTCCGCTGCAGCGGCGGCTCGGGCTGGCGTCGTTCGTCGTGCACTCGACGCCGGGTCCCGTGTCGCCGGACATCGCGCACCTCGACGCGGGGGTCGCGGTCGCGCTGCTCGACGAGCAGGCCGAGCGTGCCCGCACCGCGCGCGCGAGCGAGGGCCCCGAGCAGTGGATGCGGAAGGTCGCCGCGCCGGTCGTGGTCCCGGGCCAGGTGGGCGTGGCCGAGCCGGAGGCGGGCGCGGCGCGGGTCGAGCCCGGGGCGGGCGCGTGACGCGTCCGGGTCGGCTGGGTGTCGGCGTGGTCGGCACGGGCCGCGTCGGGGCCGTCCTGGGCAACGCGCTGCGCGGGGCCGGGCACCCGGTCGTCGCGGCGTCGGGGATCTCGGAGGCGTCGCGCGAGCGCGCGGAGACGCTGCTGCCGGGGGTCCCGCTCGTCGAGGTCCCGGAGGTCGTGCGCCGCGCGGAGCTCGTGCTGCTCACGGTCCCGGACGACGCGCTCGCGGACCTCGTGGGCGGACTGGGCGACCTGGGTGCGTGGCAGCCGGGGCAGATCGTCGTGCACACGTCGGGCCGGTTCGGGACCGACGTGCTCGGTCCGGCGCGGGCCGTCGGCGCGATCCCGCTCGCGATCCACCCGGCGATGACGTTCACGGGCACGTCGCTCGACCTGTCCCGGCTGGCCGGCTGCCCGTTCGCGGTGACCGGACCGAACGCGGTGCTGCCGATCGGCCAGGCGCTCGTCGTGGAGATCGGCGGTGAGCCGGTGGTCGTGGACGAGGCGGCCCGCGGGCTGTACCACGCGGCCCTCGCGCACGGTGCGAACCACCTGGTCGTGCTCGTCGCGCAGGCCGCGCAGGCGCTCGCGGCCGCGGGTGTGGCCGACCCCGGTCGGATGCTCGGCCCGCTGCTGGAGGCGGCGCTCGACGGCGCGCTGCGCGCGGAGTCACCGTCGGACCCGGGCGGCGACCGCGGCTCAGGAGCGATCACCGCGCTCACGGGACCGGTCCGCCGGGGTGACGACGGCACGGTCCGCGAGCACGTCGCCGTCCTCGGCGCGCTCGGCGCGAGCACCGGGGCGGTCGACGTCCTGGCGGGCTACCGCGCGCTCGCCCGGGCGGCGACGCAACGCTCGCTCGCCGCGGGACTGGTCCCCGAGGCGGCCGCGACGCGCGTGCTCGACGCGCTGGGCCCCGACGTGACGTCCGCCACCCCGGCCGCAGCACCGGGCATGACCGGGGATGCTGGATGGTTGGAGCAGGAGGGACGGCCTGCCGACGACCCGTCGGGCGGGTCCGACGACGGGCCGACCGGCCCGGACCGCCCGCAGGAGGACGAGCGATGACAACGACGAGGCCGGTGCTCGCGCGCACGCGCGACGAGCTCGCGTCGGCCCTCGCGGACCAGGACGCGCAGGCGCGCGGCACGAAGCCGTACCGCCGCGCGGTCGTCATGACGATGGGCGCGCTGCACGCCGGCCACCTGTCGCTGGTCGCGCACGCGCGCGAGCTCGCCGACGTGGTGGTCACGACGATCTTCGTCAACCCGTTGCAGTTCGGCCCCACCGAGGACCTGTCCCGGTACCCGCGCGACCTCGACGGCGACCTGGCGCTGCTCACCGGCCCGGGGCTCCTGGGCGAGGGGGACGTGGTGTTCGCGCCCGACGTCGCCGTGATGTACCCGGACGGCGACCCGACGGTCCGCGTGAGCGCGGGGCCGATCGGCGACGTGCTCGAAGGAGCGGCGCGGCCGGGCCACCTGGACGGCGTCCTGACCGTGGTGCTCAAGCTGCTGCACCTCACGCGGCCCGACGTCGCGCTGTTCGGCGAGAAGGACGCGCAGCAGCTCGCGGCGGTCCGGGCGATGGTGCGCAGCCTCGACGTGCCGACCGAGGTCGTGGGCGCGCCGCTCGTGCGCGACGTCGACGGCCTCGCGCTGTCGAGCCGCAACGCCTACCTGTCGCCCGCCGAGCGGCAGCGGGCGCTCGGTCTGTCCCGCGCGCTGCGCGCGGGCGCGGAGTGGGCGCGCGCCGGGGCCGCGGCGCAGGACGTGGTCGACGCGGCGCGCTCGGCGCTCGCGACGGCGGGGATCGCGGACGACGACGTCGACTACGTCGCGCTCGTCGACCCGGACGACTTCACGCCCGTCGTGGACACGACCGCCGGCGTCGCGCTGCTGCTGCTCGCGGTGCGCGTCGGCACGACGCGGCTCATCGACAACACGGCGGTGACGCTCGGGGCGTCCCGCCGGCCCGACGGCGCGCTCGCGCCCGGGGCGGACGCGCAGGAAGGAGCCCGCGCATGACGACGCTGCAGCGGACCATGATGACCGGCAAGATCCACCGCGCGACGGTGACGCAGGCGGACCTGCACTACGTCGGCTCGATCACGGTGGACGCGGACCTGCTCGCGGCGGCGGACCTGCTGCCCGGCCAGCAGGTCGACGTGGTCGACGTGACGAACGGGTCCCGGCTCACGACGTACGCGATCGCGGGCGAGGCGGGCTCGGGCCAGGTGTGCATCAACGGGGCCGCGGCGCACCTGGTGCACCCGGGCGACATCGTCATCCTCATCGCGTACGGCGTGATGTCGGACGCCGAGGCGCGCACGTACCAGCCGCACGTCGTGCTGGTCGACGCGGAGAACCGGATCGTCGAGCTCGGCGAGGACCCCGGCCGGGTCCCGGACGAGTGGACGGAGCAGGCGGGCCTGGTGTCGAGCGGCGTGCCGTTCGCGGTGGGCCGCGACCTGGTCGAGCACCCGCACCCCTTCCCGCAGGTCGGCACCGACCGGTGACGTCGGTCGCGGACCGGGCCGCCGACGGCCCATCGACGCCGACCGTCGCCCCGGCGAGCGCCCGCGGCGGCACGGCGACCCGGCTGGCGACGCGGCTGGCCGCGCCCGCGGCCGGCTGGACGGTCGAGGCGGACGCGGTCGTCGTCGGCTCGGGCATCGCGGGCCTGACGGCGGCGCTCGAGCTGCGCACGCGCGTGCCGCGGGTGCTGCTCGTGACGAAGGACGCGCTCGTGTCGGGCTCGACGGTGTGGGCGCAGGGCGGCATCGCCGCGGCGCTCGACCCGTCGGACTCCCCGGCGGCGCACCTGCAGGACACGCTCGTCGCGGGGGTCGGGCTGTGCGACCCGCGCGCGGTCGAGGTGCTGGTCACCGAGGGTCCGGCGCGCGTGCGCGAGCTCGTCGCCCGGGGCGCGGTGTTCGACACGCAGCCCGACGGCCAGATCTCGCTGACCCGCGAGGGCGGCCACCACGCGGACCGCATCGCGCACGCGGGCGGTGACGCGACGGGCGCGGAGATCTCGCGCGCGCTGGTCGCGCAGATCGAGGCGGTGCGGCACGACCCGGGCATCGAGGTCATCGAGCACGCGCTGGTCCTCGACGTCCTGACGGGTCCGCCCGGACCGGACGGCTCGCCGGGCGCGGCGTGCGGCGTGACGCTGCACGTCATCGGCGAGGGGCAGCGCGACGGCGTCGGCGCGGCGCTCGGGCGGGCCGTGGTGCTCGCGACCGGCGGCATCGGCCAGGTGTTCCGGTCGTCGACCAACCCCGCCCAGGCGACCGGCGACGGGATCGCGGCGGCGCTGCGGGCGGGCGCGGTCCTCGGCGACGTCGAGTTCGTGCAGTTCCACCCGACGGTGCTGTGGCTGGGCGCCGGGGTGAAGGGGCAGCTCACGCTCGTGTCGGAGGCGGTGCGCGGCGAGGGCGCGCTGCTGCTCGACACCGACGGCGTGCGGTTCATGCCCGACGTGCACCCGATGGCCGAGCTCGCGCCGCGGGACGTCGTGGCGCACGCGATCGTCCGGCGCATGGCCGAGACGGGCGCGGACCACGTGTGGCTCGACGCGCGGCACCTCGGCGCGGACTTCCTGCGGCGCCGGTTCCCGACGATCCACGACCGGCTCCAGGAGCACGGCATCGACCTCGCGAACGACCTCGTGCCGGTCGCGCCGGCGCAGCACTACCACTCGGGCGGCGTCGTGACGGATCTCGTCGGGCGGACGTCCGTGCCCGGGCTGTACGCGGCGGGGGAGGTGGCGTGCACGGGCGTGCACGGCGCCAACCGGCTCGCGTCGAACTCGCTGCTCGAGGGCCTGGTCTTCGCGACGCGCGCCGCCCGGCACGTCGCCGAGAAGGTGCAGGCGGGCGCGCTGCCGCGGCGGACCCCGGTGGAGCGTCCCGGTGCGGCGGCGCTCGTCGCGGCCGCGGCGCGGTCCCGGGTGCAGCGGATCGCGACGGACGGTCCCGGCGTGCTGCGGTCGGGCGAGGGCCTGACGCGGGCCGTCGCGGCGCTCGCGGCGGTGCCGACGGACGCGCACGAGCGCCGCGACGACGGGCGTGCGCTCGCGGCACCGCAGGTCGCGGAGTGGGAGACGACGAACGTCCACCAGGTCGCGACGGTCCTGACGGCGGCGGCGCTCGAACGGACCGAGAGCCGCGGCGGCCACGCCCGCACGGACCACCCGGACCGCGACGAGGCGTGGCGCCTGCGCCTGGAGCTCGCGCTGGACGCCGACGGCACCCTGACGACGACCCGCGTCCCCCTGGACTGAGCCTCCACGCGCCCGCGACCTGCGGCGCGATAGTTTCGATACCTGCGCCGCAGGGTTTCTGGACGCCAGCCCTGGTCGGATCGCCGGGTGTGACCGTATCGTCGGATCCCGAACCCCGGAGTACGGGACCCGTCCGCGCAAGGGAGCGTCGATGAGTCGGTCAGGCCTGTTCGAAACTATCGGAGTCGGGGTGCTGGCGTTGGGCCTGGTGGCCGCGCCGGCGCTCGGCTCCGCACCTACCTCCGCGGCCGCCGCGGCGGACACGGAGATCCTCCGCAGCGACTTCGAGGGCGGCACGTACGCCCCGTGGACGCCCAGCGGAAGCCCCACCCTCACTCTCGTGCCCGACCCGGACGGCACGGGCACGAGCCTGGAGATCGCCGGCCGCACGGCGGGCTGGCAGGGCATCGCCCTCGACCTCGTCCCGCTGCTCGAGCCGGGCGAGACGTACACCGTGAGCATGCGCGCGCGTCTCGCCGACGCGGACCAGCCCGCCGCGGGCGTGCACTTCACGGTGGACGCCCCGGCCGCGAGCAACCCGTACACGTGGGTCAGCGGACCGAGCACGCTCGGTGCCGACGCGTGGACCACGATCAGCGGCTCGTACACGTTCGAGGAGGGCGTCGACGCCGCGCGCATGTACCTCGACGGCGGCGACGCGGCACCGTTCCCGGACGTCCTCGTCGACGACGTGGTGATCACCGGCCAGGCGCCGACCGACCCGGGCGGCGTCCACAGCGCCCTGAGCAACGACTTCGAGGAGAGCCTCGGCGTCTGGGGTCCGCGCGGCGACAACACGGTCACGCTGACCGACGACGCGCACGGTGGCGCCCAGGCGGCGCTCGTCGCGGACCGCACGCAGGCGTGGAACGGCATCGGCGCCACGGTCACGGACCTCTTCCAGACGGGCCGGACCTACTCGATCGACCTGTGGCTCAAGCTCGCCGCGGGTGCGACCGAACCGGCCGACCTGCGGGTCAGCGTCCAGCGCGACAACGCGGGCGAGTCGACGTACGACACCGTCACCACCGCGAGCGGCGTCACCGCCGACGCGTGGACCCACGTGCAGGCGTCGTACACGATGGCCGCCGCGGACTCGGCGCTGCTCTACGTCGAGTCGGCGTCGTCGCTCGCGTCCTTCGTGGTCGACGACGTCGTGGTGACCGGCTCGACCGCCCCGCCCGTCCAGCAGGACATCCCGTCGCTCCAGGACGTGCTGCCCTGGCCGGTGGGCGTCGCGATCGACGAGCGCGAGACGGTCGGCACGGGCGAGGAGCTCGTGGTCAAGCACTACGACCAGATCACCGCCGAGAACGCGATGAAGCCCGAGAGCATCCAGCCGACGGAGGGCACGTTCACGTTCGAGGCCGCGGACGCGCTCGTCGACAGCGCGATCGAGCACGGTCAGCGGGTCTACGGGCACACGCTCGTGTGGCACTCCCAGACGCCCGACTGGTTCTTCAACCACACGGACGGCACGCCGCTCACGAACAGTGCGGCCGACCAGACGATCCTGCGCGACCGCATGCGCACGCACATCGAGACCGTGGCCGACCACTACCGCGACAAGTACGGCGAGTACGGCACCGACGGCAACCCGATCGTCGCGTTCGACGTCGTCAACGAGGCGATCGCGGAGAGCGAGAGCGACGGCCTGCGCAAGAGCCGCTGGTTCGAGGTGCTCGGCGAGCAGTACCTCGACCTCGCGTTCGCGTACGCGAGCGACGCGTTCAACGGTGGCGACACCGACGGCCCGGTGCAGCTGTTCCTCAACGACTACAACACCGAGCTGCCCGCCAAGCGGCAGGCGATGCTCGACGTCGTGAACCGGCTGCTCGACCGGGACGCCCCGCTCGACGGGCTCGGCCACCAGTTCCACGTCAACCTGCTCCAGCCCGTCTCGCAGATGAAGGCGAGCATCGACGCCTTCGCGACGACCGGCCTGCTGCAGGCCGTCACGGAGCTCGACGCGCCGCTCGACGGGGCCGTCACGCAGGAGAAGCTCGTCGCGCAGGGCTACTACTACGCCGACGTGTTCGACATGCTCCGCGAGTACCCGGACCTGTTCTCGGTGACGCTGTGGGGCCCGTACGACAGCCGGTCGTGGCGCGAGGGTGCGCCGCTGCCGTTCGACGACGACCTGCAGGCGAAGCCGGCCTACTGGGGCATCGTCGACCGGTCGGAGCTGCCGACGCTCACGCGTCAGGTCGACGCGCACCAGGGCACCCCCACGGGCGTCGACGACCCCACGTGGGCGCTCCTGCCCGAGACGTCGCTCGGTGAGGGCACGGGCTTCCAGCTGCGCTGGTCGGCCGACGGCCTCACCGCGTACGTCGAGGTCGCGGACGCGAGCGACGACGGCACCGAGGACGTCGTCGACGTCTTCGCCGCCGAGTCGCACGTGACCGTGAACCGCACGCAGGCGCAGGCCACGGCCATGGGCTACCGGTTCGCGGTCGCCGTCCCGGTCGCCGGCCTGACGGAGGGCGGCACGGTGCCGTTCGACGTGCGCGTGACCGACGGCGTCACGGGCGAGCAGCGGTCGTGGAACGACCTGTCGCACGGCCAGGAGGACGGCGAGCGCCTCGGCGTCGTCACCCTCATCGAGCCGATCGGGTTCGTCTCCGCGCCGCAGGCGGCCACGGCCCCGACCATCGACGGCACGGTCGACGACGTCTGGGCGACCGCGCCGGTCGTCACGACGGACACCCAGGTCGAGGGCACCCCGGGCGCCACGGCTGAGGTGCGGGTCCTGTGGCACGACGACGCCGTCGACGTGCTGGTGAAGGTCGCCGACCCGGTGATCGACGAGTCCGCCACGAACGCGTGGGAGCAGGACTCGGTCGAGATCTTCGTCGACCCGGTCAACGCCAAGAACGGCGCCTACACGCCGCAGGACGGGCAGTACCGGATCAGCGCGAGCAACGCGCAGTCGATCAGCGGTGACCTCTCGGTCATCGGCGAGCGGCTGACCAGCGCCACGGCGCTGATCGACGGCGGCTACGTCGTCGAGGCGTCGATCGCGCTGGGTCGTGACGCGGTCGCCGGTGACCTCGTCGGCCTGGACTTCCAGGTCAACGACGCCACCGACGGCGTGCGCGGCTCGGTCCGCACGTGGACCGACCCGACGGGCCGCTCGTACCAGAGCACCGCGCGCTGGGGCGTCCTCGAGCTCGCGGCTCCGGTCGTCGAGCCGGGGCAGGTCCTCACGCTCGGGTCGGACACGGTCGCGCCGGGCAAGAAGCTCGCCGTCACGCTCGCCGAGTTCCCGGCGAAGACGAAGGTGAGGCTCGTGCTCGACCGCGTGGGCGACCGCCCGGCGACGCCGTCCTACGGCGGGCTGTTCGGCAAGCTCGTCGAGGGCGCGCACGACTGGTACTGGAAGGACGTCGACCTCGGCACGGTGAAGACGGACGCCTCGGGCGCCGCGAGCACCAAGGTCAAGGTGCCGGTCTGGGTGCTGCCCGGGCAGTTCGAGGTCAAGGCCTACGTCGGCAAGGAGGCCGTGGCGAGCGCCCCGGTGCGCGTGACCTACTCCTGACCGACGCCGCCCCGCCGCCCTGCCCGGCGGGGCGGTGCCCCCCACGACGGCCCCGGACCCCTCCGTCCGGGGCCGTCGTCGCGCACGTAGGGTGGCGGCGTGCAGCAGCAGCTCGACCCCGCGTGGGTCGCCCGGGTGGTCCAGGTCGCGCTCGACGAGGACCTCGGTCCGGCGCCGGGCCGGGACGTGACGTCGCAGGCGACGATCCCGCCGGAGACCGTCGGCACCGCGCACCTCGTCGCGCGCGCCGAGGGCGTCGTCGCCGGGCTGGTCGTCGTGCAGGAGGTCGTCGACCAGGTCGCCCGACGGCTCGGGACGGACGGCGTGACCGTCACCCTCACGGTCGAGGACGGCGCACGCGTGTGGCGCGACGAGGTGCTCGCGGTGCTCGTCGGGCCGGTGCAGACGCTGCTCGTCGCCGAGCGGACGATGCTCAACCTCGCGTCGCGCGCGTCGGGCGTCGCGACGCACACCCGCCGCTGGGCGGACGTGCTCGACGGCACGGGCGCGCAGGTGCTCGACACGCGCAAGACCACGCCGGGCCTGCGGGCGCTCGAGAAGTACGCGGTCCGCTGCGGTGGCGGCACGAACAAGCGCATGGGGCTCTACGACGTCGCGATGGTCAAGGACAACCACGTCGTCGCCGCCGGGTCCGTCGCCGCCGCCGTGCGCGCGGTGCAGGAGCGGTTCCCCGACGTCGACATCCAGGTCGAGGCCGACACGCTCGACCAGGCGCTGGAGGCGGTGGCCGCGGGCGCCCGCTTCCTGCTGCTCGACAACATGCCGACGCCGCTGCTGACCGAGGTCGTCTCGGCCGTCCGCGCGGGCGAGCCGGAGACCGGCCGCGTCGAGCTCGAGGCCACCGGCAACCTCACGCTCGACCGCGCGGCCGAGGTCGCCGGCACGGGCGTCGACTACCTGTCCGTGGGCGGCCTCACGCACTCGTCGCCGATCCTCGACCTCGCGCTGGACCTCCAGGCGTCCTGAGCGTCGCGCACGTCACCGTCGGGGCGACGGGTGCCGCGGGTCGCGCCGGTAGAATCGCCCGGTGACCGCTGCGCCCGAGAACCCGGCCGAGAACGCCGCCGTCGACGCCCCCGTCGACGACACCCCCGAGCAGATCCAGGTCCGCCGCGCGAAGCGTGAGCGCCTGCTCGCCGAGGGGACCGAGGCCTACCCCGTCGTGGTGCCGCGCACGCACACGATCGCCGAGGTCCGCGCCGCCTACCCGTCGCTCGAGCCGGGCACGGAGACGCAGGACGAGGTCGGGATCGCCGGCCGCGTCGTGTTCCTGCGGAACACCGGCAAGCTCTGCTTCGCGACGCTGCAGGACGGCGCCGGCAACCGGCTCCAGGCGATGCTGTCGCTCGCCGAGGTGGGCGAGGAGCGGCTCGCGGCGTTCAAGTCCGACGTCGACCTGGGCGACCACGTGTTCGTGCACGGCCGCGTCATCTCGTCCCGCCGCGGCGAGCTGTCGGTGTTCGCCGACGCGTGGTCGATCGCCGCGAAGGCGCTGCGCCCGCTGCCCAACCTGTACGAGGGGACGGAGCTGTCGGAGGAGGCGCGCGTCCGGCAGCGGTACGTCGACCTCATCGTCAACCAGCGCTCGCGCGACATGGTCCGCACGCGCGCGGCGGTGCTGCGCTCGGTCCGCGACAACCTGCACCAGCGCGGGTTCATCGAGGTCGAGACGCCGATGCTCCAGGTCCGTCCGGAGGGTGCGGCGGCGCGCCAGTTCGAGACGCACATGAACGCGTTCGACATCCCGCTGTTCCTGCGCATCGCGCCCGAGCTGTTCCTCAAGCGCGCGGCGGTCGGCGGTGTGGAGCGCGTCTTCGAGATCAACCGGAACTTCCGCAACGAGGGTGTCGACGCCACGCACTCGCCGGAGTTCGCGATGCTCGAGGCGTACGAGGCCTACGGCACGTACGACACGATCGCGGACCTCACGCAGGACCTCGTGCAGACCGCGGCGCGCGACGCGTTCGGGTCGACGACGGTGACGCTCGCCGACGGCACCCAGTACGACGTGGGCGGTGAGTGGGCGCGGTTGCCGATGTACGACTCGCTGTCCGAGGCGCTGGGCGTCGAGATCACGCACGACACGACGGACGAGGTCCTCCTCGCGCTGCTGGAGAAGGCGGAGATCGAGCTCGCTCCCGGGCAGCGGAACCACGGGAAGATGGTCGAGGAGCTCTGGGAGCACCACGTCGGTCACGCATTGACGGCGCCGACGTTCGTGCGTGATTTCCCGGTCGAGACGTCGCCCTTGGTGCGCGACCACCGGACCAAGCGCGGGCTCGTCGAGAAGTGGGACCTGTACGTGCGCGGGATGGAGCTCGCGACCGGTTACTCGGAGCTCGTCGACCCGGTCATCCAGCGTCAGCGGTTCGAGGCCCAGGCCGCGCTCGCGGCGCGCGGGGACGACGAGGCGATGCGAATCGATGAGGACTTTCTCACCGCGATGGAGTTCGCGATGCCCCCGTCGGGTGGTATGGGCATGGGAATCGACCGCCTGCTCATCGCGCTCACGGGCCTCGGGATCCGCGAGACCATCCTGTTCCCGCTCGTGAAGCCGCAGGGCTGACGCGTGGACGGGCTCACCGCGGCGCTGGCCGCCATCCTCCCGTCGATCGGCGTCGGGCTGATCTTCTGGTTCGCGATCCGCGCGCTCGTGAATGCGGACCGCACCGAACGCCAGGCATTGGCGAGAATGGACGCCGCGGAACGCCTCGCCGCGCAGCAGGAAGCCGGCGGCGCAAATGAGGAATCGAAGCGCGATCGTTTGACGTCCGAATAGTACGGGTGTCATGCTTCGGCGGTAAGCGAGAAAATCCCCTCCACGCACTTACCCCGGAGCGAACAATGGCTCAGAAGGTCCAGGTCCTGCTCGTCGACGACATCGACGGCGGAACGGCGGACGAGACGGTGACGTTCGCGCTCGACGGCGTCACCTACGAGATCGACCTCACCTCGGCGCACGCGTCCGAGCTGCGTGACGCGTTCGCGCAGTGGGTCGGCCACGCGCGCAAGGTCGGCGGCCGTTCGTCGTCGGCGCGCCCCGCCGGCCGCGGCGGCAGCACCGCGCGTCGCTCGTCGGGCGACGCGCAGGCGATCCGCGAGTGGGCGAAGGCCAACGGCCACCACGTCTCGGAGCGCGGCCGCATCTCGGCCGAGGTGAAGTCCGCGTACGACGCCGCGCACTGACGCGACTCCCGAAGCCCCCGGTGCCCCCCGTGCGCCGGGGGCTTCGTCGTGCCCGGGGCCGGTCGCGCGCGTACGCGCTGTCGGGTCACGGATCCGTCACAGTTTCGATAGTTGCGACGAGGAGCCCGAAAATTCGCTCCTCCGGCTGATACCGACGGCGCAGGCCGATGCGTAGGTTGGCGCGGTCATCTGTCAGCATTGCGCAAAGGAGCGTCGATGAGACGGCCGAGAGGCATCGAAACTATCGGGATCGCCGTGGTGGCGCTCGGCGTCATCGCCGCCCCGATCGCGGGCATCCTGCCCACCGCGACCACCGCCGCCGCAGCGGCGTCCACCGTCGTCTCGTCGACCACGTTCGAGGACGGCACCACCGGCATCTGGCAGCAGAGCGGCAACCCCACGCTCACCGTCGTCGACCGTGACGGCGGCAAGGTCCTCCAGGTCGCGAACCGCGCCGCCGACTACGAGGGCGTCCAGACCGCGCCCGGCGCGCTCGCCGACCTCGTGCCGGGGACCGAGTACACGTTCTCGATGCGTGCGCGCCTCGCCGACGGCACCGCGGGCCCCGCCGGCGTGCGGTTCGTCATGAAGCCCGCGTACACGTGGGTCGGCAACACGACGATGACCGCGGACGCGTGGACCACCGTGAGCGGCACGTACACCGTCCCCGCCACTGGGACCGACCCGTCGACGCTCCAGCTCTACCTCGGCACCGGCGACCTCACGGGCGCGTACACCTACCTCGTCGACGACCTCGTCATCACCGGACCGGCAGCCGCCGCCCCGGGCGCGGTGCTGACCAGCACGTTCGAGTCCGCCGGGCACGGCTGGACCGCGCGCGGCAGCGGCAGCACCACCGTCGCGACCACGACGACGCAGGCGCACGGCGGCACGTCGAGCCTGCTCGTCGCCGGCCGCACGGCGGGGTGGAACGGCGCGCAGCACGACGTGTCCTCGCTCGTCACCACCGGCACCTACGACATCGAGGCGTGGGTGCGGCTCGCCGACGGGGAGGCGGGCCCGGCCCAGCTGAACCTCGGCATGCAGACGCCCGGC
Organism: Cellulomonas fimi; assembly: GCF_028583725.1. Classification (NCBI taxonomy): domain Bacteria; kingdom Bacillati; phylum Actinomycetota; class Actinomycetes; order Micrococcales; family Cellulomonadaceae; genus Cellulomonas; species Cellulomonas fimi. Next base: position 3,853,815 of record NZ_CP110680.1, on the reverse strand, counting down.
GCGTCGAACGAGTACCCGTGGGTCGGCGGCCGCGTCGCCGTCACCGCGGGGGAGTGGACCAGGCTGTCCGGCACGTACACGGTCGACCCGGCGACGCCGCCGACCAACCTCTACGTCGAGTCCGACAGCGCGACCGCCTCGTTCCTCGTCGACGACGTCGTCATCACCGGCCAGGCGCCCACCGGCCCCGGTGAGGTGCCGGACGTCCCCCCGGGCGGCGCGCTCAACCCGACGACGACGCCCGTCGCGACCGCCGCGGCCGGGTCCGCTCCCGGCGTGAAGCGGGCCGCGCTCACCTTCGACGACGGCCCGAACGGCGCCGCGACGACCGAGCTGCTCGACTTCCTCGCGGCGAAGGACATCCCCGCGACGTTCTGCGTCATCGGCCAGAACGTCACGACCGGCGACGGTGCGACCGTCCTGCGCCGGATCGTGTCCGACGGGCACACCCTGTGCAACCACTCCACCGACTACAGCGCGATGGACGGGCTGACCCAGGCGCAGGCCGCGCAGAAGATGGCGCAGAACCTCACGACCCTCCGCACCGCGCTCGGTGACGCCAACGCCCAGGTGCCGTTCTTCCGCGCGCCCAACGGCGCGTGGGGCCAGACGCCGGCCGCGGCGGTGTCGCTCGGCATGCAGCCGCTCGCCGTCACGAACCTCATCAACGACTGGGACGCGACCACGCAGTCCGACGTCGAGGCGCTCAAGGCCAACCTGCGCGCCGCGATGAAGGACGGCGAGATCGTGCTGGTGCACGACGGCGGCGGCAACCGCGCCAACTCGGTCGCGGCCCTCAAGGCGGTCGTGCAGGAGCGGCTCGACGCCGGCTGGGAGTTCACGCTCCCGTCCGTCACGCTCGCGCCGTCGCAGCCCGTCGGGTCCACGGTGATCGACGCCGACTTCGAGGACGGCATGGACGGCTGGTTCGTCCGCGAGACGGGCAGCGGCACGCCGACGGCGACCGTCACGACGACCGCGGCCCACGGCGGTGCGCAGTCCGCGCTCGTCGCGAACCGCTCGTCGCAGGGTCACGGCCTCGCGTTCGACGTCGACGGCGTCCTCGTGCCCGGCACGCTCTACGAGCTGTCCGCGTGGGTGCGCTTCGCCGCCGGCCAGCCGGCCGACGACGTGTGGCTCACGGTCCGGCACGACGACGGCGGCACGCAGAAGTTCACGACGCTCGCGCAGGTGTCCGGCCAGTCGAACAGCCAGTGGGTCGAGGTGACGGCGTCGGTCCGGCTGCCCGAGGGCTCCGACCTGCTGTACCTGGAGACCGACTACAACGGCGGCAACACGTCCGACTTCCTGGTCGACGACGTCGTCGTCACGGTCGCGTCGCCGCTCTCGATCGAGGAGGGCCTGACGCCGATCAAGGACACGCTGGACTTCCCGTTCGGCGCCGCGATCCAGGCCCGTGACACCGTCGACCCCTATGGTCGCCTGCTCACCAAGCACTTCGACCAGATCACGCCCGAGAACTTCATGAAGCCCGAGGCGTGGTACGACGCGAACGACCCGACGCACACGTTCGTCACGACGAACTCCGAGGCGGACGCGCTCATGACGTACGCGGCGGAGCACGACCTCAAGGTCTACGGGCACGTCCTCGTGTGGCACAGCCAGACGCCCGACTGGTTCTTCCAGGACGGCGCCGGCCGCTGGCTCACGAACAGCCCGGCCGACCAGGCGGTGCTGAAGGCCCGGCTGCGCACGCACATCGAGAACGTCGCGAAGTACCTGAGCGACAAGTACGGGAAGTTCGGCAGCACGACCAATCCGCTCACCGCGTTCGACGTGGTCAACGAGGTCGTCTCCGACGGCGGCGGCACCCCCGGCGGCATGCGCACGAGCCGGTGGTTCCAGGTGCTCGGCGAGGAGTTCGTCGACCTGTCCTTCGAGTACGCGAACGACGCGTTCAACGGCACGTACGCGGCTCCCGGGCAGTCGCACCCGGTCACGCTGTTCATCAACGACTACAACACCGAGCAGGCCGGCAAGCAGCAGCGCTACCACGACCTGATCGCGCGCATGGTGGACCGTGGCGTCGAGTTCGACGGCATCGGCCACCAGTTCCACGTGAGCCTCGCGACCCCCGTGAGCACGCTCGCGGGTGCGCTGGACCGCATGGCCGACCTGGGCAAGGTCCAGGCGATCACGGAGTTCGACGTCACGACGGGCACGCCCGTGACCGAGGCGAAGCTGGTCGACCAGGGCTACTACTACAAGGACGCCTTCGACGCGTTCCGCGCGTTCCACGCGGAGACCGACCAGGTCTTCTCGGCGACCGTGTGGGGTCTCGTCGACGGCCGGTCGTGGCGCAACGACTCCGGCGCGCCGCTCGTGTTCGACGACCAGGTCAAGGCCAAGCCGGCGTACCACGGCATCGTCGACGCGTCGACGCTGCCCGCCCCGATGCGGGCCGCGAACGTCTTCCAGGGCACGGTGCCGCTGGACGACGACGCGACCTCGGCACCCGACTGGGACCGGCTCCCGCTGCTCCCGATGGGCGACTCCGCCGCGTTCCAGCTCCGCTGGGAGGCCGACCACCTGACCGCGTTCGTCGTCGTGTCGGACGGCACCCCGGCGGCGTCGGACGGCCTCACGCTCACGCTCGACGGGTCGACGTACGCGTTCGGTCGCGACGGCGAGGGTGACGTCGACGGGGTCGCGACCGAGCTCGGTGACGGGTGGGCCGCGGTGGTCCACCTGCCGCTCGACGCGGCCGCGGCCGGCGACCAGCTCGCGTTCGACGTGACCGCGACCGACGGCAGCACGACGGTCGGCTGGAACAAGCTCGGCGCGACCGGCACGCTCACGCTCGTCGAGCCGCTGTCCTACCTCGAGGTCGCGCCGGCGTCGTCGGCGCCGACGATCGACGGCGAGGAGGACGCGGTCTGGGCGGACGCGGGCTCGGTCACGACGACCAAGGTCGTCGGCGCCGGTTCCGACCCGGCGGGTGCCGTCGCGGACGTCAAGACGCTGTGGAAGGACGACACGCTCTACGTCCTCGCCACCGTCACGGACGCGGTCGTCAACACGGCCGGCTCGGACCCGTGGACGCAGGACTCGGTCGAGATCTTCGTCGACCCGGGCAACGCGAAGAACGGCTCCTACCGGTACGACGACACGCAGCTGCGCATCAGCGCCGACAACGTCGTGTCCGTCGGCACGGGTGACGAGGCCTACCAGAAGGCGAACCTCACGAGCGCGACGCGTCGCACGGCGTCCGGCTACGTCGTGGAGGCCGCGATCGGCCTGCACGACCAGGGCGGCGCCGGCACATTCCACGGGCTCGACGTCCAGGTCAACGACGCGACGGGCGACGGTGCGCGCACGTCGGTCCGCACCTGGGCCGAGCCCACCGGCACCGGCTACCAGACGACCGAGCGCTGGGGCGTCGGGCGGCTGGTCGAGGGTGCGGGCGAGGAGCCGGAGCCGCAGACTCCGACCCTCGTCCTGGGCGCCGGGAAGGTGACCCGCGGGGGCACGGTGCCAGTGGCCCTGTCCGGGTTCGCGCCCGGCACGGTCGTCGACGTCGTGCTCGGCGCCGAGTCGCTGGTCGGCCAGGTGCAGGGCGTGAACCTCATGGCGGCGCGTGCGGTCGGGTCGACCGGTCCGCTCGGGCTCGTCGTCGGGTCGTTCACCGTCGACGCGTCGGGCGGGGCGTCCGGGTCGGTGACGATCCCGGCCACCACCGCGGTCGGCCGCCACGGCATCGCCGCCGCGGTCGACGACCAGGTCCTCGCGGCCACGGTCGTCGAGGTCGTCGCCGCAGCCGGCGGCACGGGCGCGTCCGGCCCGGGTGCGTCCGGTGGCGGGAGCCTCGCCACCACGGGCGCGCAGGTCGCCGGCCTGGTGCTCGTGGCCCTCGCGCTGCTGGGCGCGGGGACGGCGATGGTGCGCTCGCGCCGCCGCGGGTCGCACGTGGCCTGACCGCGACGCAGGACGACGAGGGCCCGACCGCCGCAGAGGTCGGGCCCTCGTCGTGCCCGGTCCCGCCGCCGCGCGTCGTGCCTGGTCCCGTCACGGCGATCGGGGCGTCGGGAGCGGGGGAGACCGCGAGAGCCCGGCCCCTGAGGGGGGCCGGGCTCTCGTGCGTCGGTGCGGCGAGGCGTCAGAGCGGGCGCGTGCCCGTCAGCTCGCGGACCGCGGCGTACTGCTCGCGCACGCGCGCGACCGGGTCGGCGCTGTGCACCGCGGCCTCGGCGGCGGCGGTCCAGGACGGCGCGGTCGCGGAGCCCGAGAGGACCCACGCGGCCTGACGCGCGGCACCGTCGGCGACGTACTCGCCGGGCGTCGGGACGTGGACCGGGAGCCCGAACACGGTCGGCGCGATCTCCCGGACGGCACGCGACTGCGCGCCGCCGCCGATGAGGAAGAGCCGCTCGACCGCGACCCCCTGGGCGCGCAGCGCGTCGATGCCGTCGGCGAGCGCGCACAGCATGCCCTCGACGGCGGCGCGCGCGAGGTGCGCAGGCGTCGTGTTCGCGAGACGCAGGCCGTGCAGCGCGCCGGTCGCGTCGGGCTTGTTCGGCGTCCGCTCGCCCTCGAGGTAGGGGACGAGCACGAGGCCGTCGGCACCCGCGGGTGCGGACAGCGCGAGCTCGGAGAGGCCCGCGTGGTCGACGCCGAGCATCCGGGCGGCCGCGTCGAGCACGCGCGACGCGTTGAGCGTGCAGGCCAGCGGCAGGAACGCGCCCGTCGCGTCGGCGAAGCCGGTGACCAGGCCGGACCCGTCGGCGGTGGGGGAGGAGGCGATCGCCGAGACGACGCCCGAGGTGCCGATCGACACGGCGACGTCGCCCGGGCCCAGGCCCAGCGCGAGCGCCGCGGCGGCGTTGTCGCCCGCGCCCGGGCCGAGGATCGGCTCACGCCCGCCGATCACGGCGCGCGGACCCGCCTCGGAGGGGCCGAGCACGCGAGGCAGGTGCACCTGGTGGCCGAGGCCGCGCTCGAGCAGGTCGAGGCGGTAGTCGTTCGTCACCGGCGACCAGTAGCCCGTGCCGGACGCGTCGGACCGGTCGGTGACGAGCTGGTCGAGGCCCGCGCCGCCCGAGCCCGCGCCGTTGCCGCCGAGCCGCCACGTCAGCCAGTCGTGGGGGAGCGCGACGGCGGCGACGCGGTCGGCGTTCTCGGGCTCGGCGTCGCGCAGCCAGCGCAGCTTCGTGACGGTGAGCGACGCGACGGGCACGGACCCGACGGCGTCGGCCCACGCCTGCGCGCCCTTCTCGGCGTCGCCGTCACCCAGCTCCTCGATGAGGTCGAGCGCGGCCTGCGCCGAGCGGGTGTCGTTCCAGAGCAGCGCGTCACGGACCACCTCGCCGGAGGAGTCGAGCGCGACCATGCCGTGCTGCTGCCCGCCGACGGAGATCGCGTCGACGTCGTCGAGACCGCCCGCGTCCGCGATCGCGGTCTGCAGGGCGTCCCACCAGTGGCGCGGGTCGACGGACGTGCCGTCGGGGTGCGAGGCGCGGCCCTGGCGGACCAGCTCCCCGGTGTCGGCGTCGCGGACGACGACCTTGCAGGACTGCGTGGACGAGTCCACGCCGGCGACGAGCGTCATGAGGCTTCCTTCGGCGGGCGGACCGGCGGCGTCGCACGGTCCGGGAGCGGGGCCGGGTGGGGGGTGGGGCGTGGGGCCGCTGCCGCGACGACCCGACCCCGGCGTGCAGGGCCGGGTCGTCCCGACGGCCGACGACGCCGCCCGCCCGGTGCGGAGCCGGGGCGGGCGGCGTCGCGGGTCAGCGAGCGCCGAGCGCGTGCTCGAGGGCCAGCTGGTTGAGGCGGACGAAGCCGAAGCCGCGCGCGGCGACCGCGTCGACGTCGAGGTCCTCGTACGCCGAGGTGTCGGCGAGCAGGTCGTCGAGGGTCTCGCCCTCGGCGAGCGTCGGCTGCGACAGCTCGAGCACGCCGGCGGCCTCGAGGGCCTCCTGGACCTCGGGGTCGGCGCGGAACGCCTGCGCGCGCTCCTTGAGCAGGATGTAGGTCGCCATGTTCGCGGCGGCCGAGTCCCACACGCCCTGGAAGTCCTCGGTGCGCGACGGCTTGTAGTCAAAGTGGACCGGGCCGTCGTAGCGGGGGCCGCCACCCGGGAAGCCGTTCTCGAGCAGGTCGACCGTGGCGAACGCGGAGAACAGGTCGCCGTGGCCGAACACGAGGTCCTGGTCGTACTTGATGGACTTCTGGCCGTTGAGGTCGATGTGGAACAGCTTGCCCGCCCACAGCGCCTGGGCGATGCCCTGCGTGTAGTTGAGACCCGCCATCTGCTCGTGGCCGACCTCGGGGTTGAGGCCGACGATGTCGCCGTTCTCGAGGCGGTCGATGAGGGCGATCGCGTGGCCGATCGTCGGCAGGAGGATGTCGCCGCGGGGCTCGTTCGGCTTGGGCTCGATCGCGATCTTGAGGTCGTAGCCCTTGCTCTTGATGTACGCGGCGACGGTGTCGATGCCCTCCGCGTAGCGGTCGTGCGCGGCCTTGAGGTCCTTGGCGGAGTCGTACTCGGCGCCCTCGCGGCCACCCCACATGACGAAGGTCGACGCGCCGAGCTCGGCGGCGAGGTCGACGTTGCGGACGACCTTGCGCAGGCCGTAGCGGCGCACGCGACGGTCGTTCGAGGTGAACGCGCCGTCCTTGAAGATCGGGTGGCTGAAGGTGTTGGTCGTGACCATCTCGACAGTGATGCCGGTGTCGTCGAGCGCCTTCTTGAAGCTCGCGAGGATGCGGTCGCGCTCGGCCGCGTCGGAGCCGAAGGGCACGACGTCGTCGTCGTGGAACGTCACGTGCGCCGCGCCGAGCTCGGCGAGCTTGTGGACCGACTCGACCGGGTCCAGCCACGGCCGCGTGGCGCTGCCGAACTGGTCCTGGGCGTTCCAGCCGACGGTCCACAGGCCGAAGGAGAACTTGTCGTCGCGGGTGGGCTTGCGGACCATCACGGACCTCTCGTCGTCGAGTGCCCTCGCGCGGCGGGGTCTGCCGCACGAGATTTGTTGTATGGATGAACTTATGGCGGATCCGGGCTAGGGTCAACCCCGTGAAGGCGACGGCGGCGCGGCAGGGGAGCCTGCGGGAGCACAACCTGGGGCTCGTCCTGCGGCACGTCCTCGACGCCGCCGCGACCGGCACGACCCCACCGTCCCGCGCCGACGTCGCCGCCGCGACCGGACTGACCCGGGCCACCGTGTCCTCGCTCGTCGACCGGCTCGTCGCCGGCGGTCTCGTCGCCGAGCTCGACCCCGTCCCGACCCAGCGCGCCGGCCGCCCCGCCGTCCCGCTCACCGCCGCCGCGGGCACCCTCGCCGCGCTCGGCGCCGAGGTGAACGTCGACTACCTCGGCGTCCGCGTGCTCGACCTGTCCCGCGGCGTCCTCGCCGAGCACGTCGAGCACGGTGACTTCCGCGGGAGCGACCCCACGGACGTCCTGACGCGGCTCGGCGCGCTCGTCGACACCGCCGTCGACACCCTCGCCGTCACGGGCGCACCCGACGCCGACGGGGAGGCGACGCGCGGTCCGCTGCGGCTCGCGGGCGTCGGCCTCGCGCTGCCCGGCCTCGTCGACGCACGCGGGGGAACCCTCCGCTACGCGCCCAACCTCGGCTGGCGCGACGTCGACGTCGCCGCGCTCGCCGCGGGCGCCTCCCGCACGTTCGCGACGCACCCGCCCCGGCTCGCCAACGAGGCGGACCTCGCGGCACGCGCCGAGGCCGACGTCCGCCGTGCACCCGGCAGCCGCCCGTCGTTCGTCTACGTCTCCGGGGAGATCGGCGTCGGTGGCGCGCTCGTCCTCGACGGTGACCTCTTCAGCGGCCGGCACGGCTGGGCCGGCGAGCTCGGCCACACCCTCGTCGGTGACGGCCGCACGCTCGAGCAGGTCGCCGGCCAGGACGCGCTGCTGCGCGCCGCCGGCCTCGACCCGCACGACGGCCTCGACGCGCTCGTCGCCGCGGCCGCCGCCGACGCTCCTGGGGTCCGCGACGCGCTCGCCGCGGCCGGCGCGGTGCTGGGCGCCGCGCTCGCCAACGTCGTCAACCTCGTCGACGTCGGTCACGTGGTCCTCGGCGGCACGTACGCGTCGCTGGCCGACCACGTGCGCGGGCCCGTCCTCGCCGCTCTCCACCGGCACGTCATCGGGGCGCCCTGGGCCGAGCCGACCGTGGACGTCGCGCGCGCCGGCGACCACGCCGCCATGACCGGTGCCGCCCTCACGGTCCTGCGGAGGGTCGTCGCCGACCCGTCCGCGTGGCTCGTCGACGGCACCGACGCGGTCTGAGCCGGTCGTCGGGCGCGGCCTCGGACGCCACGTGCGAGGGCCGACCGCCCGGGTGCCTGCGCGCACGACGAGTCCCGCCCTAGGCTGCGTCGCACGACGTCCCAGGAGGCCCGACGCGTGCCCGAGCAGGTCACCGGAGATCCGCAGCCGACACCGACCGGACGGCGGCACGCCGCCGACGCGCCCCTCCGCCGCAGCCTGCCGGCGCTGGTCGCGCGCGGGATCGGCGGGATCGTCGGGGAGTTCCTCGTCCTGGCCGTGATCGCCGGCGCCGCGTGCCTGCTCCTGCTCGGCGTCGTCGCGCTCGGTCGCTGGGCCTGGAGCCTGAGCCCGGTCGGCACCGTCGCGGCGGGCGCGGTCGTCGCCGCGGGGCTCGCGGTCGGGGCGTGGTGGCGGCTGCCGGCGCAGCGCGCCCGGCGGCGTCCCCGGTGGGCCGTCTGGTCGGCCGCGCTCGTGGGCGTCGTCACGGGCTGGGCCGCGTACGCGCTCGCGTACTGCTCCTGCGTGCCGTGACCCGCGGTCCCCGGCGGCGGGCGTCGCCGGGTGCGCCGCGGGGGAGCGGTCTAGGCTCGGCGGCCGTGACCCAGCTCTGGATCGGCACGTACCCCGAGGCAGGCGCCGGCACCCCCGTGGGGCTCGGCGAGGGCATCTGGCGGGTGACGCTCGACGACGCGACCGGTGCGCTCGACGACGCGTCGCTCCTGGTCACGCTGCCGTCGCCGTCGTTCGTGGCGGCCGACGCCGGCGGCCGCACGCTGCACGCGGTCCTCGAGGTCGAGGACGGCGAGGTCGTGACGCTCGACGTCGACGCGGACGGCGGGCTCACCGAGCGGTCGCGCCGCGCGTCCGGCGGCGCCTACCCGTGCCACGTCACCACCGACGTCGACGGCCTGGTCGCCGTCGCGAACTACGGGTCGGGCCACCTGGGCGTGCTCGCCGCCGAGCCGTCGGAGGCAGCCGCGGCGCCGTCGACCTTCGGGCACGAGGGCAGCGGGCCGGTGACCGACCGGCAGGAGGGGACGCACGCGCACTTCGCCGTGCTCGCGCCGGGCGGGCGGCACCTGGTCGTGGCCGACCTCGGGACGGACGAGCTGCGGCGGTACCGGGTGGTCGACGGGGGAGTCGAGCCCGAGGGGATCGCCGCGACCCTGCCCCCGGGGACCGGTCCGCGGCACGTGGGCTTCGCCGCCGACGGGCGCACCGCGTACGTCGCGGGCGAGCTCGACGTGCAGGTCCACGTGCTGGCCTGGGACCCCGAGACGGCCACCGGCACCGCGAAGCAGACCGTCCCCGCGGTCGTCGCCGCGACATCCGACGACGGTCGGGAGCCCACCGCGCCGGTGCGCCACCCGGTCGGCGCGCTGCCCTCGCACCTGGCCGTCGACGGCGACGAGCTGCTCGTCGCCGTCCGGGGCGCCGACGTCCTCACGCGGTACGCGATCGGGCCGGACGGCCGGCTGTCCGAGGGCCGCTCGCACGCGCTCGGCGGGTCCTGGCCGCGCCACTTCGCCGTCGTCGGCCCGTGGGTGGTCGTCGCCCTGGAGCGCGCGCACCGTCTGGCGGTCGTGGACGCGTCGGGCGAGGTCGTCTCGACGCTGGACCTCCCGTCCCCGACCTGCGTCCTCCCCGCCTGACCGTCGCCGCCGGGCGGTCGTCCGGCGTCGTGACCGAATCGTGACCTTCTGCACTTACTGCCCTGTAAGTGTTTGTGGTCGACTGAGCCCAGCCGCGGCCGTTCGCGATGCCGGGCGGGCGACGGAGCCCGCCGACGGCAAGGGCCGCGGCGTCCGGCCGGTCAGGGGCCCGGCCGTGGTGTCACGAAGGAGTGACCGTGCTGCGTGCCCGTCCGACCCTGCGCACCCGCAGGACCCCCGCCCACCCGCTCGGCGCCGCCACGACGGGCACCCGCTCCGGCCCCCGACGGTCCCCGCTGACGGCCGCGCTCGCGGCCGCGGCCCTGGCCGCACCGCTCGCGCTCGTCGCGACGGTGACCGCCACCGCGGCCGCGTCCCCGGCGGCGGCCGCCGCGACCCCCGGCGACCTCGCGCACACCGGCACGGCGACGGCGTCGCAGTCGCAGGCAGACGCCGACGGTACGTTCCCGGCGTCGGCGGCGATCGACGGCGACCCCGCGACGCGGTGGGCGAGCGGCAACGGCCCGGACGAGGACGTCGAGTTCACCGCGTGGCTGCAGGTCGACCTCGGCACGACGGCGCAGGTCGACCGGGTCGTGCTGGCGTGGGAGGCGGCGTACGCGACGGCGTACGAGGTGCAGGTCGCGACGGCGGCGCCGGACGACCCGGCGTCGTGGACGACGGTGCACACCGAGCCCGCGGGCGACGGCGGCACCGACGAGGTCGTCCTGGGCGCGCCCGCCGACGCGCGCTACGTGCGGGTGCAGATGGACGAGCGCACGAGCTTCGACTGGGAGGCGCCGGTCCTGCACTGGTACGGCTACTCGCTGTTCTCGGTCGAGGTGTTCGGCACGTCCGACGCGGTCCCGGCCGCGTTCGGCGCGTCGACGGCCACGGTGCCCGCGGGCCAGACGGCGCAGGTGCCGGTGGTCCTGGCCACGCCCGCCGCCGCGGAGACGACAGTCCGCGTCACCAGCACCGGCGGCACGGCGAGCCCGGGCGGCGACTACACCGCCGTCGACCAGGTCGTCACGTTCGCCCCCGGCGAGACGAGCGCGACGGTCGACGTCGCGACGGTCGACCACGGCCCGCTCGCCCCGGCCCGCACCGTCGTCCTCACGCTGAGCGACCCGTCGGACGGCCTGGTCCTGGGCGGCCGCACGACGACGACGCTGACCATCACGCCGCACGGCTCGCTGCCCGACGTCGGCGCGGTGACCGTGCTCGACGACTACGAGGACGGCGTCCCGCAGGGCTACACGACGTGGGGGATCAGCGCGCCAGTCACCCCGGTGCTCACGACCGCGCCGGGCGACCGGCCCGACGGCGGCGACGTGCTGGTCGCGACGGTCGGTGGCACACCCGCGCCGGGCGACTGGTTCGGCTTCACCCACGACATCGCCGCGACCGACTGGTCGGACCACGACGGCTTCACGTTCTGGTTCCGCGGCACGGGCGACGGCGGGCTTCTTCGGTACGAGCTCAAGAGCGGCGGGCAGCTGTTCGAGGAGCGCGTGGTCGACGACACCGCGGGCTGGCGGCAGGTGAGCGTCGCGTTCGCGAACCTGCGGCTCAAGAACGACCCCGGCAGCGACGCGCGCTTCGACCCGACGGCGTCGGCGGGCTTCGCGGTCACGCTGACGGACCTGGGCGCAGGCGCGTGGCAGTTCGACGACGTGGCCCTCTACGACCGGGTGACGACGATCGAGGACGCCGAGGGCGACGTCCCGATCGCCGAGCCGGGCACGACCGTCGGCCTGTTCACGTGGGGTTCGGCGGGCGCGCAGGTGTCGCTCGACGTCACGCAGCAGGACCGTGAGGGTGGCCCGGCGGACAACCACGTCCTGTCGGGCGACTACCTGATCCCGTCGGGCGGCTGGGGCGGCTTCAGCCAGAACCTGGCGGCGGCCCAGGACTGGTCCTCGTTCCGCGGCATCCGGCTGCTCTGGTACGCGTCGCAGGACACGCGCCCGGCGTCGCCGACGGCCGGTGACGACATCAAGGTCGAGCTCAAGGACGGCGGCCCGGACGGCGAGCACTCCGAGCTGTGGGCCACGACGTTCAAGGACAACTGGTCGCCCGACGGCAGCCGCTGGAAGCTCGTCGAGCTGCCGTTCGACCAGTTCACGCTCGGCGGCTACCAGCCAGGTGACGAGGCGACGCGCAACGGCACGCTCGACCTCACGTCGGCCTGGGGCTACGCGCTGACGTTCGTGCCGAACACCGCGAACCCGGTGGCCTGGGCCGTCGACGACGTGCAGCTCTACGGCTCGGCGGTGCCCGCACCGACGGCCGAGGTGACTCCCGCGCAGGACGTCGTCCTCGTCGACCCGGGCGAGACCGCGCAGGTTCCGGTGGTCCTCACCACGACGGACGGCGCTCCCCTGCCGGAGGACGTCACGGTCGCGTACACGACGACCGACGGCACCGCGACGGCGGGCGAGCACTACGACGGGGCCGACGGGACGCTGACGTTCCCGGCGGGCACCGCGTCGGGCGCGACGCAGACGATCGAGGTCACGACGCACGCGACGGCGGACCAGGACGATGCCCGCGCTCTCACTCTCACGCTCACGGCGACAGGCGCCGCCGTCGACGGCAACCCGCGCGTCGTGCTCAACGCGGTCGGCGCGCCCTACCTCGACGCCGACCGCCCCACGGCGGAGCGCGTCGAGGACCTGCTCGGCCGCATGACGCTCGCCGAGAAGGTCGGCCAGATGACGCAGGCCGAGCGGCTGGGCCTGCAGTCGCCGACGCAGATCGGGACGCTCGGTCTGGGGTCGGTGCTGTCGGGCGGCGGCTCGGTCCCGCAGGACAACACCCCGGCGGGCTGGGCGGACATGGTCGACGGCTTCCAGCGCGAGGCGCTCGCGAGCCGGCTGCAGATCCCGATCGTCTACGGCGTCGACGCCGTGCACGGCCACAACAACGTGGTCGGGGCGACGATCTTCCCGCACAACGAGGGGCTGGGGGCGGCGCGCGACGCGGGCCTCGTCGAGCGCGTGCAGCAGGTCACGGCGCAGGAGGTGCGCGCGACGGGCGTCCCGTGGACGTTCGCGCCGTGCCTGTGCGTGACGCGCGACGAGCGCTGGGGCCGCTCGTACGAGTCGTTCGGCGAGGACCCGGCGCTGGTGACGGCGATGGCCGCGGCCGCGACGACGGGCCTGCAGGGCGACGACCCGACGGACCTGTCCGGCCCCGGCAAGGTGCTCGCGACCGCGAAGCACTGGGTCGGCGACGGCGGCACCACGTACGTGCCGGAGCTCGCGGGCAACGGGTACCCGATCGACCAGGGCGTCACGCGCGTCGCGTCGCTCGACGAGCTGCGGCGCCTGCACGTCGACCCGTACGTGCCCGCGATCGAGGCGGGCGTCGGGACGATCATGCCGTCGTACTCGGCCGTCGCGGTCGGCGGCGGCGACCCGGTCCGGATGCACGAGAACCGCGCCCTCACCACCGACCTGCTCAAGGGCGAGCTCGGCTTCGACGGGTTCGTGATCTCCGACTGGGAGGGCATCGACAAGCTCCCGGGCGGGACGTACGCCGACAAGGCGGCGCGGGCCGTGAACGCGGGGCTCGACATGGCGATGGCGCCGTACAACTTCGGTGCGTTCATCACCGCGACGGTCGCGAGCGTCGAGAGCGGCCAGGTGAGCGAGGAGCGCGTCGACGACGCGGTCCGCCGCATCCTCACGCAGAAGGTCGCCCTCGGGCTGTTCGAGCAGCCGTTCGCCGACCGCACCCACACCGCCGACCTCGGCTCGGCCGAGCACCGTGCGGTGGCCCGCGAGGCCGCGGCGCGCAGCCAGGTGCTGCTCAAGAACGACGGTGCCCTCCCGCTCGCGAAGGACGCGCACGTGTACGTCGCGGGCTCCAACGCGGACGACCTCGGCCACCAGATGGGCGGCTGGACGGTCTCGTGGCAGGGCGGCTCGGGCGACACCACGACGGGCACGTCGATCCTCGAGGCGATCCAGGTCGTCGACCCGCACGTGACGTACTCCGAGGACGCGTCCGCGCCCGTCGGCGACGCGACGGTCGGCGTGGTCGTCGTCGGCGAGACGCCCTACGCGGAGGGCGTCGGCGACGTCGGCAACAACGGCAAGAGCCTGTCGCTGTCGGCCGCCGACCAGGCGGCGGTCGACACCGTGTGCGCCGCGGTCGAGTGCGTCGTGCTCGTCGTCTCGGGCCGCCCGCAGCTCGTGACCGACCGGCTCGACGACATCGACGCGCTGGTCGCGTCGTGGCTGCCGGGCTCGGAGGGTGCGGGCGTCGCGGACGTGCTGTTCGGCGACGAGCCGTTCACCGGCCGCCTCCCGGTCACGTGGCCCGCGTCGGCCGACCAGCTCCCGGTCAACGTCGGCGACGACGCGTACGACCCGCTGTACGCGTACGGCTGGGGCCTGCGCACGGACGCGCAGCGCGACCGCCTGACCACAGCCGTCGAGAGCCTGCCCGCCGGCGACGCACGTGACGCCGTGCAGGCCGTGCTCGACGCCGACGTGTGGGACGGCGGCACGCTCGACCCGGCCGCGTACGGCGCCGCGGTCCCGCTGCTCGCCGACGCGGCGGCGGCGCTCGACGGCACCGACCGGACGACGGCCACCGCCGCCGGGCTCGTCGTGTCGCTCCTGCGCGACCTCGCGCAGGCGGCGGTCACCGGCGGGACCGCCCCCGCCGACGCCGCCGCGCTCACCGCCGACGCCGAGCACCTCCTCATGGCAGGCTCGGCGGGCGAGGCGGCGGACCTGCTCGCGCAGGTCGCGGGCGTCCCGACGACGGCCCCGGTCGCGTCGACGACGTCGCTCCGGCTCCCGTCGTCGGCACCGTTCGGCAGGCCGGTGACCGCGAAGGTCACGGTCCGCGCCGACGGCGTCACGCCGACCGGCACGGTCGAGGTCCGCGTCGACGGCGAGCCCGTCGCGACGGGCACGCTCACGCCCCGGGGTCGCGACCAGGCCGTCGCGGAGGTCCGCCTCCCCGCCGACCTGGCCACCGGCCGGCACACCGTCGTCGCCGTCTACGGCGGCACGGCGTCCACCGACCCGCCCGTCGCCGCGTCGACGTCGGACGAGCGGCGCCTCACCGTGGGCAAGGTCGTGCCCGAGGTCCGGACGGCCGGCACGGACTGGACCGTCGGCCGCGGCGACCCGAAGCAGGTGCACGTGCAGGTCGAGGGCGTCGCGGAGCGCGAGCCGACGGGCACGGTGACCGTGTGGCTCAACGGCCGCCGGGCCGCGACGGGCACGCTCGACGCCGACGGGAACGCCGTCGTCGACCTCCCGCGGTCCACGCGCACGTCGCTCGTGGTGGTCACGTACGGCGGCGACGGCACCTACCACGCGTCGCTCGCGCCGCCGCGGATCCTCGTCGTGCGCTGACCCGACGCCCGCAGCCGACCGCGGGGACCGGACGGACCGACCCGAACCGGACCCCGCGGCCGGCCGCGTGACGGGAGTCTCGCCGCTCGCGCGGCGCTCACCGCGCTCCCGGGGCGACAATGGGCGCAGGAACCCGTCCGTCCCCAGGAGCCCACGTGACCTCGGAGCATGCCCCGCGCGTCGCCATGCTCTCGGTCCACACGTCCCCGCTCGACCAGCCGGGCACCGGGGACGCGGGCGGCATGAACGTCTACGTGCTCGAGCTGTCGAAGGCGCTCGCGGCCCGCGGCACGCGCGTCGAGATCTTCACGCGCGCGACGTCGTCGGACCTGCCGGAGACGGTCGTCGTGCCGGGCGCCGACGCCGGCGGCCGCACCCTGACCCGCGACGAGTCGCGCGAGGTCCTGCTCGCCGACGAGGTCGACGCCGGCGTGACCCCGCCCGTGCTCGTGCACCACGTGCCCGCGGGACCGTTCGAGCGGCTCGACAAGAACGACCTGCCCGGCGTGCTGTGCGGCATGGCGGCGGGCGTCCTGCGCTCCGAGGCCGCGCGCCGGCCCGGCTGGTACGACGTCGTGCACTCGCACTACTGGCTGTCCGGGCAGGTGGGTCAGATCGCGGCGGACCGGTGGGAGGTCCCGCTCGTCCACACGTCGCACACGCTCGCGCGCGTCAAGAACGCCTCGCTGGCACCCGGCGACGAGCCCGAGCCCGGTGGGCGCGTGCTCGGCGAGGAGGAGGTCGTCGCGGCCGCCGACGCGCTCGTCGCGAGCACGCCCGTCGAGGCCCGCGAGCTCGTCGACCTGTACGGCGCCGACCCGTCGCGCGTGCACGTCGTCGAGCCCGGCGTCGACCTCGACCGCTTCGCCCCCGTGCCCGACGCCGGGCGTCGTGCCGCCCGGGAGGCGCTCGGCCTGCCCGCCGACCGCGGCGTCGTCCTGTTCGCGGGGCGCGTCCAGGCGCTCAAGGCCCCCGACGTGCTCGTCCGCGCGCTGGGCGTGCTGCGCGCGACGGGCCGACCCGTGCCGCTGCTCGTCGTCCTCGGCGGCCCGAGCGGCCGGTCCACGGCCGTCCGGGAGCTCCAGGCGCTCGCGGCCGTGACCGGCGTCGCCGACGACGTGGTCGTCCGCCCGCCCGCCGACCGCGACAGCCTCGTGCGCTGGTACCACGCGGCCGACGTCGTCGCGATGCCGTCGCGCAGCGAGTCGTTCGGCCTCGTCGCCGCGGAGGCGCAGGCCAGCGGCGTCCCCGTCGTCGCCGCGGCCGTCGGCGGTCTCCGGACGATCGTCGACGACAGGGTGTCCGGCCGCCTCGTGCGCGGCCACGACCCGGCGGTGTGGGCCGACGTCCTCGCGGACGTGCTGGCCGACGAGGCCGTCCGCACCGCCTACGGGGAGGCCGCCCGCCGCAGCGCCGAGCGGTTCGGCTGGTCCGCGGCCGCGGACCAGGTGCTCAAGGTCTACGGCGTCGCCGCCGAGGCCCGCCGCTCGCGCTGAGCACCCGCGCGGCCTCGTCCCAGGGACGGACGTCCCGGCGACGCGTCGCGCACCCTGCGGCAGGATGGGCGCATGACCTACACCCTCGTGCTGCTCCGCCACGGCGAGAGCGAGTGGAACGCCAAGAACCTGTTCACCGGCTGGGTGGACGTCCCCCTGTCGGAGAAGGGCGTCGAGGAGGCGAAGCGCGGCGGCAAGCTGCTCACGGACGCGGGTGTCCTGCCCGACGTCGTGCACACGTCGCTCCTGCGCCGTGCGATCACGACCGCGAACTACGCGCTCGACGCCGCGGACCGCCTCTGGATCCCGGTGAAGCGCAGCTGGCGCCTCAACGAGCGCCACTACGGCGCGCTGCAGGGCAAGGACAAGAAGCAGACGCTCACCGAGTACGGCGAGGAGCAGTTCATGCTCTGGCGCCGCTCCTACGACGTGCCGCCGCCGGACATCGAGCTCGGCTCGGAGTTCTCGCAGGACGCCGACCCGCGCTACGCCGGTGAGCCGATCCCGCGCGCCGAGGCGCTCGCGCAGGTCCTCGAGCGGGCCCTGCCGTACTGGGAGTCGGACGTCGTGCCGGACCTGCAGGCCCGCAAGACGGTCCTCGTCGCCGCGCACGGCAACTCGATCCGCGCGATCGTCAAGCACCTCGACGACGTCGACGCCGACACCATCGCCGGCATCAACATCCCGACGGGCATCCCGCTGCTCTACGAGCTCGACGAGGAGACCCTCAAGCCCGTCACGAAGGGCGGCACGTACCTCGACCCCGAGGCCGCCGCGGAGGCCATCAAGGCCGTCGCGAACCAGGGTCGCTGACCCGCCCGCAGGACCACGGAGGCGCCGCCACCCGAGCAGGGGTGGCGGCGCCTCCGTCCGTCCGGCGCGGGACCGCGGTGCTGCAGTCCTGGCGCGCCCGACGTCAGCGTGGTCTCAGCTGGCCGAGCGGTCGAGCTCCTGGCTCAGCACGCCGGTGACGAGGTAGGTCACGCGACGCGCGATCGACACACCGTGGTCGCCGAAGCGCTCGTAGTACCGGCCGAGCAGCGTCACGTCGACGGCCTCCTGGATCGACCCGTCCCAGCCGCCCGACAGCAGCGCGGCGAACGTGTCCTCGTGCAGCTCGTCGAGGAGGTCGTCGTCCTGCTCGATGCTCTCGGCCAGCGGCAGCTCGTGGTTGGTGAGCAGCGTCGTCGTGCGACGCGCCACGCGGACGGCCGCGTCGTGCATCTCGGTGAACGTGCCCGACAGCCCGTGCGGGATCGCCTGCCGGGGGTAGCGGCCGCGCGCGACCTGCGCGATGTGCCGCGCGAGGTCGCCCATCCGCTCGAGCGTCGCGCTCATGCGCAGGGCCGACACGACGATCCGCAGGTCGGTCGCGACGGGCTGCTGCTGCGCGAGCAGCAGCACGCAGCGCTCGTCGAGGTCACGCTCGATCGCGTCGATCTCGACGTCCGCGGCGATGACCGACTCGGCGAGCGTCAGGTCCGCCGTGAGGAGCGCGACACCCGCGTCGGTGATCGCGCGCTCGACCCGGCCGCTCATCGCGACGAGGTCGTGGCCGAGCTGCGCCAGCTCGGCGTCGAAGATGTCCCGCATGCCGTCCTCTCCTGCTGCGGCACTGTGCCGCGCGGCCGTCAGGCTCGCACCGCGAGGTGAACGGCTGGACGCGCCGAGGTGAACGCGCGACGGCGGTCGTCAGGAGAGACGTCACCCGGATGGTCTCGCCTCCGCCCCGATTGCCCGATAGGTTCACCTCGTGGGCGTCCGGCCGGAGGCGCGCGGGGTGGCACCAGGGGTCAAGGTCACGACACCTCCCCTGGGGGTCCACGTCGTGCCCCGACCGGGTCCGACGGCCGAGCTCGAGGCCGCCGTCGCGGGTCACCGGGTGGCCGCGGTCGTCGCCCCCGCCGGTTTCGGCAAGACGACGCTCGTCGCGTCGTGGGCCGCCCAGAGCGGCCACCCCGTCGCGTGGCTCACGCTCGACGCCGCCGACGACGACCCGTCACGGTTGGTGCGTGGCCTCGAGGCCGCCGTGGCCGTCGCCGTCACCGACGACGAGCGGGCGGGCCTGCGACGGGCCGCCGCCGCGTCCGACCCCGGCGCCCGCGGGCGTCTCGACGCGCTGCTCGTGGCTCTGGGCCCGCGCACGACGCCGCTGGTCCTCGTCGTCGACGACGTGCACGAGGTGCACGGGCCGACCGCGCGCGACGTGCTGAGCCGGCTGGTCCGGTACGCGCCGCCCGCGCTGCGGCTCGTGCTCGTGGCGCGCGCCGACCCCGGTGTCCCGCTGCACCGCCTGCGCGTCGCGGGCGAGCTCGGGGAGGTCCGTGCCGTGTCGCTCGCGCTCGGGGCCGAGGAGGTCGTCCGGGTGGCCGCGGCCGCGGGCGTCACGCTCGACCGGGCGGGCGCCGAGCAGCTGCGCGCGCTCACCGACGGGTGGGCCGTCGCGGTGCGCATGATCCTGCTGGGCGTCGCGACCGGGCCGGACGTCGCGCGGCGGCTGGGCGCAGTCCCGTCGACGGCCGTGCCCGTGGCCGACTACGTCGTCGACGAGGTGCTCGCCGGGCTGCCGGCGGCGCTCGGGGCGTTCGTGCTGCGCGCGACCGTCGACGACGTCGTCGACCCCGGCCTCGCGGAGGCGCTGGTCCCCGGCGGCGCGACGCTGCTCGACGACTGCGTCGCCCGCGGGCTCTTCCTCACGCCCGCGACGACGCCCGACGCGACCGCCTACCGCTGGCACGGGCTGTTCGCCGCGCAGTGCCGGGTCCTGCTGTCCCGGCGCGACCCGGCCGCGCTCGCCGCGGCGCACCGCACGGTCGCGTTGCACCGGCGCGACACGGACTGGCCGGGAGCCGTCCGGCACGCGTGCGCGGCCGGTGACGGCGCGCTCGCGGTCGACGTCCTGCGCGCGCACTGGCCCGAGGTCCTCGTCGCCGGGGACACGACGCTGCTGCGCCGGCTGTGCGCGCTCGTCGTCGCGCAGGGACGACGGGACGCGTGGCTGCTCCTCGCGCAGGCGGCCGCCGACCTGCTCGACGGGCGCGGCGACCCGACCGTGTTCCCGCACATCCAGCGGGCCGTGGCGTCGTGGGGTCCCGACGACGAGCTCCTCGCGCAGGTGCTCGTCGGCGCGCTCGGGTCGACCGTCGGCCCGGACGGCCTGCCGCACGAGGAGCACCGGGCGCCGACCGTCGACGTGGACGGCCCCGACGTCGCACCGCCGACCCGTGCGCTCGCGCTGTACCTGCTCGGTCGCACCGAGGCGCACGACGGCGTCGACCCGGCCGCGGCCGCCGCGCACCTCGCGCACGGCGCGGCGGCGGCCGACGCGGTCGGGCTGCCCACGGTCGCGAGCGCATGCCGTGCGGAGCGCGCCCTGCTGCTCGCCGACGCCGGCGAGCTCGGGGTCGCGGACGCGCTCGCGGTCGACCTCCTCGCGGCCGACGGCGTCCGCACCGGTGCTCTCGCGCCCGCTCACCTGGTCCGTGGGCTCGTCGCGTACTGGCAGGACCGGCTCGGTGACGCGCGCGCCGACCTGGAGGACGCGCTCGTCCTCGCGGGTCCCGCGCAGCAGGCGGTCGCGGTCCGGGCCGCGGCGACGCTCGCACTGGTGTGCCACGCGCAGGACGACCGCGCGGGCTTCGAGGGAGCGCGGCGTCGGGTGGAGGACGCGCTGCGGGCGGGCGACACGGGGCGGGCGCGGCACGCGACCCCGGCCGGCGCGCCGGGAGCCGAGGACCACGCGAGCCTCGACCTGCTGGGGCGGATCGCGACGGGGCACTGCCGCACCTCGGTCGACGTCGTCGCCGTCCTCCAGCGGGCGCTCGCCGTCGCCGCCGACGACGAGCACGCCGCGCACCGGCTGCTGGAGCGTGCGCTCGACGTCGCCGAGCCTGCCGGGGTCCGCCGCCCGTTCGTCGAGCTCGAGCCGGTCCTGCACGAGCTGCTGCTCGAGCACCTGCGGTGGGGGAGCACGCACGAGGCGCTCGTCGCGAGCCTCGTCGCGGGGGACGCCCCACGCCGGGCCCAGCGCGGGGGGTGGGGCAACCTCGACCTCACCGAGCGCGAGCACCAGGTGCTCGTGCGGCTGCGCTCGACGATGACCACCACGGAGATCGCCGCCGCGCTGTTCGTGTCGACGAACACGGTGAAGACCCACCAGCGCTCGATCTACCGCAAGCTCGGGGTGGCCGGGCGGCGGGACGCGATCCGCGTCGCCGCGGAGCGCGGGCTGCTCTAGCCGTCCGCGCGGCCGCGCGTCGCGCGACGCGGGTCACTCCTCGCCGGGCTCGGGGACGGCGTGCGCCTCGACGAGCACGAGACCCAGGTCGTGCAGCAGCGCGACGACACCGGTGAGCGCCGCGGTGTCGGGCAGGCGGCAGGACAGCACCGTCCCGTCGGGGGTCGGCGTCGCCACCACGTCGGCGTGCTCACGCAGCAGCTGCTCCAGGTCGGCACCCCCCGGCGACCCGTCCACGCGGATGTGGTAGAGCACGGCAGCTCCCTCGTCGGACCGACCGGACCAGCGTCGCGGCGGGGGTGGCGGGGTCGCCTCACGCCCGTCGGGTGATATGCGCCGACCGGCTCCCGACGCGCGCCGTCCAGTCACCCGACGCGGGTGAGGCGACGTCCTGACGTGCCGCGCGACAGTGTCGGCGAGCGGCCCGGACGGGGCTGCGCCGGCGACGAGAGGGGCAGGCGATGGCGCGCACGGTGACGGGTTGGGTCGGGTGGGTGTGGTTCGGCGCGTTCTGCCTCCTCACCGTCGGGTTGTTCAACGTCGTCGCCGGCCTGATCGCCGTCTTCTCGGAGGAGAAGGTGCTCGCGTGGTCCGGCCAGGGCGTGACGATCGTCGACGTGTCCACGTGGGGGTGGGTGCACCTCGTCCTGGGCGCCGCGATGACGGCGCTGGGCCTCGTGCTGTTCACGGGCGCCGCCTGGGCCCGGTGGACCGCCAGCGTGCTCGTCGTGCTCAACCTGGTCGCGCAGTTCGTGTCCCTGCCGATCACGCCGTGGTGGTCGCTCGCGGTGATCGTGCTGGACGTCGTGGTGCTGTGGGCGCTGATCGTCCACGGCGAGGAGGTCGAGCGGGCCGTCTCCTGACGGGCCGGACGGACGAAGGGAAGGCGCACGATGACGACGTTCACCGCGTGGAAGTTCGACACCCCGGACGGTGCGAAGCACGCCGAGACCGCGCTCAAGGAGGCCGCGAAGGACGGGCTCGTGACGATCGTGGACCACGCGCTCGTCGAGTGGCCCGCGGACGCGTCCCGCCCGGACGTGCACCACAGCAACGACGACAAGAAGCGCGGTGCGGGCTGGGGTGCCTTCTGGGGGCTGCTGTTCGGCGGCATCTTCTTCGTGCCGCTGCTCGGCGCGGCGGCGGGTGCGGCGATCGGCTCGATCTCGAAGGCCGTCGCGGCCGTCGGCATCGACCAGGCCCAGCTCGACACCATCCGCGAGCAGGTCACGCCCGGCACGTCGCTGCTGTGCGCGGTGACGACCGACGGCGACCTCGACCGCCTCGGCGAGCGGTTCCACGGCCTGCACTCGACGCTGGTCGCGACGAACCTCACCGAGGGCGAGCGCTCGACGCTGCTGGAGACGTTCGGCTGACGGCTCCGCGACCTCGTTCCCGGCGGGCGGTGAACGGCCGCGGACGGCTCGGTGAACGCTGGGCGACGGTCCCGGCGCAGACGTGCGCCGTCGCCGGTGCGCCGCCGTTCGCGGCCTACCCTGGGGGCGTGGACGGGTTCGACGGCCTTGCGCTGCTCCTCGCCGGCGGCCTCGGACTGCTGACCGGTATCGGGGCCACCCTGGCGTTCCGCGTGAGCGAGCGCGCCCAGAAGGTCCCGGCGCCCCAGCCGGAGCCCGAGCTCGACGACGGCCTGGTGCGCGCGCTCGCGGTGCTGCGCTCGGCGGCGATCGTGCTCGACGAGGACGACACGGTCGTGCGGGCCAGCGCGCCCGCGCACGCGCTCGGCCTGGTCCGCGACGGCCGGATCGTGCCGGCGTCCATCCGGGAGATGATCGCGGCGGTGCGCCGCGACGGCGTGATCCTCGACGAGGAGCTTGAGGTCCCGCGCGGTCCGGTCGGCTCCGGGATCCTCATGGTGCAGGTCCGCGTCGCGCAGGTGACGCCCCGCCACGTGCTCGTGCTCGCGGAGGACCTCACGCAGGCCCGCCGGATCGAGGCGATGCGCCGCGACTTCGTCGTCAACGTCTCGCACGAGCTCAAGACACCGGTCGGGGCGCTGCAGCTCCTCGCGGAGACCGTGCACGACGCGGCCGACGACCCCGACGCCGTGCGCCGCTTCACCGACCGGATGCAGGCCGAGGCCGCGCGCCTGTCCGCGCTGGTGCACGAGATCATCGAGCTGTCCCGCCTCCAGGTGGCCGGTGCGGTCGGCCAGGTCGCGATGGTCGACGTCGACGCGGTGCTGACCGAGGCCGTCGACCGCGCCCGCACGCGCGCCGACGCGAAGAAGGTGCGGCTCGACATCGGCGGCGTGCGCGGGACCCGCGTCCTCGGCCAGCACGACCTGCTCGTCACCGCGGTGCGGAACCTCGTCGACAACGCGGTCGCCTACTCGGGCGAGGCCGCGCACGTCGGGGTCGGCGTGCGCGAGGTCGACGACCTCGTCGAGATCGCCGTCGTCGACGAGGGCATCGGCATCCCGGCCGCCGAGCAGGAGCGCGTGTTCGAGCGGTTCTACCGTGTCGACCCCGCGCGCTCGCGCGACACGGGCGGCACCGGGCTCGGCCTGTCCATCGTCAAGCACGTCGCCGCGGACCACGGCGGCGACGTGGCCGTCTGGTCGCAGCCGGGCCGCGGGTCGACGTTCACGATCCGCCTGCCGCGCGCCGACCTCACCTCCTCGGACGTCGTCGACCTGCCGCCGTCCGCGACCATCCCCCAGGGAGACACCGTGCGGCGGAACGCCTCATGACCCGCATCCTGCTCGTCGAGGACGAGGAGTCGTACCGGGAGCCGTTGACGTACCAGCTCGAGCGCGAGGGGTACGACGTCGTGACGGCGGCGACCGGCCCCGAGGCGCTCGAGCGGTTCGAGGAGCACGGCGCCGACCTCGTGCTGCTCGACCTCATGCTGCCCGGCCTGCCCGGCACCGAGGTGTGCCGCCGCCTGCGCCTGACGAGCGACGTGCCCGTCATCATGCTCACCGCGAAGGACGACGAGATCGACAAGGTCGTCGGCCTGGAGCTCGGCGCCGACGACTACGTCACCAAGCCGTACTCGTCGCGCGAGCTGCTCGCCCGCATGCGTGCGGTGCTGCGCCGCCGGGAGGCCGCCGTGACCGCCGGGGCCGCCGCCGCACCGGCCGGCCCGGCCGTCGAGGAGGAGCTGCTCGTCAGCGGACCCGTCGAGCTCGACGTCGACCGGCACACGGTGAAGGTGCGCGGCGAGGTCGTGCCGTTCCCGCTCAAGGAGTTCGAGCTCCTCGAGATGCTGCTGCGCAACGCCGGACGCGTCCTGACCCGCGGGCAGCTCATCGACCGCATCTGGGGCTCCGACTACGTCGGCGACACCAAGACGCTCGACGTCCACGTCAAGCGTGTGCGCGCCAAGATCGAGGAGGACCCGGCCAACCCCACGTTGCTGCTGACGGTCCGCGGCCTGGGCTACAAGCTCGAAGAGGCGTAGTCCCACCAGGGACACGTCCCCGGACACCGCCGCGCACTTCGTCGGCCACCGTTCACCCCGGGTTCACCCACCGCCGTCCGGCGCGTCACGTGGGCT
This sequence comes from Cellulomonas fimi, assembly GCF_028583725.1. Classification (NCBI taxonomy): domain Bacteria; kingdom Bacillati; phylum Actinomycetota; class Actinomycetes; order Micrococcales; family Cellulomonadaceae; genus Cellulomonas; species Cellulomonas fimi. Next base: position 3,829,279 of record NZ_CP110680.1, on the reverse strand, counting down.
TCCTACCGTCGGCCTCGCCGCGCACACCCCGGTGCGCGCACGAAAGGACGGACCCACAGTGAAGCTCTCCCTCCACCGCCGCGCCGGGGCGGTCGCCCTCACCGGCGCTCTCGCCCTCGCCCTCGCGGCGTGCGGATCGGACGACCCGACCGGCTCCGGCGACGCGACCTCCGGGTCCGACGAGAGCGTCAGCACCCTCAGCGGTGAGCTCAACGGTGCGGGCGCCTCGTCGCAGGAGAAGGCCATGGACGCGTGGCGCGCCGGCTTCCAGAGCGGCAACCCCGACGTCACCGTCAACTACGACCCGGTCGGCTCGGGCGGCGGCCGCACCCAGTTCCTCGAGGGCGCCGTGCAGTTCGCCGGCACCGACTCGGCCCTGGACGAGGAGGAGCTCGCGACCGCGCAGGAGACCTGCTCGGCCGACGCGATCGACATCCCCGTCTACGTCAGCCCCATCGCCGTCGTCTTCAACCTCGAGGGCATCACCGAGCTCAACCTCTCGGCGACGACCATCGCCGGCATCTTCCAGGGCACGATCACCAGCTGGGACGCCCCGGAGATCGCCGCTGAGAACCCCGACACGGAGCTGCCCGCGGTCGCGATCACGCCCGTGCACCGCCTCGACGAGTCGGGCACGACGAAGAACTTCACCGACTGGCTCGGCAAGGCGTCGGGCGGCGCGTGGGCCCACGAGGCCGACGGCAACTGGCCGCTCGAGGGCGGCGAGTCCGCGCAGGGCACGTCCGGCGTGATCCAGACGGTCCAGGGTGGCAACGGCACGATCACCTACGCGGACGAGTCGGCCGCCGGCTCGCTCGGCAAGGCGTCGATCAAGGTCGGCGAGGAGTGGGTGGCCCCGTCGGCGGACGCCGTCGCGGCCGCGCTCGACGCGTCGCCGCGCGCCGAGGGCCGCACCGAGCACGACATCGTGATCGACATCGACCGGGAGACCACGGAGTCGGGTGCCTACCCGCTGTTCCTCGTCTCGTACGCGGTCGCGTGCCTCCAGTACGAGGACGCCGCGACGGCCGACCTGGTCAAGGGCTTCCTCGGCTACGTCGTGAGCACCGAGGGCCAGGAGGCCGCCGCCCAGGCCGCGGGCTCCGCGCCCCTGTCGGACGCGCTCGCGGCCGACGCGCAGGCTGCCGTCGAGGCGATCGCCGCCGCGTGACGGCACGCCGGTGACCGGCCCGCACCGGGGGGATGCGGGTCGGTCACCGGCTCCTCGCACGTCGCCCCTCTTCGATCTCACAGGAGAACCGTGACCAGTACGACGAGCCCCCCGACGGCGGGCCGACGCAGCGACGGGCCGCCGTCGCGCACCGCCCCGCCCCTGCGCCGCTCCGGCCGCGTGCGGGACCGGGGCGCGAGCCGCGTGTTCCGCTGGGCCGCGACGGGCGCGGGCACCCTCATCCTGGTCGTCCTCGCCGCGGTCGCGGTCTTCCTCGTGCTGCGCGCGTGGCCCGCGCTCACGACGCCGGCCGCCGAGCTGACCGAGAAGATCACGTGGCTGCGCGGCGCGGACTCGCTGGCCGCGTTCGTCGGCCCGCTCGTGTTCGGCACGGTCCTGGCCGCCGCGCTCGCGCTGCTGATCGCGACGCCGATCGCGCTCGGGATCGCCCTGTTCATCTCGCACTACGCGCCGCGCCGGCTCGCGTCGGGCCTCGGCTACCTGGTCGACCTGCTCGCCGCGATCCCGTCGGTCGTGTACGGCCTGTGGGGCGCGCTCGTGCTCGCGCCGCTCGTGCAGCCGGTCTGGGCGTGGCTCAACGAGTACCTCGGCTGGATCCCGCTGTTCGGCGGCGACGTGTCGCCCACCGCGCGCGTCATCCTGACGGTCGGGCTGGTCCTCGCCGTGATGCTGCTGCCGATCATCACCGCCGTGAGCCGCGAGGTGTTCCTGCAGACCCCGCGGCTGCACGAGGAGGCGGCGCTCGCGCTCGGCGCGACCCGCTGGGAGATGATCCGCACCGCCGTGCTGCCGTTCGCGCGCTCGGGCATCATCTCCGCCGCGATGCTGGGCCTCGGCCGCGCGCTGGGCGAGACGATGGCCGTCCTGATGATCCTGTCGCCCGGGTTCCTCTACTCGTTCTACCTGCTCGCCGCCGGCCAGCAGCAGACGATCGCCGCGAACATCGCGGCGCAGTTCCCCGAGGCGAACCCGCTGGGCGTCTCGGCGCTCATCGCGACGGGTCTCGCGCTGTTCGTCATCACGCTGCTCGTCAACATGGCCGCCCGCGCGATCGTCGCGCGCCGCAAGGACTTCTCGGGAGCCAACTGATGACCGCCGCCACCGCACCGGTCGCCCCCGCGGCGAACGCCGACCTGCGCCGGGTGCTGTCGACCGTCGACAAGGGTCGCCGTCGCCGCGACCGGTTCATGACGGGGCTCGTCGTCGCCGCGTTCGCCGTGGCGATGCTGCCGCTGGTCTCGGTCACGTGGACCGTGATCGCGAACGGCATCGAGCGGTTCGACGCGTACTTCCTCACGCACTCGATGCGCGGCGTGTTCGGCGGCATGGACGCCGGCGGCATCTACCACGCGATCGTCGGCACGGTCGAGATCACGCTGTTCGCGACGCTCATCTCGGTGCCGATCGGCCTGCTCACCGCCATCTACCTCGTCGAGTACGGGCGCGGCGCGCTCGCGCGCTCGGTGACGTTCTTCGTCGACGTCATGACGGGCATCCCGTCGATCGTCGCGGGCCTGTTCGCGTACGCGCTGTTCGCCGTCATCCTCGGCCCGGGTGTCCGCATGGGCATCGTCGGGTCGGTCGCGCTGTCCGTCCTGATGATCCCGGTCGTCGTGCGGTCCTGCGAGGAGATGCTGCGGCTCGTGCCCAACGAGCTGCGCGAGGCCGCGCTCGCGCTCGGCGTCCCCCGCTGGCTCACGATCGTCAAGGTCGTCCTGCGCACCGCCGTCGCGGGCATCGGCACGGGCGTGATGATCGCCATCGCGCGCGTCATCGGCGAGACCGCGCCGCTGCTCGTCACGGTCGGCGTCATCGACTCGATCAACTTCAACCTGTTCGAGGGCCGCATGATGACGCTGCCCGTCTACGTGTACCGGCAGTACCAGCAGGGCCTCGTGCCGTGCGCGCCGGACGCCGTCGACTGCGTCGCGACCATCAACTACGACCGGGCCTGGGCCGCCGCGCTGACGCTGATCCTCATCGTCATGCTGCTCAACCTGGTCGCGCGCCTCATCACCCGCTTCTTCGCTCCCAAGAACCTCGGCTAAGGACCCCGCATGTCTCAGCGCATCGACGTCAAGGACCTCAACATCTACTACGGCGACTTCCGCGCCGTCGCGGACGTCGAGATGGCCATCGAGCCCCGCTCGGTCACGGCCTTCATCGGCCCGTCCGGGTGCGGCAAGTCGACGTTCCTGCGGACGCTCAACCGCATGCACGAGGTCATCCCGGGCGCTCGCGTCGAGGGCACCGTCGCGATGGACGGCGTCGACCTCTACGGCAACGACATCGACCCCGTCGCGGTCCGCCGCCAGGTCGGCATGGTGTTCCAGCGCCCCAACCCGTTCCCGACGATGTCGATCGCCGAGAACGTGCTCGCGGGCGTGCGGCTCAACAACCGCCGCATGTCGAAGGGCGACGCGCAGGACCTCGTCGAGGCGTCGCTGCGCGGCGCGAACCTCTGGAACGAGGTCAAGGACCGCCTCGACCGCCCCGGCTCGGGCCTGTCCGGCGGTCAGCAGCAGCGTCTGTGCATCGCGCGCGCCATCGCCGTGCGGCCGCAGGTGCTGCTCATGGACGAGCCGTGCTCCGCGCTCGACCCCATCTCGACCCTCGCGATCGAGGACCTCATCGCCGAGCTCAAGGCGAGCTACACGATCGTGATCGTCACCCACAACATGCAGCAGGCCGCGCGCGTGTCCGACCGGACCGCGTTCTTCAACCTCGCCGGCACCGGCCAGCCGGGCCGCCTGGTCGAGATCGACGACACCTCGACGATCTTCTCCTCGCCGCGCGAGCAGTCCACCGAGGACTACATCTCGGGCCGCTTCGGCTGACCGCGGCCGTCCGGGCGCGTCCCGGGAGCGGCGAAGGCCCGACCGGGCGATCCGGTCGGGCCTTCGTGCGCGTGCGTACGGGGCGGGAGCGTCAGTCCTGCGACGTCTCCGTCGGCGACGGCGTGGGCTCCACGGCCGCCGTCTCGGTGGCCGTCGGCGTGGGCGTGGGCGTCGCGGTCGGCGTGGGCGTCGGGACCAGGCCCGCGTACTCGGGGAGCGTGCCGTCGAGGACCGGGACGTCGAACGTCGACGAGCCCCACGTGTCGGTGCCCAGCGTCAGCGAGACGAGACCGCCCGGGATCGTGTCGACCGCGGTGAGCCGCACGTCGGCGCGGCCGTCCTCGTCGGTGCCGTCGAGCAGCACCGTGGCGCCCGCGGGGACGTCGACCGTCGTCGGCTCGGCGCCCTCGAACGTGAACGTCACGCGCTCGTCCTCGGAGCCGTCGTTCACGAGGCCCCCGTGCAGCACGCCGGGCGCGCCGTCACCGTCGGACAGCACGAGCAGGTTGTCGCCCCGGATCTCGCCGACCGTGACGCGCACGCCGTCGGACGCCGCGTACTCGTCCTGCGTCGTGATCGGGTTGGTGGCCGAGCAGCCCGCGAGCGCGAGCGCGGCGGCGGTCGCGCCGGCGAGCGCGAGGAGCCGGGGGGTGCGGGGGCGGGGCGAGGTCACGATGACTCCTCGGGGCGTCGGGTGCCCCTGTGGCGGGGATCCGGTCAGGTCGACGGCCGCCCTCGGGGAGTGCCGACGGCTGCCGGCGGGCTCCGTAGACGACCGCACGGCAAGCCTAGCCGTCCGGCGGGCGCGCCCGGTGCGGCGCACGCGCGCGACCTGCCCGGGAGGAACCTACCGGGACGTTCGCCCAGGTCGTGGGTCCGACGTCCCGCGTGGCGAGGCGTCGGGGATGCAGTCCCGCCGACGAGGACCGCGCTGACCTGCAGTGATGCAGGTCTCACGCCGTCGGGGAGTCAAATCGGGCGTGATAAGATACACGTCTGCGAAAGGGGACGCCTGCAGATGACTTTCACTGTTGGGGAGACCGTTGTCTACCCGCACCACGGTGCAGCGTTGATCGAAGAGATCAAGACCAGGACCATCCGCGGAGAGGACAAGATCTACCTCAAGCTCAAGGTCGCACAGGGGGACCTGACCATCGAGGTACCGGCGGAGAACGTCGACCTCGTGGGTGTGCGTGACGTCGTGGGCCAGGAGGGCCTCGACCGGGTGTTCGAGGTGCTGCGCGCCCCGTACACGGAGGAGCCGACCAACTGGTCGCGCCGTTACAAGGCCAACCTCGAGAAGCTCGCCTCGGGCGACGTCATCAAGGTCGCGGAGGTCGTGCGCGACCTGTCGCGTCGTGACGCCGACCGCGGCCTGTCCGCGGGCGAGAAGCGCATGCTCGCCAAGGCCCGTCAGATCCTCGTCTCGGAGCTCGCACTGGCCGAGCACACCGAGGAGGAGAAGGCCGAGGCGATCCTCGACGAGGTCCTCGCGTCCTGACCCTCGTCGAACACGTCGGCCACGCCCACCTCGCCCCCGCGTCCCGGTGAGCGTCGCCGCCGTCCTCACGGCCGCCGGGAGCGGTTCCCGGCTCGGCCACACGCTGCCGAAGGCCCTCGTGCCGCTCGGTGGCGAACCGCTCGTCGTGCACGCCGCGCGCCGGCTGCTCACCGCCCGCACCTCGGACGGTGAGCAGGTCGGGACGCTCGTCGTCACCGCACCCGCCGACCACGTCGACACCGTCCGCTCCCTCCTCGAGGGGCTCGGTGGCGACGTGGTCGTCGTGCGTGGGGGGCCGACGCGGCAGTCGTCCGTCGCCGCCGCGCTCGACGTCCTCGCGTCGCGCGACGGCGTCGACGTCGTGCTCGTCCACGACGCCGCGCGACCCCTGGTGCCGCCCGCGCTCGTCGCGCGCGTCGTCGAGGCCGTGCGGTCCGGTCACGACGCCGTCGTCCCGGGGGTCCCCGTGACGGACACCGTCAAGCAGGTGGGAGCGCCCGAGGCCCGCACCGACGCGCTCCGGGAGGACGTGACGTCCCCGGCCGTCGAGCCGGTCGTCCGGACCGTGCCCCGCGGCGACCTGCGCGCCGTGCAGACGCCGCAGGGCTTCCGCCTCGACGTCCTGGCCGCCGCCCACGCGCACGGGGCGCACGTCGCGCACGACGAGGCGCTCGCCGCGTCCGACGACGCGGGGCTCGTCGAGCTGGCCGGTGGCGCGGTCTGGGTCGTCGCGGGCCACGAGGACGCCGCCAAGGTCACCACCGCACGTGACCTCGCGGTCGCCGAGCTCGTCTTGGGCGCCAACGCGGCGCGGGCCGGTTCCGAGCAGCCCGACGTGTCGCCCAAGGCCGCCGCACCCGGTGGTACGGCCCGACCCGCACCCGTCCCCGTCGAGGAGGCCCTGTGACCGTGCCGCTGCCCCGGACGGGGATCGGCGTCGACGTGCACGCCTACGACCCCGACCCCGCGCCCGACGCGGTGCTGCACCTCGCCGGGCTGGCGTGGCCGGGGGAGCGGCCGCTCGCGGGCCACTCCGACGCGGACGTCGCCGCGCACGCAGCCGCGGACGCGCTGCTGTCGGCGTCGGGCCTGGGCGACCTCGGGTCGAACTTCGGCACCTCGGAGCCGCAGTGGAAGGGTGCCGCGGGCACGACGCTGCTCGCGGAGGCCGCGCGTCGCGTCCGGGCGGCCGGGTTCGAGGTCGGCAACGTCGCGGTGCAGGTGATCGGCAACCGCCCGCGGCTGGGTCAGCGGCGCGCCGAGGCGGAGGCGGCGCTGTCGTCGGCCGCGGGGGCACCCGTCACGGTGTCGGCGACGACGTCGGACGGGCTGGGGCTGACCGGTCGCGGCGAGGGTGTCGCGGCGGTCGCCACGGCGCTCGTCGTCCCCGTCGCCGGCTGACGCGAGCCGCCCGGCCACCACCGCGGCGCGGCGCGCGTGCTGCCGAGCAGCACGCCGCCGACCACGACGACGCCCCACGCGATCTCGACGAGCGGGGTCGGCTCGCGCAGCAGGAGCCACGACGCGGCGATCCCGGCGACCGGCACGAGCATCGAGAACGGTGCGACGGTGCTCGACGGGTGCCGGCCCATGAGTGCGGTCCACAGGCCCGAGCCGAGCAGCGTGCCGATGAGGACCGTGTAGAGGAGCCCGCCGACCGCGAGCAGCCCCTGCGCGGTCGCGAGCCCGTCGAACGACGCCGCGATGCGCTCCGGCCCCTCGACGACGAGCGACGCGGCGAGCATCGGCAGCGGCGGCACGACGGACATCCAGAGCAGGAGCCGCAGCGGCTCGCCGGGGGCGGCGCGCATCGCGAGGCGGTTCCCGAGGTTCCCGACGGCCCACCCGAGCCCGCCGCACAAGGTGAGCACGACGGGCAGCAGCGTCGCGCCGCCGTCGAGGCCCGCCCGGTGCAGCGCGATCCCGCCGAGCCCGACGACCGCGACCCCGACGCCCACGCCCTGCCGCGCAGTGATCCGCTCGCGCAGCAGCGCCGCCGCGAGCACGACGGTGAAGGGTGCGGACGACTGGAGCACGAGCGACGCGAGGCCCGTCGGCATGCCGGAGTCCATCGCCAGGTAGAGGAACAGGAACTGCAGGACGCCGAACCCGAGGCCGTAGAGCAGCACCCACCGCCACGGCGCGGCAGGGCGTCGGACGAGGAGCACGGTCGGCACCGCGATGAGCGCGAAGCGGAGCGCGACGAGCAGGAACGGCGGGAACTGCTCGAGCTGCAGGTGGATGGCCGTGAAGTTCAGGCCCCACAGCACGGCGACGAGGACGGCGAGGGCGCGGTCGCGGGCGGTCACGTCGTCAGCATGGACGGGCGCGACCCTTCAGCACCATCGAGTTGTCGCGATCCGATGATGCAGCGACGCTGAACGATCCGCGCTAGCGTCGACGGCGTGGACGCCCGCTCCCTCGAGATCCTGCGCGCCGTGCACGTCCAGGGCGGCGTGACCGCGGCCGCCGCGGCGCTGCACCTCACACCGTCCGCCGTGTCGCAGCACGTCGCCGGGCTGCAGCGCGAGGTCGGCGTCCCGCTCACCGAGCGCGTCGGCCGCGGGCTGCGGCTCACCGCCGCGGGGGTCGCGCTCGCCGACGCCGCGGTCGACGTCGCCGTGGCGCTCGAACGCGCGCGCGGGGCCGTCGACGCCTACCTCGCCCGCCCGGTGGGCGTCGTGCGGGTCAGCGCGTTCCAGAGCGGCGCACAGCTGCTCCTGCCCGGCCTGCTGAGCCGGGTGGCCGCGCTGGACGGGGTCGTCGTCGAGTGCTCCGACGAGGACGTGGCGCAGGACGACTTCGTCGCCCTGACCGACCGCGTCGACGTCGTGGTCGCGCACCGCCCCGACGACGGCCGACCCTGGGCGGCGCCCGGCGTCCGCGTCGTCCCCCTGCTGCGCGAGCCCCTCGACGTCGCCGTCCCGCCCGACCACCCGTTCGCCCGCCGCCGGTCCGTGCCGCCCGGCGACCTCGCCGGCGTCGACTGGGTCGCCGTCCGTGAGGGCTTCCCGGTGGCCACGGTCCTCGCCGCGGTCGCCCGCCGCTCCGGTGACGCGCCCCGCGTCGTCCACCGCATCAACGACTTCCACGTCGCCGCGTCGTTCGTCGCCGTAGGTCACGGCGTCGCGCTGCTGCCGCGCTACACGTTCGGCGACGACCCGCGCGTGCGCCTCGTCCCGCTCGCGGACGTCCGGGCCGGGCGGCGCATCGACGCGCTGCTGCGCGCGGACCGGGCGGAGCGTGTCGTGGTGCGGCGCGTGCTCGACGAGCTGCGCGTGCTCGCGGACCGGATCGGCGGGCCGCGACCGTCCTGAGCGCGCTCCGCACCTCCACCCCCTCGGGGGCTCGCGCGGGCGCCCGTCCTGCGCTAGCGTCCCGGGTCGTGACGGAGTGGTCCGAGGAGCCGGGGCCCGCGCCTGAGGGCGTGGGAGCGCTCTCGGCTGCCCGCTCCGGCTCGGGCGCCCTTCCGCTGCGTCAGCCCGGCAACCGCGTCCGGCTGCGCGTCCGCGTCCCGGCCGAGGTGCTGGCCGCGACCGAGCAGGGCCTGGTCGGTCTGGACGACGAGCGCCGCCGCACCCTCGCCGAGGGCACCCCGCCGCCCGTCACGTTCTGACGACCACCACCGGACCGGCTCCGGACGGGCGCCCGGCGATCACGGTCGCGGTCATGCCCCCGCGGGAGCCGCCTGACGGGCCGCCGGTCGGCGCAGGCGCGGTCAGGGGATCAGGACCAGCTTGCCGCGCGCGTGCCCCTCGCGGCTCGTCCGGTGGGCCTCCGCCGCCTCGTCGAGCGGGAAGGTCCGCGCGACCTTGACGTCGAGCGAGCCGTCGGCGGCGAGCTCCGCGAGCTGGGCGCGCGCCGCCTCCCGGACCGCGGTGCCCGGGTCGGCGCCCGGGCCCCCGCCGAGTGCCCGGATGCCCAGGTCGCCCGCGCGGCCGAAGCCGGCGATGGTGGCGACGCGGAGCCGGTCCGCGACGACCGCGACGGAGACGTCGAGCGCCTCGTCGGACCCGACGGTGTCGATCGCGACCGTGACCGGTCCGGTCGTCCGCTCGGCCTCGCGCACCCGGTCGAGCAGCCCGGGACCGTGCGCGACCGGGACGGCACCGAGCTCGCGCAGGTCGTCGTGCGTCTCGGGCGAGCCGGTCGCGATGACGCGCGCGCCACGCAGGGCGGCCAGCTGCACGGCCATGCGGCCGACGCCGCCGGAGCCGCCGTGCACGAGGACGACGTCACCGTCGTGCGTGCCGGTCGCGGACAGCGTGTGCACCGCGGTGGTGCCGACGAGCAGCAGCCCGGACGCGGCGGCCCAGTCGAGCGTGCGCGGTCGACGGCACGTGACCTGCTCCGACACCTCCAGGTGCGAGGCGTAGCCGCCGGTGACGCGCCACGCGATCACCTCGTCGCCGACGGTGAGCCAGCGCACGGCCGGGCCGACGGCGGTGACGACCCCCGCGACCTCGAGGCCGAGCCGGATCGGCAGCCTCGCGGGGTCGTTGCCCGGCCCGGGCGCGTACATCTTCCAGTCGATCGGGTTGACGGCGGCGGCGCGGACCTCGAGGAGCACGTGGCCCGGTCCGGGGTCTGCGGGTGCGGTCTCGACGGTGCGGAGCACCTCCGGCCCACCGAACGCGGTCGCGACGACAGCCCTGCTCGTGACACTCACCCGCCACAGCCTGCACCGGTCACCCGTCGGCCGCCAGGGTGGATGCGTCCGCATGGACACCATCACTCGCACGAGTGATCGCCGGCGGGCCGGCCTGGTCGGGCGTCCAGCGCCGTGGTGCTCAGGCGGCGCGCGGTGCCTGCTCGTCGTGCGGCACGGGCCCGAGGACCTGGTCGAGGTAGGCGTTGCTGAACGCGCCGCCGGGGTCGGCCTGCGCCCGCACGCGCTGAGCGTCGCAGAACCGCGGGTAGACGCGCGCGAGGTCGTCCGCGTCGAGCCAGTGCAGCTTGCCCCAGTGCGGGCGGCCGCCGACCTGGGCCGCGATCCGCTCGACCGCCGTGAAGTACCGCGTGTACGGCAGGTGCACGTTCTGGTGCACCGCGAGATAGGCCGTGGGCCGGCCGTGCGCGGTCGACAGCCACAGGTCGTCGGGGGCGGCGAAGCGGACCTCGACCGGGAACGGGAGGCGCTCGCCCGAGGACTCGATCCACGCGTCGACCTCGGCGAGCACGTCGGCGATCCGCTCGCGCGGGACCGCGTACTCCATCTCGCGGAAGCGGACGCGACGCGGCGAGACGAACACCTCGGCGGACGGCGCGGTGTAGCGGCGGGCGGACAGGGCGCGGCTGCTCAGCTGGTTGATGCCGACGGTCGCGGGCGGGACGAGCGTCGCGATGCGGTTGGTGACCGCGAACATCGCGTTGGACAGGAGCTCGTCGTCGATCCACGACCGCACGGGGTGCAGCGGGCGGACGACGTCGTCGGGCACCCGGTTGTTGCGCTTGGTGAGCGCCCGGCGGGTGTGCGGGAACCAGTAGAACTCGAAGTGGTCGTTGCCGTCGACGAGGCCGTCGGGCCCGTCGAGCTCCTCCAGGACGCGGTCCAGCGGCCACGGCTCCTCGCGCGCCTCGAGGCGGAACGCGGGGACCACCTCGAGCGTCACGGCCGCGAGCACGCCCACGCTGCCGAGCCCGAGACGCGCGAGCTCGAAGAGCTCCGGGTGCCGCGTCGCCGACACGTCGAGCACGTCGCCGTCGGCGAGCACGAGCCGTGCGCCGACGACCTGCGTCGCGAGCCCGCCGAGCCGTGAGCCGGTGCCGTGCGTGCCGGTCGAGACGGCGCCCGCGATCGACTGCTTGTCGATGTCGCCGAGGTTGCGCATCGCGAGGCCGTGCTGCGCGAGCAGCGTGTTGAGCGCGCGCAGGCGGATGCCGGCGCCCACCGTGACGTGCGTCGTGCCGTCGGGCTGCGGGGCGACACGCTCGAGTGCGTCGAGCGCGTCGAGGTGCAGCTGGACGCCGTCGGTGACCGCCGCGGGGGTGAAGGAGTGGCCGCCCCCGACGGCCCGCACACGCAGCCCCGCATGTGCCGCGGCGCGCACCGTCGCGGCCAGTTCGCCCAGGTCACGCGGGTGCGCCACGCTGCGCGGGGTCGCGTGCGCGGTGCGGGCCCAGTTCTGCCACGGGGCGGCGGCCGACGTTTTTCCCATCGTGACAAACGTTCCTCCTGGGCGGTTGTCCAAGTCAAGTGCGAACACACCTTGACTATCGTCACGAGGAACATTGAGATATGGCGTGGGGAGACGCGACCCGCACCTCGCGCACCGGCGGTCGGGCCGGTGAGGGACGGGCGCATCGAGGGAGGGGACCCGGATGAACCGCTTGCCCGTCGCCGAGAGGCGCGAGCAGCTGATCGAGGCTGCGCTCACCGTCGCCAGCCGCGACGGCATCGACGCCGCGACCGTGCGCGCCATCGCCGCGGAGGCCGGCGTCTCGCTCGGCGTCGTGCACTACTGCTTCCAGGACAAGGACGAGCTGCTGCGGTCGATGGCGCACGCCATCACCAACCAGAACCTCGCCCGCAGCCTCGACGACCTGCCCGAGGGTGCCGACGTCGGCACCATCGTCGGTGCCGTCCTCGACGCGCTGTGGGACACCATCGCGTCCGCGCGCGGCCCTCAGCTCCTGTCGTACGAGCTCACGACGTCGTCGCTGCGGCACGCCGAGCTCAACCAGGTCGCGATCGAGCAGTACCGCGGGCAGTGGTCCGCTGCCGAACAGGTGCTCGAGCTCGTCGAGAAGGCCGCGCACGTCGGCTGGACCGTGCCGCGCGCGCAGGTCGCCCGGGCCGTCGTCGCCGTCGTCGACGGCTTCTCGCTCGCGTGGCTCGTCGACGGCGACTCCGAGGCCGCACGACGCGGTCTGCAGGGCTTCGGCCAGTACCTCGCCGCGATGGCGGTGCCCGTCGAGCTCGCGCCCGAGGCGCTCGACCACGGCCTGCCGCACGACACGTCCGCCCGCGCGGACGAGCAGTCCACCGCGTGAGCGCCGCCGCCACCAGGGGGAGCAGCATCGTCAGCACCGCGGCCCGGCGCGCCCGGGTCGCGACGTCCGGCGGGTTCGCGGCGCAGGGTTTCGTCTACGCGCTCCTGCTGACCAGCCTCGAGCAGTTCAAGGACCGGTACGGCGTCGGCGACGGGCAGATCACGCTCGTCGTCCTCGGCGTGTGCGCGCTCGCGGCCCTCGGCACGCTCGTCGCCGATCGCGTCGCGCGGGGTCGCGCGGGCAGCCGCGGGGCGCTCGCCGCCGGCCTGTCCGTGCTCGTGACCGCCGTCGCCGTCGTGTCCGCCGCGCCGACCTTCGCGGTGCTCGTGCTCGGGTTCGCCGTCTACGGGCTCGGGCTGGGGCTCGTCGACGCCGGGACCAACATGCAGGCCGTGTCCGTGCAGCGCGCCTACGGACGGTCGCTGCTCACCGGGTTCTACGCCGCCTGGTCCGTCGGCGGCATCGCCGGCGCCGTGCTCGTTTCCGTGACTGCCGGGACCGTGTCGCTCGGGCCCGTGGCGTTCGTGCTCTGGTCCGGCATCCTCGTCGCCTCGCTCGCGGCCTTCCTCGTCGCCGTCGCCGGCTGGCACCGCGACCGCGCGGCCGAGACCGCGGCCGACACCGGCGCCGACGTGGCCGGACGCGTGCCGTGGGGACCCGTGCTGCTGCTCGGGCTCGGCGTCGTCGCCTACTACGTCGCCGACACCGCCGTCTCGACGTGGTCGACCATCTACCTCGGCGACGTCCTCGACGCGACGTCCCGCATCGCGCCGCTCGGCTACGCGGCCTACCTGGCGACGACGCTCGTCTCGCGCGTCGCGGGCGACCCGCTGGTGCGCCGGCACGGGCGTGCCGCCGTCGTGCGGGTCGCGGCCGTCGTCGGCGCCGTCGGGCTCACGCTCGTCGTCGTCGCGCCCGGCACGCCCGTCGCGCTGCTCGGCTTCGCGGTCACCGGTGCGGGCCTCGGCGTCATCGCGCCGCTGTGCTTCTCCGCCGCCGGCGCGCTCGCCCCCGGGCACGCGGACGCCGTCGTCGCGCGGCTCAACGTCTTCAACTACGTCGGGGCGGTCCTCGGCGGCGTCCTCGTCGGTGCCATCGGGTCCGGGTCGACGCTGCGCGCCGGCTTCGTCGTCCCCGTGCTCCTCGTCGTCGCCGTCGCCGTGGTCGCGCCACGGTTCGGGCGGCGCGGGACGGCCGCCCCCGGCGCGGGCGGGTCCGAGGCCCTGGCGGGGTCCGCCGGCCCCGTCACCGCGTCGGGCGGTACGGTCCGGTCGACCGACGAGGAGGTCCGGTGACGACCAGCACCCGCGCGACCGCCCGGCCGGCGCCGCAGCCCGACGCGACGACGCGCACGCTCGGCGCCCGGCTCGACGAGGCCACCCGCGGCCTGGCCGCGCCGCTCGCGGTCATCGACCTCGACGCGCTCGACGCGAACGCGACCGACCTGGTCCGCCGGGCCGGCGGCACTCCCGTCCGGGTCGCCTCGAAGTCGGTGCGCGTCCGGCACGTCCTGCACGACGTGCTCGGCCGGCCCGGGTTCGCCGGCGTCATGGCGTACTCGGTGCGCGAGGCCGTGTGGCTCGCGCGCGAGGGCGTCCACGACGTGCTGCTCGGCTACCCGAGCGTCGACACGGGCGCGCTCGACGAGCTCGCCGCCGACCCGCGCGCCGCCGCGGCCGTGACACTCATGGTCGACGACGTCGCGCAGGCCGACCTCGCCGCGGCCGCCGCGACCGCGCACGGCACGACGCTGAGGGTCTGCCTCGACGTCGACGCGTCCCTGCGGGTGCGGCTCGGTCCGCTGCGTGCGCACCTCGGCGTCCGCCGGTCACCCGTGCACTCCGCGGCCGACGCCGCGGTGCTGGCCGCCGCCGTGGAGGCCCGCGGGCCGCTCGTGGTGCGCGGCGTCATGTTCTACGAGGCGCAGGTGGCCGGGCTGCCCGACACCAGCCCCGCCGTCCGGGCCGTCAAGCGGCTGTCCGTCGCCGACCTCGCGGTGCGCCGCGCGGCCGTCGTCGAGGCCGTGCAGGACGCCGTCGGGCACCCGCTCGACCTCGTGAACTCGGGCGGGTCGGGGTCGGTCGAGACGAGCGTCTCCGACGGCACCGTCACCGAGGTCACCGCCGGGTCCGGCCTGTTCGTGCCGACCCTGTTCGACGCCTACCGGTCGTTCACACCGCGGCCCGCCGCGTACTTCGGCCTCGACGTCGTGCGCGTGCCCGGCCCGGGCTGGGCGACCGTGTTCGGCGGCGGGTACGTCGCGTCCGGCCCGGCCGTGAAGACGCGGCTGCCCCGGCCCGTGTGGCCCGACGGGCTCGCGCTCACCGGCCGGGAGGGAGCGGGGGAGGTGCAGACGCCGCTGCGGCTGGCGTCGGGCGCCGACCTGCGCGTCGGGGACCGGGTCTGGTTCCGGCACGCCAAGGCCGGTGAGGTGATGGAGCGGTTCGCGACCGTGCACCTCGTCCGGGGCACCACCGTCGAGGCGTCGGTGCCGACGTACCGCGGCGAGGGCCGCACCTTCGGCTGACGACCGCCGGACCGCTCCCGCTCGGGTGTGCGCGCCCGGCGCCGGTGCGCGACCCCCGGTGAGCAGCCGCGACGGCGGCGGCGGTGAGGAGAGGACCCGTACGATGACGGGCGTGACCCTGCGCCTGTTCGACACCGCGACCCGCACGGTGCGCGACTTCGTCCCGCTCACCGCGGGCGAGGTCGGCATCTACCTGTGCGGCGCGACCGTCCAGGCACCTCCGCACATCGGCCACGTCCGGTCCGGCGTCGCGTTCGACGTGCTCGTGCGCTGGCTGCGCCGGACGGGCCACCGCGTGACGCTCGTCCGCAACGTCACGGACATCGACGACAAGATCCTCGCCAAGGCCGCCGACGCGGGTGAGCCGTGGTGGGCGTGGGCCATGACCAACGAGCGCGAGTTCACCGCGGCGTACGACGCGCTCGGCGTGCTGCCGCCCACCTACGAGCCGCGCGCGACGGGGCACGTCCCGGCGATGGTCGACCTGGTCGACCGGCTCGTCGAGGCGGGCCACGCGTACGCGACCGGCCCGGGCGACGTCTGGTTCGACGTCCGCTCCTACCCGGAGTACGGGGCGCTCACCAACCAGCGCGTCGACGACATGGTCCCCGCCCCGGACGACGCGTCGGGCGTCACGAAGCGCGACGCCCGCGACTTCGCGCTCTGGAAGTCGCCCAAGCCGGGAGAGCCGGCGAGCGCGTCGTGGGAGACGCCGTGGGGCCGCGCACGGCCGGGCTGGCACCTCGAGTGCTCGGCGATGGCGCGGCGCTACCTCGGCGACGCGTTCGACATCCACGGCGGCGGGCTCGACCTGCGGTTCCCGCACCACGAGAACGAGCAGGCGCAGTCGCACGCCGCCGGGTACGGGTTCGCGCAGTACTGGCTGCACAACGGCTGGGTCACGCAGGGCGGCGCGAAGATGAGCAAGTCGCTCGGCAACGGGCTGCTCGTCGACGTCGTCCTCCAGGGCGTCCGCGCCGCAGTGCTCCGTTATGCGCTCACGGCCGTGCAGTACCGGTCGATGCTCGAGTGGACCGACGACTCGCTGCGCGAGGCCGAGGCCACGTGGGACCGCCTCGCCGGGTTCGTGGAGCGCGCGGCCGAGAAGGTGGGCGCCGCGGACCTCGACGAGGTCGCCAAGGCCGACCTGCCCGACGCGTTCGTCGCCGCGATGGACGACGACCTCAACGTGCCCGCCGCGCTCGCGGTCGTGCACGAGCACCTGCGCCTCGGCAACGGCGCGCTCGCGTCGGGCGACCTCGTCGTGGCCCGGACCGAGATGGTCGCGCTGCGCGCGATGCTCGACGTCCTCGGGCTCGACCCGGGCAGCCCGCAGTGGGCGGCGCGCGGCGGCGACGAGCGGTACGCGCGGGCGCTCGACGCGGTCGTCGCCGGTCAGCTCGACGCCCGGGCGCAGGCTCGCGCCGACCGTGACTTCGCCACCGCCGACGCGATCCGTGACCGCCTCGCGGCCGCCGGGATCGTCGTCGAGGACTCACCGACCGGGGCCCGCTGGTCCCTGCGACCCGAGTCCTGACCGCCACCGCGGCCCGCACCGACACGCGCGCGGGCCGACACCGCACCAGACGTACGCACCACCACACGTAGGAGACAGCACCCATGGCCGGCAACTCCCAGCGCCGAGGCGCGACCCGCAAGCCGGGCTCGAAGAAGGGCGCGTCCGTCGGTACGGGCGGGCACGGCCGCAAGTCGCTCGAGGGCAAGGGGCCGACGCCGAAGGCCGAGGACCGCCCGTACCACGCGGCGTACAAGAAGAAGGTCGCGGCGGAGAAGCGCGCGGTCGCCGGCCAGGGCCGGTCGGGTCAGCGGGCGGCGGGCGCGTCGCGCAGCGCCGCCGGGGGACGCGGCGGACGCACGTCGTCGACCCACGAGATCGTCTCCGGGCGGAACTCGGTCGTCGAGGCGCTGCGGGCCGGGATCCCGGTGTCGACCGTGTACCTCGCGGCGCGGCTCGAGGCCGACGACCGCACGCGCGAGATCGTCTCGACCGCCGCCGAGGCCGGCTACCCGCTGCTCGAGGTCAGCCGCACCGAGCTCGACCGGCTCACCGACGGGTCCGTCCACCAGGGCGTCGCGATCCAGGTGCCGCCGTACGCGTACGCCGACGACGAGGACCTGCTCGACGCCGCCGAGGCGTCGGAGCAGCCGGCTCTGGTCGTCGCGCTCGACGGCGTGACCGACCCGCGCAACCTCGGCGCCGTGCTGCGGTCCGCGGGCGCGTTCGGCGCGCACGGCGTGCTCGTGCCCGAGCGGCGTGCCGCGGGCGTCACCGCCTCCGCGTGGAAGGTGTCCGCGGGTGCCGCGGCACGCGTGCCCGTCGCGCGCGTGAAGAACCTCGTGCGCACCCTGCAGGCGTACCGCGAGGCGGGCGTGTTCGTCGTCGGGCTCGACGGCGGCGGCGAGGTCGCGATCGGCGACATCGCGTTCGCCGAGGACCCGCTCGTGCTCGTCGTCGGCTCGGAGGGCAAGGGCCTGTCCCGGCTCGTGCGCGAGCAGTGCGACGCGATCGCGTCCATCCCGATCGCCTCGGCCGTCGAGTCGCTCAACGCCGGGGTCGCCGCGGGCATCGCCCTGTACGAGGTCGCGCGCCGCCGCGCCTCCTGACGACGAGGGCGCGGCGGGTCAGCCGAGGATCTGGTCGTCCTCGACCTGCGGGAACATGTCGGTGTCGCGGATGTCGCCCGACTGCACGCCGAGGATCGCGTCCTCGTCCGGGCGCGTCGGCAGGATGTTCTTCACGTAGCTCTTGACGACCTCGGGCATCGGCACGTCCCGGCCGTGCTGCTGCGACAGGTACCACCGGTGGTCGAGCAGCTCGTGGAACACCTGCGCGGGCTCGAGCTTGTGCCGCAGGTCGCGCGGGACCGCGCGCACCGCGGGCTCGAACACCTCGGTCAGCCAGTCGTGCGCGACGAACGCCTCGTCCTCGCGCTGCCGGTCGGTCGCGGCGCGGTACTCGTCGAGGTCGTTGAGCAGGCGGCGGGCCTGGTTCTCCTGCACGTCGAGGCCGGTCAGGCGCATGAGGCGCCGCGAGTGGTGGCCCGCGTCGACGACCTTCGGCTGGATCTGCACGGTCGTGCCGCCGACGTCGGTCGTGATGTCGAGCTCGCCGACGTCGAAGCCCAGGTCGTTGAGGCGGTCGATGCGTGCCTGCACGCGCCACCGCTCGCCGTAGCCGAACGACTCGGTCTCGGTGAGGGCCCGCCACAGGTCCCGGTACCGCTCGGCGAGCGCGTTGCCGATCGCGACGGCGTCGACGTCCTCCTCGAGGAACTCGCCCGCCTGCAGGTCCATGAGCTCGCCGATGATGTTGACGCGCGCGACCTCGAGGTCGTACTCGCGCTGGCCCGTCGTCAGGGTGTCGTGCAGGTCGCCCGTCTCGGCGTCGACGAGGTACGCGGCGAACGTCTCGGCGTCGCGGCGGAACAGGGTGTTCGACAGGGACACGTCGCCCCAGTAGAAGCCCGCGAGGTGCAGGCGGACGAGCAGCACGGCGAGCGCGTCGATGAGGCGCGTGGCGGTGTCGGGGCGCAGCGACTGGCTGAACAGCGCGCGGTACGGCAGGGAGAACTGCAGGTGCTCGGTGATGAGCACGGCCTCGAGCGGCTCGCCGTCGGGGTCGCGCCGGCCGGTGATGACGCCGACCGGCACGACGCTCGGCACGTCGATGCGGTCGAGCTGGCGCAGCAGCTCGTACTCGCGGTACGCGACGGTCTCGCCGATCTCCTTGACCGCGATGACCCGGCCGGACAGGCGGACGAACCGCACGATGTGCCGGGAGATGCCGCGGGGGAGGGCGGCCAGCGTCTCGGCCGGCCAGTCCTCGAGCGGCACCTGCCAGGGCAGGTCGAGGAGCGCGGGGTCCGGGTTGGCCGCGGTGATCTGCAGGCGCTGCGGCGTCGGGCTCATGTCCCGATCCTCTCAGAGTGGTCCGACGACCGACCCCTGCGCGCAGGAACGGAAGTCGGGGAGGACGTGTGGGCGTCTCGCACAACGCGACGGCGCGGTGCGGGTGCGCGCGGGGCGGTGAACGCCCGACGGGCGGGCCCGGCCGGAGCCGGACCCGCCCGTCGGCGGTGCTGCGGGGAGCGGTCAGACCGTGATGCGCTCGCCGGTGCCCGCGTGGAACAGGTGCTGCTGGCCCTCGCGGATGCGGACCCACACCGTCGCGCCCTTGTCCGGCACGCCGCGGGGGTCGATGCGGACGATGATCTGCGCGTCGCCGGCACCGGAGTGCACGGCCTCGGCGCCGCCGAACTCGTTCGTGAGCGACGCGTAGAGGAACGCGTCCGAGCCGAGCTCCTCGACGATGTTCACGATGACCGGGATCGCGTCGGGGGTGCCCTGCGGGACGACCTCGAGCGCCTCGGGACGGAAGCCGAGCGTGATGTGGTTGCGGTCGGCCTCGGTGAACTTCGAGATGACGTCGCGCGGGAGCGAGACGCGCGCACGGCCGAGCTGGGCCGCGCCCTCGAGGACCGGGACGGTCGCGATGTTCATGGCCGGCGAGCCGATGAAGCCGGCGACGAAGACGTTGGCCGGGGTGTCGTACATGTCGCGCGGCGTGCCGACCTGCTGCAGGAGGCCGTCCTTGAGGACCGCGATGCGGTCGCCCATGGTGAGGGCCTCGGTCTGGTCGTGCGTGACGTAGACGGTGGTGACACCGAGACGACGCTGCAGCGACGCGATCTGCGTACGGGTCTGGACGCGGAGCTTGGCGTCGAGGTTCGACAGCGGCTCGTCCATGAGGAACACCTGGGGCTGACGCACGATGGCGCGACCCATGGCGACACGCTGACGCTGACCACCCGAGAGGGCCTTCGGCTTGCGGTCGAGGTACTGGGAGAGGTCGAGGATCTTGGCGGCCTCCTCGACGCGCTGGCGGATCTCCGCCTTCGGCGTGCCGGCGATCTTGAGCGCGAAGCCCATGTTGTCGGCGACCGTCATGTGCGGGTACAGCGCGTAGTTCTGGAACACCATCGCGATGTCCCGGTCCTTCGGCTGGACGTCCGTGACGTCGCGGTCGCCGATGAGGATGCGACCCGCGTTGACGTCCTCGAGACCCGCGAGCATGCGGAGCGAGGTGGACTTGCCGCAGCCGGAGGGGCCGACGAGGACGAGGAACTCGCCGTCCTCGATGTGCAGGTCGAGCGAGTCGACCGCAGGGCGCTCCGTGCCCGGGTAGACCCGGGTGGCCTTGTCGAACGTGACCGTAGCCATGACTGATCAGTTCCCTTCACCGGCAGGTACGTGCCGGACGATCCGTTGTGGAGGGTGTCACCGTGTCTTCGCTGACACGGACCGAGGGGGGCGAAGGCCCGTCCTCGGTCCGAGGTCATCATGCCACACGCGTGACGCAGATCTCGTGGGCCGGGGCAACCGTCGAGGTGCCGCGCACGGCCGTCGGGCGACCCGCCCTCAGCCGAGCACCGCGACCGACCCGTCGGTGCGCAGCGCGTACATCCGCGGCACCTGCCACCCCACGCGCAGGTTCGTGCCCGCCTCGAGCACCTCGCCCGTCAGGTCGGCGCGCCACGCGCGCCCGCCGTCGCCGGTCGCGTACGCCTCCACCACCGGGCCGGGACCCCGCAGCAGCAGCCAGCGGCCGTCCGTGGACACCTCGTCGACCGTCCGGCCGAGCGCCGTCGTCCACAGGACCGCGCCCGTGCGCGCGTCGATCGCGGCCAGGCCGTCCGCCCCGACGACGTAGAGCCGGTCGTCGAGCAGCAGCGCCGACGTCGCCTCGACCCCCGTCACGCGCCACCGCAGATCGCCCGTCGACGCGTCGCGCGCCGACACCGACGCGACCACGCCCGACGGCCCGACGTCGCGCGTCGCGAACAGCACCGACCCGGGGACCGAGCCGTCGTCGACCCGGAGCCACATCGGCGTCGCGTCGACCGTGGCGCTCGTCCCGTCCGACCGCAGCAGCCGCGCCTGCGGGCGGCCGTCCTCCGACCACGTCGAGTGCACGACCGCGCCGCCGCGCGCGAGCTCGGGCCACCAGCCGGGCTCGAGCCGGTCGCGGCGCAGGAACGTGCCGTCGCCGTCGAGCAGCCACGACGACGTGCCCACCGCCAGGAGCACGCGGTCGCCGCGCGCGTCGAGCGACGCGAACGACGACGACCACACGTCCGTCGGCTGCGTCACGCGCGGCGCCGCGAGCCGTGGCGTCGTCCACGTCCACAGCACGTCCCGGGTGGCCGGGTCCGTCGCCATGACCCGCCAGCGGGCCGAGTCCACCTGCTCCTCGACGCGGATCGCCGTGAGGAAGCGGCCGTCGAGCACGGTGAACGCCGCGTCGCCGGGCAGGCGCTGCGTCGACAGCAGCGTCCCGTCGCGCGCGTCGAGGAACCACAGCGACACGTCGGGCGGGGGACCGATGTCCGACCCGGGCTGCTGGGCGAGGCAGCCGACGACCGGCCGTGCGTCGGCCGTCGACCCGTCGGCGCCGGCTCGGGCCGGCGCGCCGGCGGTCGTGCACACCGTCCACGTCGCCGGGTCGGCGGCGTCGGGCGTCATGAGGGGCGTCGGCAGGTCGAGCTCGCGCGTCCACCGCAGTGCGCCCGTCCGCTCGTCGAGCGCGCGCACCTGCACCTGCGCGGACGGCAGCGGTGCGGCCCCGACGACGAGCCCGTCGACGAGGACGCCCGACTCCACGACCCGCGCGTCCTCGGCGCCCGCGGCCCACCGGACGCCGAGGTCGGGGTCGACCGGGCGGAGCACCCCGCGGACGTCGGCGAGCGCCTCCACCCGGGCGCGCTCGCGGGCGTCGAGCAGCGCCTGCGCTCCGACCAGCAGCGCCGCGGCGCCGAGCACGGCGGGGACGACGAGGCGCAGGTGCCGCCGCACCCAGCCGCGTGCGGCGGCCGCCGCGTCCGGGCGGTCGCCGCCACCCGGCGGCGGGACCGGGGCGGGAGCAGCACCCGTCGACGGCTCGGCCGGCGGCTCGTCGCGGCGCGTGCGCGACCGGGCAGCGGGCGTGGCCGGGTCGTCGTGCTCGTCGACCTCGACAAGGTGCACGTCCTGCATGCGGCCGGACATCTCGTCACGGTAACCCCGGCTCCGCGCGGGCGCGGGCGGGGAGCGGGTGAGGCCGGGCCGACCTCAGCCGTGCAGCCGTGCCGCGAGGTCCGCGAGGGCGTCGACGGCGGCCTGCGGGTCGTCGACGCGGAACCGGGCGACCGTGTCGCCGGCCCCGACCTTGACGGTCACGTCGCCGTCGCCGAGCGCGGCGAACGCGTGCTCGTCGGTGACGTCGTCGCCCGCGTACAGCACGACGGGGGCGCCGAGCTCGTCGCGGAGCGCCGTGAGCGCCTCGCCCTTGCTCGCGCGCAGCACGGAGATCTCGACGACGTCCTTGCCGTGCAGCACCCCCGACCCGAGCCGCTCGCCCAGCGCGACCGCCTCGGCCTCCGCCGGGTCGGCGACGTCGCGCTCGGCGAGGCGCGTGTGCACGACGACCGCCGTCGGCTTCGTCTCGACCCACACGCCGTCCCGCCCGCGCGCGACCTGCGCGGCCTCCGCGCCGAGCGCCCCGAGCCGGTCCGACTGCTCCTCGGTGAGCTGCACGACGTCGCGGTCGAGGCCGTACCGCGTGACGCGGGCGCGCTCGGCGCCGTGGCTGCCGATGAGATAGGTCCCCGCCGGGACCTCGGCGAGCGCGTGCAGGTCGTTCATCGCGCGGCCCGACACGAGCGCCAGGGCGACGCCGTCGGCGTCCGCGAGCCGGGTGAGGGCCTCGACGCCGTCGGGCAGGATGCGCGAGCGCTGCGGGTCGTCCTGGAGCGGTGCGAGCGTGCCGTCGAAGTCGAGCGCGACGAGCAGCGGCCGCGACGACGGGTCGGCGGCGAGGCCCGCGAGGACCTCGCGCAGGGCCGCGGCGTCCGCGGGGGCGTCAGACATGGTCCGTCCGGGCGGGGATCGCCGTCAGCACCGCGAGGAACTCCTTCGACCAGGCGGTCACGTCGTGGCCGAGCACGCGGCGACGCAGGCGGCGCATGCGCTTGCGCGCCTCCCGCTGGTCCATGTGCACGGCGTACGTGATCGCGTCCTTCATGCCGTCGATGTCGTGCGGGTTCACGAGCACCGCACCCTGCAGCTCGTCGGCCGCGCCCGTGAACTCCGACAGGACGAGCGCGCCGCGGTCGTCGGACCGGGCCGCGACGTACTCCTTCGCGACGAGGTTCATGCCGTCGCGCAGCGCGGTCACGAGCATGACGTCGGCCGCGAGATACAGGGCCGCCATCTCCTCCATCGGGAACGACTGGTGCAGGTACTGCACGGGTGCGTGCCCGACCTGGCCGAAGTCGCCGTTGATCCGCCCGACGAGCAGCTCGACCTCGTCGCGGAGCTGCTGGTACGCGCCGACGTTCTCCCGGCTCGGGCTCGCGACCTGCACGAGCGTCGTCGTGCTGGGCGACAGGCGGCCGTCCTCCAGGAGCTCGCCGTACGCCTTGATGCGGTGCCGGATGCCCTTGGTGTAGTCGAGCCGGTCCACGCCGAGGAGCAGCACCTCGGGGTCGCCCAGCTCGTGCCGGATCTGCTTCGCGCGCATCTGCACGTCGTGGCTGCGCGCGAGGTCGTCGAACGCGTGCGAGTCGATCGAGATCGGGAACGCGGCCGCCCGGACGTGCCGGTCGACCCGGCCGTGCTTCATGAGCGTGACGACCTGGCCGCGCGTCGTGAGGTCCGTGAGGCGCCGCACGATCCGCACGAAGTTCGCGGCGTCCCCGGCCCGCTGGAAGCCCACGAGGTCCGCGCCGAGCAGGCCCTCGACGACCTGCCGCCGCCAGGGCAGCTGCGCGAAGATCTCGAGCGGCGGGAACGGGATGTGGTGGAAGTAGCCGATCCGCAGGTCGGGCCGCAGCTCGCGCAGCATCTTCGGGACGAGCTGCAGCTGGTAGTCGTGCACCCAGACCGTCGCGCCCTTCGACGCGTGCCGCGCGGCGGCCTCCGCGAACCGCTTGTTCACCCGCTGGTAGGCGTCCCACCACTGCCGGTGGAACGTCGGCGGCGCGATGACGTCGTGGTACAGCGGCCAGAGGGTGTCGTTGGCGAACCCCTCGTAGTACCGCTCGACGTCGGACGCGCTGAGCGTGACCGGCACGAGCTGCGTGCCGTCCACCGCGAACGGTTCGAGCTCCAGGTCGGGGGAGCCGCCCCACCCGATCCACGCGCCGTCCGCGCCGGCCATCACGGGCGCCAGCGCGGTCACCAGGCCGCCGGGCGAGCGGGTCCAGGTCGGCTCACCGTCGTCGCCCAGGGCGACGTCCACGGGAAGACGGTTCGCGACGACGAGCAGGTCGTAGCCGGCGTCGGGCACGTCGGAAGGCAACGAGATCAACTCCTCGGGGTCTGCGTCGACCCTAGCCGTCCGGCCTGGTGAGCGCCCCTGGTCACGGGTGGACGCGACGCGCGTCACACGTCACCCGCGCGTTGGGGGACGGCCGTCCGCGTCCCGGGCTAGCGTGCGGGCATGGAGCGGATCGGTCTGACGCCGGGGTCGGACATCGGGGGGTACCGCATCGTCGCGCCGCTCGGCTCGGGCGGCATGGGGACCGTGTACCGGGCCGTCGACGGCGGCGGCACGGCCGTCGCGCTCAAGCTGCTGCACCCCCAGCTCGGGTCCGACGCGGTCGCCCGTGACCGGCTGCGTCGCGAGGTCCGGGCGCTGCAGAAGCTGCGCCACCCCGGCGTCGCCGCGATCCTCGACGCCGAGGCGGACTCGACCGAGGCGTTCCTCGTCACCGAGCTCGTCGACGGCGACACGCTCGAGGACCACGTGCGCGAACGCGGCCCGCTCGCGGGGCAGGACCTGCTCGACCTCGCCGAGGGGCTGCGGTCCGCGCTCGCGGCCGTGCACGGCGCGGGCGTCGTGCACCGTGACCTCAAGCCCGCGAACGTCCTCGTCACCGACGACGGACCCGTGCTCATCGACTTCGGCATCGCGCAGGCCGCGGGCGACGCCCCGCTGACGTCCGACGGCCTCGTCATCGGCACGCCGGGCTACCTCGCGCCCGAGCTGCTCGACGGCGACGAGCCCACGGCGTCGAGCGACTACTGGGGATGGGCGGCCGTCCTGGCCTACGCGGCGACCGGGCGCGCCCCGTTCGGGACCCGGCCCCTGGAGGTCGTCCTCTCCCGCGCGCGTGCCGGTGACGCCGACCTCGACGGCCTCGGCACGCTCACCGCGACCGCGCTGCGCGGTGCCCTCGTCGCCGATCCCGACGCGCGGACCGACCCGGAGGACGTGGTCGCCGCGCTCACCGTCGTCGCGACCGACGGGGACGTCGTCGACGAGGACGACACCGCCACGACCGTCGTCCACCCGGAGGACCTCGCCGCGACCACGCGCGTCGACCCCGCCGACGGCACCGACACGACGCACGTCGACCCGGCCGACTCCAGCGGCACCGTGCTCCTCACGAAGGCCGGCGCACGGCCCACCGGCGCGGCGGTCGCCGCCGGCACGGCCACGCTCGTCGCCCACGACGGCAGGACGCGCACGTTCGAGCCCGGCACCGACGACGACCTCGACGACGGCGAGGACGACGGCTGGGACGGCTGGTCCGGCGACGAGGACGCCGACGGGTGGTCGCAGGACGACGACGACCCCGACGGCGTCGACTGGATCCAGGACGACCTCGACGCGTCCGAGCAGCCGGGGCCCGAGGGTTCCGGGTACGTGCGCCCGCCCACCGAGCGGCGCTGGGGCACGCTGCTCGCCGCCGCCCTGCTCGTCGGGGTCGCCGGCACGCTGTTCCCGGGCGTCACGCTCGTCGTCGTCGGTGTCCTGCTCCTCGTCGCGCGCACCTTCGGCACCGCGGTCGAGGCCATGCACCACCGCCGCGAGCGGTTCGGCGTGCGCCGCTCCGACATCCCCGTCACCGTCGCCGCCGGGCCGTGGCACCTCCTGCGGGCCACCGCCGGGCTCGTGCCGTCGCTCGTCGTCGGCGGCAGCGTCGCGGTCGTCGTCGTCGGGGTGCTCTGGTGGCTGCTCGACTCCGGGCGCTGGACGATCGACGGGTCGTCGTCCGGGCAGCCGGTGCAGGGTCTGACCGCGTCGCTCGTCGTCGGCGCGCTCGTGCTGCTGGCCGTGCTCGTCGTCTGGTGGGGGCCCCTGTCGGCCATGACCCGGGTCGGCGCCCGCCGGACCCTCGCGGTGGTCGCCCCCGGACGGCTCGGCGCGTTCATCACGGTCGTGGTGCTGCTCGCGGCGGCCGCGGTCCTCGTCGCGCTGCTGCTCGACGGCCGCGCGATCTCGTGGTGGCCGCTCCCGACGCCGACCATGCCCTGACCGGCGTCGCCGGGCACGAGCGGGGCACGAACCGTTCCGACCCGGCCCGGCCGCACAGGTCGTGGCCCTACGCTGGGCCGCATGCGTGCACGACGAGCCCCGCTCGCGGACTCGCGCGCGCTCGTCGCCGTCGCCGCGCTCGCCGCGCTGCTCGGCCTCGCGGTCGCCGCGTCCGGGCGGGTGCTGCTGCACCAGTGCGTCACCGCCGTCGGCGTCGGCCCCTGGGGGGTACGGCTCGCGCTGCTGAGCGACGTCTCCGACTGCCCCGACGGCACCTACGCGTTCGGCCCCGCGGCCGGCGGCGCGGTGCTGCTGCTCAGCGTCGCCGTCCCCGTCGTCGTCACGCACCTGGCTCTCGCGGCGGGCGGGCTCGGCGCGTCGGTCGTCGTCGCGCGCGCGGCCGGCGGCGTCGCGCGGCTCCTGCGCCGGTGGGCCGTCCGTCTCGACGACGTGTCCGTCGCGCTGCCCGTCGTCGCCGCGACGCCCGTCGACCACGTCGCCCCCGTCCTGCGGGACCGCCTGCTCGTCACCGTCCTCCCGGTCCGGGGTCCGCCGGTCGTCGCCTGACCGACCCGCCCGACCCCCTCTTCCCAGGACCAGGAGTACCCATGCCCACGAACGAACCCCGCCCGACCAAGGCGGTCCGACGCGACGAGGCGCGCGCCAAGGCCGCCGCGATGCGCGCCGAGCAGGAGCGCAAGGCCAAGCGGAACCGGATGCTCGCGATCGGCGGCCTCGTCCTCGCCGTCCTCGCGCTCGGCGCCGTCGTGTTCTTCATCGTCAACCAGTCGCGCGAGCGCGCCGAGGCCTACGGCACGGTCACCTACGGCCGCGGCGAGGAGGGGCTCGTCGCGCCCGCGCTCGCGGACGTCGAGGCTCCCGCGACCGCGAACGACGAGGGCGCGATCCCCGTGAGCACCGCGGGCGTCGGCGAGCAGGGCGACGACGACACCGTGCTGTCGATCTACTTCGACTTCATGTGCCCGGTCTGCGGCCAGTTCGAGCAGACCAACGGCGAGGACGTGCAGGCCCTCACCGAGACGGACGGCGTGACCGTCGCGTTCCACCCGCTCGCGTTCCTCGACCACTTCTCGCAGGGCACGTTCTACTCGACGCGCGCCGCGAACGCGTACGCCGTGGTCGCGGACGAGTCGCCGGAGCACCTGATCGACTTCATGTCCGCGCTGTACGCCGAGGACACCCAGCCCGCCGAGGGCAGCTCGGGCCTGTCCGACGCCGAGATCGCCGACATCGCCGAGGGCGTCGGGGTTCCCGCCGACGTGACCGGCAAGTTCACGTCGACGGTCACCGGCACCTACGAGGTCGAGGCCGACGGCGAGACCACCGAGAAGGACGGCGAGTGGCGCACCTTCGCACCGTGGGTCAAGGCCGCGTACGCGTCCGCGTCGGCGCAGTTCCCCGACCTCGGCACGCCGTACATCCTCATCGACGGCGTGAAGTGGGATGGCAACTGGCAGCAGCCGGGCGCCCTGCGCGCCGCCGTGGAGCAGGCCGCCGCCGCCAAGGGCTGACGCCCGCCCCGCACCGCCGCACCGACGGGCGGGCCGGACCCTGCGAGGGGTCCCGGTCCGCCCGTCGGCGCGTCCGGAGCCGCGAGGGGCACCGGTACGCTGTCCCCGCCCGCCTCCTTAGCTCAGTCGGCCAGAGCACCTGTCTTGTAAACAGGGGGTCGTCGGTTCGAATCCGACAGGGGGCTCCATGTGCGTCAGGTGGGAGTCCGCCCCTCGCGCTGTCCGACAACCTGTAACAGGAACCCGCATCTTCCAGGTTGTGCGGGTTGCTGCGCGCCCGTGCACGGGGGCGCGCCCAGCCTCGCCTCACCGCGCGGGCCTCGACGGTCCGCACCAGAATCGGACGGGTCCGCAAGCCCCGGTGCCGGTGCGCGCGTCCTGCTCCGCCGGCCCGCGGAGAGGAGACCGTCGTGACCTACCGCATCGGCTACTTCGTCGGGAGCCTGTCGAGCAGCTCGATCAACCGCCGCCTCGCGCAGGCGCTGATCGCGCTCGCGCCCGACGAGCTGACGTTCACCGAGATCCCGATCGGTGACCTCCCGCTGTACAGCCCGGACCACGACGCGGACTACCCGGCGCCCGCGCGTGCGCTCAAGGAGGCGATCGAGTCGTCCGACGGGATCCTGTTCGTGTCGCCCGAGTACAACCGCAGCATCCCGGGTGCGCTCAAGAACGCGATCGACTGGGGGTCGCGGCCGTGGGGGACGAACTCGTTCGCGCGCAAGCCGACGGGGATCGTCGGGGCGTCGATCGGCGCGGTGGGCACCGCGGTCATGCAGTCGTCGATGCGGAGCGTGCTGAGCTTCCTCAACGCGCCCCAGCTCAACTCGCCCGAGGTGTACATCCAGGTCACGGACTCGACGTTCGGCGACGACGGGTCGGTCGCAGACGCGTCGCTCGAGCAGTTCCTGCGCCACTACATGGAGGAGTACTGCTCGTTCGTGCAGCGCGTGCTGTCGGTGACCGCCCCGGGGCACATCGGCGACCCGGACCAGTGACCGGCGGCTCGGCGGGCGGCCGTCAGTCGGTCGGCGCGGGGCCCGTGCTGGCGCGGACGACGAGCTCGACGGGCAGCTCGGTGCGGGTCGGCTCGACGGGCTCGCCGGCGCGGGACCGCTCGATCGCGGCGAGCAGCGTGCGCGCGGCGGTGCGGCCCTTGGTCTCGAGGTCCTGACGGAGCGTGGTCAGCGCGGGGCGGACGCGCGCGGCGAGCGGGCTGTCGTCCCAGCCGACGACGGACAGGTCCTCGGGCACGCGCAGCCCCAGCTCGGCGGCGACGTCGAGGACGGCGGTCGCCATGAGGTCGGAGAAGCAGAGGACGGCGGTCGGGCGGTCGGGGCCGGTGAGGAGAGCGCGCGCGCCCTCGTGCGCGTACGGGTCGACGTTGTCGACGATCTCGTAGGCGGTGGGCACGACGCCCGCGGCGTCGAGCGCCTCGACCGCACCGGCGACGCGCGTGCGGGAGACGTAGTCGTGGCCGGCGGTGCGGCCGTCGGCGAGGTGGCCGTGGCGCTCGCGGCCGCCCATGGTGAAGAACGCGATGCGCCGGTGACCGAGCGCGAGGACGTGCTCGGCGGCCTGCCGGCTGCCCGCGCGGTCGTCGAGCACGATCGACGGGTGCCCCGGGATGGGGTCGAGGTCGACGAAGACCAGCGGCAGCTTGCGGCGCACGAGCCAGTCGAGCGCGGCGGAGTCGCCGCCGCACGCGTACACGAGCGCGCCGTCGAGGGGGATGTCGCGGGCCGCCTTCTCGCCGGGCAGGAGGGCGACGGCGTAGCCGGTGGGCTGGAGCTCCTCGGCGATGGCGCCGAAGAACGACGCGGCGATGGGGTCGCGCAGCGCGTCGCCGACCCACGCGGTGAGCAGCAGGCCGATGGCGCCGGTGGTACCGCGGGCGAGGGCGCGCGCGGACGGGTCGGGGCCGACGTAGCCGAGCTCGGCGGCGGCGTCGAGGATGGTCCGCCGCAGGTCGGCGGAGAGCTGGTCGGGCCGCGAGAACGCGTTGGACACGGTCATGCGGCTGACGCCGACCTTGTCGGCGATGGTCTGGAGGGTCACCCGGGGCACGACGCCACCCTGTTCCGCGGCATGCGGGACAGGGTAGGTCGTGCCGCCGGGCACCGGGGAGCGCCGCCCGAGGGATGTCGCCTCCGGGCCGGTCCCGGGCGTGGCGAGCGGGGCGGGTGTCGTGGTCATCGCGCGGGGTGGCCGACCTCGAACGTGCAGGCCGGCTGCACGGCGTCGGCGACGCGGTGCAGGCCCCGGGCGAGGGCGCGACGGGTGCGCGGGACGCGAGGGCGGTGCGGCTGCGGCTCGCGGGCGGGGCGCTCCTCGGCGACGGGGGCCCACGGGCGGGCGCTGTGCGACTCGAGGACGGACGCGTCACGGGCGAGCAGCAGGCCGATCGACTGGTCGAGCACGGGTCCTTCTCCCTTCCGATCTGTACCGCTACAGACCGCTATACCGGTACAGTAAGACCGGTTGACTGTACCGGTCAAGCCCCATCGGAAGATTGCCCCTGACCAGGGGGAACGGCCCTGACTAGGCGGGACCCGTCTCCGCGAGCAGCCGCAGCGCCGCGCTGACCCGCGGGTTGCGGCTCGGGTCGGTGTCGATGCCGAGCGTCGCGTAGAGCGCGTTCACGTGGTTCTGCACCGACTTCTCGGTGATCCCCAGACGCGCGCCGATGCCCGCGTTCGACAGCCCCTCGGCCAGCAGGCGCAGCACCTCGTACTGCCGGTCGGTCAGGCGGGACACCGCCGACCCCGCGCGCGGTGCCATGCGTGCGAGCAGGGCCGGGTCGAGGACCGTCTCGCCGACCGCGGCCGCGCGGACCGCCGAGACGAGCACCTCCTCGCTCGTCGACGACGTCTTCGACAGGTAGCCCCATCCCGCGGCCACGTCGGGCGGGAGGTCGAGCAGGAGGTCCATCGCGTCGTGCGCCGACAGCAGCAGCACCCCGAGCCCGGGCTGCCGGCGGCGGAGCGTCACGCCCAGCGCGATCCCGTTGCCGTCGGGGAGGTCGACGTCGAGCACCACCACGTCCACCGCGCCCGGCGGGAGCAGGCGCGTCGCCTCCGTCACCGAGCCCGTCGCGACCACGACGTGCAGTCCGTCGGTGTCGTCGAGCATCCGCTCGAGCATCGAGCGGAAGAGCGGCTGGTCCTCGACCACGGCGACGCGCACCGGGCCGGTCACGGCAGTGTTCATCGGGGCAAGTATCGTCGTCGCCGCGCCGCGCGTCAGTCACCCGGAGCGTCCGACGTGACCGACACCACGCGCACGAGCACCCGTCCGGTGCACCCGCACGGCCCGCAGGGACGACCGATGCCCACCACCCGCACCACCGCCGCCGACGACGACTCGGCCGCCCTCGTCGCCCGGCGTGCCCGCGACCTGCGCAACGACCGCGTCGGGCTCCTGCGTGCCAGCGGGATCGTCGCGAGCGGCTACGCGATCGGCGCCGCCCTCCAGACGACGTACATCTACAGCCGGGTCGTCACCGAGTGGGACGCCGTGAGCGTCTGGAGCCGGCTCGGCGCGAACTTCGCGGCGGTCGTCGGGCTCGTCGCGGTGCTCGCCGTCGTCAACGCGCACCGCGCCACGCGCCTGTGGCACATGGCGGTGTCGCTGCTGTTCGCGGCGACCGCGTGCGCGGTCCTGCGCGTCGGCGCCCAGCACCTGCTCGGGGTCTACGCCGACCCGAGCCGCGAGGTCGTCGAGGCCGAGCTCGTGTCGGGGCTCGTCATCGGGGTCATCTCCGGGTCGATCGGGATGTGGGGGCTCGTCGCCCGGCGCCGCCTGCGGGCGCAGATCCGGTCCGCCGAGCGGGAGGCCGTGCTCGTCGAGAACGCCGTGCGCGCGCTCGAGCAGGAGGAGATCCGCGTGCGCCGCGAGGTCGCGGAGGGCCTGCACGGGACGCTCCAGAACAAGCTCGTGCTCGTCGAGGCCCGCCTCGACCAGATCGTCACGCACGCCGCCCAGGGTCCCCTCGACGAGGGCGACCTCGACGACCTGCGCTGGATCGCGGGTGAGCTCGCGCAGGCGCGCGCGGCGGACGTCCGCGAGATGAGCCGCCTGCTGTACCCCGACCGGCTCGAGCTCGGGCTCGTGCCCGCCGTGCGCGCGCTGCTCGGCCGGCTGCCCGCGAGCATCGCGACCCGCCTCGAGGTCACCGACGCGGCCCGCGCGTACGACGACCCCGCGAACCCGCGGCTCACCGTGCCCGAGCGCCTGCTGGCCGTCCGGGTCGTCGAGGAGGGTGTGACGAACTCGCTCAAGCACGGTCCCGCGACGTCGATCGTCGCGCAGGTCGACGTGCAGGACGGCGTGCTCGTCGTCGCCGTCGAGAACGACGGCGCGCTGTACGACGAGGAGACGGCGGGCGTCGCGTCCGGCACCGCCCGCATGCGGCAGCGGCTCACGTTCGTCGGCGGCTCCGTCGAGCTGCACCCCGGCGCGGGGCGGGGGGCGCGGCTCGTCGCGCGCATCCCGCTCGGCACGAACGGCCACAAGGTGTCACCCGTTCGGCCGTAGGCGCAGGTCACATCGCCCCCGTCCGCTTCATGGACGGTCGTCCAGGATCGTGCGGATCCGCTCCGGGTGAAAGAAAACGACGTTCCCGGCGGCCCGGGTGCTGGCACCCAGGCCGGGCCGACGGCGGTCGATCGGACGTTCGTAGCGTCTGCGACGGCGCTCCGCCACCGGAGCCCGAGCGGATCGACGACACGCCGACCCGCGTCGTCACGATCCAGGAGTCACCATGGCGAAGTTCTCGACCCGCAAGGGCCTGGCCGTCGGCCTGGCCGTCCTCGGCGTCGCCGGCCTGTCCCTCGCGTCCGCGTCGCAGCTCAACCTGACCTCGAACGGCACCGCCGCGACGGGCACCGTGAGCGTCGACGCGACCTGCCAGAAGGCCGCGACGGGCGCCGTCACCGCCAAGTACAAGACGCCCACGCTCGGCACGACGGGCTACGCGCCGTCCGAGGTGCAGTTCGGCAACATCGACGCCGACTGCCAGGGCAAGACGATCCGCGTCGCGTGGAAGACCGCGTCCGGCTCGTACACCGAGCTCACCCCCAAGACGCTCACCGCGCCGCACACCACGGCCACGGTCGTCGCCTTCGCCCTCCCGGCCGGCGTCGACTACAACACGATCTCCTCGTTCGCGGTCAGCATCGACGGCTGACGCCGATGACCAGCGACGTCACGACGGCACCCGGTGCGCGCCCCGCGCGCCGGGTGCTGCGTGCCGTCGCCTCGGTCCTCCTCTACGCGGCCGCCGCGGTCGCCGCGTGGCTGCTGTGGCCGACCAACCTCGGCGGCTGCACGACGCTGACGATCGTCTCCGGGCACTCGATGGAGCCCACCTACGAGACCGGCGACCTCGTCGTCTCGCGCTGCGGTACGCCGCAGGTCGGCGACGTCGTGGTCTACCGTCCCGAGCAGCTCGACGGCGGCCGGATCATCCACCGCCTCGTCGGGGGCGACGGGGAGAACGGCTGGGTCGTCCAGGGCGACAACAACGACTGGACCGACCCGTTCGCACCGACGGACGACGAGGTCCTCGGCGTCGCGCAGCTGCACGTCGCCAAGGTCGGGCTGGTCGGGCGGTTCGTCGCGTCGCCGTGGGTGTTCGGGTCGTGCCTGCTGATCGCGGGCGCGCTGCTCGTCTGGCCGTCGTCGCGCGACGAGAACCGCGAGCCCCACGCGAGTGACGCGCGGGCCGCGGAGGCCGGCGCTGGACCCGACCCCGACGTCCACCCCGCCGCCTCCGCCGAGCCCCACGCCGTCGACGACGACGGCACCCGGCGCCCCGCGCTCACCCCCGCCGGCGGCTGACGCCGTGCACCGGAGCCTGCTGCACCCGCGCACCGCCGGCCTGGTCGTGACGGTGCTGGTCCTCGTCGTCGCCGTCCTCGCCACGGGCGTCGCCAGCGCGGCGCGGCTGTCGCTCACGACGCCGGGTCAGCCGTACGGCACCGCGGTCCAGCGCTGCGCGACCGGGCCCGCGGCCGTCGCGGCGAGCGGGACGCCCGTCGGCGGCCAGTACACGCAGGTGACCGTGAGCGGGCTCGGCGGTACGTGCACGACGGGGCGCGTCATCCTCGCGACGAGCGCGGGCACCGTGCTGCTGGACGCGACGGGCACGCTCGCCGCCGGCACGTTCACGGCGACGACGACCACGCCGTTCTCCGCGCCGACCGCCACGACCGCGCGCGTCTTCGTCGCCGGGGACGGCTGGCCCGTCTCGGCCACGTGGACCCCGCCCGCCGCGTCCGGTCCCGTCTACCCGGGCCCCGACGGGTCCGCGTTCGACACGACCGTCACGTGGGACCTCACCAACGCCACGAGCGGGCAGCAGGCGTGCTTCACGATCCGCGTCACGACGCGGTCGACGACGCCGATCGTCTGGTCCGCCTGGATCGACACGACGCAAGCACCCTTCAACGGCGCACGCACGGGCTACTCGCTCCAGGGTGACGAGTCGTGGAAGTACCAGCTCGGCGCACCGACGACGGCGGGGCTGATCAAGATCTCCGGGCGCACCGACGTCTGGCAGCCGTACGACACGGTCGTCGTGGGCCAGGTCCGCACGGTGACGGTCTGCAACTTCTCCCTGCCCGGCGCCGTCGTGACCCCGTCGGCCTACACCGTGTCCTTCGCCCAGGGCACCTGGACCGACCGCGAGGCGTGCGTCGTCACGACCGTCACCGGCAACGGCACGTCGCCGTTCTACGTGGCCTGGCAGACGCCCGTCGACATGACCGCGGCCGTCGCGCGCCTGCGGTCCGCGGGCGGCTCGCCCGACGCGTGGCGGTACGGCGGCGAGGAGTGGCGGATCGACCGGACGGTCGTGCCGTCGCTGGCCGGTCCCTACGTCTTCCAGACGACGTCGCGGACCGCGTCGAACATCGTCGGGACGCAGTCCTTCGCGTTCTCCACCTGCGTCGTCGACCGCTGACCGCGGCTACTCGACGGGCGCGAGGACCGGCCGCTTCGGCCGGCGCAGGTCGCCCGACGAGCGGCCGCGCAGGCGACGGGTGGCCCACGGGTAGACGTGCTCGCGGAACCACTGCGCGTCGCCGCGCAGCTGCTCGATCCGCGGCGTCGGCGGCAGCGGGGCGAGGGGGTCGTCCCAGCGGGGCTCGTCGGGCGGCAGGCCGAGGCCCACGAGCGCGGCCTGCGCGACGCGCGCGTGACCGTCGGACGTGAGGTGGATGCGGTCGTCGGCCCACATGCGCCAGTCGCGCAGGCTGCGCATGCCCCACAGGTCCAGCACGTGCGCGTCGTGCCGGCGGGCGATCGACCAGATGTGCGCGTTGTAGACGGCGACGCGCGAGCGGGTCGCGCGCACGAGCGGGCTGTCGACCGCGTCGACCCCCGTGCCGAGCAGCACGTCGACCCCTGACTCGCGCAGCCGGACGACCGCCTGCTCGAGGAGTCGCGCGAGCCGGTCGACGTCGGCGGCGGGTCGCAGGATGTCGTTGCCGCCGCCGACGAGGCTCACGAGGTCGGGCTTCATGGCCAGGGCGGCCGGGACCTGCTCGACGAGGATCGGCCGCAGGAGCCGCCCGCGGATCGCGAGGTTGGCGTACTCCAGCGGGGACCCGCCCGCCGCGGTGCGGCGCTGCGAGAGGCGTGCGGCGAGCACGTCCGCCCAGCCGCGCTGCGCGGCGTCCGGGCCGTCGGGGGAGTCCCAGAGGCCCTCGGTGAACGAGTCGCCGATGGCGACGTAGCGGGACCAGCGGGGTGCGGTGTCGGCGGGGGTGGTCACGGCCCCCATTCTGGCGCTCCGCGCCGACGTCGCCCGACGCATCCTTTTTCACCCGGGAACTCGGACGGTTGTCCAGATTTCTGGGACCACCGTCCCACTGGAACTGAAATTTCTCTTGTGACCATGGAGGCGTCCCCAACACAGGGGCCCGCACGACCCGCTCGGCACCGACGGGCGGGGGACGGGCCCGGAGGTCCACCATGAGCACGCAGCACATCACCACCCCGACCACCCAGACCGACCGTCAGGACCGACGCCGCAAGGCCGTCGCGATCGGCCTCGTGGGCCTCGGCATCGCCGGGCTCGCCACGGCCTCGGCGTCGATGCTCGACGTCGACGCGACGGACGGCGTCGCCTCGGGCAGCGCCACGACGGTGACCGGTCTCACCGGCGCGAGCGCCTCGCTCACGACCGTCCGTGCCGAGGACGGGGCCGCCGCGCCCACGGACGGCGCCGTCCCCGTCGACCTCACGATCGCCCTCGACGTGGGCACGGCGGACGTCACCGGCTGGGAGGGCACGGTCTACGTGGAGCGCGCCGCCGGCGACCTGTCCTTCACGTTCACCCCCGCGACGGCCGCCGGACCGACCGGGCAGGTCCTCGCGGGCACCGGCCTCACGAGCCATGACGAGCTCACCGACGTGACCGTGATCCTCGAGGCCCCCGCGTCGGCCTGAGACGCCGACCGTCCGACCGACCGACCGGAGGAGCACCCATGATCACGACCACGCCGTCCACGGCCGCGACCGCCGCGGCCCCGCGGCCCCGCGCCCGGTGGCGGCGGGTCGTGGCGTGGGTCCCCGCCGCCCTCGTCGTCACCGCCACGGTCCTGCTGTGGCCGACGGCGTGGGGCGGCGCCACGACCGTCGTCGTCGTCTCGGGGCGCTCGATGGAGCCCACGTACGCCACGGGTGACCTCGTCGTCGCGCGGGCCGGCACCGCCGCGGTGGGCGACGTCATCGTCTACCGGCCCGACGGCGTCGACGCGTACGTCGTGCACCGCATCGTCGGCGGCGACGCCGCGACCGGCTGGACGACGCGCGGCGACAACAACGGCTGGGACGACGTCTGGCACCCCACCGCGGAGGACGTCGCCGGCGTGGTCCGGTGGCACGTCGGCGGTGTCGGTGCGGTGACGCCCGTGCTCGCCTCACCCCTGACGTGGCTCGCGCTCGGCGTGATCGTCGCCGGGTGGTGGCTCTGGCCCGCCCGTGACCCGGCCGGGCGTGACCCGCACCACCACACCCCCGAGGAGGCACCCCGTGCGCCGGCTCCGTGACGCGCGACCGACGCGCGGCCTCCGTGCCGCGGTCGCGGCACTGCTCGTCGTCCTCGTCGGGGGCGTGACGACCGCGTCCGCCTCCCGGCTGTCCGTCGGTGCGACCGACGGCGTCGCGTCGGGCACCGCCCCCGTGGCGCCGCCCTGCGACGACACCGTGACGACCCGCCTCGTGTACGAGGTGGCCGGCGGTGTCGACACCGACCGCATCGACGGCCTCGAGGTCGGCGACGTCGACGCGGTCGCCTGCGCCGGCCGCACGGTGTCCGCGACCGCGCACGACGCGTCCGGCGCGCTCCTGCTCGCCGCGACCGCGCCGCTGCCCGCCGGGCACTCGTCGGTCCTCCTCGGCGGACTGCCTCCCGTCCTCGCGACCTCCGTGCACACCGTGGTGGTGACCCTGTCATGAGACCCCAGCGCACCCGAGTCCCCGGGCCGACGGGCCCTGCCGTGCCCCGCCGCCGCCCGTCGGCACCCACCACCGACCTCCGCGCACGCGCGCGCCGGCGTCGGGCCGGGACGGCCGCGCTCGCCGTGCTCGCGACGCTCGTCGTGGGCGCGGCACTGCCGCACGCGAGCGCGTCGCGGCTCGACGTCCACGCCGAGCGGTCCGCGATCGTCGCGCGCAGCGCGTGCACGACGACGGAGGTCGACGTCGTCCCGACCTCGACCTCCGCGCCCACCGCCGTCACGCTCGACGGTCTCACCGCGATCGACGCGGCCGCGTGCGCGGGCGCCCCCGTGAGCGTGACGCTGTTCGGCGCCGCCGGCGTGCTCGGCACCGCCGAGGGCACTCTCGCCACGGTCGACCAGTCCTACGCGCTGACCGGTGCTCCGGCTCCGTCCGACGTGACGCGCGTGCGCGTGCTCGTCGGCGGGTTCGCCATCCCGGCGGCGTGGCGCGTGCCCGGACCCGCGCCGGACTCGTGCTGGGTCGTGGACGCGAACGGTGCCCCCGTCGCCCGACCGTGCACCGTCACCGGCTACGGCGACCCGAGCTTCTGGCAGGAGGGCGGGTACTGGAAGGCGTACTGGAAGGTGCTGTTCTCGGCCCCGGGCATCACGCCGACCGAGCACGTCGAGTTCGCGTTCACCGTCCCGGACCGCGCGGTGCCCGCGACCGGCTGGTCGTGGCAGGACGCCGTGATCACGTCGGCGAACAACGTCGCGGTCGTGCACTCGCGCTGCGCGGAGCTGCCCGTGGTCCGGGGCATGCTCCCCGCGAACCGCGGGGAGACGCCCGAGGTCCAGGTCTTCCTCACGACGGCACCCGGCACGCCGGTCATCTGCCGGCCGTGACCCGGCTCAGGGCAGCCGCCAGTCCACCGGCGGCGCGCCCTGGGCCTCCAGGAGGCGGTTGACCGTCGAGAACGGGCGCGACCCGAAGAACCCGCGCGAGGCCGACAGCGGCGACGGGTGCACCGACTCGACGCGCGGCACGGACCCCAGCGCGGGTCGCAGCGACTGCGCGTCGCGCCCCCACAGGACCGCGACGAGCGGGCCGCCG